>NZ_SLXT01000014.1 GCF_004341395.1 Heliophilum fasciatum
GGTGCGTTTTGTGGCTACTTTCTTGATTAATTTGGAAAAAACACAGTTTCAACGAATACCATGCTTATTTTCATTAGGTTCCTAGACGGACTCTAGTAACAAGCAAGCCCCACCTTGTTCTAACGGCCGAGGTTCTTATTTTCCCGCTGTAACCCAACTCTATACAAGGTTACTTTTGAGGAAAATAAAAAAGACCTCTGCCGTTACGGCAAAGGTCTTGCTCACAGGTTCACTGCTAACAAGGCCGGGGTCACCCCGTACTGACGACCTTGCTATGTAGAGCTACTCCCCTTTGATGGACATCAGTATAGCATTGCCCCTCCAAGGTTGTCAATCAGGCAACTTGAAGGTTTTCCACAGGCGCAAGCACAGCCATGGCCCTTAGGCATATTCCCGGTTGAGAAACTTGGTGTACTCCCGCAAAAAACCCAGTTCCACCGAACCCACCGGGCCGTTCCGGTGCTTGGCCACAATGATCTCCGCAATGCCCTTATTTTCCGTCTCCGGAAAATAATAATCTTCCCGGTAAATAAACATGACCACATCAGCGTCCTGCTCCAAAGCGCCCGATTCCCGCAAGTGACTTAAGTTGGGCTTTTTATCGGTCGTTTGCTCCACGGAACGGGACAACTGCGAAAGGGCCACCACCGGCACATGCAGTTCCCGCGCCAGTGCCTTAAGCGAACGGGAGATATCGGAGATCTCTTGTTGCCGGTTTTCCGAGCGCTTGCCGCCACTGCCCTGCATCAACTGCAGGTAATCGATGACCACCAAACCTAGATTTTTTTCCAGCTTCAACCGGCGGCACTTGGCCCGCATTTCCATCACTGTAATCCCGGCCGTATCGTCGATGTAGATGGGCGCCTCGGAAAGCGGTGTGATCGCTCGCGTCAAGGCGTCCCAATCCTGCTCGGTCAGTGCCCCGGTACGTAGTCGCTGTTGATCGATGAGCGCTTCCGACGAAAGCATCCGCTGGACCAACTGTTCCCGGGACATTTCCAGGCTGAACAGGGCCACCGTCGTTTTATCATGGACCGCCGCATTCTGGGCGATGTTCAGGCAAAAGGCCGTTTTGCCCATGGCCGGGCGGGCCGCTACGATGATCAGATCGGACGGCTGCAGACCGGCCGTCATGCGATCCAGATCACGGTAGTGCGTGGCCACCCCCGTCACATCGCCCCGGCGGTTATAAAGTTTCTCGATATGATCCAGCGTCTGCACGAGGACATCCCGCAAAACCACCACACCATCGCGCGCTTGCCGCTGGGCAATCGCTAAGAAGGCCTGCTCCGCTTCATCGAGCAGCCGGTCCACTTCTTCCTCACCGGCATAGCCTTTTTGCGTGATCCGCGTCGCTGTACTGATGATCTGACGGAGCAGCGATTTTTCCGCCACAATCTTGGCGTAATGCTCCACATTGGCCGATGTCGGCACCACATTGCCCAGTTCAATCAAGTAGGGAATGCTGCCGACCCGCTCCAGATCACTGGACTGGCGCAGCGCTTCGGTGACAGTCACCAGATCAATCGGTTGGTTTCGTTGCGATAAGGCCACCAGATGACGAAAAATCAATTGATGGGCCTCTTTATAAAAATCCTCCGGCTTTAAAAGTTCCATGGCCCGGTTCACCGCTTCGGCATCGAGAAGCATCGAACCCAGCACGGACTGCTCTGCCTCCACATTCTGCGGCGGCAACCGATCAAACAAATTGCTCATAAAAAACCGTCTCCCGCTTACGACGCGTCCGCCACCGCCGCCGAAGGCACTTGAATTAACGCGAGCGCCTCCGCTACTGTTTCTACCGGAATCACTTCAATTCCGGTCAATCCTGCCGGTACATCCTTGGTATTTTCCTTCGGGATAATCACCCGGCGAATGCCCGCTTGCCGGGCACCAAAGATCTTCTCAAAAATGCCGCCGACGGCTTTCATCTGGCCGCGCAGCGACACTTCACCGGTGACCGCCACATCCTGTAACAGCGGCACGTCCAGCACCGCCGAGTACATGGCCAAAAAGATGGCAGCCCCGGCCGACGGCCCGTCAATATTGCCGCCACCGATGACGTTGACATGGACATCATAGCTCGACAGCTCTTGACCCGATAACAAGCGGAACACCGACGATGCGTTAAACACCGAGTCTTTGGCCATCGAACCGGCCGTGTCATTAAACCGTACGTTGCCCTTGCCCTCACCGGACACCGGGAAGGCAACCGCCTCAATCTCCAGGACCGATCCCACAAAGCCGATGACCCCTAAGCCAAACACGCGGCCCACTTCGCCTTTGTGAACCGCTTTTTTCGTGACATAGGGACTGAGCCGTGCCGTCTGCAACACTTCCAGCAAGTGATCGCGGCGCACTTGCACCGGTGCTCCCTCCTGAACCCCTTGAAACAAGCAAAGGCCATAGGCATCGGAAAGCAAGTTGACCGCCTTGCGCCCTTCAATGGTGTATTCGGCAATCAAGCCGGCCACACCGGGCTCTAACTGCACATGTAAACGCTCCGCCGCATGTTCCACGATGGCCATGACATCCACCGGCGTTAAGGGCTCAAAAAATACTTCGGCACAACGGGACCGCAGCGCCGGGTTGATCTCGCCGGGATCACGCGTCGTCGCTCCCACGAGAATAAAATCGGCCGGTGCCCCTTCTTCAAAGATCTTTTTGATCCACTGCGGCACATTGCCGTCATGAGCATCATAATAGGCCGATTCAAAGGAAACCTTCTTGTCCTCAAGCACCTTGAGCAGTTTATTTAAGAGCATCGGATCCATCTCACCGATCTCATCGATAAACAAAACACCGCCATGGGCATCGCTGACCAAACCGAGTTTCGGCTCGGGAATCCCCGTATCGGCCAGATCGCGGCGCGCCCCTTGATAGATGGGATCATGAACAGAACCGAGGAGCGGATTGGTCACTTCTCGCGGATCCCAGCGCAAGGTTGTCCCATCGACTTCGACAAAGGGCGCACCCTTAGTAAACGCCGAAACGCCGCGCTCTTTGGCCGCTTGAAAAGACAAACGTGCCGCCGTTGTCTTTCCGACGCCCGGCGGTCCGTAACAAAGAATATGCTGCGGATAGGGCGATGCCAGTTTGGCCAGCATGGCCTTCACCGCTCGCTCTTGGCCGATCACCTCACCCAAACGCTGCGGGCGAAGCACTTCCATGGCGGAACGGGCCAATGAAACTGTGCCCATCTTTTCCAGCAGAGCCAATCGTTTCAGTGTTTGGGCATTCTCCGGGCCGGAGGAATCCTTTAATACTTGCGCGCGAATCTCTTGCATGTACTCTTCATGGCGCTCCTGCATTTTATCGGCGACCAGCTTTTCTACCTTGTCCTCCACCATGCGCCGCGCCAGGACATTGGCCAGTTCTTCTTCGACTTCATGAAGGATGTCGGCCACTTCGTGGCGCATCGGCACAGCTCGGTTGCCCGGATCCTGATAGACTAATTTTTGCAATGCCAAAACACGTTCCTCCAGCTTGGACGAACGCATCATCGGCAATATTTCCAGCTTACTGGCCCGCAGCACCAATTTATCAGCACCGTACATTTCGGAAAGAATCCCAAAGAGCGCATCAACCTGGCGCATTAGCGCGTCTTCTTCCGCCCCCGAACGCTCCGGACGCAACAATCGCCCCCGGGCCAATGACTCCATCCACTTTTTCATTTGATTTTTCTACTCCTTCCGGGCACGCCCCGCACACCCATCGCTTCCTGCACTCACCTCCGGCGTCAGCAAGCCCTGTATATCAACATAGTTATTCGACAACAACCTCGACTTTAAGATCCACCGCCACAGCAGGGTGAATTTTAACAGTTAACGTATAAACGCCGGCTGCTTTGATCGGTTGTTTTAACTCATATTTGCGCTTATCGATTTTCAGGCCATACTGCTTCTCGACCACTTCGGCGATTTCTTTGTTGGTCACCGCGCCAAACAAACGGCCGCCTTCGCCGCCTTTGGCCGGAACCCGCACGGCAATTTCCTTCAGTTTGGCACCGAGGACTTTGGCTTCGGCCAGTTCATCGGCTTTTTTCTTCTCTTCCAGCGCTTTCATGCGTTCAAGATTCTTCATATTTTCCGCGTTGGCTTCGATGGCCAGGTGACGGGGGAAGAGGAAATTATTGGCGTACCCTTCAGCGACGTTAACCACATCACCTTTTTTCCCTTTCCCTTTGACATCGGCTTGCAAAATAACTTTCATAATTCGTATCCTCCTTCAATTTATTCATAATCGTCTATTCACGGCGTTCCGTGCCACCATCGGCCAGGTAGGCATCGATGGCCGCAATCAAGCGCATCCGCGCCGTATCGGGCTCCACATCGGGCAACTGTGCGCCGGCAATCGTCAAGTGACCGCCGCCGCCTAGGCGCTCCATAATCGCATGCACATTGATCTCCCCTTGGGACCGCGCCGAAATGGCTGTCCCCGGCGAAAGCGCCCGCAGGACAAAGGACGCTTTGACGCCCTCCACTTCCAGCAGCGAATCGGCGGCCTGCGCGGCAATGACCGGTCCCCGCGGTAAAAATTCCCGCTGCATACCCAGGGCAATCCGTCCATAAAGCAGTTCGGCATTTTTGACAATCGCCGCCCGGCGCACCACCGTATCCAGGGGATCTCGTAAAATATCCTGGACCAGTTGCGGATCGGCGCCGGAACGACGCAAATAGGACGCCGCTTCAAAGGTCCGCGCACCGGTCATAAACACAAAGTGCTTTGTATCGACAGTAATGCCGGCCAAAAGCGCCGATGCCGCCACCCGGCCCAATTCCACCTCTTCGTCGAGATACTGTAAGATCTCGGCGACCAGTTCGCACGTTGATGACGCATAGGATTCGAGATACACCAGTTCATGGGGCTCAATAAACTCCTCGCCGCGGCGATGATGATCGATGATCACAATCTTCCCCACCTTGGCCAGGAGCCGTCGTTCCGGCAGCATGGACGGTTTATGGGTATCCACCACGATCAACAGTGTACCTTGATCGGCTGCTTCCAACGCCTCGGGACCGGCAATCATGGCACCGGCCAGCTCCGCATCCTGGCGCACATGGGGCAGCAAGCGATCCAGGCCGCCGCCGCGCTGATCGAGAAAAATGCGCACCGGCTTGCCCAAGCGCATCACCGCCCGGGCCAGCCCCAAGGCCGAGCCGGCCGTGTCGAGGTCGGCATTTTCATGGCCCATGATCAGTACATTCGACGCCGCTCCCACTAACGCCTTCAACGTCTTGGCGACGACGCGGGCCCGGACACGGGTACGTTTTTCCAATGCTTCTGTATTACCGCCGTAAAAAAGCACCCGTTCAGCCGACTTGACCACCACTTGATCGCCACCGCGCCCCAGCGCCAGTTCCAATGCCGTCCGCGCCATCCGTCCCAGATCGACCATGGACTCTTCACCGACACCCAAGCCAATGCTCAACGTAATCGGCAGCTTGTTTTCCTGGCGAATCGCACGAATCCGATCCAAAATAGCAAAGTTCTGCACCTGGCAAAGGCGCAACCCCGCCCCGCTGAGCAAAAGCAAGTAGCGATCCTCCGTCAGTTTGCGTAGGTAGCCTTCGACGCTGAGCGCCCACTCACCCAAGACTTTATCCACATCAGCCAATACCGCTGTTTTCTGCCCCTCATCCAGCGGTGCCAGCGTATCGACAAAGTTATCGATCGTGCAGATGCCCATGACCGGCCCTTCTTCACGGGCCGTGCGCTGCTCAAAATCGGTCACATCATCAATACAAAGCAACCGCCGATCTTTTTGCGGACCGACGCGCAAGGACACCTTTAAGCGCCGTTCGCCAATGATCAGGCGGGATGACAACAGTTCCCGAAAGCCGGACTGCTTGCGAAAATGCAGTTCCGGCAAATAGCTACGAATCTTGCCGCGCAGCGATTCCCCATCCCGGCCGATCAAGCGAGCAAACTCTTCATTATGCCAGACAATCAAACCGGAATTATCGAGGTACACTAAACTCAGCGGTAAATGCCCCAGCAAATCAGCACGTCGCTCGACCGGCTCCTCCGATTGGATCACCTTTACGGCCGCTGCCACCGGCCAGGCTTCCTGTTTGGCCAGTGCTAAGCCTGCCCCCACGACCAGTAACGCTGCGCCAATGGCCGCCGCCACCGGATGCACCCCGGCTAACCAGCCAATGACTGCTGCCACCACCACCACGGCCAGTCCGTGCACAAGCAATCGCCGCCACAAAGAATCGACCGTCATCGCGCCGCCCCCCTTGCGTCCGTCAAGCGTCCCGGTTCACCCGCTGCCGATAATCAAAAATCATGTCCATCAAACCGATGGTACCGATAAAAATGATCACAAACTGGCCCAGGAAGGCCACCGCCAAGAATACACCCAGGCCCAGCAACACCGGGGAAAACTCGATGCGCCGAAAAAAGAACGTCAATACCGACAAACCCAACACAAAAATCAACGGATAGGCTACATACAAAAGATTGAGGCCGATCACCCTGAGCCACTCCACCGACCAGTACTCACCGGCCAGATTGCCGGCCAAACCGGCGATGACCAACCAAATAAACGGCCACGGCAAGCGCCATTCCGCAAAGGGAGCCAGCGGCGGCACCGGCAGCGGCAAGCGGCGCAGCACGGCCCGCGTCAGCAAAAAGGTCGATGCGGCCGTTACGCTTCCATAAATCAGAATAAAGCTCGGCAGCAACAATTGCAACAACTTCAGCATCGCTTGCAACTGTTCACGCAGTTGCGCTTCCGTCAAACCGCTGCTTGCCAGCGCACCGGAATCACGGTACATGGCCAGCGACGCTTCCATCGCTGCTTGCATCTGCCCTTGCAACGCCTCCAGCGAAACGCCGGAAAGCCACGCCCCCAACCCGACCGCCGCCACCACCGAAAGGGCCGCAATCACCGAGCCGGGCAGCCAAATCTGCCATGCCGGCCACATGCGGCGAAAAGCCACGCCATACCAAAGCCCCAACCCACCAAACTGCAACAACAACAGCAGCGCCAAGGGCAGATTCGTCAATAAGCCGATCAACAGCGTTGCCACTGCCAGGGACATGACACCGTAGCGCCAACCGTTGCGCACCACACAAAGCACGATCGGGATCGTCCAAACCAAATTCGCTATCACCGACAGCGGCAAAACATAAACCCCGACCAGCGCCAGCATCGCCGTCAAGGATGCCAAAAAAGCCGCCTCAACCATTTCACGCGTCGCCATCAAGGACACACCCTTTCTTATCAACCCAGCCACGGAGACCCTTAGCTTTCCCCAATCAAAATAAAAACAAAATTCACCATAAAATCGACAATAGGCAAAAAGGAGAGCCCACCGTGCTCCCCCTTTTGGATCTCCAACCTATATCAACTTATGTTCAATCGGACCCTGTCTATCCCGGAAAGCTAAAAGGGCAGATCATCATCGGTCATCGGCGGTGCCGGACGGCTTGCTGCCGGACGTTGATCGGGAAAACGAATTTCATTGCCAAAGGCGCTTTCATTGCCGTAATCCGGCGCCGGTCCCCGGTTATAGCTCATGCCGCCACCATAGCCGGCCGCTGCCGGTGCGGCCGCCGGCGCATCACCACGCTCCAGAAAACGCACGGTATCGGCAACAATTTCAATGCCGGTTCGCTTTTGTCCCTGCTGATCGGTCCAGGACTGCGTTTGCAGACGGCCGTCCACCGCGACCAGCCGGCCTTTCGCCAGGTACTGGGCACAATTGGTCGCCTGTTCCCGCCAAACGACGATCCGAAACCAATCAGTCACCTTTTCAGCGCCGGCTTGTCGCTGCGCCGCGGACATCGGTCGATCCACCGCGATATTAAACGTGCACACAGGAATATTGCCGCTTGTGTGGCGCAACTCCGGATCTTGACCTAACCGGCCGATGAGAATCACACGGTTTAACACCTGCACAACCTCCCCCAACATTCGGTTAATTCCATTTTATCACAACTAGACAGAATCGGACAAGCATCGCTTCCACAATTTCCAAAAAAACGCCCTGACCACTGCCGGTTAGACATTAAAGCGGAAATGAACCACATCGCCGTCACGCATGACATACTCTTTGCCTTCCAGGCGCTGTACACCTTTTTCCCGCGCCGCTACTTGGCTGCCGGCGGCGATCAAATCGTCATAACCGGTCACTTCGGCGCGAATAAAGCCGCGTTCAAAGTCCGTATGGATGACACCGGCCGCTTGGGGTGCCTTCGTTCCCTGCAGGATCGTCCAGGCCCGCACTTCTTGTACGCCGGCCGTAAAATAGGTAATCAACCCCAGTAACGTGTAGGTCTCACGGACCAACCGATCCAGACCGGACTCTTCCAGGCCCAATTCCTCCAGGAACATGCGCCGCTCTTCGTCATCGGTCAGTTCGGCAATCTCCGCTTCAATCTTGGCGCAGATAACGACGACGCCGGCTCCTTCCCGCTTGGCCCGTTCGCGCACTTCCTGCACCCGGGCATTATCGGGCGCCGCCACATCGGCTTCATCCACATTGGCCACATACAGCACCGGCTTGGCGGTGATTAAAAAAAGCGACTTGACGATTTCCGCTTCTTCCGGCGACCATTCCATCGACCGCACCGGCTGCGTATCTTCAAAGCCGGCTTTGAGCTTTTTCAATACGGCCATCTCCGCCAGGGCCGCTTTGTCTTGCGATTTGAGCATCTTCTGCACCCGATCCATCCGGCGCTCGACAGCCTCCAGATCGGCCAGAATCAATTCCAGTTCAATCGTGTCAATGTCACGGCTCGGTCCGACTTGTCCATCGACATGGGTCACGTCGGGATCTTCAAAGCAGCGCACCACATGAATGATCGCGTCGACTTCACGGATATGGCTGAGAAACTTGTTGCCCAGCCCTTCGCCTTTCGATGCACCGCGCACAAGACCGGCAATATCGACAAAACGAACGACCGCCGGCACGGTCCGATTGGGCTTGACCATTTCGGCCAGCTTGTCCATCCGCCGATCCGGCACTTCCACCATCCCCACATTGGGCTCAATCGTGCAAAAAGGATAATTGGCCGCTTCCGCCCCGGCCTTCGTGATCGCATTAAACAACGTCGATTTGCCCACATTGGGTAATCCGACGATCCCTGCCTGTACCGGCATGCCCTATCAACTCCTGATTTTATCTGCATTACCGTATCAGTTTATGCAAAGGACGCCGCGAATGCAAGCAAAAGCGCACCGCCCCCTTGATCTTGGCATATGCTGAAGCACTGATTATGCCATCGACCGTTAAGGAGGTGCACTGATGAACGACCAACCGTACCTCTTCTCCGGCAACCATTTGCTCCTTGTGCTCATCGTCATTGGCATCGTTGGCTTTTTTCTTTTTGGCGGCTTTGGCCGTGAACAAGATCCCTGCCGGTAACCAAAGGCACCGCTTGCGCCTTTGGGCAACGCTTGGCGCTTTAGGTACGCTTAAGGCTTACGGTGCTGTTCTTTATGCTTGGCTTCGGCACGTTCCCAGCGCAATTCGGCAGCGACTTGCATCAACAAGCACATCAATTCGTGACGGCGGTTTTTCATCGGTCATCCCCCTCCCCGAACGTACTGTTACCAGTATTGCCCTGCCCATGCCCACGTAAATCAAAAAAAGTGCTAACGACTCAGGTCATCCTGAAGGTCGTTAGCACTTTTTTGTTTCTACCGGCTGCCGTTGTCTATTCCGGGCGTTCCACACCCGGCGCCGGCACCAGCAACGCCTTGACCGCCTTTTCAAACTTGACTCGCGGCAGCATCACTAAGTGCTGGCAGCGCAAGCAGCGAATGCGAAAGTCCATGCCCACACGCAACACTTCCCAATCGGTTGAGCCACAAGGGTGCGTCTTGCGCAGGCGTACCTGATCGCCTACCGCATAAAAAGCCACTATCGTCCTTCCTCCTTCGCTACGACAGCTTCCACAGCCCCTCCTGTATCGCCATAAGGCACCATCACTTGACGGGGATAGGGAACGTTAATGCCGGCACGATCCAAGGCCAGCCGAAAGTGCCGGAGCATAGCCCGCTCCACTTTCCAGTGTTCCAGCGGCACCGCTTTGGCCGTCACCCGAATGACCATCTCCGTAGCGCCCAAACGAGCGACGCCCAGCACATTCGGCCCTTCGCGAATCACATCTTCCATGGCCAGCGCCAGTTCCTGCGCCGCTTCGGTCATCAACGCAATCACCCGGTCCACATTCTCTTCGTAGGGAATGGGCACATCAGCCGTGACCAACATTGTCCCGCGACTTTTGTTGGTCACTTCTTTGACCAAGCCGTTCGGTATGATATGCAGTTCGCCGTTCATATCGCGGATCTTCGTCACCCGCAGGCCAATGGCTTCCACAATGCCTGTATATTTGCCGAGCGTAACAAAATCACCGACGGCATATTGATCCTCAAAGATGATAAAAAAGCCGGCAATAATGTCCTTGACCAGGCTTTGCCCGCCCAGACCGACAGCCACGCCAAGCGCCCCGGCACCGGCCAACAGCGCCCCCGTTTGCAGACCGAAGACGGTATCCAAAATCACAATCCCGGCAAACAAAAAAACCGTATAAAAAAGCACACTTCGTAAGAGTGAATCCAAGGTGGCCGCCCGGCGCTCATCGAGTAAGCCTTTCCCGCCATATTGTTGAAAAAGTTGCCCGATGGCCATCGTGCCAAAGCGCAGCACCAGCCAGGCCAGCACAACGATGACCAGAACCTGCACCGCACCGGCCACCATCGCCGCCGCCAGCCCGGCCATCTCCGGCATACCTGCAGCTACGACCCAACTCCGAACCCACTCGGCTAACCAACCGGTCATGACAACACCCTACCCTTCCACCAAATAAGGCAATACCTGTTGCGCATGGCCCACCACCCGATAATCGTCATCATGCAAACAAGCGGCCACACCGGCATAAGCCAGTTGCCGATCTTCCGGTGCCAACAAATTGAGCAGGGCCAGGCGGCCCAGGGCGCGCACCGCTTCGACCCGGATCCGACCGTCACCGTTGCTTAATTGAGCGACGGCCTGCCTGACCAGGGAAGGACGGGCGACGCTCCCCAGCGCTTCCAAGGCCCGGATACGCACCGGCACCGACGGGTCCTGCAACGCTTCCATCAATCCGTCATCCACAGCGGCACCGACAGTCGCTTCTTCCGCTTCGGCCAGCGGCCCAAAGGACGTTACGACGGCCCAAGCGCGGGCACGCACATTTTCCCGCTCGTCACGGGCCAATTGCAAAAGGCCCAGCCAAATATCGATACCTTCCGTCTGCCGCCGCAGCGCCAGCGCCCGTCCCGATCGGTCCAGCCACGGACCCCCTTCGGCGAGCAGCAATTCCAAGAAAAAGGCCGTCACTTCCGGCCCCGGCCAGCGCGCATAGTCCATGGCCGCCACCAACCCCACCGTCGGCACCCGGTCCATGACGGCCGTTCGTAGCAGCGGTGCCACGTCGGGCACAGCCATGAGCCCCCAGACCTCCAGTAACTCTTCCTTCAGCTCCGGATGGGGGCCCTTCAAGATCGCTTGCCAGTAGCTCGGCAAAAATAAAATTCGCGCCAGGCGCCAGGCGCTGTCCCCTTGCGCCGCCGTCAGCTTGCCTTCATCGGCGGCCAGCTTACGCACCGCCGCCAGCCACCAGCGACTTCGGTCGGCCAGCGGCTGGTATAGAATCGCCATCAAGCGTTCACGATCCGGTGCGATGCCCCGCAACAACCCGTTCAAAAAAGACGCCACCAACGCCGCCGGATCGGCAATGTCGCAGGTGGGCTGCTTTTTTCGCCAGACCCGGTGCCACCAACCTTTGATATCTGCCATCACGGTTTCCAACCAATCATTGCCCCGCATCCGTACTCATTGCAACCTAAATCCTTTCCTTTACAAACCAAACCGATTCTGCCCCGCGTGTCTAGGGCAAGCGAGACGCCATAAAGGCGCCATAGCCGCGATAGGCCATATACAAATCGGCCTTGTGGGCCAGTTCCCACGGTGCATGCATGCTTAACAAGGGTACGCCGCAGTCGAGGACCTCCATGCCATAGACGGCCAGAAACTGCGCAATCGTACCGCCGCCGCCTTGATCAACCTTACCCAGTTCCCCGCTTTGCCAGCACACTTTTTCCCGGTTCAAAATCTGCCGCACTTCGCCGACAAACTCGGCATTGGCATCGGACGTGCCGTACTTGCCCCGGCTGCCCGTATATTTAGCGATGGCCAAGCCATAGCCGAGGCGTGCGGCGTTACGCTGATCAAGAACACTTTCAAAATTGGGATCAAGACCGACGGTCACATCGGCCGAAAGCGCCCGCGAACGGGCCAAGCAGCGGCGCCAGGCTAATTCCGGCGGCAAGGCGCCGCCTTGCTGCAGCCCATAAACCAATTCGGCCAGGGCATGTTCCATAAACCGGGACCGCATGCCTGTATTCCCGTCAGAGCCCGTTTCTTCTTTATCGACGAGCAGCACCACCGCCGTCCGATCGACCTGTTCCAGCGCAAACAGCGCTTCCGCCGCCGTATAGCAGCAACTGCGGTCATCTTGACCGTAGCCCCCGACAAAAGCACGATCAAAACCCACATCGCGGGCCGGACCGGCCGGTACGACCTGCCACTCGGAAGAAAGAAAATCTTCTTCCTTCATGCCATAGCGGGCCGCCAACCACTCCAGTACGGCCAGCTTGCAGGCACCGTCGTCACGGGATTTTTTATCGCTGTGCGGTGACGGCAAGCCGCCGACAAGCACATTTAAGCCCTCGCCCTGCACCGCTTCCGTCAGCTTTTTTTCCATCTGATCCTTGGCTAAGTGCGGCAGCAGATCGGTGATCATAAACACCGGGTCTTCCGGAGCCTCGCCAACCACGACGGGGCAGCGAACACCGTCACCGCGCACCGTGACGCCATGCAGCGCCAGTGGCAACGCCAGCCACTGGTACTTTTTTATGCCGCCGTAATAATGAGTCTTAAACAACGCCATCTGCTCATCTTGGTAGAGCGGATTGGGTTTGAGATCGATCCGCGGCGCATCGAGATGGGCTCCGACCAGCAAAATCCCGTCGTCCAAGGGACGCTGACCGATATGGGCCAGCATAACCCCTTTGTCCCGGTTGATCCAAAATACCTTATCACCGGGGCGCAAGCTGCCGGCCTGCTCCGGCACAAAGGGTACGTAACCCAGTGAGCGTGCCCGCGTCACCGCCCAGACCACACCTTCTCGCTCGGTTTTGACTTCGGTGAGGAACTGCTTATACCCCTCGGCAAAGGCCATGGCCTGCTTTTTTTGATCATCATCGATCTGCTCCCACACATGCTTGGGCTTATAGAGTAAGGGGGACTCTTCCCGGTCCTCCCGTTGCTGCGCTTTTGCCGGCGACGCCGCGACCGCAACGTCTGTGCGATCATCGCCGCCGGGGTCCTGAGCCATCCATCCATTTATCACCATCAGAACTGCCCCTTTCTTACCATACCGCTGCCGGAACCGGCAAACCAAACGTACCTCTTCATTGTAACCCAAACGGCCGGAAGATCAACGAAAGGTAAATCCACCGAACCAAGCGACCAGTTCTTGACGCATGTCCATCAGGTACGGGAAAAGCAGTGAGCCAACCCGCAGCGGCTCCGATTCCAAGCGCAGCGGTGATGTGCCCGGTGACCCGTAAAACCACGTCACCAGCAGCATCAGCGCCACCCCCGCCGACCCGCCGATCAGCAGCGCACCGAGCGTACGATCGGCCATGCCCAAAAACCCGTCACCGCGCCAGCGCATCCACAACCGCGCCGCCACTTTGGCTGATAAGGCCACGAAGAGCCAAAGCAACCCAAACACCAAGACATGCCAAAGCGAATGGGCCACATAATCAGCCACCATCTCCCCCAGGTTGGTCATGGACGCCAGGGCCGCTCCCGTCCATGTCGATAATTGCTTGGCCATCTCCTGACGAAAAAAAAGCGGCAGCGCAATCCCTTGCAGCATCCCTTCATGAAAGATGCGCTCCAGATTCAGCCCGGCCACCATCTCCGGTTGCACCTTCGCCGTGGCCATCGGTAAGGCTAAGCGCTGCACCAAATAACCACGCAGCCACGGCACCGCACCGATCCAACCATCGAGCCCCGCCGCTACGACCTTATAGAACCCGGTGGCCACAAAAAAACCCAATCCATAGGCTCCGGCACCAATGACCAACGTCAAAAATCCTCGGCGGTACCCATAATAAAAAGCCAAACCCAGGGCCGCCAAGATTACTCCGTCGAGTGCATTCATCATCCCAACCCCCCAGTTTTTCCCTTTTATTTTACTACCGGTGGGCTGAAATTCAACTATGACTGCAGCAAAACTTTTGCTTTGTCCGGCGTCCCCATAAAAAAAGCATGCTCCACAGCATGCCTACAGCTAACCTAACGACGGGCAAAACGTAACTCCCGAACGCTGGAGCCTTCAAACTCGACGCAGATCGACTGCGTCAACAGCCGGTCCATCGTGCGCAAACTATAGCGCCCCGGCAGTTGCGGCAACGCCAGATTCGTCGAAATCAACAACGGTTTGCCAAAACGCACCCGATCATTGACCAGTTCAAACAGTTCTGTGACGACCGATTCGGTCGTATTTTCCGTGCCCAGATCATCGATGATCACCAGATCGGCCTTGCGCAGCGCCGCCAGCACTTCCGGCTGCCGGCCTTTATTTTGAAAATCAAATTTGGCTTCATAAATCGTGCTGATCACTTGCGAAATCGTCCCGTAAACGACCGATTTGCGCTCTGCCACCAACACATTGGCAATGGCACTGGACAGATGGGTTTTTCCGGTACCGACGGGGCCGTAAAAAAGCAAGTTCTTGACGGGGCCACCGTGGACAATATCATGGGCAAACTGCTGGCAAATCGCTCGTACCCGCTCCATTTTTTCGGCCAACCGTACGCCGCCGGGCTGCATCGTATACCAGTTCAAATCAAAGGACCCAAAGGTCTGCCGGCGCATTTCATCGGTCAAGCCCGATCGAGCAAAGGCCCCATCAATTTCCTCCTGCACCAAGCAAGCACACTTGACGCCAAAGTCCGTCCAGCCGCGATCCTGGCAGCGCGCACAATCCCAACGCACCGCATAGACCTGCTCATCAATCCCATATTCCCGGAGCAGCGCCCGTTTTTGCGCAAAAAGGGTGGACCGTTCCTCCGTCAACGCCGCCACCTCATCCGGTGTCAAACGGCGCAATGCACCTTGCACCAACCGAATCCCGGCTTGCCGGATCGCCCGGTCCAGATCGGCCAGCGCCGGAAAACGCCGATGCAAATCAGCCACACGCCGGTCACGCTCGGCTTGCTTTTGCAGTCGCTTCGTGTCCCGGTCTGCCATCCCTTCGTCCCCCATCCTTAAATAAACTTAAAGCGTTCATAGGCCTGCGCTTCATCGTCCGTTTGCGGCACCACATTCGTACCAGCCAAGGGCCCGTTGGGCGACGGCGTCTTGCCGGCCCCACGGCCACCGCGCGGGCGACTGCGCTGCAGCTTAAAGCGCTCAATCTCGCGTTCGCCTTCCTCAACAGTCCGTACGCCCGCCGCCTTCCAACGCTGCAAAATCGCATCGGCATAGTTCAAATTGGGGTTGGCCGCTCCCCGGTAGGTCTCCCGGCAAGCACATAAAATCACATCATGGGCAAACCCCCAGGTCTTGGACCACTTTGTATACATATCCAGGAACACATCATTGATCTTAAAGGAACTGCCCAGGGTCGCCCAGACTTCGGAAATGCGCTCATCCAGATGGGAACGCTGCTGAAAAAAAGTGCGCACCTGTTCGCGCGTCACCAACCCTCGCTGCGCCACCAGATTGGCCTGCCGGCGGTATTCGGCTACCGCTTGACAGCCGTGGCCAATCGCTTCTTCTAAAAAAAGCAACACAAAATCGAGGGGCCAGCGATAGGTGGCCTGCATCTTTTGAATCTCCCGAATTTCCCCGTCACTGACGGCTTGTCCCCGTAGCTGCTGCAAAAAGGCAGCGATGCGCAGCTTGTCATCATCGCCCGCCGGCGCCTGGTGCATGGCGGTGGCCGCGTTTCCATCACGATGGCCCGCCGATACTTCCGTCAGCGATGCCCGGATCTTCTCCAACTCCTGGCGAAGGGCCAGCAAATTCCGCCGTTCTTCATTCACGGCCTGCTGCTCCGTTTGCAATGCCGCTCGGTCGGCCAGCAAGGCATGGCGCTCAGCCCGCAGTTCATCGTCCAGTAAGGCCAGGCGCTCCCGCTCTTCCCGCAACACGCGCCGCTCTTCATCGGCCTCCTGCCGTTCCCGCCCGTAGCGCTCCCGTAGCTCCGTCTCTAACGCCGTCAGTTGGGCCCGTTCTTGGCGCAACAACTTGCGCTCTTCGTCCAGTTCCATTCGTTCCAGCACTTGCGTTTTACGCAGTCCATCCAAGCGCCGCGTTTCCGCCTGCACCTCTTCATACATCTGCGCCAGTTGCGTTAACGAACAACTTGCCTCCGCCGGCACCAGTTGGGCAAACAAGGGCTCAAAGGTCACCACGATGCGATCTTCCCGGTACTGCACTGCCAGTAAATCCATCTTTTGCAGCCGGACAATCGAATCGGCCAGCGCCTGCGGCAACGTTGCCACCGGGATGCCTAACTCGCCGGCACTGTAGGCCCGTTCCTCAATGATCAACAACTCTTGCACCATGTCCGTACTCAATTGAAGTTGATCGCTGGAATGATAAAGCAAATTATGTAGATGCAACGCCCTTGTCCGCCATAGCTGCTGCAGCCAGTGAGCCATCATCCTTAACTTCCCCCCTCGGCTGACGCTTACGCCCATCAATCGTACACTCTATTGTAAGCAATGCTACCGGGAGGAGCAAAGGTTTTTTGGCGACACAAGAAGCGTTCAATTCCTTCACCGTCGCCAAGGCACCCTCCATCGCGACAGGACGGATTTTTTTCGACAATTTACTACAAGCCGGCCACAACCTCCGGTCGCGCCACCAGTTCGGCGGCACGGCGAATTTTCTTTTGCAGGCCTTCATCGCCTTCCACCGCACGGGCCAACTGCCGCAACACATCCATACAACGCCGGGCCAGCGCGATGGCATCGCCTTCGGCCATCCCTGAAAGCGCCAGGAAGTGGGTAAAATCGCGGGCTTCGACGAGTGTCTTTAAGAACCAGCATCCTTCGATGCGAAAATGAGGCTGCGGCAAATCGTCGGGCACACGGTCACGAAGCTGGAAAAAAAGTTCCCGCGCCCGAAGAACCCAATCACCCAGGGCTTTGGCCGCCGAGGCAATATGGGGGTCAAAGCGACCGTCTTCCAAGACCACACCGCCGATCAGTGCCGCCAGTTCGCCGTCACTGACTTCATGCAAAAGCCCCTCAAAGATCCATTCCGTCACCAACAGTTCTTCCACATGCAGCTTCCCGAGCACCATCCCCCGAGGGAGTTGCTGGCTTGCTTCATCAAGATACTTGTGTTCCGTCAGATAGTCCACCATGCGATTATAGGACGCCCGGATCTCATCGATGCGCCCTTCCGCCAGCAGCTTTTTTTCTTCGGCCGCTTGATAGGCCTGCACAAAGCTGGCCGTTTTTTTGACCCGTTCGGCGCAGAGCACCCGGCTCTGGCGATCGCACTTGATCCGCGGCAAGCCGCCCAGCAGTTTTTGTAATTCCGCTTTGCGCAGCTTGGCACTTTCGATCTTTTCGCGCACCCGCGGACCGATCGACTTGTGCTGCCCCCAGGTTTTGAGCCGCTGTTCCGTTCGTTGCAATTCCTTTTCCAGGCCCTTTCGCTCGACGGGGCAAGCGTCGAGTCCAGTAAAATGGCAACGGGCCAGAATTGGCGTCTGCTGCAGTTCGGCCATGCGCGACTGCGCTTGCCGGATGGCGACCATCTCCTGATAGGCTTTGAAATTGTGCGTTAAGATCTTATCGACTTGCTCATCGCTGTGATGGGCCGCCAAGTTAACAACGGAATTAAAGGAAAGGGCAAAGCGCGAGCGGATCGGTTCGGGATACCGCTTCGTCCAATCAGGAAAGCGCTCCTCACTGAAATGCTGGTAATCGGCCCGCACGATCACCAAACCTTGCCGGTCCATCCCCCGGCGACCGGCCCGGCCGGCCATCTGATGATACTCTGTTCCCGTCATAACGCGGAAACGGGATCCGTCAAACTTCGTCGTCGTATCCATACAAACTGTTTTGACCGGATAATTGATCCCAACGGCAAAGGTTTCCGTAGCATAGAGAACCCGAACCCGGCCGCGACCAAAAACTTCCTCGACGGCTTGCTTGACGACGGGCGGCAAACCGGCATGATGATAAGCGACGCCGGTCAGGAGCATCCGGCGCATGCGCGGCCACATCTGCGTCGCTTGCAAACCGGCACCCAGCCGCGCTTCCACCTCGGCGATAATCAGTTCCGCTTCGGCCGTTTCCGCTTCATCTAAAAACGTATGGCCCTGCCAGTCCATGGCCGCTTGCTCACAGCCATTGCGGGAAAACAAAAAATAAATCGCCGGCAACAGTTCCATCGATGCCAAGCAGGCCACCAACTGGCGATGGCTTGTGGGCGGCACCGCCGGCTGCCGGCCCTGACCGTAGGCGGGAAAGGCCTTCGCCCGTTCCGTTTGCTCCTTGAAATCTTTCGGCGGTTCCATGGCGTCGGACCATACTTTGATCGCTTGCCGCGCCGTACCGAGCCCCATTTGGCGCTGGTAATAAAAATGAGCCAACGGCACATGGCGCTGCAAAAAGGTCACCACCGGCACGTCCCGTTCATGGACCAACCCCAGCCAATCGGCAATCTCCACAATGTTCGGGACCGTCGCCGACAAGCCTAAGAGGCGCACCTGGGGCGGCATCAGGATCAAACATTCTTCCCAGACGGCGCCGCGCTCCGGATCATTTAAATAGTGGATCTCATCAAAAACCACATGGGATAACTCACCGGGAATATCCTTTTCAATTAACATATTGCGAAAAATCTCGGTGGTCATCACCAGAATCGGCGCATAACGATTGATCTGATGATCGCCCGTTAACAGTCCCACATTGGCTTCCCCAAAGGCGTGGCAGTAATCACGAAACTTTTGATTGGACAAGGCTTTGATCGGTGCCGTATAAAAAACCCGCCGGCCTTCCCGCATGGCCCGATCGACAAGATAATCGGCGATCAACGTTTTGCCGTTACCGGTATGGGCTGCCACCAGACAATCCTTGCCCGCATCCAAACAACCAATCGCTTCGACCTGAAAATCATCGAGCCGAAAGCCCTTCCATTCCGGGTTATTTTCATGAACGACCGGTGGCTTGGCGACTTTATCAAAACGCAAGGTTCGCTGAAAGGCCTTCAGATCGGTTGGTAAGGCCGTCACCAGCGAACCGGGACCGGAAAATACCTCCGCTTCTGCCACGGGCCGCCGCCGGGTGCGCTCCCCTGGGGGACCGCCGCCGGTTTTACTCCGTCCTCGCTCCGCTTTACCTCGCCCCGTCGTTCCCGGCGGTTCCGACCGCTTATGCTTCAAGGAAATGGACAGTGGTTTTGATTTTGACATGCCGACGATCCTCCTTATCGATCAGGGACAACGCTCCTTCTGGTGATAGCTTATCCCTGCATCCTCTTCTTCACCAAACCGATATTTCCATAAAAAAGCCCATTCGTGCTCTACTTCGTGTTACTTACAAAAGAATCCTGCCCCTTCGACGCCCTTTCCATCCGATCGCGAAACTCTCCCTGCATTCATGGGCTGTCGACCCCAAAAAGAAATCCTCAGCTTACTAAGAAGTTATCAACCGTTTAATCCACAGAAAAGGGGGCTTATCCACAGACTTATCCACGGTTCCGCATAATTTGTTGAAAAACTGTGGTTTTTCCCGGTGGATGTTACTCTTTTTCAGCCACACTATTAACAAAGAGAATTTTAAAATTTATCAATAAAAAATTCAAAATAGGGGTGACGGATTGGCAACGATTTGCTACAATAAGGGGGCGCTCAGCGTATTCTGAATATTCCAAAAAGCTTGCGGAGTAAGGAGGAACCCCGATCATGCATGGTGAAGTCATTCAACCCATTCCCGGAAACCACAACATGACATCCTATGAAGAAGCCTGTGCCAACTTCCGGTGGGAAGACGTGGAGAAAGAATTTTCCTGGTACACCACCGGTAAGGTCAACATCGCTTATGAAGCCGTTGATCGCAATGTCCTTGAAAAAGGCCTTGGCGATAAAGTCTGCCTCTATTACTCCGATCCCAAGCGCAGTGAAGAGGTTACGTACCGTCAGATGATGGAGCGTTCCAACCAGTTTGCCAACGTCCTGAAGAAATACGGCATTGGCAAAGGGGAACGCGTCTTTATCTTCATGCCACGGAGTCCTGAGCTTTATGCGTCCTTCCTGGGCATTATCAAATCCGGTGGCATTGCCGGCCCCCTGTTTGAAGCCTTCATGGAAGGTGCCGTCAAAGATCGCCTGGCCGATGCTGAGGCCATTGCGATCATTACCACGCCGGCATTACGCAATCGCATTCCCAAAGAAGAATTGCCTCATTTGAAACATATCTTTATCGTCGATCCTCAAGGGGAACTCGGTGAAGGTGAGATTGACTGGCGCGCCGAAATGGCCGAAGCCTCCACAAGCTTTGACACCGTCTGGGTTGACCGCGAAGATCCCATGCTGCTGCTGTACACGTCCGGTTCCACCGGCAAGCCCAAAGGCGTACTGCATGTCCACAACGGCATGATTCAGCACTATCAAACCGGCAAATGGGTCCTTGACTTCCAAGCCGACGACATCTACTGGTGTACGGCCGACCCCGGCTGGGTTACCGGTATCTCCTACGGCGTCTGGGCGCCGTATCTGCACGGTGTTTCTTCGGTCATCCGCGGCGGACGCTTCTCGCCCCGGGACTGGTACAAAACCCTGCAAGACAAAAAAGTGACCATCTGGTACAGCGCACCGACGGCTTTCCGCATGCTGATGAGCGCGGGCGACGACATCATCGCTGAGCATGATCTGTCCAACTTGCGCCATATTCTCTCCGTCGGTGAGCCCTTGAACCCGGAAGTTGTTCGCTGGGGCGAACGGGTCTTCAACGTTCGCATTCATGACAACTGGTGGATGACCGAGACCGGTGGACAAGTGATTTCCAACTATCCTTGCATGCCGATCAAACCGGGCTCCATGGGCAAACCGTTCCCCGGTATTCATGCAGCCATCGTCGATGACAAAGGCAACGAGCTGCCGCCTCTGCAGATGGGTAACCTGGCGATTCGCGCCGGTTGGCCGTCGATGATGCGCCAGATCTGGAATAACCCCAAACGCTATGAAGACTACTTCCGCCTGGAAGGCTGGTACGTCTCCGGTGACTCGGCCTACATGGACGAAGAAGGCTACTTCTGGTTCCAAGGCCGTGTGGATGACGTGATCAATACTTCCGGTGAGCGCGTCGGCCCCTTTGAAGTGGAATCGCGCTTGGTTGAACATCCCGCCATCGCCGAAGCCGGCGTCATTGGCAAGCCCGACCCGGTCCGCGGCGAAGTGATCAAAGCCTTTATCGCCCTGCGTGAAGGCTACACCTGGACCGATGAACTCCGTGACGAAATCGTTCAATTCGTCAAAACCGGTCTCGCGGCCCATGCTGCGCCTCGTGAAATCGAAGTGCGTGACAAGCTGCCCAAAACCCGCTCCGGTAAAATTATGCGCCGTGTGCTCAAGGCCTGGGAACTGGGCCTTCCCACGGGCGATCTCTCCACCCTGGAAGACTAATCAACAGCGACTGACTCTTGTCAGCCCGAGGCACCGTGTTTGATCACGGTGCCTCTTTTTTTGACCAATAACTTCCATCACATGGCGGGGCGATTTTGGACAAAATGAACAAAGCATATCGACATCGTCATTTTAGAAAACTGAGGTGAACCCATCATGCCCGAAGCTGCCACCGCTCCCACGGCGTCTTCCCCGAAACCTTCTACAGGTACCTTGGCCGCCCTCGCCGGTGTTCCCCTGATCATGGTTCTGGGCAACTCGATGCTCATCCCGGCCTTTCCGCAGATTCGCGAGGCCATGGGCATCACCGCCATGCAAACGGGCCTGCTCATCACCTTTTTCTCGATTCCGGCCGGCCTGACCATTCCCTTTCTCGGCTTTCTTTCCGATCGGGTCATGCGCAAAAAAATCGTTGTCCCGGCATTGCTTGTCTACGGCGTAGGCGGTCTGATCTCCGGCCTTGCGCCCCTTCTTTTTAACAATTCCTACACGATCATGCTGATCGGCCGCGTCATTCAAGGCATCGCTGCTGCCGGTACAGCGCCTTTAGCGATGGCGCTGGCCGGCGATCTGTTTAAAAGCAGCCAACGAACCAAAGCGCTCGGTATCTTGGAAGCCACCAACGGACTGGGCAAAGTGCTTAGCCCCATCCTGGGCTCGCTGCTCGTTTTATGGATCTGGTGGGCACTTTTTTTCGTCTACGCCGCGTTGGCCATTCCCGTTGCCCTTGCCGTTGCTTTTCTTGTCAAAGAACCACCGGTTCCAGAAGCGGACAAAAAGCAAAGCATCGGTACCTACTTTTCGGGCATTTTTCAGCTTCTCAAAGAAAAAGCCGGTCCCCTGCTGACGAGCTTTCTGGGCGGTATGCTTCTGCTGTTTACCCTTTTTGGTGTGCTCAGTTACCTTTCCGATGCCCTGGAAGCCACCTATAATCTGACCGGCGTACGTAAAGGCCTTGTATTATCGATCCCGGTCCTCGCTTCCGCCAGCGTTGCTTTTGGCAGCGGCTTTCTTTTTCAGAAAAAACCGGACTGGACCAAACCGCTGCTGCTGATCGGCCTTGGCCTCTTTTCCGGTGCCCTGCTCCTCTCGGCCCTGCTGCAAAGCATCCCTTGGGTGCTGGGCCTCCTTGCGCTCCTTGGCGTCGGCGTGGGACTGACGCTCCCGGTGCTCAACAACGTTGTCACCACCAGCGCACCGGAAGCCAAACGCGGTGCCATCACTTCGTTCTACGGCGGTGTTCGTTTTCTCGGCGTCGCTTTCGGACCACCGGTCTTCAACTTGCTCGAAAAAGGCGGCCCCTGGGCGCTCTATGCACCCTGGTCCGCCCTGGGCCTGGTGACCCTCTTTCTCGCCTGGAAATTCATCCAACCGCCCAAGCCGACATCGGAGCAGCAAAGCGACCCGGCTCCCGGCCCATCATCGGCATCAAGTATGCCGTCGGCCTTTTTCCCCGAAGATCGCCCGCTGGCACCTATCCTCGCGTCAGCCAGGAATAGAGCTGCAAAAAAAGCGCGGTTAAGCCACCCGCCATCAACGGCCCAACGGGTATCCCTCCAAAGAAAACAATCCCCAGCAGCGAACCGACGATCATCCCAATGATCAATTGCGGATCACCGGACAACAGTTCAATGCCTTGCTTGTTCAGATGGGTGGCGATCACGCCGCCGGTCAAAGCGATGATTCCCGGCCAGGATTTCATCGCTGCCAGCACATCGGCGCCGGCAATTTTGCCCGTCGCAAACGGTGCCAACATGGCCAACGTCAAAAACAGCAAGCCGATCTCAACACCGCGATGCTCAATCCAATTCAGCCAGGTTTGTCCACTCATCAATTGCAACAGTAAGATCGCCGCCGCGCCGACCGACGTCAACGGCGAGCGCGCCACGATGCCCAAGAGCACCACCAACGCCAGAAGCACCGTCCCCCCGTGCATACGAAACCCCTTCCTGCACGGCAGCTCCCGGGGCCGCCGTGCACGCTTTTTCTTTAGCAACATCCAACATGGGTCTGTCTCACTTGCGTGAAAACCGGCTTTCTCCGGTTTCGGTTTATCCTATTCCATAATTACCCATTCGTTACTTTCGCTGCAGCGCCATTGCGAAGGTATCGGAACGCAATCCACAGCGCAGCGCTTCCAAGGGGAACACTTCCTCGGGCTGGATATTACCGAAATTGACATTCGGCCCCATGCGTTCAATCAACAGGCACTGCTGCGGTTTGAGCGGTGCTTCCCAGATCAGCTTGGCCGGATCGGTAATGCCGCTGACCATCACCTCCAAATCATCCATGCGCAGTCGCCCATGCTGGTCAAATAAATTGACGCCTTTGCCAGACTCTCGCCCCTCCACAATCACATAGGATGCGCCTGCCGTCAGATCGGCATTCGCCTGGGCGACCAACACCTGGATGGGAGGCGCCTTCGCCGGGTTTTTTTTACCGACCTCGGTAATTACCTGAAAACCCCGTTCCCGCGCTTTCACGATCCACCGCCGACGATCGCTGACCGCCAGTTCAATGGTCCCGTCGGAAATCTCCAACCAGCGGATGTCCCGTTGCCAAAGCGCCGTCATCAGCTCATCCATTTTGCCTTGACTGATGGCCAATTCACCTAAGGTCCCCCCGGCATAGACTTCCACACCGTACATCCGGGCCACCCATACCTTTTGCTGCACCACCCAACTGGGATAAAGCGCCGCTGACGCAAAGCCCAGTTTAATCCAATCGATAAAGGCGCCTGCCATCTCCAACAGATCCCGAAAGGCCGATAAGCCGATCCCCTTGTCAAAGACCATCGTCATGCCCTGCGTTCTAGGCTTGATCAACCGGTGCCCCAGCGGCCAACAAGCCACCGGCGGCCAGCCTACATAATCGACCATCACGCCGATCGCCCTCCTGATCAAATCAATGATTTTACATCCTATGGCCCCTTACACCCCAACATGCTAGCTTTCATCCCCACGAAAAAAGCAACCGGGATCGAACGACGAGCGTCCATCCCGGTTGCGGTTTAAGCTTACATTACGGTATTTTCTTTGGGGACCTTACGTCGGGTGGTTTGGCTCCTCAATCAGTTGGTAATGATGCGTTACGACCTTGAAAACATCCGCAAGGTCCAGATCGGCCTTACTGATCAATAACCCGCATTTGGTCATGGGCAGATCGAAGGATGCGTCACGCTTGTACCAGCGCAGTGTGATGCCGAAATGTTCTTGAACCATACTCACTACATTAATTCCCGTCGCTTCCATAGAAAAGGTGCGTTGTTGTGGATGGGCACACGTGCCGGGATCGGTCGTTACGGTGCACTTTTTCCGGTCGCAGCGGCGACAATGGCCGGCACCAAGTACCCAGCCCGGAAATTGTTCACCAAGCTTGCTTCCCAGTTGATGCAAAAGCGCCGTCAAAATCTGATCTTGCGATCGCCAATGCACATAGATCTGACGACAGCGCTGCACAGCCACCGTTTTGAACTGCGGGTAAAACGTGGCATAGATGAAAACCAACTCATCGCCGGGATCGGCCAGGTCAGGAAATAAAGGTGCCTTAGGCGGACACTTTCCCGATAAACCAAAATTTTTACAGTGCTTCAGACAAAGTCCCCGGATAAGCTCCGGCTCATAGCGAACGTCATCGTAGGCTACTTTTTTGATACCGATCTCGATCGGATACACATGGTTCGCCGGTGCATAGGCAATCCAAAAACGTTGCTCTTCCACAGGTAATCCTTTCTGCTACTTTGTACCGGTAGCATCGACAACTTCATCCCGTTCCATCCACAGATGATTCATCGTTCGATTTCGCCCTACCCAAGGTATAGGCTCCCCTATTCTGCGGGAAAATTGATTAAAAACGCATGGAACGCATCCACGAAAGGAGCTTCACCATGACCTTCCGCGCTGAGCACCCCCCCGCCGGTTTCTCGCCCCTGCAGCTCGCTGATTTTGCCCATCCATCATCGCAGATCGCTATCTCCTGGGCCGTCATTGGCTTAGGCGCAGGCGGTGGTAAAATCGCCGATACATTTGCCAGCATCAAAAACCAAAACCAGCAATCGTTCTATCCTACGCTGGCGATCAACAGCTATCTCGGTGATCTCAAAGCGCTCAAGCATGTTCCCGATGACCAACGGCTCAACCTGATCGGCTATGAAGCCGGTTGTGGACAAAGCCCCTACAAAGGCTATCAAGCCCTTTGCGACCTGCGCAATAAAGATCGCGTCTGGGAAAAAATCAACAGCATCAGCACCAATGCGCAAGCGATCTGGGTAACGGCCAGCCTTGGCGGCAACACCGGCACCGGCGGGATCAGCGAACTGATCGGCTGGGCCGCCTACACCCAAAAACCGGTCGGTGCCATTCTCACCTTGCCGCGCAAAGGTAATCTGGAAGAGCTCAGCAACGCCCTGGACGCCTTAGCACCCATCTATAACGATTTACTCGGCCCTGAAGCGGATCGTCCGCTCAAATCGCTGATCATCGTGGACAACGAGAAGATCTACCAGGACTATCTGCGCGATAAACAAGCCCACCTCGTACCGGAAGGCATAGATTGGATGACCTACGCCAATACCAAACTGGCCCATACCCTCCACGAATTAAACGTGCTCCCTACCAGTGCCAGTGATGTTAACTTCGACCCCGAAGATTTTCGCAAAGTGCTTTTCTCCAGCGGCAGTATCACTTTTGCCAAGCATCTGATACGAACAGTGCCCACCTTTTCCGAACAAGACTTAAAAGAAGAAGTGCTGCGCACCGTCGTCGACGGCGGTATGCTCTCCCGTGGTTTTGACGATGAAACCGGTGTGATCGCCGGTGCCGTATGTTTGATCATTCCCGAAGGCAGCCGCGTAGCCACCGTGAACAGCCTGGAAGTGATCAGCGATGAACTAAAAGCCAAGTTTCCAGGCTTACGGGCCGGCCTGCAGCAAGGCTACACCACGTGGGAACAGAAAAACCAAATGCTCGTCTATACGCTCATGAGTCTTACCGCCTTGCCTGAACGGGCGCAGCACCTCAAAGAAGAGCATAAAGCCTTAAAAGCGGAGCAAGAAGCGCTTTATGCCCGGCGCGCTTCCAGCCGCATCGAACATCGCGGCGGGGCCTCGGCACCGCGCCATGTTTCCACCTTTACCGGCTTTTCGGCATCGGGACCGTCCACATCGCCCTTTGCCATATCGCCGTCGTCGCCAACACCGCTGACACCGGCTGCGCAACCGCGTAATGAGCCCGCGTGGCCCGCATGGAAAAGCCCTACGTCCGCTGAGGACGAAGCGCTCGAAGAACAACTTACCTGGCCTGGACGGAAATCACCGGCGCCTTCACCGCTGGTCAACGCAACGACTCAGCAAGCCAAAGAATCTCTCGCTTCCCTGGCGCCCAACAACAATGGCTCTTTCAATGATTTATTACCGAAGAAGCAAAAACAACAACACCATAAAAACAAATATCCCCAATAAAAGCAATAACCCCAATGATTTCATCAACCCAAGAGAGGCAATTATGTCTCTCTTGCTTTTATTCTACCGTATCGGTGTAACCAATGATGCAACCGCCAATGACGACAGCTTTTTTCTTTCTAGACATCAAAATAGGCAATCGTTATAATAAGAGTTGATCTTCCCGAACTTTTGGTGATCCAAGCTATGTAAAGGCTCTTTTGTCGATATTGAAGATACGATCAAAGGATGCTTGCTCGCATCGTTTGCCTCGTAAGCACCCTGAAGTACCCACCAAAAGAGAGACCCCTACGTACGTATGTCTAGCACATCACGAAAGGAGCCTACACCATGACCTTCCGCGCTGGGAACGACCATGTAAGCCTCCTACCGGTTCAATTGCAGTCTTTTGCTCAGCAATCCACCCAGATTGCCCTTCCCTGGACTGTCATCGGACTGGGTGCAGGCGGTGGTAAGATTGCCGACGCCTTTGCCAACATCAGAAATCGCAACAATCAACCGGTCTATCCGACCTTGGCGATCAACAGCTATCTCGGTGATCTGACGGCCCTCAATCACATTCCCGAAAACCATCGCTTGGGGCTCATTGGCTACGAAAACGGCTGCGGCCACAGCCCCTACAAGGGATACCAAGCACTGAACGACGCACGAAACAAAGATCGCGTCTGGGAAAAAATCAATGCCGTCAGCGCCAGTTCGCAAGCGATCTGGTTAGCCGCCAGTCTCGGCGGCGGTACGGGAACGGGTGGTATCGGTGAGCTGATCACCTGGGCTGCCTACACCCAAAAACCCATCGGTGCCATTCTTACCTTACCGCGTCGCGGCAATCTGGAAGAATTGGGCAATGCGTTGGACGCACTGGCACCGATCTATAACGATCTGCTGGGACCGGAACCGGATCGTCCGCTCAAATCCCTCATCATTGTGGATAACGAAAAAGTCTATCAAGACTATCTGGTCGATAAGGCGGCAGGCCAAGTTCCTGACGGCATGGATTGGATGACCTATGCCAACACCAAATTGGCCCACATCCTGCATGAATTAAATGTGATTCCTACCGGTGCCAGTGACGTTAACTTTGACCCGGAAGATTTCCGCAAAGTGCTTTTTTCCGGCGGCAGCGTCACCTTTGCCAAGCAACTGGTGCGCGCGGATGCCACCTTTGGCGATCATCAATTAAAAAATGAAGTGCTCAGCACCGTCGTCGGCGGCAATGTCCTGGCCTCCGGCTTTGACTTTGAAACCGGTGTGATTGCCGGCGCTGTTTGCTTGATGGTGCCGGAAAACAGCCGTGTGGCCAACGTTAACAGCTTGGAAGTCGTCAGTGACGAACTGAAAACTCAGTTCCCCGGTTTGCGGGCTTGTTTACAACAAGGCTATACCATGTGGGACAGCAAAAATCACATGCTCATCTACTCGATCATGAGCCTCAATACGCTTCCCGAACGAGGACAATATCTCAAGGTCGAACATGAAGCCATGCGCACTGAACAGGAAGCACTCCTGAATCGCCGTGCCATGACCCGCATCGAACATACTGGTGGTGCTTCGGCACCGCGCCATGTTGCTCCCTTTGCCGGATTCCCGGCCAACGGCCCTGCCGTTTCACCTTTTTCTACTTTCCCGGCAAACAACTCTCCCTTTATGTCCAAACCGGAAACGCAACCGATGGTGTATCAACCCATCGAGCCGCCCGTGTACCCCACCCCATCACGGCCGAATCCCTTTGCCGAACTGCTGATCAATAAAAAATCAAGAATGATGGAATAATCAAAAGAGCCGCCGAAACCTTCGGCGGCTCTTTTTCATTACCGTTTGAGCGGAACCAGCGCCAGTTTCCAAGGACCTTGCGAGTTTGGCGCCAGTCCGATGCGGATCACATGCGTCTGGGTGCCTTCATCAGGGAAAACATAAAGCACTTTTCCAGATCCCACCGGACGCAGTTTATCGGGATTGCGATAATATTCCATATACTTCGGATCGCTAATCCGCACGGTGCGGATATTTTCCTCTCCTTCATCGCAAGAGGCCGTAATAAATTGATTGTAAATATCCACATCGGCGATTTTCGGGTTATCGGCAGGCGCCACACTTCCTTGGATCGCCAGGGCCGTTGGCCCCTCCATGGTCAGGGTAAATTCATAGATGGCACCATAGGCTCCATTGTTTTCGGTTTTGCGCGGCTTCGCTTGATTTTTCAGGATAAAACCGTAGGCGTCCGCTCCTTGCATCGCATCATTGCTGAATTTCGTCGGATCATAATTGGGCTTCGCCGGATCATCGCGCTGTGCATCGAAGGCACTGCCGATGGTGATCGTCTGCACACCGTCATTGGCGGCATTGTAGGTAAAGGACTTTTTCCGTGTAATGCCTTCGGTGATCAAACCGCGCTGATGGTACGTACTTTGATCAGACGTCAACACCGCCGACGGTGTTGTCATCTGCGTAAAAAACTGCTCCAAGTCCGTATTGGAACGGGCGATAAAGCTGCGTATGCCAATCTGTTCGCCCGCTTTGAGGCGATCCAGCGTCAATACTTCACCGGTTTGTCGATCGCGAAAGACAAAATCGCCCATGATGATGGCCCATCCTTGCGGACCGGTCTGTTCATACAGCCAGACCCGACCGCCGGGATTCATCGTCCCCCATAATTTTTCCTCCGGCGCCGGCTTGAGAAAATGGCTCATCACAATATTGCCCAGTTGGCTTCCCGTAAACTCCGGTATGGTTTCTCCCGGTGTCAGTGGCTTCATATCTTCCAGATACAACCGTGTTCCGTCGGAGAGCCGATTGACACCCTTGCCCAACCGCTTATAGTACACATCAACGGTTCGACGGGTATTGTTGACAAAAACAAGACCCATCTGGGCCGAAATATTTTTAACTTCCTTTCCATAGTCAGCCAGTGCATTGTAATGAGCATAAAGTACCCGCAGGTCTCCTGATTTGGAAATCACATTATCCACACGCGTCAAGATTCCTGGCTTTTGTGGCTTTACCGGTACTTGCGAAAGAAACAGTGACTGTCCCGGGACCGTTTCTAAGGTCGATCCGGCGCTCAGTGACGCTCCTTGGGTAAACAGTTCCGGCGGCACTTCGTCACCAACCTGCCAAAGGCCGGTTGCTTCTTTTTTCACCGCAGCGACCTCGGAATCATCGGGAGCAATCGGTTGGGCCCAAGTAGCGACGATGATCAAAAACAGTACCAACGTAAGGGTGGCCCATCGCAAAGCCAGGAAGAAAAAATGGCCCAAACCGCGCCGCACCGGCCGGCCAAAACGATCGGCACCTCGTCGCCGCGAACCTTGCCGTCGCCCAAAACCTTGCCGCTCAAAGCTTCGCGGCGCCGCGCTCGGCCGCCCAAAGTCCTGCTGCCCCGAACCTGACCGCTCTGAACTTGGACGCGCCCCATCCTGACGGTCCGGATTCTGCTGTTCCAAGCTTCGCCGCTCAGCATTTCGTCTGTCCACGTTTCGCTTCTTAAAATCCCGCTTCTTCATGAACACACCCTTCTACATCCTGTATTTTCTTATGCCAAAGATATTTCTGTTTAATTTTATCAAAGCCGTCCTGGAGATTCTACGCCATCAACGCAAAAAGCGCCATCTTTCGCAGATAGCGCTTTTTATTTTTTGGGCCAAGCCCGGACGATCTGTTCGGTTAAGGCAGCGCGCGTCAGCGGCGGTTCCCCTTCCAGCGGCAGACCGGCAAGACGCAGATCATGAAAAACCTGCACCGGCCAAGGGGGTGTTAACCCCACGGAAAGCAATCGCTCCTGCTGCGCCAGTACCCCCTGCGGAGCCCCTTGATAAATGACCTGACCGGCTTGCAAGACGATCACCATATCGGCCCAATCGGCAACCACATCCATCTGATGGACCGCCATCACCAGCGTCGTTCCCGCCCGGTGCAATTGCGCCAACAGGGCCAAAATCTCCTGCTGGCCGGCCGGATCAAGCCACGCCAGCGGCTCATCGAGCACCATCACATCGGGCTGCATGGCATAGACGCCGGCAATGGAAACGCGTTTTTTTTGACCATAGCTGAGCGCGTGCACCGGCCGGTTACGAAGTGGCTCCGTACCGGTAGCGATCAACGCTTCCTCGACGCGCCGGCGCACTTCGTCTTCGGTCAAGCCCATATTCAGCGGGCCAAAGGAGATGTCTTGCTCCACCGACGCCGAAAACAACTGCACATCAGGATCCTGAAAAACCAGTCCGACCTGGCGTCGCCACTGTTCAAGATCGCGTCGGCCATAGGTCATGAGGCGACCGTCAAGCTTGATTTCTCCCTGACTGGGCCGTAGCGTGCCATTCAGTGTCAAAAACAGCGTCGACTTGCCGGCACCATTGGCACCGACGATAGCCGTTTTCCCACCACGGGGGATGTCCAGGGACACACCCTGCAGCGCCGGTGTGCCGTCGGCATAGGCAAAATGTACATCTCGTAACGTCAACATCCCATTCACCCCGCACTTCGCCGGCGTGGCAACACCCGCAGTTCATCGTGATAACCTCGCGCCGCTAAAGCGACATAGAGCGCTTGCGCCCGTAAAAAAGAGCGTAGCAACAAATTCGCCGCCAAGATCCCTACCGAGCGGCGACCGTACCGCCATGATGCATAACCAAGGCGCGCTTCCTGCGAACGGTACATGGACTCTGTGGTTTCAAACAGCACAAAAATAAACCGGTACACCAGCAGCATCAGATCCAGTACCAGCGGCGGCATCCGCCACGATCGCAAGAGCATCAATACATCGACCATGGGCGTTGTCAACATCAAGGCCAAGCTCACGGCGGTGGCACCCATCGCCCGTGCCAACAACGTCAGGGCTTGTTCCATCCCCTGCGGCGTCACCGTCAGATAAAGCGGACCCAACTGCAACGAAGGAGCCCACGGAAGGCCCCATACCCCTTCTGTCGGAACTGAGCCATCAGGTACAGCGGTACTGAGCGAAAAAGCAACGGTCACTGTACCGACCAGCAAAAAAGCCGCCGGTACCAGCCAGATTCGCCAAAAGACCTTGGCCGGAATCTTAGCGCCGTACGTGACAGCCAGTGCGGTTGCCAGCCCGATCATCACAGGCACCGCCGGCCAAGGACTGAAAACAGCCATGGCCAGCGCCGCCAATGTCACTCCCGTTTTAAGCGCCGGCGACCGATCGCGCCAAGCATTGGCCCAGGCCCAGTGATCGATAGCCAGCATCATCGTGAAGAAGCGCCCAGAGACGGTGAAGCCTTTTGCTCCTTCGCCGCTTCGGTGTGCTTCCGTTCATAACTGCGGCCCAGATAAAAACCGATAAAACCGGCACCCAGGGCTGCCTGCACAGCAAAGAGCAGTGATTCCATCTCGCCGCCCGGCGGCTCCCAAAACGATGTAAACCAAGGTTGATAGTCCGGTGCCAAATCCTGAATCACACCTTCTGCTTGGGCATCAGCACCGGCAAAAGGCTCGTGTCCGTTATCATCAAAATCGATCCCCAACGGTATCAGTACCAAAAGCAGTGCCAACATCAACAGCAAGCCATTGCGTTTTCCCACTACGCCTTCACCTCCAGGCGCAGCAGCACTTTCAGGGCTGCCAATTCCCGCGCACTATACTTGGTCAGCACATTGACGATCACTACGGTGATCAACCCTTCGATGATCGCCAGTGGTACTTGCGTCACAGCAAAAACGGTAGCAAACTTAGCCAAAGAGCCGATGATGCCTGACGTTGGATCGGGGAAAGCCAAGGCCAATTGCACTGACGTCGTGATATAGGTGGCCAAATCACCCAGCGCGGCCGCCATAAATACCGATAGCGCCAAAGGCCACTGCCTTTGCTGCCCCAAGCGATAAATCCCGTAGGCTACAAAGGGCCCCACGATGGCCATGGCAAAGACATTGGCCCCGAGCGTCGTCAAGCCACCGTGCGCCAACAGTAAGGCTTGAAACAAAAGCACGATCGTACCCAACACAGTCATCGCCGTTGGTCCAAAAAGCACAGCACCCAAACCGGTGCCGGTCAAGTGCGAAGAACTGCCGGTCACCGACGGCAATTTCAGCGCCGAAATCACAAAGGAAAACGCCCCGGCTACACCAAGCAGCATCTTCGCTTCCGGATGCTCGTCGACCTTTTTTTTGATGGAACGCACACCGTGCACAACAAAGGGTGCTGACACCATCGTCCAGGCAATGGCATGGGTCGCCGGTAAAAAACCTTCCATAATATGCATCGCAGGATCCCCCCTTTACGTCATTGGTGCCGACAGTGCTTGCTTCCACTGCGGCCCATACCATTGGTTGTCTTTGGACTCTTGAGGTTCACCTGGCAATGACCCCACCCGGAATTGGTCTTTCTTCTTTTGGTCATCGAATAAATCGAACAAAAAAAAACCCTCCTTTCCCACGAAAGTGGCACTTGTCTGTCAAAGGCAGGTCTCCTGGCTCTGGCGTCATCCTTCCTCATCCCCTTCCCAGGCCTAGGCCCAGTGGGATCTTGATGAGGTCGTCTTCCATCACAGTAACATGGGCTGCCGGGGATTTGCACCTCGTTCCCTTTTCACCGACGAACGCAGCGCGAACGTCGACACCTTTGACTTAATTCTTTTGTGACCCTTCTTTTGTGACTCTGCTTAATGATAGCATTCAAGGTTCACCTTGACAACGTCATCCGAATGTTTCAACCATTTTATCTCTTGCATGCATAATCCTTGACTTACCACTCCAAACTAAAAGCAGTAATATACACAGGGGGATGAAAATTATGGCTAAACCTGATAATCGCGCAGACAACGTCGAAAACATCCAAAGCATCATCGACCATACCATGGAAGCATTTCATAATGCAGAAGATCAAATCAAAGCCCATGGCGATCAAATGTCCGCCCAGGATCTCAACAACCTCAAAGCCAAAAACGAACGCCGCAAGGACGCCCTCGATGGGCTGCGCGCGGAGATCAAAGACGAAGCCCGTTACCAAGCCGAGGCCCATGACATGACCTCCAGCGATATTGCCAACCAAATCGCCGATGACGGTGCCAATCAGCACGCGAGTCAACAAGATCGTCCCTAGTCCCGCCTCAACCCAGGAAACATGCTCTTCGACGGGGGCGCCGCCATCGGTAAAAAACGGCGTCCTCCTCACTTTGAACAATTTCCAAAAAATCAATACTTACTTTTTTTATTTCTTCGCGTATAATACGTTGTGTCGGTAACCACCGGCATCCCCTGCGGGGTGCGTGATCGCCTAATGTTTTCAATCGATAGTTTGAATTCGGGAACCGGTTTCATTGAGTGCTGTCCAGCCTGCTTCGACAGGACGACAAAGCTCAATTGACGAGGTGCCCACCTGTTACAAATACAGGTTGGAAAACGTTGCGATGACGGCCACGTGGGACCTACATAATAAAAAAACCCTAGCCTTTTAGGCTAGGGTTTTTGCGTTTTACGGAGCGGCGGTCATTAACTCCCAGACTTTCGAGCGAACTTCCCAGCGGCCTTCACCGTGCGGGGCACTGGCTCCATCCACCGCCGGGGCGACCGGTGGTAACGGTGCTTCTGGCAACCCGGATGTCACGGCTACGCCGGTGCGATCACTGAGGCAAAGCGGCGGGTACAATACACACCACCAGTTGGCGCCTTGTCCGGAACCGATCACGACACGCAGTGCGTCATACTCACCGGCGGGGGCCGTCAACGTTCCATACACTTTTTTCGGAAAGAAAAAACGTCCGATTTCCGGTTGCACCGTATAGGTATACCCTTCGGCGCGGATTTGCGCTTCGGCGACACGCTGAATGTCCGGCAGGGCGGCCATCACTTTTTCCCGCGATGCTTCCATCGATGAGCACTCGGCCATCTGCGGATCAAGCAGTGCCAGAATCGCATCGCGCACCTTCAACTTTAGGGCCTGATCGGCAGCATCATCGGAGGGTGCCACCACATGAAGACGTAATAAGGGCAACGGTTGTTCGGTGCGTACCTCCAAGTGAGGTAAAAAAAGAGCAACACCGGAACAAAAAAGCAACAAGAGACTAAAGAGGGCTACGGACCGGAAGGCGGGAGAAACTCGTACCATCAAGTTTCTGACCTCCTTCAGAATGATGTTTCCATCTGTTATTGTTACCCATGGAGAAATGCCTTAAACCGTCTCCGTTGCTTTTTTGTAAATTATGGCATGATTTCGATCATCTTAGCTGTGCGGTCCACTTGCATCACGACCAAAGGTCGCCGCGCCCAATGGCCGTTATCGATGATCAATTGACCACCAGCCACTTGCATTCCTTGACCACCGGCCAAATAGCGATCGATTTGCGTAGCATCACCGGCTTGTACCGCTACGCGCAATGCTTCCAGCACCGTGCAGGTAGCATCATAGGCCCACAGGGCCATGGGCTGCGCTTCTTCGCCGTAACGCTGTTGATAGTCACGGGCAAAGCGTTCACTTTCGGGAATAGCCGCTAAGAGCACATTGGGCGTCGTATAAAAAAGCCGCCAATCGGTCTGTCCGCCATCGCCAGCCAACAACTCCTTGCCTACCATTTCCATACTGTCACCGCCAATGACCGGAATGGTGCACCCTTTCTGCCGTGCTTCCCGCAGAAAGGCCCGCGCTTCTTTGGCATATCCCGGTAAATAAATCACATCCGGGTCGGTGGTCATGGCTTGTCCAATGGCCCACGAAAAATCCTGCTGGCCCCGCTTATAGGGTAATAAGCGAATCACCTTGCCACCGGATGATTCATAGGCTGCGCGAAACGCCTGGGCCAGCGACTGTGCATAGGCGCTTTTGTCTTCAATGACGATGACGGCTTTCGTGCCCAGCTTTTTTAAAGCAAATGCGGCAGCACCGGCACCAAGTTGGCGATCATCATAGCTGCCTTGAAAAATGTTCGAGCCCAGCGAAGGAATCGATGGATGGGTGGCCAAGCTGACCACCGGCAACGGCAAGGCGGCTTTAGCGAGCACCTCCGCTTTGGACGGTGTGACCGGACCAATCACGGCCACAGCTGCTTTTTTTTGGACTTCCGTTACCAATCCTTGCAGCGCCGTTACATCACTGGCATCACCGGTGAAAGTCTGTACCGGCCGACCGCCAATACCGCCGCGATCGTTACATTCATCGACAGCCAATTGCACTCCTTTGCTGGCCGCTTGTCCCCACGTACCGACGGCCCCGCTTAACTCCATAGCGATTCCCAGATAATAGGGCGGCCCGCTCGGCTGCTGCTCCATAAAACCAACGAGCAACTGCGACGAACGCACCGCCAAGGCGATCATCAAAATCAGGATCACAATGATCCCGACGATCGTACGCCGGGACACATATAGCATAGGCCATCCCTCCACCCGTTTCATTCACTTGGAAGGTATGTCCCGGCTTTTGTTTTTATGCAATATATGGTAATCGCAGTTACCTGCGCCAGCGATGCCCCCCCTCCCAAAGGGCGCGTCCCAAAATCGCCACCAACAACGGGATGCCCATGTAACCAAACAGTGGATACACATTGGCGACCAAGCTGGCAAAGGGCAACAGCGCAAAAGGCATGCTGCCCACCACGGCCGCCACCAGCGCCCATTGATATTTCCGTCCTTCCTCCTGACCGGCCAACCGCTGCGCCACACCAAAGGCATTGCTTAAGGCCGCCGTGAACATGGCTAACCAAAGCAAAAAAGCGTAAAGCTCACCGATCCAGGTCCCTAACGCCCCTGCCAAATGCAGCATCGGTACGGGATAGATTTCGATGACCGGCCAATAAGGCAACATGGCGAAGGTCAACAAATACACAACAATGCCCAGTACGGCACCGCCCCATCCGGCACCGCCATAGCCTCCTTGTAAGGTAACAGCGGGACTGAGCGCGACAAGCACAACAAAGGACATGGCGATATTAAAGGAGACATATAAAAAAGCCGCCAAGTACGGTGACGGCGGCAATAATCCGATGGGGCCGTTACCGCTTGTGCTTTCCGGATTGTTCCAAACAGCGGCCAGGCCATAGCCTTCAAGTACTTCTTGGTTTCCTGAGCCAATGTCGGGCAGCCAGTAGACCACAGCCAGCGCCACCGTTACACAAATGATCGCCTTTACAGGAACAAGCAGTGTATTGACCCAAACGAGCCCGCGCAATCCGGACCATAAGGCAAGAAGCAAACAGCATCCGGTCACGAGTACGCCGCTCCACATCGGCCAGTCCCATTGCTGTGCCACCAGGGCGCCGGTTCCAGAAAGCATCACCACCACGCCGACCATCAGCGCCAAACCGGTTATCACATCCATCAACTGACCGCCCCGTTTGCCGAACAAAAGCGTCAGCAGATCGGGATAGCGGCTGATGCCCTGGCAATAGCAAACCCACAAGATGGCCGGCCCCATCAACACAAAAAGTACCATGGACAGCCAGGATGCCTGCAGGCCTTCCCAACCATAGCGAACGAAAAACTGTAAGATCTCCTGACCGGAGGCAAAACCGGCTCCTAACACTGCCCCGACATAAACCGAAGCCACTTGCAACTGCCAGCGCATTTTCATTACGCCAATCACCTCCACGTTTATTTCCCCTTCACCTCGGCAAGAATGACAGTAGAACCTTGCTGAAAGGGGTACCTTCATGAATATCTATCCCGATACAACCTGGTCCCACTTACTGGCTGGACAAAAGCATTATTTTAATACATCGGAAAACCGGAATGCCTTTGCCCTTGGCGATGCCTTAGCGGAGTTACTGCTGCTTCTCGATCCGACCCTCCAACGACCCCGTGTGATTATCTGCATCGGTACGGACCGCTCGACAGGAGATTCTTTAGGACCCCTGGTCGGAACGCAGTTGCAACCCTTAGCCTCTGCCTACTATCATATCTACGGCACAGTTCACGATCCCATACACGCCACTAATTTAGAAGAACGCTATCGAGCCATTCAAGCAGCTCATCCCGATGGGCTGATCATCGCGGTTGACGCTTCCCTAGGCGGTGCTGATCAAGTAGGGCATGCGACGATCGGCCTCGGCGGTCTCCGCCCGGGCGCAGGCGTAAAAAAAGACCTCCCAAGCATAGGAGATCTACATATCACCGGCATCGTCAATGTCGGTGGCTTTATGGAATTTATGGTATTGCAAAATACCCGCTTATCGATCGTCATGCAATTGGCGGAGCTAATCAGCCGCGGCATTATGTACGGCTACTATCGTGCCGCACGCCGTCTACCACTGATCCCCCATCCCCTCACTGCCCTGTCGACACTGGAACCGCTGTCGCCTTGAGCGCTGTCGCCGGGATCCGGTCACCGGGATCCCGATCAAGTCATCGCTACCTCTTCGGCATCCGCATAAGTGTCCTTGGCCCGCATTGGTTTTTCCGTTTTGGAAGTACCGTGAAACAACGCACCTTCATCAATCACCAACGCAGCAGCCGTCAAATCCCCAAAAAGCTTACCGGTTGATGAAATTTCCAGTCGCCCGGTGGCCTCGATATTCCCTTGCACGGTTCCGGCAATGAGGATATTGCGGCCATCAATCGTTGCTTCTACGCGGCCGGTTTCACCGACGATGACATCACTGGAACCAAGAATTTCTCCGCTAAACTGACCGTCAATACGGACAGATCCCGCAGCACGTAACGTACCGATAAAATTCGACTCTTTGCCGATGACCGTACTGACAGGCTCCATAATGCCTTTGCTGTCTTTTGCCGATTTACTACGACCAAACATCCTTTATCCTCCTTTTATCAGTGGAGCATATAACGTTGGGGATCTTGTAGATTACCTTTTTTATAGATCATAAAGTGGAGATGGGGGCCTGTACTTCGCCCACTATTACCGACTTTGCCGATCATATCTGCTCGTTCCACAACATCCCCGACGCGTACCGACGTCGCTGACAAATGACAATAGGCTGTGGTAAAGCCATAGCCATGTTCCACCTCGACGGTCTTGCCTAACCCCGGCTTCCAACCGACAAAAATAATCTTTCCTTTGGCCGCTGATCGGACCGGTGTTCCATAATCTGCTGCGATATCCAAACCGGAGTGAAATTCTTTTTTGGTGCCAAATGGTGATTGACGATAGCCAAATGATGATGAGATCTCACCGCGTACCGGCGCGGAAGAAGGTACGGCCGAAAGATAATCAAGCCGCAATTCTACTTCTTTGGCCAGTTTGCCCAAACCCTCTTGCTGGTTTTCCAGTTGATGATTTAATTCCTGTAATGTGTGCTTGACCGATTCAAAATCCATCTCTTCATTGGAGGTTGATGGGATAATGGCGCTTACACTGCGTGTAAACCCCGTCGAACGTGACGGTACATAACCGGCTGCTGGTTCCGTTTCAGCGCCAGGTATTTCTTCGGCAATAGCACTTTCACCAATATTACCAAGAGGAACAACCGGGTTTTTATCTTCCTCCAATCCGACCATACGTCGAATGGTGTTATCCATTTCATGCACACGATGCACACGTTCTTGAACCGATGTTGTTAAATATTGAATCGCTTCAATCTGCTGTTTTTGCTCTTCATTAACGATGCGTAATCGCATCAATTCTTCGGTGTTACCCACGGTAAAAACAAAAACAAGAGCGGCAATCAATAGTAAGCATGCGAATCCACTGAGTCCGATAAATCCATAACGCAACTGATCCGGTGACAATTTCAAGCTCCACATTTTTTCCCCGTTGTCAGGCACGATCATGATCGTAAAGGCCCCTTTACGCTCCTTTGCTCGTGCACCACGTTGCTTGGATTCCGTAGAAATGGGTGTCACCTACCCTCCTGATTGTCTCGGCACCCGTAGCTATTGAGTCCTCTGTTAGAGAGAAAATCTATCTTAAGCGTTAATGGCCCATGCTTTTTGGATCGCTTCTTCTTCTTCTTTCGAAAGCAAATAACTCGAGCGGCCGGCGCGAATCGGCTTAGCATAGACTTGCGATAATTCACGTCCATACAAACTGCTGATCACGACACCATCGCCTTTGTGATCCAGCATCGCCAAGGCAAAGCTTTGATCAGATCCAACATTTTCAAAAGCATTAAAACGAATGACCGCCACATGTCGAACCGTTAACTCACTGATGGCCTTTAATGTAGCCGTGTCTCTTTCTAACTCATTGACTCGTTCAATAATCCGCTGATTATTTTCACCATGGGCCCGGAGCAACTCTTCAATATTTTTTCCTTCTACATCTTTAATAAGATCCGTGTAAAGACGACGGACCTTTTGCATATTAAACCACGCTACGAAAAACAGTACCATGACAAACATCGTCAACGCATACGATAAAAACAACAAACCGACGATGTTTTGGTTCATCCACTCCACCCATTGTGGCATGCGTTAATTCTCCTCCTCCTCTTGTGTCCAAAAGGAGTTATTCAACATATTTCTGCTTTTTTCCTCTCCATCTCTAATAAAAAATCAATCAATTCCACATAAAGCTTCTTTTTTGACTTTTTTGACTTGTCCATGATTGTAGATTACAATCGCATTAACGACCTTACACATTGGCTGATAAATTTTCCCAAAAACATCCTCCTGCTTACTTCCACCTCTGAAAACAAGTATTCCCAGCCATGAAAACTCTTACTCAAAGGAATGGTGATATTGCTTGATCGATTCTTCCCTGTTGCGCACGATTTTAGAAGCTGTTCGGGATCAACAAATTCCGATTGAGCAAGCGATCGAACAAGTCGGACAATTGCCCTATGAAGATCTGGGCTTTGCGAAAGTTGATCATTGGCGATCCTATACTCAAGGCTTTCCTGAAGTGATCTTTGGCTTAGGCAAAACACCGGAACAGATTGCGGCGATTTTTTATCAACTGGCCCAAAAAAGTAATTTGGTCTTGGCGACGCGCTGCAGTCATGAAGCCTATGCGGCGGTGATCCGCCAGGTTCCGGAAGCTCAATTTCATGCTGTTGCAGGCATCATCAGTTTAGGACTGCCACCGGATGGTTCTTCTTCGGTCGGTTCTTCTTCGGATGATTCTTCCTCGAAGGTGTCCATGGGCGAAACTGCTTCGATTGCCGTCCTTTCGGCAGGAACGGCCGATCTGCCTGTTGCCGAAGAAGCCGTGATCTCCGCGCAAGCCATGGGTTGTCAGGTTCACCGGATTTATGATGTCGGTGTAGCCGGTATCCATCGCCTGATTGCCCACCGTTCGCAGTTACGGCAGGCGCATGTACTTATTGTTGTTGCCGGGATGGAAGGTGCCCTGGCTTCGGTGGTAGCGGGCATGGTCGATGTTCCGGTCATTGCTGTCCCCACCAGCATCGGCTATGGCGCCAGTTTCGGTGGCCTCGCCGCTTTGTTAGGTATGCTTAATTCGTGTGCCCTTGGCGTCGGCGTTGTCAATATCGACAACGGTTTTGGCGCTGCTGCTTTGGCCGCCACCATCATGCGCCAACGTCAGCGTTAATCACCGATATTTTCAGATGTAAGGAGATCCTTTGATGACCTCATCGATTTCTTCTTTGCTCGTCGATCCTGTATCGGGTCTTTCCGGGGATATGTGGCTTGGTGCGTTGATCGATCTGGGGGTTCCTTGGGAATCGTTCATGGAAGCGATAACCGGTTTAGGGCTTACGGGCTATCAACTGGAAAGCCATGCCGTTTCTTTGCGTGGCTTACATGCTACGAAGGTAACTGTGACGCTTCATGATGATCCCCAACCGCATCGTCATCTTCAAGATGTGCTTGCTATCATTGATGGTTCATCCTTACCGTGCCCGGTCAAAGAACAAGCATCGCACATTTTTCAGCGGCTTGCGGAAGCCGAGGCTCACGTTCATGGTTGCTCTGTTGATCATGTTCATTTTCATGAGGTCGGTGCTGTTGATGCGATCATCGACATTGTTGGTACCTGTTGGTGCCTGCACTATCTCGGGGTCAAAACCATTTATCTTTTACCGTTGCCGCTTGGTTCCGGAACGGTTCGTTGCGCTCATGGCTTAATGCCGGTTCCTGCACCGGCGACGGCTGAACTTGTTCGTGATTTTCCGGTGATTTTTGGCCATGGCGACGGTGAATTGGTAACCCCGACGGGCGCGGCAATCGCGACGACCCTTGGGACACCGCTTCCGTCATCTTTGCCGATCCGGCCTCTGCGAATTGGTTATGGTGCCGGTAGCCGTGATGGTGGCGATCGGCCCAACGTATTGCGTTTGATCCAATTCCATCATTCTGAAAAAAAATCTCCACCAAACGGTCAAAAGGTGCTGGTTGATCATCCGGGCCAACAACAGCAACAGCATCGTCATGGGCACGGGCATGAAGTCAATCATCATCACCGCCATCATAGCCATGCTAGCGATAACCACGACCAGGGTCATGAGTTGGAATCGGGCGCAGACGGTGAACTCCCTTGGGAAACGGTTGATGTGATTACGACTTCTCTCGATGATATCAATCCACAATGGCTTCCCCCGCTGATGGAACATTTATTACAGGCAGGCGCGCTCGATGTGCAATGCCAACCGTCGGTAACTAAAAAAGGACGGCCCAGTTTTGTTCTGACTCTTGTCTCACTGCCTCGTGACCGGAATCAACTTCTAAAATGCTTGTTTGCTGAGTCAACAACCTTCGGTATTCGTTGTCGTTCAGAACAACGTACGTATTTACTTCGCGATTGGGTTGATGTCACGACAGATTACGGAACGGTACGGATTAAGCGAGGCTGGCTGGGAAAACAGTTGCTCCAGGCACAACCGGAATTCGAAGATGTTCTTCAACGGGCTCAGCAGCATCAACTTCCGCTTTCGACGATCTATCAGGCTGCCAAATATGCTTTTGATCAGGCCTTTTGTCTTCGCGAATCTTCTCATTAACCGTTCATGCTGCGGTGATATGGAATGGGAAAGATAAAGGGAAAAGCTTTGGTATTTCTCTATTCTAAAGGATTTGTTTTGTAAAATAAAGGGTTGGATGACAATCGCCATAAATTTTTAAGATGATTAGGTCATCAAGGCACAGAAAAGCGTACCTGTATCAGGTACGCTTTTCTGCTGTGATTTCGTGTAATGCTTTCGCGACTTGGTCAATTTCTTCTTCGGTCGTAAAGTAACTGGGACTGATGCGAACCGTCCCCTCCGGTAAAGTTCCAATCCGCCGGTGCGCTTGCGGGGCACAATGTAACCCGGCTCGAACAGCAATTTGGTAAACTTGATCTAGGATAAAGCCGATCGCATTGACTTCAACACCATCAATGGTGATGGATACAACAGGTGTTCTGTTTTCTCCTGCCGGAGGTCCATAGATACGAATCGCTTTGTTTTGGTTAAGCTGATCCATTAAGCGCTGAATCAGTTCTTCTTCACGTTTCATCATAGTACGGATACCGATTTTTTCGATAAAGGCGATACCTTCCCCCAAACCGGCGATGCCTGGCGTATTCAGCGTACCGCTTTCCAGACGATCAGGATAATGCTCGGGTTGCTCTTCACGTTCGCTTTGACTTCCCGTACCGCCATAGACCAGCGGTTTCAAATGGAGATCATCACCGATGCAAAGACCACCTATCCCTTGGGGACCATATAAACCTTTATGACCGGGAAATGCCAGAAGATCAATTCCCCAACGTTGCATATCGATGGGTAGTAGTCCGGCTGTTTGCGCAGCATCGACCATTACATACAATCCCAGTTCTTTGGCTTGCTTGGCTAATTGCTCCACGTCCTGCACGGTACCGATGACATTTGAGCCATGAGCGAAGGCCAGCAATTTGGTGTTTTTTTGGCATGCTTGCTTTACTTCTTCAGGGTGAATCCGTCCATATTGATCACCTTGTAGAAACGTCACTTCTACGCCCGTCTGTCGCAAAGCCATCAGTGGTCGAATCATAGCATTATGTTCAATACTTGTCGTTATTACGTGATCACCTGGTTGTAGCAAGCCAAAAAGGGATATATTAATTGCTTCTGTTGCATTGTTTGTAAAAACTACGCGTAATGGATTGGGGAAATGAAATAGTCGCGCTACTTTTGTGCGTACCTCGTAAATTAAACGAGACACATCAATTCCCATGCGGTGCCCCCCCCTACCGGGGTTTGCGCCAAAGGTTTTACCAACGCGAGTTATTTCATCCCACACTTGATTGGGTTTGGGCCATGAAGTAGCTGCGTTATCTAAATATATCAATTCTATCTCTCCTGATGTTCCACGTGGAACACTGCCTTTCTTTGACCTTCGATGTTCCACGTGGAACATTGCCTTTCCTTGACCTTACCGATGTTCCACGTGGAACATTGTTTGTTAGTATCGATTATCTTGTAGCATTAAGCTATCGATGATTCGTTGCAAATCTTCGTGGCTGTAAAAAGATATCTCGATATGGCCTTGTTGACCTTGTGATTTGATTTTTACGGCGGTTTTTAACCAAGAACGTAACCGCTCGGCCATTTCAGTCACGGCATGATCTTCTGGATTCGCTTCCAATGCCGATTGGGTTGCAGAATCAACCTTCGTTGTCTTTGGTTGTTCATCGCTGCTAAACAGAATTGTTTTTTTCGTGTGACGTATCACCGGTACTTGCTGTAGATTCGCTTGATGATTAGCCAATGGCTCTTGGTTCGTAGAAGCCACTTGTTGCTGCGTTTCTTGAACCAATGTAACCGACTGCATAGGCTGATTCCAGCATTTAACCAACTCTTCAGTTTGACGGACATTTAAGCCTTTATCAATGACTTCATCGGCCAGATCATTTTGATCTTGTTGATTTTGCAGTGCAAGAATCGCTTTGGCGTGGCCCATGGTCAGCACAGCATCCACAAGATATTGTTGTAATTTCACGGGCAACTGCAACAGTCGTAATGAATTGGTGATATACGAACGACTTTTTCCTACCCGGACGGCAAGTTGTTCTTGTGTTAAATGAAAGTCATTTAATAAAGAACGAAAAGCCAGTGCTTCTTCTAAGGGATTAAGATCGCGCCGTTGAATATTTTCAATTAACGAAATCTCTGCCGTTTTTTGATCGTCCCAATCACGTACAACTACCGGTACACTTTCGAGCCCTGCTAAATGACTGGCCCGCCAACGCCGTTCGCCAACAACTAACTGAAAGCGATTTTGATCAATCGGCCGTACTACAAGGGGTTGGATAATACCATGCTCTTGAATCGACTTGGACAATTCTTCGAGAGCTTCTTGATCAAAATGTTTACGCGGTTGATCTGGATTCGGTTCAATGGAAGACAGTGGAACAATGCGAAGTTTCTTAGAATCATCTTCTTTGTTCTCCGGTCTTGTTTCTTCAGGGATCAGTGCTTGCAATCCTTTGCCTAACCCACGATGGCTCTTAGTAGCCACGTTCAGTCACTTCCTTTGCCAATTGTCGATAGACTTCTGCACCTCGGGAGCGAGTGTCATAAAGAATAATCGGTTGGCCATGACTGGGCGCTTCTGATAGACGTATGTTACGAGGAATTACCGTAGAAAAAACCTTATCGTTAAAATATTTTTTTACCTCTTCTGAAACTTGCGATGATAAATTGGTTCGAACGTCAAACATCGTAAGCAATACACCTAAGATGGATAATTCCGCATTGAGATGGCGCTGAACTAATTTGATCGTATTCATCAATTGTCCTAGGCCTTCCAATGCATAATATTCACACTGAATGGGAATTAATAAGAGGTCAGCTGCTGTTAGTGAGTTTAAAGTTAATAGTCCGAGCGATGGAGGACAATCGATAATGATATAATCATAACGATCAACAATCGATTCCAGCGCACGCTTTAACTTTAATTCCCGTGAGATTTCAGCAACAAGTTCGATTTCTGCCCCAGCCAATTGTATCGTCGATGGAGCGATATCTAATCCCTTGATTTGGGTAGATACAATCACTGAGCGCATCGGAGCAGAATTGATTAAGACATCGTAAATGCAACATGTCAACGATAGTTTATCAACGCCGAGGCCACTGGAGGCGTTTCCTTGCGGATCCATATCGACTAGCAACACTTTTTTTCCTACCTCGGCCAAACATGCGCTAAGATTCACAGCCGTTGTAGTTTTGGCAACCCCGCCTTTTTGATTGGCAATTGCAATAATCTGTCCGATGATAATCACCACCTAATTTCCGAAAATTTAATGTACCTCCGGTACATCGCTTTAATAGTATCGATTATACATGACCATTTCGCGATATTGGCAAAAAATCGATCATTACTTTTTCAATTCAACGTGACAAAACAGAGTCCTCCCTGCTCATAGGGAGTATCGATTTTAAAAATTTCCCACCATGCCGTAAAAGGCAAAAAAACAGGGTGAATTTCGATTTCACCCTGTCCAAAGGTAATCACCTTGACTCTTTTTTTTCCTAGCCTTAAAAACGATTCTACGCCGCCTAATTTTCCTCCAATATTTCAAAAACCAAGACGTACATAAAATTACATATCAATGTTCCACGTGGAACATTGTCTTTCCCTGACTTTCTTGATGTTCCACGTGGAACATTGCCTTTCTCTGACTTTCTTGATGTTCCACGTGGAACATTGCCTTTCTCTGACTTTCTTGATGTTCCACGTGGAACATTGCCTTTCCTTGACCTTCTTGATGTTCCACGTGGAACATTTTTAAAGAGGTTGCTTGGCCGGAATACCGGGCTTACGGGGATAAAGCGATGGCGTGGTTTTGATCTTCTGTAAGATAATCATCGTTCGTTGATCGCCCGACAGCGGCAACGATAACGTATGAACGGCTACTAATTTTGCACCTAACAATGCGATCGAACGTTCGGCCTCGAGAAGTTCACTTTCTCCATCTGGCCCTTTGAAAGCGACGAACATTCCGCCAGTCTTGAGAAGGGGAAGGCAATACTCATTTAAGACAGACATACGCGCTACAGCTCGGGAAAGTACGAGATTATATTTCGCTCGGTGCTTTTCTTGTTGCCCGATTTCTTCGGCACGGCCACTATATACAGATACATTCGCTAAACCCAGTTGATCCTTCACATCCGTAAGAAAGCGACACCGTTTTTGTAAGGAATCCATTAAACTGACGTGCCATTGAGGACGAACGATCGCCAGTGGCAACCCCGGAAAGCCGGCACCGGTTCCCATATCGGCTACAGACAATTGATCGGTATTGATCAATTCGTTAATCGCTTTATTAAGCGGTAAGGTAAGCAAACTTAATGAATCGGCGATGTGTTTTTCAGCTACACCAGCCGGATCAGTGATGGCCGTCAGGTTCATGACGCCATTGATTTGCAGCATCTGTTGAATGTAGTGCTGTACTTGATCTTTTTGTTGATCTGTTAATGCTAACGACCAAGCACCAAGGCTTTGGGTAAGTACAGAATGAAACTGTGTCCATTCTTCGTTGGTCCAAGCAGTTTTTTTGGCCGCTTTTTCTTTATCCAATTCAAAAGCCTCCTTTACCGCTGCCGTCGCCGTTGTTCCAGATAAACAAGCAACACATTGATATCAGCCGGATTAACACCGGAGATACGTGTGGCTTGTCCGATCGAAGTGGGTTTACGGTCCGCTAATTTTTGTCTTGCCTCAGCCGATAATCCCACCACATCATGATAATTGAGATCAGGCGGTAAGCGCTTTGTTTCTAATTTATTAAAACGCTCTACCTGCTGGGCTTGCTTTTGCAAGTATCCTTCGAACTTCGCCATAATCTCAATTTGTTCGGCCACTTCCTGATCAATTTCCTCCGAAACGGAGCCGTCATCCGCGTTGTATAGCGATTGAAAAATGGGCAACAGCTCAGCATAAGTTAACTCCGGCCGGCGCAATAAGTCAAAAAGTGAAACACCTCGTGTTAAGGATGCTGTCGACTTGGCTTTAAGCAGTTCGTTCAACGGTTGATGAGCCGATGTAGCGACTGTTTTTTGCCAGCGATTTCTCAACTCATCAATCATCGCTAACTTTGTACGTAAGCGTTGCATCCGCTGTTCATCAACTAAACCAATACGATGGCCGATTTCCGTTAACCGTTGATCGGCGTTATCCTGACGAAGCAATAAGCGGTACTCCGCGCGGGACGTCAACATCCGGTAGGGATCCATAACACCTTTCGTCACCAAGTCATCGATCAATACACCGATATAGGCTTCCGAACGTTTGAGGATCAGTGGTTCCCGGTTGGTCACCGCTAACGCCGCATTGATACCGGCCATCAACCCTTGCGCCGCTGCTTCCTCATAACCGGATGTACCGTTGATTTGCCCGGCACAAAAAAGCCCCTTAAGTTGACCATGTTCCAACGAGAGCAGCAACTGTGTAGGGTCAACATAATCATACTCAATCGCATAAGCAGGTCGGATGATCTTTACCTTTTCCAATCCCACAATGGAACGAAGCATTGCCAATTGCACATCTTCCGGTAATGAAGTGGACATTCCTTGAATGTACATTTCATGCGATCCGTCACCTTCAGGCTCGATAAACACTTGATGGGCTTCCTTATCAGCAAAGCGCACCACTTTATCTTCGATAGAAGGGCAATAGCGAGGACCGGTCCCTTCGATCACACCGGAATACAAAGGAGACCGATGCAGATTATTACGGATAATCTCATGGGTCTCTTTAGTCGTATAGGCTAACCAGCAAGAGATCTGCCGCCGTTGTTGATGGGGCGATAAAAACGAAAACCGTAACGGGACATCATCACCGGGTTGCTCAATCAATTTCGAAAAATCAATCGTCCGTCCGTCAATGCGCGCCGGTGTGCCTGTTTTGAACCGTCCCATTTTCACACCGGCTTTTTGTAACGAAGCACTTAGCTCCATCGAAGGAAAATAACCGTTCGGCCCGCCGGCATAAGCCAAATCACCGATAATCACCCGTCCACGCAAGTAGGTACCAGTCGTGACGATCACCGCCGGTGCCGTAAAGACAGCGCCCGTTTGTAACCGCACACCGGTGACACGGTGATCGTCAAACAAGATGTCCTCGACCATGCCTTGCCGGACGTCAAGGCGATCTTGATTCTCCAGGATACCGGTCATGTACCGCTGATAAGCTTTTTTATCAGCCTGCGCCCGTAACGCATGCACTGCCGGGCCTTTGCCTGTATTAAGCATACGGATTTGAATCGCCGTCGCATCAGCCGCTTTGCCCATCTCACCACCCAAGGCATCCACTTCCCGTACCAAATGACCTTTGGCCGGTCCGCCAATGGAAGGATTACAAGGCATCAAAGCGACATTGTCCCAACTGATGGTAATGATTAAGGTCCGGCAACCCATACGGGCCGCAGCTAAGGCGGCTTCACAACCAGCATGACCGGCACCGATGACAATCACATCATAGTTACCCGCATTGAAATTCATCGTATAAACTCCTATCCAGCTACGTCACTTACCAATACAAAAAGAAGCAAAGATCTGATCCAGCAAATCAGTCGAAGCCGTTTCACCGGTAATCTCGCCTAATACCTCCCAGGCACCACGCAGATCGATGGTGATAAAATCAGGTGCCGTTCCTTGACGAAAATCGCGTTCTGCTTGCGCAAGAAAATCCTGTGCTTTCACTAACGAATCTCGATGACGTAACCGCGTGATCCACAGATCGCGCTCCACCATCGCCGTATCTTCATTCAATGCAAAGACCCGCCGACGAAGCACCTCGGCCAGTTGATCGAGTCCCCAACCAGTACGTGCTGACAGAGGCACAATATCCGCTTGCGGAACGAGATCACGAAGACGCTGCTCATCGTCATAATGATCAACCAGATCAAATTTATTAAGCAAAACGACCATAGGCCGCTCACCAAAGGATTCAATCAGGCTTCTTTCTTCCGGAAGTAAGGGTCTCGAAGCATCGAGTACCAGCAAGACAAGATCGGAGTTGGCCAGATACTGCTGGGTTTTTTCTACGCCGATTTGTTCGATCGGATCATCGGTTTCACGTAAACCGGCCGTATCGACCAAACGCAAAGGAATTCCTTGCAAGTCAATAAACTCCTCAATCGCGTCACGGGTTGTGCCGGGAATATCAGTAACAATCGCTCGTTGTTCATTTAATAACGCGTTAAGCAAACTTGATTTTCCCACATTCGGAAGACCGGCGATCACCGTTTTCCAACCTTCCCGTAACACCTGGCCCGTATCAGCGCGGCGAATGAGCTCAACCAATTCTTTGCGCACCGCAGCTAATTCGGTGATCGTCTGGGCAATGTCCAAATCAGGCAGATCTTCTTCGGGAAAATCGATCATTGCTTCCAAATGAGCCATGATTGGCAGCAGGCGAGCCCGTAGTGCCGTAATCCGTTCTGATAGCTTCCCCCGAAGTTGTCCAACAGCTACTGCTAATCCATCCTTGGTCTTGGCATTGATCACATCCAGCACTGCTTCCGCCTGCGCCAGATCAAGCCGTCCACCAAGAAAAGCCCGTCGGGTAAACTCACCGGGCTCGGCTGGGCGAGCACCGCAAGCCAGCACCAGGGCCATCACTTCCCGAACCGCTACTGAACCGCCATGGCAGTGAAATTCGGCCACATCTTCCGTGGTATACGTTCGCGGCCCTTTCATCCATGCCAATAAAATTTCATCGATCACTTGTCCGTCGCTGGGACGTATAACCCCCCCAAGATGAAGTGTGTGACTTGCCCATGTATCCGGTGTTCCTGCATAGCGTGGCCGAAAAATTTGTGAAACGATCAATCGCACATCGGGACCACTTATGCGAACGATGCCGATACCACCGGCCCCTAAGGCAGTGGCAATAGCAACAATCGTATCATTGTACAAGCCATTCACTCCTTACTTTTTCAACGTCCTCAAGAAAAACGTAGATAGGAAAAAAAGCGCCGAAGCGCTTTTTGATCAATTCATATATTTCCCCAATGGTTACCCATTCGTATGACACTAATCGTTATCTTGAGGTTCTTCTTTATCGCTTTCCTTGGCTGCTACCGTACTTAATGGAGTAGCACCTCGTGAAATTTTGGTATTCCCACTGAATGGGCGAGGCATACGATAATCACGTTTATTCGCTCCGGGACGCAGATTACCGTAATTACCAAATTGACGAGTTGATTCTTTTTCTTCCTTTTGATTGCCATCGATTTCTGTTTGATCCGGGCGACCATCGTGACGATCGGATGAGCGATTGGCCCATTGATGATCGCCGGTGGTTTTGATCTTTTCATCAGAAAAAGACTTACGTCCACCGGTGCGGGTTGCTCCGCGATCGGACTTCAAATTGGTTTTCATTGCATCCGAATCATTACTGCGCATACGACGAGCCGGATTTTTCGGAATGATGACAACCTTACGAAAAGGATCTTCCCCCTCCGAATGGGTGGAAATACGATCATCCTCTTGTAATGTCGTATGAATGATGCGCCGTTCCTGCGGACTCATCGGTTCCAACACAACTCGAGTGCCTGTACGCTTGGCTTTATCGGCCAAACGCTTGGCTAACCGCACCAGTGTTTCCTCACGGCGCTGGCGATAATTTTCCACATCCAAGACAATCCGCACATGACCATCTAATGCTCGATTGACCACCAAGTTCGTCAAATATTGCAATGCATCTAACGTATCGCCGCGACGGCCGATCAAAATCCCCAGATCATCACCGACAAACTGAATCAACAGATTTTTATCGCGCCATTCCGTCTGGATCTCCGCCGTAACGTCCATCCTTTGAAAAACATCACGCAAAAAACGTACTGCATCCCGTACGGCATCCGGTTTTACCGTGACAAGCACTCGAGCAGGACGTCCGCCGATAAAACCTAGAAAACCTTTCGAAGCTTCTTCAATAACTTGAACCTCTACATCATTTTGCTCAACTTGAAGTTCATCGAGAGCAGCACGAAGTGCTTCCTCAACTGTTCGAGCTGTTTTTTCGATGCTGATAGGTTGGATCATCCGGCCGCTTTCTCTCCCTTCTGGATTTTAAAGCTCCGATTGATGAAGAGTTGTTGGACTATACCGGCTGTGTTAAACGTCACCCAGTATAACGCCAGTCCTGCAGCAAAGTTCATGGCCATGTAGCCGATAATAAAGGGCATAAAATAAGTCATTAACTTTTGCGTTTGTTCCGCTTGGGCATTGGATCCGGATGAAGGTGTTGTTGATACTTTCATCTGGATATAGGTGGTTACCCCCGCTAATACCGGCAAAATGTGTGCCGGATCGGGATCTGATAAATTCAATAGCCAAATAAAACCGGCATGTTCCGGTACGGTGTACTGCAAATGCATCAAAGCGTTGTAAAAAGCAATCAAAATCGGAAACTGAAGAAGCAAGGGTAAGCAACCGCTCAGTGGATTGATCCCATGCTCCTTATAGAGTTCCATCATCATTTCTTGTTGTTTTTGCGGATCTTTCTTATAGCGCTCTTGCAATGCTTTTTGTTTGGGTGCCAGCTCGGCCATCGCCCGCATGGACTTCATTTGTTTTGCCGTCAAGGGATATAAGGCTATCTTAACGACAATGGTAATAAGGATAATCGCCAGCGCATAGCTTGGCACACCCATGCTCACCGTAAGTGTATAAAACCACTCAATGAGCTTTGTAAATCCACCAACGAACTGATCCCACAAGGTTGAGCAGTCCTCCTTCAGCGTGATCCCTTATGTATTTCATGCCATTGCCCCTTAGCCTATGGGACCGGAAAAGCATGCTTACGCAGGGTCATATCCACCTGGATGAAAAGGATGACACCGCAAAATCCGTCCTATCGCCTTGATCGTGCCACGGACCACACCATATTTTTGTAATGCATCGATGGCATATTGAGAACATGTCGGAAAAAAGCGACAAGAAGGCCCGCGCAGGGGAGAGATATAGCGTTGATAAAAACGAATCGGCATGATCAATCCATCAACGATTCGCACGCTCTTCAATCCTCCACCCATAACTTACCCCTTTTCAAGAGACGAACAATATCTTGTTCGACTTGCTCAAAATGAATTCCTTTTATTTTATGGCGCGCAATTAAAATAATATCATGATTTTTTGCAATATGCGGGGCATGACGGCGGCAGATGGCGCGAAATACCCGCTTAATGTAATTGCGCGTAACCGCATTACCGACTTTGGATGAAACAGAAAAACCAAAACGTTGTCCCAAGGCAGGAGAGAACCCGATTTTATCTTTCACCTTTGAGGAAATTGCCGTTCCCTGATGATGCAAACGATAGAGCACCACATAACGGCCACCAATGGATTGGCCCCGCTGGTACACTTTTTGAAAATCTTGATTGCGACGTAAGCGGAAAGTACGGGGAAGCAAAGAAAACACCCCCATAACAGCAAGTATATCCGAAAAAAAGCCGAGTTATGCCAACATAAGTGAATCTTACGAAGGCATCACCCGGTCTTAGCTTGTGTAACTTACGTAGATGTACTTCATTACACGGAAGGGATAATCAGTCATAAAAAAACGAAGGCCACCGAAGCGGCCTTATGCACTGAGTACTTTTCTTCCTTTCGCACGACGCCGCTTCAGGACGTTGCGGCCATTTGGGGTACTCATGCGGCTGAGAAAGCCGTGCACCCGTTTATGCTTACGGTTTTTCGGTTGATAGGTACGTTTCAAAACGAACACCCCCTTCATTGCTGCTTCTGCTATCCACAAGGCCATCGTGACCATGAAGTCGCAATCAGAAATATTATAGGTGGAAAAGCAATCAAAAGTCAAGCAACGCATCCGGGTGTATCGATTAATTTTTTGACAGAAACGTACTTGTGGATAACTCGACAAGAAGGTACAATTGTGGATAAGCCTTATCCACAACAGCAGACATCGCATTTTTCCACGATTTTTACGTTAGTCATCCACAAGCTGTGGACGAAACGTGCATGATTTGATGACGTAATCCCCAGACCTTCGACAAGGACCACAGGTCAATAATGGCCATTCTCTAGTTATACACAGAAATTGTTGATCACAATCGCCATGGATTGGGGAAAATCTCATCATCAAGTACAAAAAATGCTGACTGCACCAGGGATGCTTGGTTGTATAAAATCGGGGATAGTAAGTGGACAAATGATAAAACAACCGGATATGGAGGTACGTCCTGTGACACAGACGCCTTTAACCGGGATTTGGCAACAAACCCTGGAGATCTTGAAACAGGAATTAAACCCAGCCAGTTTCGACACTTGGCTCAAAAACACCCATCTCGTTTCGATTCACAACGGCGAGGCTTTTATTCGTGTGCCCAACGACCTGGCGCGAGATTGGCTGGAAAAAAGCTATGCCACGTTGATTCGCAACTCCTTAAACACGGTACTTGGGGAGACCGTGCAGGCCCGCTTTATTTCGCCCAGCCAAGATACCAAGATCATGGCTGATCCGCTGCGACGACAGATCCAAAACGATGATTACATACCGCCGCCGTTAAATCCGAAATATACCTTTGATACCTTCGTGGTCGGCAATTCCAACCGCTTTGCTCATGCTGCTTCCCTGGCCGTCGCCGAAGCGCCGGCCCGCGCCTATAACCCGCTTTTTATTTATGGCGGCGTGGGATTAGGGAAAACCCATCTCATGCAAGCAATCGGTCATCACGTTATCGGCCAACGACCGCAAGCACGGGTTTTATATGTATCGTCCGAAAAATTCACCAATGAACTGATCAACGCGATCCGTGACGATAAAACCGTTGAGTTTCGCAACCGCTATCGCAACATCGATGTACTATTGATCGATGATATTCAATTTTTAGCGAATAAAGAACGTACGCAAGAAGAATTTTTCCACACTTTTAACGAACTCCACGAATCAACCAAACAGATCATCATCTCCTCCGACCGCCCGCCAAAAGAAATTCCCACGCTGGAAGACCGGTTGCGCAGCCGCTTTGAATGGGGATTGATCACCGATATTCATCCGCCCGATTTAGAAACGCGGATCGCTATTTTGCGCAAAAAAACCATTTTGGAACAATTAGATGTTCCGAATGAAATCATGGCCTTTATCGCCAATAAAATTCAATCAAACATTCGGGAGCTCGAAGGCGCCTTAAATCGCGTCATGGCTTTTGCTTCGATGGCCGGTAAACCGATGACGGTAGAACTGGCGGAAGAAACGCTGCGTAACCTGATGCCGTCACAACGGACGAAACCGATTACGATCATCGACATTCAAAAAGCCGTATCCCTTCATTACGGTCTGCAAATTGAAGACTTAAAAGCAAAAAAACGCACCCGTGAAGTTGCGTTTCCTCGACAAATCGCGATGTACCTGGCCCGTGAAATGATGGATATCTCCTTGCCGAAGGTTGGGGAAGAATTTGGCGGCCGTGACCATACTACGGTCATGCATGCTTATGAAAAAGTATCAAAAGATATCTCTGAAAATCCTCAACTCGCTATGACCATTCAATTGTTAAAGGAAAAAATCGAACAATCCTAAAGTTATCCCCCGATAACCCTAGTTATCAACAAAGTTATCCACATTACAAACAGATACACCATCAGGGTTTTATCTACTTTTCCACATATTCACGCTCCCTACTACTACGACGATCTTTTTAAAAGAGAGAGAGAGAAGGAGCACCATTTGCTTTGTAGTGTCTCCTTTTTTATTTTGGGGCGCCGATTTACCGGTTATCCACCTACCCGCAAGGAGGTATTTTGATGGAATTTACCTGTTCCCGTCCGGAATTACTTGAAGGTGTTAACGCAGTGATTCGAGCTGTATCATCGAAACCACAAATCCCCGTGTTAAGCGGTATCTACATGGAAACCAATGATCATGTATTACGCTTGGTGGCAACAGACATGGAAATTGGTATTGAATATAAAATTCCTGTACAGACCAATCAATCCGGTGCCACTGTGGTTAACGCTCGTGTTTTCAATGAAATGGTGCGCCGTTTGCCTGATTCTCCGGTGATGTTTTCCACAGCCGGTGACCATGCAGCGCTTAAAGTACGTTATCATGGCTCCGAAGTCACCTTAAATACGATGAATCCGCAAGAGTTTCCCTTATTACCGACCATCCTTGATGGTGATCGCGTGACCCTCAAAGCCAGTAATTTCAAGGAAATGACTCGATTAGTTTCTTTTGCAGCTTCGACCGATGAAGCACGGCCTTGGTTTACCGGTGTTCTCTGGGATTTTCATCCTGATGGATTGCGATGGGTAGCTACGGATACCCATCGGTTAGCGATGCTCGTCGGTGAAGTGGTTCACCAACAAATCGCCGAGCCCCGTCAACTGATTTTGCACGGGAAAACCTTATCTGATGTGGCCAAACTGCTCGATGACGATGATCAGGAACTGCACATGATCATGACTTCGTCGCAAGTATTGCTCGAGGCTGATCGCTTACGTGTCATTTTACGCATCATTGATGGACAATATCCCAAGTATCAACAAGTAATCCCCAGGGAGTGGAAAACGAGGATAACCATTTCGGTCAAAGCGCTTTCGGAAGCCGTGGATCGTGCGTCCTTGGCTTCGATCGGTAAAGAAGGATCGAATATCGTTAAGCTGTCCATGGATAAAGATTCCCTGCAAATTCGCTCCAATTCACCGGAAGTGGGCCACATCTATGAAGAAGTGTGGATCGATATGCAAGGTGAACCTATCCCCATTGCCTTTAATTATCGTTATCTACAAGAAGCATTGCGGGTCATCGGCGGCGATCAAGTCTATTTAGATTTGTCAGGTACACTGGTGCCAGGGGTTTTGCGTCCGCTGCAAGATGAGCGCTATCTTTATTTGATTGTGCCTGTGCGCACGGTATAATCCATGAAAATCCAGCGATTGGAACTGACACAGTTTCGTAATTATGCGGAAATGGCTGTTGATTTGCAGCCAGGCGTTAATATTTTTGTCGGTCCCAATGGTCAAGGAAAAACCAATTTATTGGAAGCCGTTACCTTATTAAGCGGTGCCGGATCGCACCGTGACGCCAAAGATGCCGAAATGGTGAAGTGGCAAGCGGCTTTTTATCGGATTGTGGCCCAAGGAAGGCCAGCGGCGGGTAACGGTGCTGCTACCTCGCCGGATCTCCCGGCGACGACGGTGGAATTAGCTTTTGGCCAGCAGCGTAAATGGGCGCGCGTCAACGGGCGTAAGCTCAAACGGATGAATGAACTGGCCCAGACAGTGAATACGGTTGTTTTTTCACCGGAAGACTTATCGTTGGTGAAAGGTTCACCAGGCCAGCGGCGGCGTTTTCTTGATCGGGAACTAAGTCAAGCCAGTCCGGCCTATCATCAGGTATTGGTTCATTACCAGCGTATGCTATCGCAGCGCAATGCATTACTGAAACAAATTCGTAACCAATTGGCCAAGGTCCATGACATCGAACTTTGGGATGAGCAAATGGCACGGTGCGGCGCCACCTTATTGGCGCGTCGTTTAGACGGTGTGGCGCGATTAGCTCCGAAGGCTCGTCAAATTTATCGCTCCCTAAGTGCCGGTAAAGAAGAATTGGAGATCACCTACGGTTCATCGTTGCCCTTGCCTGCCGATCGTGCGGCTTGGCCGACGGCAATTTTGCGTCACTGGGCCATGAGTCGTGAAGAAGAAATTCTCCGCCAAACCACATTGACCGGTCCCCATCGTGATGACTTGAATCTTTATCTCAACGGGCGTGATGCCCGCAGTTATGCTTCGCAAGGCCAGCAACGCAGTATTGCTTTGGCCTTGAAATTGTCGGAAGTTCAGTTGATTGCGTCCATCCGTCAGGAACCCCCCATCGTATTGCTTGATGATGTGATGAGTGAGCTCGATCCGTTGCGCCGTGAGCAACTGTTGACCGAACTCAATCAACAACCGATTCAAGTGATCATTACCACTACTCATTTACAAGCATTACCGGAGGCGCTGATTCGACAATCAGCGATTTTTCGTGTTTATGAAGGTAAGATTCAACGGGATCCGGAAGGAGGATGAGCGGATGTTTTTGCATCTTGGTAGCGACGTGGTTGTACCCAAAGACGATATTGTGGTGATCATTGATCTGGAAAGTGCCGCTCAGGCCAATACGACGCAGGAGTTTATCAAAAGCTTTGACCAATCGGGAAAAGTAAAAAATATTGCTGAGACCGGAAAAGAAAAATCGTTTATTGTCACTCGCCATCGTGCCTATATCTCGCCCATTTCTTCGATGACCTTGATGAAACGGGGCAACAATATCGTCACCATGCTCAAAGCCATGGATGAAGGACGATAAAAAATAACTCAATTGCTTTGTTTTGTGGTATACTACATCTTTGTAGAATAGATTTGTGTGCGGTGTAGTTACCGTCAGACAGGGATGGAGGGTATTCGGGTGGCGGATCAAATATCATCAAACGGCCAAGTTGATCAACGCTATGATGCTAGTCAGATACAAGTACTGGAAGGATTAGAGGCCGTTCGTCGCCGTCCAGGGATGTACATTGGGTCGACCAGTTCCCGGGGCTTGCATCACCTCGTCTATGAAATTGTGGATAACTCCATCGATGAAGCCTTAGCCGGCTATTGTGACACGATCGAAGTGATTATCCACGAAGATAACAGCATCCAAGTCAGTGATAACGGCCGGGGGATTCCCGTTGATATTCATCCCAAGATGCAAAAACCGGCCGTAGAAGTGGCCTTAACCATTTTGCACGCCGGCGGTAAATTTGGCGGCGAAGGTTATAAAGTGTCCGGTGGTTTGCACGGTGTCGGTCTTTCCGTTGTCAATGCCCTTTCGGAAAAATTATGTGTTCGTGTACGTCGTAACGGTCAAACCTACGAGCAGCACTACGAACGCGGTGTCACCATGACCGAACTCAAGGTGATTGGTCCGGCCGAAAGTACCGGTACCATGATTCACTTCAAGCCCGATTCAACGATTTTTGAAGAGTTAGAGTATCACTATGAGACGCTGGCGCAGCGTATGCGTGAGTTGTCTTTTTTGAATAAAAACGTCAAGATCACTTTGATCGATCGCCGCACCGAACAAGAAACGGTCTTTAAGCATGACGGCGGCATTATTGATTTTGCGCAGTATTTGAACCGCAACAAAGACGTGCTTCACCCGAAAGTGATTTACTTTGCCGCGGAAAAAGACACCGTACAGGTAGAAGTGGCGCTGCAGTATAATGACGGCTATAACGAAAACATTTTATCGTATGCCAACAATATTCATACTCAAGAAGGCGGCACTCATGAAGCCGGATTTAAATCGGCGTTGACCCGGGTTATCAATGATTACGGTCGCCGATTCAATCTGATCAAGGAAAATGACAGCAACCTTTCCGGTGAAGATATTCGTGAAGGTTTGACGGCGGTGATCTCGGTAAAAGTCCGGGAACCGCAGTTTGAAGGGCAGACCAAAACCAAGCTGGGCAACTCGGAAGTACGCAGCATTATGGACTCTTCCGTCAATGAAGGCTTAAGCACTTATCTGGAAGAACATCCGGCTGTCGGTAAACGGATTCTCGAAAAAGCGGTCATGGCGCTCCGGGCACGGGAAGCCGCGCGTAAAGCGCGGGAATTAACGCGGCGGAAAAGCGCCTTGGAGTCCACTACGTTGCCGGGCAAACTGGCCGATTGTTCGCTGCGCGATCCGTCGCTTTGTGAAATGTATATCGTCGAAGGAGATTCCGCCGGTGGCAGTGCCAAGCAAGGACGGGATCGCCGTTTTCAAGCGATTTTGCCGATTCGAGGCAAGATTCTCAACGTAGAAAAAGCGCGTCTCGATAAGATTCTCTCGAACGAGGAAATCAGGGCGATTATTACCGCGCTCGGCACCGGTATCGGTGAAGATTTTGATATCAGCAAGGCCCGTTATCACCGGGTTTGTATCATGACCGATGCCGACGTCGATGGCAGTCACATTCGCACGTTATTGCTGACCTTCTTCTATCGCCACATGAAACCCTTGGTGGAAAAAGGTTATATTTATATCATGCAACCGCCGCTTTACCAGGTGAAAAAAGGGCGCGATATCAAGTACTTTTACAGTGACGAAGAGTTAAATCGTCACCTGACCAAGATCGGTCGCGATGGGATTACGATTCAGCGCTACAAAGGCCTTGGTGAAATGAATGCGACGCAGCTTTGGGAAACGACGATGGATCCGGCGACGCGGACGATCATGCAAGTGACCATGGAAGGTGCGGCCGAAGCTGATGATGTCTTTACGACGTTGATGGGCGATCGTGTGGAACCGCGCCGTGATTTTATTCAGCAAAATGCTCGTTATGTACGTAATTTGGATGTGTAATCATCGACAATGCCAAAAAACTGTGTAGCCGCCGGGCTGCACAGTTTTTTTTTCTGCTCTTGATTTGTTATTGGGTAAAATGCCGGTTGCGTTTATAATGAGATCGATTAACCGTTGTATTCGTTTGGCGAAGGTGGACAGCATACTTGAAAGCGTTGATTCTGGAAATTCAGCAATTACGAGGCTTGGCTTTTTTAGCCGTGGTGCTGCAGCATACATTAGGCGCCTTTATTCGACAATCGAATGTGACGATGGGCGATGTGGTGTTGCTTTCATTACTTTATCAGCTCTGTAAATTTGCCGTACCTGCTTTTATCCTGATTACCGGTTTTGTACTTTTCTATAATTATCATGAACGTCTTCATTACCCAAGCTTCATCCGTAAACGGTTATTGGAGATCGGTGTCCCGTACTTTTTATGGGCCATCGTTTATTATGGCCGCTTTGCCCCCGAAACGCCCGATCTGTGGACGGGATTCATGGAATTCGGCTTTCAAACGCTTTCGGGATGGGTCTGTTATCATCTTTGGTTCGTCATCATGATCCTGCAGTATTATCTGCTTTTTCCGGTGTTTCGCCACTTGTACCTATGGGGTAAGCCTTATCTGCAGACCAAGCGGCAAGTGGTTCTGGCCTATGGGGGATTGTTGTTACTTTACCTGGCGTTAGGTTGGTTTTATGTCTATCAACTTCCCGGTTTCGATGCCGCCCTTGATTATCCCTTGATTCGTCAAGCCTTTGTTGACTTTCGTGATCGTAATTTTATTTTTTGGTTTTTTTATTTTGCCCTTGGTGCCTTGGCCGGCCTGCAAGTGACCCAATGGCGCGCTTGGGTGGCGCAGGTACAAATTAAAAACGGCTTTGTTTGGATTGGCTTTTTGAGCTATGTTTTTTTCTTTTTTATCGATACCGTGCAGATGGGTGCCGATGGGATCACGGTGGACATGGATGCTGCGTCGCTGTTCAAACCTTCGGTGATCGCGTTGGTGCTGTCGTCGCTGGTGTTGATCTATGGACTATCGCTGTGGCTGGTGGACAAAGGGGGGTGGATGGCGCGTTTGAATGGTTTGCTGGGCCAGCATTCGTATTTTGGTTATTTGGCTCATGCCTTGGTCCTGGACTATACGGCTGATGCGGTGCGTAAGGCCTGGCCGGTGTTAAACCCTTCCATGATGATGTTGGCGACGTCCTTGATCTGTGTGATGGTTTGTTTGCTGCTTTCGATCGTGATCAGTTATTTGCCTTTTGGCCGTTATCTCGGCGGAAGCCGTGGTAATCCTTTGCTTGGATGGAATGAGATTCCCCGCACGGATGCAACGTTGACGGTTTCAATGGGAGTTCCACAAACAAAAGGAGGATAATTGAATGGATCAGGATAAAAAGGTCTATGGCCTGTTTATCGACGGTCAATGGGTAACAACAGGTACAACCATACCTGTGCTTGATAAGTTTTCTGGAAAAGTCTATGCCCATGTGGCGCAAGCGGAGCAGGCCCATGTCACCAAGGCCGTTGACGCGGCGCAACTGGCGCTGAAAACACCCTTGCCGGCTTGGCGGCGTTCCGCCATTTTGCAGCAAACGGCAGAACGTTTAACGGTCAATAAAGAAAAGCTGGGTGAGCTCATCGCCATTGAAGCCGGCAAGCCCTTGAAAGATGCTATCGCCGAAGTGGGCCGGGCGGCGGAAACGCTGCGCCTTTCGGCCAATGAAGCGATGGCGTTGACGGGCGAAGCGGTGCCGGTCCATGCTTTTCCGGGATCGGAAAATCGTTTGGCTTTTACCTTGCGTGTGCCCCTTGGTGTGGTATGTGCCATTTCCCCGTTTAACTTCCCGTTGAATCTGCTTTGCCATAAGGTCGGCCCGGCCCTGGCGGCCGGCAATGCGATTGTGGCCAAACCGGCATCGGCGACGCCGCTCATTGCGCTGAAATTAGCGGAATATTTAGCCGAAGCCGGACTGCCGGCCGGTTGGTTTCATGTGCTTTTTGGCGCCGGCAGCACGGTTGGTGAGTGGCTTTTGGATGAGCCCCGTTTTGCCGCTTATTCCTTTACCGGCTCCTATGCAGTGGGTTTACATATTCGCCAACGGGTCGGTTTGCGGAAGTCGACGATGGAACTGGGTTCGAATTCGGCCACGATCATTCACCATGATGCGGATTTGGATGGCGCGGCGCGGCAGTGCGCGCGGATGGCTTTTGCCAATGCCGGCCAAGTTTGCATTTCGGTGCAGCGCATTCTGGTCCATCGTTTTGTGTTTAATGAATTTGTGGAAAAGTTAGCGGCGCAGACCGGTGAATTGATCATCGGCGATCCGAAGAATCCCCATACCGATGTGGGGCCGATGATCAATCAGAAAGAAGCGGAACGGGTTGTAGCTTGGGTGGAACAGGCTGTTGATGATGGTGCCCGTCTGGTCATGGGCGGCACACGGCAAGGCGCGCTTGTGCAACCGACGATTTTAACCCATGTCCATCCCAAGATGCCCGTGTGGTGTGAGGAGATTTTCGGGCCGGTTGTATCGGTAGCGGCTTATGATTATCTGGAAGAAGCGATTGACAAAGTCAACGATTCGGCTTATGGCTTGCAGGCCGGTGTGTTTACCCGCTCGATTGATGTGGCCTTAAGTTGTGCCAAACAACTGGAAGTGGGCGGTGTGATTATCAATGATGTATCGACGTACCGGGCCGATAATATGCCCTATGGCGGCGTAAAAAACAGCGGAACCGGGCGGGAAGGCCCGCACTACGCGGTGCAGGAATTAACGGAGACCCGTGTGGTGGTCTTTAACCATCGCTAATCCCCAAAGCCATAAAAGCTCCTTGTCCCAGGTGGACAAGGAGCTTTTGCGATCGAATCGTTAAAAAAGTCGTTTGGCATAAAGGAACATTTGGCTGTAATAGGGGTTGGATAAGGTACTGGTGGTGACGTAACCGGCACCGCTCGATGCATGGATGAACTGATTGTTGTCTATGTAAATGCCCACATGACCTACCCGTGGATAACCACTGAGGTTAATGGTTGATGAATTGGCGAAACAAAGCAGGTCACCTTTTTTTAATTGACCTGTGGGAACGAAGGTTCCCTTTTGCGCTTGGTCACTGGCAATACGCGGTAACGAAATACCGTTGGCACCAAAGACCGTAGCGGTGAAGGAAGAACAATCAAAGTTGTTGCTTTGGCCCGGGGCTGCACCATAAAGGTAGGGCGTCCCGAGAAAGCGCTTGGCCGTGGCTACGATGGCATCAGCTTTTGGCGAAGAGGTTGTCGTTGAAGTAGCCACTGGAGAGATTTTCGGTGGATATGTAGGTAAGTTGATCACTTGTCCCGGTTGGAGGTTCGCTACATTGTTAATTTGCGGATTAACTTGGGTGAGTTCAGTAACGGAGTAGCCGTAGGCTTGACCGATCTTATAGAGGGTGTCACCGGTACGTACCGTGTAGGTGAAAATCGGAATCTTGATCGTCTGACCGGGATAGAGGGTGGTGGACGTAAATGGATTGGCCTCCATGATTTGTTTTTCCGTCACCTTAAATTTTTGACCGATGCTCCAGATACTGTCACCTGGACTGACCGTATAGGATGTGGTCGCCGCTTGGGCCGTTCCGGTGAGGAGAAGGAAACTGAGCAAGGTGGCGATGGCAACGGATCGCTTCTTTGTTTTCATCTCGATTCTCCTTTTTGAAAAAATAATGCTGTCTACGGACCGAAACGAAACATTGAATGCGTATTTATTTTATCACTTAATAAAAATAAGGACAACCGATATTGTGCTTTTGATAACAAGGTAACATTTGACTTGATTAAGTTTCGAATTAAATACCATTATATGGAATACAATCTTTATTTCTTACTCATAAGCAAAGCAGGGATTTGTCCACCTATAGTTATCCACAGAAAAAAGGTCAATGTGGACAAAAACGGGGATAACTTTTTTTTTTAAGGTGGATGTGGGGAAAAAATACGGTTTTGCTTCAAAATCAAAGGCCTACGCATGGACTTTGTTAGAGAAATTTTCTTGGTTTGCCACCATGTTTCGATGGTGGTTGTGGAAAACTATCGAATTTTGGCGAAAACAATGTGGATAATCGGTGGGTTTTGTGTAAAACTCCTCGCTTGAGTGCATCGGTAGGGTCGAAACCAAAGCCAAAACAAAAAGCGTTGCCGGCGGCAACGCTTTTGTTTTGGAGATGATGAGGGCCCGTTAGATGGCCGGTGATTTTTTGGCGATGATCAACGACAGGTAGTTCACCGGTTTGCCTTTGACTTCCTCAAGATCACGGATGATCATTTCACCTTCGAGACCGCAACGGCTAATCAAAGCGGCATTATCGATGAGGTTGTGTTTGGCCAGTCGATCGATAATCTGATCTTTTTCACGGTACACTTTCATCAAAATTAAGTTGTCGGCTTTTTCAAAGATCGGATCGAGGTCATTGCACTCCGAAGTGGCCGGTACAATCGTGATCATTTCTTGTCCTTCGGCGAGAGGAATACCGGCACGGGAAGCGGCCGCACAAAAGGAGGGAATTCCGGGAACCGTTTCAATAGGCCAGCCAAGTTGTTTGATTTTTTTATAAACGTAAATATAGGTGCTAAACAGCATGGGATCACCAAGTGTGATAAAAGCAACCGTTTTTCCTTGCTGTAAGAACGCGGCAATTTGATCTTGGGCAGCGGCCCAAGCGCTGGCAAGTGCTTCTTCATCGTAGGTCATGGGAAAGAGGGAAGCAAACACTTCCGTTTGGGCCCCGAGGTGGCTTTCGATAATGGCGAGGGCGGTACTGGAGCGGCCTTCTTTGCTGTAGGGTGCGATGACAATGTCGGCGGAGTTGAGAATTTTCGCTGCCCGCAGGGTGATGAGCTCGGGATCGCCAGGTCCGACACCGATGCCGTAAAACATTCCGTTCAATTTGCTTGCCTCCATGTTCTATTCTAGTCACGTTTGTTCGACGCCGAGCCAAGAAATCCTCTTCGCCAAGGCAAGCCCCCTTGGTGTTTGCATCGATGCCAAGCTTGATAAATTTGCTTCCACACAGGGAGAAGCGTATAATTTGGAGATACAGCCTTCTTAATTTATTGCTTATTGAATAAGCTGGATCTTGACATTGATGGATCATCAGGGCATCTAGTAGTTCTTTCGTGGGCAGCCCCATTGTGACGGTGTCGGTAAAAAAAGATGAAGGAGCGGGAAAATGAACGGGTTTAAACGTTTGATGGTATTCGGGACAAGTTTACTGACGTTGATTTGGTTAGCCGGTTGCAGCCCTGCCGGTTCGGAAAAAGCCACCGCATTGCCGGCATCATCGAAACTGCCGGTGGTCGCTAGTTTCTACCCCATGTATGAGTTCACCCGGGAAGTCGGTGGTGAGCACGTAGATGTGACCAATATCGTTCCTCCCGGATCAGAGCCCCATGACTGGGAACCAACAGCGAAGGATCTGGAAAGAATTGCGCAAGCTAAAGTCGTCGTCTACAATGGCGCCGGCTTTGAGGGTTGGATCGATAAAGTCACCAAGGCGGCCAACGGGCAGAATCAAATCTTGGTGGAAGCAAGCAAAGGGTTGCCGTTATTACCGGCATCGGAGCAGGATAATCATCACGATGATCTTGATGGGAAGGTTACTGATAAGCAGCCTGCTCACACGGGTGGTGTTGATCCCCATGTATGGACGTCGCTGCGCATGGCGAAATTACAAGTTGAAAATATAAAAAATGGCTTGATTGCCGCCGATCCGAACCATAAGGATGACTATGAAAAAAATGCCCAAGCTTACATAGGCAAGCTTGATGAATTAGATCAAGAATTTCAACAAGCGCTGGCCCAGGCAAAAACCAAACAACTGATCACGACCCATCAAACCTTCGCCTACTTGGCCCGCGACTACGGGTTAACGCAAGTGGGGATTATGGGCATTTCCCCTGATGCGGAGCCGACGCCCAAAACAATGGCTGAGGTTGTGCGGTTTGCTAAGGAAAATCAGGTTGGCTATATCTTTTTTGAAACCTTAGCCAGCCCCAAGGTAGCCGAAGTGATCGCTCGTGAGACCGGCGCCGCCACATTGGTCTTAAACCCGTTGGAAGGGTTGACGGAAGAACAAATGCAAGCGATCGATTATCAAGATTATTTGTGGCTGCAACGAGAGAATCTAGCGAATTTGCAAAAAGCATTAGTTCAATAACATTGCTGGTAAGGAGAGAAGGGATGCTGCGTGATCAAGCGAATTGACCACCCCCGTTGGCGTGACCGCAATAAGATACAAACGGAACCGGTCGTGGAACTGCGTGGCGTTTCTTTTGCCTATGATGACCGGACTGTGCTGACCGATATTCAGTTGGAAATCTACCCCCATGACTTTTACGGCATCATCGGACCGAACGGTTCCGGTAAATCAACGTTGCTCAAGCTGATGCTCGGTTTGGTGACACCGGACGCCGGTGAAGTGTTGCTTTGGGGGAAGCCGTTGACGGAAAACACCAATCGCGCCCGGGTCGGTTATGTGCCGCAAAAAGCGACGGCTTTTAATGCTTCCTTTCCGGCCACCGTCGCCGAAGTGGTGGCCACCGGACGAATTGGGCGCCGCGGTTTATTCGCTCGCCCGAATCCACAGGACCGGGAGATTGTCGCTGATTGCTTAGAACGCGTCGGTATGGCTGATTTTGCTCATCGTCATATTGGCCAACTTTCCGGCGGCCAGCAACAGCGCGTGTTTATCGCCCAAGCGCTGGCCGGTGAACCGGAACTGTTGTTGCTGGATGAACCGACGGTTGGTGTGGACAGCGAACAGCAAAGTTTATTTTATGATTTGATGACCCATTTAAATCATGATTTGGGCTTGACGATTGTCATGGTTTCTCATGATATCGGTGTGGTCACGGAACGGGTCAATAAATTAGCTTGTGTCAACGGCCGTCTTTTTTATCATGGGGAAGTTAGTTTGTTTAAAGATCGGCAAACGGAGATTTTATCACGGTTGTACGGACAAGTGGTTGAAGTTGTCTACCACCATCATTAGGATGATCGAAAAGTGGTGAGTGCATGTTCGAGTTATCGGGATGGTTGCAGCAAGGATTTATGCAGCGGGCCCTGCTGGCCGGGATCATGGTGGCCGTGCTATGCCCGACGATTGGCTTATTTCTCGTGTTACGGCGGTTATCGATGATCGGTGATACGTTGGCCCATGTGTCTTTGGCCGGTGTGGCCGGCGGCATTTTAGCCGGCGTCTATCCGCCGGTGATGGCCTTGAGTTTTTCCGTATTGGCCGTGCTGGCCATTGAAAAATTGCGCCGCACCTACCAGCACTATGCGGAACTTTCGATTGCCATCATCTTGTCCGGTGCGGTCGGATTGGCGGGGATTTTACTCAGTCAAAAAAATTCGGCTTCATCGGATTTAATGAGTTACCTTTTTGGCAGTATTGTCGCCGTCAATGAACAGGATCTGTTGATCTTGGCGGCCGTCATGGTGATCGTCACGGTGACGGTAGCGATACTCTATCAACCGCTTTTTTATATTACCTGGCAAGAGGAAAAAGCACGGCTAAGCGGTTTGCCGGTATCGACGCTGAATTTGGTTTTGTTGATCTTGGCGGCGCTGGTCATCGCTTCTTCGCTGCGCATCGTCGGGATTTTACTGGTTTCTTCGCTGATCACGTTGCCGGTGGCGGCTAGCTTACAATGGGCGCGCAGTTTTGCTCATGCTTTTTGGCTGGCCCAAGGGTATGCGCTCACCGCCGTGATTCTTGGTTTGGCCTTATCCTACGGTTTTGATTGGGCACCAGGGGGTACGATCGTGTTAATGGCCGTGACTTTATTGATCTTGACGCTCTTGGTAAAATGGTTGATTCGTTCGTGGCGCCGCCATGGGCTGAGCACCAGTGCTTGATCATGGATATACGCAATAGCGAATACAGTCTTCCTGGCTGATGGATTGCTTCTTGAAAATCGTTTCAAGAAGCTTTTTATTTTTTTAGGGTAGTAAGGATTTGTGAAGTTTTTAGTTCCAAGCTCCCCAAAGTCCAGGCACGATTAGCAGCCTCATCCATAATTTAAAGCGGGTAAAAAATTGTACGCAATAAAGATCCTGGATTGCTTGCACCAGGACGCTTATCGATGCAACTCGCGATGCAGCGTATACGAAGGATGAGGTGATCGGCTTGCTCAAATCAGCCAACGCTGATGGGGTGGCGCCAGTACAGGTAGATCGGATATATATTGAGTCCTACCATCGATCGCAGTTCGGGCAACGGGCTCGACAGATGTTACGGTATTTGGGGCCAGCTTTTATTGTTTCAGTTGCTTATATTGATCCCGGGAATTTTGCCACCAACATCAGTGGCGGTTCCAAATTTAATTATGCGCTGCTTTGGGTGATCTTGTGGAGCAATGCCATGGCGATCTTTTTGCAAACCATCTCGGCCAAGCTGGGAATCGCCACCGGATCGAATCTCCCGGAGATGTGTGCCAAGGTATTTTCGCGCCGGACCAACTGGTGTTTATGGATTGTGGCGGAAGTGGCGGCCATGGCGACCGACTTGGCGGAATTTCTCGGCGGGGCGCTGGGATTGTATTTGCTTTTGCAGATTCCCTTGCCGTGGGCCGGTTTGATCATCGGCGTCTTGACCTTGTTGATCATCTACATGGAAAAATACGGCCAGCGTACGGTGGAGATGATCATCGGTTTGCTGGTGGCGGTGATCTGTGGCGCTTATACGTTGGAGCTATTTTTAGCTAAACCTAACTGGTCCCAAGTAAGCTATCATACGCTCGTTCCTTCTTTGCCCAACGGTGAAGCGCTGCTGATTGCCGTAGGGATGCTGGGCGCGACGGTGATGCCCCATGTGATTTATTTGCATTCCCAGTTGGTGCAGTCACGCAAGACACCGGAAACGGAGGAGCAAAAAAAGCGTCATTTTCACCTGACCCGTTGGGACATTATCATTGCCATGAACATTGCTTTTATCGTGAATGCGGCCATGGTTGTTGTGGCCGGATCGGTGTTTTTTACTCATGCTGTTGAAGTGGAGACGATTGAACAAGCGCATCAATCGCTGGCACCGCTGCTGGGTTCGTTGTCCAGTGCTGTTTTTGCGATTGCGCTGCTGGCGTCGGGGCTTTCCTCATCGGCTGTGGGTACCATGGCGGGGCAGACGATCATGAAAGGATTCGTCAATCTGCAAATTCCCTTGCTTGTCCGTCGGTTGATTACGATGGTACCGGCCATGGTGGTGATCATGTGCGGCATCGATCCGATGAAAGCGCTGGTGATCAGTCAGGTGGTGCTGAGCTTTTCCTTGCCGGCAGCGGTCATCCCTTTGTTGATGATTACACGGCGTCGGGAGATCATGGGTTCGCTCGTAAATTCACCGTGGACGAATCGGTTGGGTTATTTGATTACATCGATCATCATTGGGTTAAATGCGGTATTGATCATACTTACATTTACTGGTCAAGTGTAATGATCATGATCAGAATCGGCTTGTATGCAAGCACGTGAAGGAATAAAAAGAATGTTCGAATTCCATAGCTATCCATAGCGATGAAAATTGGGTATAATAGAAGGATGAAGATCGAGTAACTGTGTGGCTTGGAGTGAAGATCACGTGTCTGAATACATCGGTAAAGTGTTGCCCATTAATCTCGAGGAAGAGATGCGCAAATCCTTCCTCGATTATTCCATGAGTGTTATTGTTTCTCGCGCCTTGCCGGATGTACGGGATGGTCTCAAGCCCGTTCACCGGCGCATTCTTTATACGTTGCATGAGACAGGCCGGTCGCCGGAAAAACCCTACAGCAAATCGGCCGGTCTCGTCGGTGACGTCATGGGTCGCTATCATCCCCATGGCGATTCGGCGATCTATGATGCCATTGTGCGTCTTGTGCAGGATTTTTCGACTCGTTATCCTCTGATCGACGGTCACGGTAACTTTGGTTCCGTCGACGGTGATCCGGCGGCGGCCATGCGGTATACAGAACTGCGGATGGCCAAGATTACGACCCACTTGTTATCGGACATTGAAAAGAACACCGTTCCGTTTAAGCCGAACTATGATGAAAAACGGCAAGAACCGATGGTCCTGCCGTCGCGGTTACCCAATTTATTGATTAACGGTTCGTCGGGGATCGCCGTCGGGATGGCCACGAACATTCCCCCGCACAACATCGGCGAAGTGATCGATGCCGTGGTCATGTTGATCGATCAACCCGATGCCACGATCCAAGATCTGATGCAAAAGGTCAAAGGCCCTGATTTTCCCACGGGCGCTTTGATTATGGGCCGGGAGGGCATTCGTCAAGCCTACTTGACGGGCCGCGGCAGCGTGATCATGCGCGCCAAAACGCGTATCGAAAAAATGAACGGCGGCAAGATGCGCATCCTTGTCCATGAGATTCCCTACATGGTCAATAAGTCCCGGTTGTTAGAGCGGATTGCCGAACTGGTACGGGATAAAAAAATCGAAGGCATCAGTGACCTGCGCGATGAATCGGATCGCCGAGGCATGCAAATCGTCATAGAACTTAAACGTGATGCGAACCCGCAAGTCGTTCTCAACCACTTGTTTAAGCAAACGCAGTTGCAAGACAGCTTTGGCGTAATCATGCTGGCCCTGGTTGACGGTGTGCCCCGCGTGTTGAATTTGCGCGATATGCTCTACTATTATTTGGAGCATCAAAAAGACATCATCGTCCGCCGGACACGCTACGAACTGGAGAAGGCGCAAGATCGGGCGCATATTCTGGAAGGATTGCGCATTGCCATCGATAATATCGATCGCATCATCGAGATCATCCGTTCGTCAGCAACGGAAGATGTTGCCCGTCCCCGGTTGATGGACGAGTTCAAGCTGAGCGAAAAGCAAGCGCAAGCGATTTTAGATATGCGCCTCAAGCGGTTAGCCGGCTTGGAACGCGATAAAATTGAGGAAGAATACAAAGCGCTGCTCGAAGCCATCGCCTATTACGAGGCGGTGCTGCAATCGGAGAGGATGGTCCTCGATATTATCCGCACGGAGATTCTGGAGATTCGCCAGAAGTTTGCCGATGCTCGGCGCTCTGAGATCTTATCGAGCGGTGCCGAAATGGATGTCGAAGATCTGATTGCCGAAGAAGATGCGGTGATCACCGTTACCCATAATGGCTACATCAAACGCTTGCCCGTTGATACCTACCGGTCACAGCGGCGCGGCGGCAAAGGTGTGTCCGGTATGGGCACCAAAGCCGACGACTTTGTCGAGCATTTATTTATTACAACGACCCATCATTATTTGCTGTTTTTCACGGATCGCGGCAAAATGTATCGCATCAAAGCCCATGAAGTGCCGGAAGCTTCACGAACAGCCAAAGGTACAGCGATGGTGAATTTGTTGGCGATCAATGGTGATGAAAAAGTGACGGCCGTCATTCCCATCAAAACATATTCGCCCGATCTTTATTTGCTCATGGCCACCAAGAACGGGGTGGTCAAGAAAACCGGTTTGGAGCAATATGATACGTCCCGTAAAGACGGTCTGATCGCCATCAGTTTGGATGAAGGCGATGGCTTGATCGGTGTGAAACTGACCGATGGGCAAAGTGATATTCTGTTGGCTACCCAAAAAGGAATGGCTGTGCGGTTTAACGAAAGCGATGTGCGTCACATGGGCCGATCAGCCCGTGGCGTCAAGGGGATTGCCCTTGGCACCGATGATCGGGTTGTGGCGGTGGAAGTGGTCAAAGATGAAGATGTGTTGCTGATGATCACCGAAACCGGCATGGGCAAACGCACATCGGCTGAAGAATATCGCCAGCAACAGCGCGGCGGCAAGGGCATCAAAGCGATGCAATTGAGCAGTAAAACAGGCCAACTGGCCGGCTTAAAAGTGGTACGCCCTGGCGATGAACTGATGGTCATTTCCACCGACGGCGTGGTGATTCGCTTGAATGTCGATGAAATTAACCTCCAAAGCCGGGTAACACGGGGTGTCTCGATTATGAAGCTCAATCCCAACGATAAAGTGGTTGCTTTGGCGCGGCTGGCGATGCGTGAAGAAGAGGTCGAGTAATTGCACAAGAAAGGATGATTCACATGCGCAAGGCCAATCAAATCTTTCAGGGTGCCGTCGATGCCTTTGCGGAAAAAGGTTTTGATCGTGCAACCATGGATGAAGTGGCTGAGCGTGCGGGAGTCGCCAAAGGAACGCTCTATTATCATTTTGTCGGCAAGGAAGAGCTGATTTGTTTTCTGATGGAAGAAGGCATTGGCCAACTCAGTTCGGCGGTTGCCGAAGCGGTTGCGCAAACCGATGATCCGCAAGGGCAAGTGCGGGCGGCGATCGGAGCCATGGTTGCTTACTCGAATGAAAATCGTAAATTCTGCCAGCTTTTAGTCAAGTGCATCTGGTCCAATGCCGAACGACAGGAGCAATTTCGTGAGATCTTGCAAAGTTACTTTGATCGGCTGACGGGGATTTTGAACCATGGCATTCATCGCGGCGTGTTTCAGCCTCAGCCGATGGAATGGGCTCCCTCGGCGTGGTTTGGTTTGGTGACGATTGTAATTTTGCGCGTCATTTTGCAGGGGCAGGCGACGGATCAAGAGCGACTGGTCGATTATCTTTACACGCAATATATGTATGGGATCATCGGGCGCGATATAAAAACGCCGAACTGATCCAATAACGAGGTAAGCAAATAGCCACGATATGCGCCATATCGTGGCTATTTTTTTTCAAAAGGTGCGTCTGATCCCCTCCATAGGCGCTGGGTGCGGGATGATCTTAGAGATGGCCCTGATGAACAATATGGGCGAGATCGCCAAGGGTCAAAATCGTCCGGCGTTCTCGCAGCTTATGAAGCAAAATCGTAAAAAGATGGGCCGTCATCATGGCGTCACCGAGGGCGGTATGGCGCGGGTACGCTGGCAGATTATACGTTTCGATCAAACCATCAAGGCTATGATCGGTGAGATGAGGATGGATGGCTTTGGATAAGGACAGCGTATCGATCACCGGGTTAGGCATGGCCATGTGAATCGATTTCAAGGATTGATTAACAAAAGCCACATCAAAGCTGGCCCGGTGCGCCACAAGGACACTGCCTTCGATAAAAGCTAAAAATTCAGCCAAGACAGGATAGACCGTGCTGGCCCCTTCCACATCGCTATCGGTGATGCCGGTCAGTTCTTGGACGACCGGCGGGATGGGCCGTTGGGGGTTGATCAAAGCGTCAAAGACGTGACCGCTGTTGATCTCATTATTGGTGACGGCGACAGCACCGATCGCGATCAGTGCGTCTTTTTGAGGAGAAAATCCGGTGGTTTCCGTATCAAAAACAACAAAACGAAGGTCGTTAATCGGCCGGCGTAGCAAGGGTAGGCGGCGATTCTTCTGGCTGTGAGTAGCCATACGCAACCGTTCTAAGGACTGATCATCGATCTCGGTATTTTTGTTCAGCCAGTAGCGTACGTGATGGAAAATACGCGATACCATCGAAAAGCCTCCTTCATCCTAGGTTAGAGAAAACCGGGAAGGCGAAACGCCGAACCGGTCAGCTGTTGTAAGCGACTAACCGCTTGAATCGCTTCACGAAGCCGGTTTTGTTCCGGTTTGGATAATTGATAGGGATTGATATAGTTATCCGGTGGTAAGCCGCGGTTTTTTCTGCGGATGTTTTCACAAATACGCAGTTCCATCAACGTTAAGTAACTTTGAATGAAGCGCTCGCCGTCATCGGTGCTGAAGGTATTGGCCGTCTGCAGTTGTTGTAGACGTTCGACCGTATTGGTCGTACCGATACCGGCACGTAACGCAAAGATGCGTGCGCTGTCGACAATATGAACCATCAAACTGCGCTTGAGATCGAGCTCATCTTTGTGTTCGCCTGATTTTTCGGTGACAAAGGAACGTAAGAAACTGAGGCCGGCACGGTGCTGCAAATCATCGGCGGCCAGGTGATGCAGTCCGACGGGATAGCGGCGGTAAAGATCGTGGACACTGTGACGCAGTTGGCTGGCCAGCACCGTATCGCCATAGATATCACGAAAGTCAAGAAAGATCGTCAGCAAGCGGATGTTTTTGGAGAGCGATTCTTCAATCCAAGTTTCCAGTCGTTCCTGCCACTCATCGAGCGCGCGGCACCAGTCAGGTGACGAACCCATAACGTTGCCGCGGCAAGGCGCAAAGCCGCAAGCGACCAGGGATTCAACAACTCGTGCGGCCAAGGTCATAAAGTACTGGCGCACCTGTTCACGCTGGCTGTGGGGAACCGGTGCAAACAAGATGGCATGATCTTGATCGGTTCGCGTCATCTGTTCCCGGCGTCCGGCCGAGCCAAGGGATAACCAGCAATAAGCCGTCGGCGGCGGACCGTAGCCCGCTTCAATCATCTGCGATAAGGCGATCTCGATGGCGCGCACGGTCAGTTGATCATAAAGGTGGCTGATCATATCCATGATTTCCGTGGGTTGTACGTGATGCGTCAGCATGAGATCGAGCCAGCGATCAATACGGGGCATGACGGCCACCAGTTCAGCGACGGTGGCGCTGCTTTGCAGCGCTTGCACCAGGGCAAGGGCGTCATTGGTGGAGCATTGGACAATATCGGAGTGAGCGATGATACCGACCAGCTTGGATTCTTCTTGTAAGCACACATAACGGCTATGGTCGCGCATCATCGCCAATAATACTTGATACAAGTGGGCGTCCGGCGTGAGGATGGTCAGGGAAGGGCGCATCGCTTTGGCGACAGGCAGATCAAGCGAAGCGGCCCAATGATGGATCAGATCGCGTTCCGTAATGATACCGATGGGCTGCTCTTGATCCATCACCACCAAAGCGCCGATATTTTTCTCAGCCATTTGCTGCGCAACCGATCGTAAGCTGGCCGATGCATCAACGCTTACGATCGGTGAAGACATAAAATCACGTGCTAAGGAGCGAAGCGGATCATTCGCCGTTGTTGGGGATTCGGTGATCACTTCATCGAGCAGGATATGTTGGCGGGCAATGACGGTACGGGCAAGATGGGCCGAAAAAGCAGCCTGCTCTTCCATCCATGCCAATACGCGCTCCCGTTCAATTGTCAAACAAAGCAAGTCGCTCGTGGCTTTGGCCGTAAGGGGATAGGTGCTTTCCGTAAGTGCCGACTCACCGAAAAAAAAGTGCTGGCCGCACCGTTCGATCAGCATGTCTTGACCGCCTTGATGACGAACCAACAGATCGAGAGATCCGCTTAGGGTTATAAATAAATACGGATAGACCGGTTGATCTTGATAAAAAATTTTTTGCCCGCGAGGAAAAAAAACCGGTTTCACTTGGGCCATGGCTTCAGCCAATGCAGAAGGCGGCAACAGCGAAAAGGGCACGATGCTTTGCAGCTCTTCGTAATAATTCATGGATGAGTTCTTCCTCCTTCTTCTTTGTTTACGGGTGCCGGTACAAGTCATCGTTCAAGCGATGAAAGTGATAACTCCATTATAGCGGTACCGGTGGGATGGCAGGAAGATAATATTAGAATATTCTAAAAAATTAACTACGGAGGAAGTAAGCATGCCGATTTTACCGGATGTCTTGGCACCCGGGCTGGATGTTGTCTTTTGCGGAACTGCACCCGGCGAAAAGTCCGCGCGGGCCGGTGCTTATTATGCCGGTCCAGGCAACCAGTTTTGGCCCGTGCTTTACCGAACCGGCTTAACTCCCTATCAGTTAGCGCCGGCTGAATTTCGATTGATGCCAACGTTTGGACTGGGCCTAACTGATCTGGTGAAGGAACACTACGGGCAAGATGAGCAATTGCCGAAAGATGCTTTTGATTCGGTGGGCTTACGTCAAAAGATCGTAGACTGTGCACCGAAAATTTTAGCCTTTACCAGTAAGCGTGCGGCAAAAGAGTTTCTTGGGCGTGCTGTTGCTTACGGATGGCAAGAAGAGACGATCGGCACTACGAAAATATATGTGTTGCCTTCGACATCGGGTCAGGCAAGGAGGTTCTGGCAAGAAGGTTATTGGCAAGCCCTTGCTCAGACGGTCCGTGTCGCTGTTGATAAAGTCGGCAGCGGTGATCTTAAAAAAAGTGATTGACATTGTAGAGCCGTAATGATAAGATACTCCTCGTCTTCGGAACAGCAAGGGCTACTTCATCTCGGAATGAGGATTACCAAAATAAATCCTGATGAAAAGATAAAAAACACTTGCAAAGAACGAATGACTATGCTAAAATTCATAAATGTCGCCGCAAGTTGAAATGATGCGAACGAAGATGGTGTGTATATCACTTTGTGTCGAGTCGGGCAGCCTGTGGTGCAACCGGTCCTTGAAAATCAAACAGTTGGAAAAAGCGTGATAACCTTTTAATTAAGAATTCCAGTTAGTAAGTAAACGAGCTTGACTCGAACACTTCATATTTTATGGAGAGTTTGATCCTGGCTCAGGACGAACGCTGGCGGCATGCCT
>NZ_SLXT01000015.1 GCF_004341395.1 Heliophilum fasciatum
TGCGAAGTCAAAATACCTTTAAATGGTGCAAAATACCATCGAATAATGCGTTTTTTGAATCACCCCTTGGGATGCGGGGGTTTTTAGACAGACTCTAATAATCATCATTTGAAAATAATTGGCCTTTCGAATATTAAAAATAAAGAGAAGAAAATCAATCATATTAAAGAATTCAATATAGATGTTGAATCGCAATTTTGTTTCATAACCGATGGTGATAGTCATAGTATAGATTCTATTGGAAAAAAGAATATCTGGATAAAATTTAATAACATCGACTTTTATTCCTTGGTAGGAGCTTTTAAGGATCATGAAATTTCTGTATACACTGAAAAGCCAAAAAGAGAGGATAAATACATAAAAGGAATCGTGATTTGCCCAGGGGAAAATGGATTTTTACAAGCGAATCCTAACAAAATAAATAATAAGTTGGTAAAAAAAGACATTCATGATTTCGTAGTAGACTTCTCTAAAGATCTAAATTGCATTATCGGAGGAAGAGGTACTGGAAAAAGTACATTGCTCAATATTATAGAAACTATATTAACATTACAATGTGACAACAAGAAAACTTTAGAGTTTATTTCAAAACATGAATTGATTTACATAGTTTTTCATTGCGATAACTGTAATTATATCTATTCGTTCGTTCCTCAGGTAGATAAAAATAATTATTATTTGCCTAAAGCATTTAATAAAAAACGAAGTTTCGATGACGGTACAATTTATTTAAGCGATCAATGGTTTACACTCTATAAAATAATAGATGATATAGAAGCTTTGAAATATATCCCTGTACCTCATGATGAAGCTAGAGAAATACTTCATAAAATATATCGAAGAGGTTATTCTGTCAACAAATTAGTAAATAAAATAGAAAAAGGAAAAATAGGCAGTTTTATTAGGGATACTGTGATGTACGGAATTAACTACCAAAAATTAAATGATTATATTAAAATGTTGATTGAGACCCCGAAAAGAAGTGTTAACAAATTTTTGCAAGATAACATATCGTCAATAATAAAGACGATGAATGAACAGAAAGAAATAGTGCACAATAAAATTTCGAGTTACAATAATTCGCAGAATTTTATAATAATTAAGTATTCTCCCCAGATAGCAGAAACCAGTAGATATCTATCTGAAATAATTGAAAAAATACCAACTAGGGGATATGTAGCTTATACTACTCTGACATGGAATAATGTTGAGGCGTATTTTCTTCAGTTAGTAGACACATTTGGGTTCCTTGAAACGTTAGAATTGTTTGTTGGTAAAAAGTATAATCACATACACAAACACTTACCTGTTGATAAATTTATCACTGAAAAACTAACTATAGATTTAATCAACTTAGGTATTAGTGAATTGGAAAAGGAAAACATTAAGTCTGTATACGAAGAAATTAGAAACATGATAATTTCAGATAAAGATATTTTGATTCGTAGTATTGAAAATTGGGTAAATGTAATCGATGATTTTTCTTTGCATTTCAATATTAATAATAAGGAATCCGTTCGTAATAACTCACCAATTTTCAAAGAGTTAGACGCATTGTCACTTGGTCAAAGAGTTGCTGCTATTCTTTACTTCGTTTTTTCTTTTGGTTTTCATACTGGAGATAATACACCCTTAGTTATTGACCAACCGGAAGATAATTTAGATAATCAATATATATTCAAAAATCTTACAGGACAATTACGTGCAATAAAAAATCAAAGACAAGTTATCGTGGTAACACATAGTTCGACTATCGTTACTAATGCCGATGCTGAACAAGTCATTGTTATGGATTCTGACAATAGAATTGGATGGGTTGATGCTAAGGAATACCCATCGAGAGAAACAATAGTTAAGCATATAATTAACTATCTCGAAGGTGGGGTGAAATCATTTAGAAACAAAATGGATAAATATAAAGTATATGTCGAGGAATTGTAAATAATATCTTGTACTTAACGCCCCACACCCCATTTATTGAATAAAGAGGCAGTTCAGCATTACCGCTGGACTACTTTTTATTTTGCGAAGGGCGGTGTTCCATCATCGAAAACCAAAGCGACCTCACGTTAGACCGTATTCACAATATTGACGTTCACGACGGACTTCACCGTCTGCCCGACACCAGCATCGATCTCATCATCGCCGATCCGCCATACGGCATCCGTTATCGCAGTAGCAGCCGTCAAAAGAAGTTCACCGCAATCCAGAATGACGACGTGATCTTCGCTGACTGGTTGCCCGACGCCTATCGCGTATTGAAACCCGGTGGCGCTCTCTACTGCTATACGCGGTGGGATGTGTACCCACAGTGGCATCAGCGTATCGCCCAACTGTTCACCGTTAAAAACTGCATCATCTGGTCAAAGAACGGCGGGGGAATGGGTGATCTTCGCGGCCAGTACAGTCCGTCACATGAATTTCTAATCTTCACTACGAAAGGTCGACACATTTTGAACGGCAAGCGCATCAGCGACGTGTGGCCGGTAGCCCGTGATGCCGCTGCTCATCATGTGCACCCCACGCAGAAGCCGGTGAAACTCGCGGAGACGATTATTGCGAAGTCCTCGAACCCCGGAGACACAGTGTTAATCCCTTTCTGTGGGAGTGGCAGTGACTGCGTGGCCGCGAAGAAACTAGGCCGACGGTTCATCGCGTTCGATGTGGAACAGAGATATATCGATGCCGCAATTAAGAGAGTAGAGTTAGTAGCTTAAATCGTACTAGTTTTCAAAAGGAAGAATAAGATATAGAAGGAATAATATAACGATAAACCATAATGGGTAAATTGAGACGTATTTCGCACTTGTGTTCATGAGATAATCAATTATAAAGCCCTCTTCTAAGAAAAGCTCGGAGAATTTAGCCAGAGAAAACATTATAATTGCAGAATTCATAATGATTTTAATTAACTGGTCTCTAATTGCTCTTCTATAATTGAATACTGTGATTAGCTGTGCTGTGGTAAAATAATTTATTATTGTGCAAAATGTCTTCTGGATTAACCAAGTTGCAAACAGGAACAATAAACAATAAACGCATATAAAAGAAAAAAACACAAAGAATTTAACGAAATAAAAAATAATATTTGGGGTATTGCCGGGGAGGTGATTTAACGGTATAAGTGATTTTAATTGAGCGAAAGTTTCGTAATCGTAGTGATGTAACAACCAAAAAGGGAACACTGAGATTATGAGTCTATTAAATAAAACGGACGGCCTAATTGTTTTTATGAACACTGGGAATATGTGTTCTAAAATCATCTAATCAGCCTCGCTTCATTTTAATGAACTCATAAGATCATAAAAATGATATGCGATATAGAATATAATAATGTTAGTATATAGCTTCTTTTAATAAGAATTATGCAGCGAAGCAACTGGGCCGACGGTTCATCGCGTTCGATATTGAACAGCGATATATCGATGCGGCCAATCAGCGCTTACCATTGAGCACATTTTTGGAAGATGGGCGCATTGAATTGTCGAATAATCGTGCTGAAAATGCGATCCGCCCCTTTGTCATTGGCCGTAAAGGCTGGCTCTTCGCCGACACGACGAAAGGGGCCACCGCGAGCGCCGTGGTGTACAGCATTGTGGAAACGGCAAAGGCCAACAACCTGAATGTATTTATGTACCTGGTACATCTTCTGAGCCAATTGCCAGGTGTTGATTTTAATGCTGATCCCTCGCTGCTTGCAGATTTTATGCCATGGTCGGAAAAGCTCCCGGATTACTGCCGGAAAGTAAAATAGGTTAATGTACATGTAAAATCCTGGTACGAAACATCGAGTTCGTACCGGGATTTGTTTTGCAATGCACCGGAAGATTAAGCGCTTACGAAGGAAGCTCTTAAACCCTAGACCCAAATAACAACAGCAGAAACGCCAAAAGCCCCTGTTCCTCCCGATCCCATCGAGATGAACAAGGGCTTTTTATTGTCTTATTTTAATCTTCTAATCCTCGTAACGCCGGTCAAAAACCCGCTTTGTCTTTTTCTCGCTGCGCGGCAAGCTGCCATGCGGAACAGCTTCCACATCAGCCAAGATACCAATCGTCGATTTGATATTTTTCCGGCAATTTTTACTTACTGTCTCCAAGTCGTGATGGGCATTGGCTTCAACACGAATGAGAATCTGATCTTTGTTGTCGCGGTGTTCCAAGATGATCTGATATTCTGAACTGGCGCCGGCGGTGTGACGCAGCACATGGTCGATCTGGCCAGGGTAGATGTTGACCCCTTTGATCTTGATCATATCATCGGTGCGGCCAAGCACGCGGGCGATCATCGGGTAAGGGCTGCCACAACGGCACTGATGGGGAAGAAGCGTAGTGATGTCCCGCGTCCGGTAACGGATCAGCGGCATGCCTTCTTTGACCAGCGTCGTCAAGACCAGTTCACCTTCTTGGCCGGGCGGGAGCACAGCACCCGTCTCGGGATCGATGATCTCGGCGTAGAGATAGTCCGTCCAGAGGTGCATGCCTTGATGCTCGGGACAGTCAATGGCGATGCCGGGGCCGTAGATCTCCGTTAAGCCGTAGATATCAAAAGTTTCAATGCCCAGCAGTGTTTCGATGCGGTGACGCAATTTGTCGCCCCAGCGCTCGGAACCAAAAACACCGATGCGCAGTTTGATTTGCTCAAGAATGCCGCGGCGCTCCGCTTCTTCGGCCAGCAAAAGGCCGTAAGAAGAAGTGCCGATAAGCACCGACGTTTGCAGGTCTGTCATCATTTCCAACTGCTTATCGGTGTTGCCGGGGCCGGTAGGAATCGTCATGGCGCCGAGTTTTTCCACACCGGCTTGAAAACCAATGCCGGCCGTCCATAAGCCATAGCCAGGCGTCACTTGCACCCGGTCGCGGCGCTTCACGCCGACAGTCTCCAGGCAACGGGCCATCATGATGGCCCAGTCGTCTACATCTTTTTGCGTGTACGGTACGATGACCGGTTTGCCCGTTGTTCCCGACGACGAGTGAATACGTACAACCTCTTCTTCCGGAACAGCCATCAACCCCAGAGGATAGCCGTCGCGGAGATCTTGCTTGGTCGTAAAAGGAAGCCGGGAAAAATCGGCAAGCGTACGGATATCGCTGGGAGTAATGCCGGCTTCGGTCAGGCGCTGGCGATAAAAAGGGCTGCCATGAAAGGCCCGATCCATGGTGATGCGTAACTGCGGCAGTTGTTGAGCCGTAAGGGATGAAAAATCGATCGGGGTATGTTCAGGGGATACAGTGTTGGTCAGTTGGGGAACGGCCATTGAATATCGTCTCCTCTTACACTCGGCAGTGCTTTATGCAACAAAGCACTTCTGTAAAATAAGCTCCGCTCGGCTCATGGCCGTGCTATTTGTTGATGCTTGGCGGGATGATGAATCCCGGCAGGTCAACATTGTTTGACTTTTAGGATATCAAAGGCGGGAATGGGGAACAAGTCTTTTTTGTTTCCCTTTCTGCTGAAGCTTCAAGCCGCGATATCGATGGCAGTGATCAACGATGGCGGTGATCCAACGATGTAGTGATTATCGATGACAGCGCTCAACGATGGCGGTGATCAGCCACAAGACGGCGCCGTTGTCATCAGCGCCTGTCCGGCAGCAAAAGCTGATTGATTGACGGCGTGAAGCTTGGGTGGCAACACGGTGGTGGCGCCTTGCCAGAGTTGTTCAGCCGTAAAAGGCAGGTTCGGAAGTGTGGAGAACGCGCCAAGCATGACCATGTTTGTTGCTTTGCTGCTGCCGGCTTCGATCGCCGCCGCCGTGGCATCAAAGAGGCAGGCCCGTGATCCTTGCTGTTGCAAAAAGTCCATAATGGCTGCTTGATTGTATTGCGTCATGCCGCTGGCCACGCCGGGCGGGATGATCGGCCGGCAATTGATCAGGGCTTGACCGGCAGGGTGGAGCTTAGGCCAACCGCGCAAGCTTTCGGCTAACTCCAGGCTCAGCAAGATCTGCGCTGTACCGTCGCCAATCAAGGGGCCACCCAGATCGCGGCCGATTTTGATATGGCTGACAACAACGCCTTCGCGCTGGGCCATGCCGATGGTCTCGGAAGTACGCACTTCATAGCCAGCGATGATCGCTGCTTCGGCCATGATGCGCGATGCCAATACACCGCCTTGACCGCCGACACCGGTGATGATGATCGCCCAGTTCGATGGCGTTACGTTTTCTGTCTGTAGACTGTTGCCGTTTTTATTCATCTATATTTCCTCCCGGACGATGGCCCCGAACGGACAAGCTTGGGCGCAGGTGCCACAACCAAAGCATTTTTCCGGAACGATACGTACCGGTGGGTTGGTATCCGTTGCTTCGGCGCTGTCATCGGCGACGATGGCCGGACAGCCGTATTTTTTCAGGCAAATACCGCAGAGGCGGCAAGCTTCTTGATCGATACGGTAGGTACCAAGCCGGCGAACGATAGCGACGCATTCCCGGCGAGCGATGACGACGGAAACGCCGTCATGAGCGATCGCCTCTTTGGCTGCCGCCATGGTTGCCGCCAGATCATAAGCGTCAACGGTGCGTACCCATTGTACTCCGCAGGCACGGACGATTTGCTCAATGTCCGGTAAAAAGGTTGGTTCGGCCATCGCCGTAATGCCCAGGCCCGGATGCGGTTGATGGCCCGTCATGGCCGTAGTCCGGTTGTCGAGGATCACCAAGGTCATCTTGGCCCGGTTGTAGACCGCATTGATCAGGGGCGGGATACCGGAGTGAAAGAAGGTCGAATCACCGAGAAAGGCCACGTGCGGCCGATCCGGTTCCACATGGGAAAAACCGGCCGCCATCGCTGGGGCCGCACCCATGCAGAGGCAGGTGTCGGTGGCGTTGAGCGGCGGCATAGCGCCAAGGGTGTAGCAGCCGATATCGCCGGTAAATACACTTTTTTTGCTACGGGTGGCCCGGCTAAAAGCGTAAAAAACCGAACGGTGGCCGCAACCGGCGCAAAGGATCGGTGTGCGTAGCGGGAGCGGCGGCAAAGCAGCCGACGTGACGGACTCGACGGCTATACCGGCCTGATCCGGCGAAGCCAACAGCCCGGCCGCTTGTAAGCGCTGTTGCAGGCGCGGCAAAAGCAGATCCAGGGAGAATTCGCCTTCCCGCGGCAGATCGCCCGAGTGTTTGCCGTAGACCGGCAGGGGGTTGCCGGCGCGTTGTAAAGCGACGATGATCTGCTCTTCGATCACCGGTTCTTGCTCTTCCACAACCAAAAGCGCTTGTTTGCCTTGCAAGTAGGCTAGGATAGGCGCCACATCCAGGGGGACCGGGGCGCTGACGTGATAGACCGGCAGCGAAAGGCCAAGCAGGGCCAAAGTTTCGCGGATATAGTTCAAGGAGACACCGCCGGTGATGATGGCCAGCGGGGCATCATGGTTACCTTCAAGCGGCGTTGCTGCGCCTTGGCCCGGTTCCGCCGTGATCAGCCGGTTGAACTGACGCTCATTAACCCATTGGCGCATGGCCTCTTGCTGTGCATTGAGCCAGCGGTGTTTTTTCGCTGATAAAGCCGGCAGGATGACCCATTTCGGATCTTTTTCAAAGTAAGTCGCTGGGCGCGGCTCTGTCGGCCGGGCCGGTGGTGTAAAGGCCACATCTTGACAGACATGGCACACCCGTGTGGTCGGGCGCAGGATGACCGGCACTTGCAGTGTTTCTGAAAGTTCAAAAGCAGCTTGCGTCAAAGCCAGCGCTTCGGCAGGGGTAGCCGGATCAAAAACCGGCAGCTTCGCAAAACGGGCAAAAAGCCGTGTGTCTTGTTCGGTTTGGGAAGAGTGCGGTCCCGGGTCATCGGCCACGACCAGCACTAAACCGCCTTTGACCCCCAGATAAGCTAACGTCATCAACGGGTCCGAAGCGACATTTAAGCCGACCTGCTTCATGCAGGTCATAGCCCGAGCACCGGACCAAGAAGCAGCGATGGCTGTTTCAAGAGCAACTTTTTCATTGACCGACCATTCGGCATAGATCTGATAGTCCTTCGCATGACGAAGGATCGTTTCTGTAACTTCTGTCGACGGGGTGCCCGGATAGGAAGCGACAACACGCACACCGGCGGCGATGGCCCCCCAGGCAATCGCTTCATTGCCCATCAGCAAGCGTCGCGCCTTTGTAAGATTTGATGATTGCATTATGTACGTCCTTTCAAGCAAACTACTATGATCTTTACATAAACAGCGATAAAGATCAATCATTCATTGCCGTTTTGCATCAGGAGCCGTTGCACATTTTCCGGACATTCCACATATACTGCCCCGAAGCAGACGTGACAGAGTCCGTATCAAAGGGGTGAAGGCGATGTGTGGTATTGCCGGATGGGTAGACTGGCATCAGGATCTCACGGGCCAAAAGCAGGAGATCCAGGCGATGACCGAAGCGTTGACCCACCGGGGACCCGATGCCGAAGGGTATTATGTCTCCAAGGAAACGCTGCTCGGTCATCGGCGTTTAATTGTTGTGGATCCTTCCGGAGGTCAGCAACCGATGACCCGGCAGCAAGGAAACCGGCGCTGTGTGATTGTTTATAACGGCGAACTCTACAATACCGAAGCGATCCGTCAGGATCTTCTGGCCCGTGGCTACTCTTTTCGCGCTTATTCCGATACGGAAGTGTTGCTGACGGCCTTTATGGAGTGGGGGCCGGACTGCCTGGAACGGCTCAATGGCATTTTCGCCTTTGCCATCTGGGATGAGACCGCCCAAACGTTATTTATGGCCCGTGATCGCCTGGGTGTGAAGCCGCTTTTCTACACCCAACAGCGGGGACGCCTGCTTTTTGCTTCCGAACTCAAAAGCTTGCTGGCCCACCGGGATATTGAGCCGGTGATCGATCCGGAAGGTTTGGCCGAAGTGGTGGCCTTGGGACCGGCACGTACACCGGGCCACGGTGTATTTCACCATATTCATGAAGTGCGAGCCGGCTATTGCCTAACCTACACACGGCTGGGGTTGCAAACACTGCCCTACTGGCAGGTACAAAGTCGTCCCCATGAAGACGATTTGATTACCACCGTTGCCAACGTGCGCAATCTTCTCGGCGAAGCGGTGGAACGGCAACTGGTTTCTGATGTGCCGGTGTGTACCTTGCTTTCAGGCGGACTGGATTCCAGCGCGCTGACGGCCTTGACGGTGCAAACCTATCGCCGCGAGGGGCGCGGCACGGTGCCGACCTTTTCCGTTGATTATCGCGATAACGATCGATACTTTCAAACAAGTCTCTTTCAGCCGAACGCTGATGCTCCCTGGATTCAACATGTGTCAGCCTATCTGGGCACGGAACATCAGCATGTGATGATCGATACGCCGCAGTTGGTGGAAGCGCTGCTCCCGGCCATGCAGGGCCGCGATTTGCCGGGCATGGCCGATGTGGATGCATCCTTATTGCTCTTTTGCCGTGAAATCAAAAAACACGCCACCGTCGCCTTATCGGGCGAGTGTGCTGATGAGATCTTCGGCGGTTATCCCTGGTTTCATCAGCGGCAAGCTTTAGAAGCAGCCGCTTTCCCGTGGGCGCGAACGGCCGACAATAAGCTCCGCTGCTTTTCGTCGGAACTGCGCCAGACGTTGCAGCCGGAAGCTTATATGGCCCGGCGTTATGAGGAAACGATCGCCGAAGTGCCACGGTTGCCCGGTGAAGACCCGGTAGAAGCGCGGCGGCGAGAAATGTTCTATTTGAACATCCAGTGGTTCATGGCGAATTTGCTGGATCGCAAAGATCGCATGAGCATGGCCACCGGCTTGGAAGTGCGGGTACCTTTTTGCGATCACCACCTTTTGGAGTATGTCTGGAACATCCCTTGGTCGATGAAGATGTATAATGGCCGGGAAAAAGGTGTCCTGCGTCTGGCGTTGCAAGGACTTTTACCGGAAGATGTGATCTGGCGCAAGAAAAGCCCCTATCCGAAAACGCATCACCCTGCCTACTTCATGGCTGTCCGTGACTTGCTGCGGGAACGGCTGTTGGATGGATCATCGCCATTGCTCCCTTTGTTGAATCGTCCGGTGATCAATCAACTGATGGTCAGCGATCCTTTGGCTGGCGTCGGTGACCCTTGGTTTGGACAGTTAATGAGTTTGCCGCAACTTTTTGCTTATTTGATACAGATGGACGATTGGATGCGTACCTACAAGATACGGCTCATTTGATGGTAAAAACTGTTTGGTGTTCGCACCAAGCAGTTTTTTTTTTGGATAGTGTATTGAATATTGCAAAACCTCATATACTATAAATGGAAATACAATTACGCCCAATTGCTGTTGGAGTGAAGGGAGTTGCTGAAACCATGGTTTCGTTGGAAGCATTAGCATCAAAAGAAAAGGCGCTCATGCGCTTGGATGAGGAACATCGACGCTACCGGCAGGCATTGGAAGCCGCGTTTACGTTGGCCGAAGAGATGTTGCGTCAAGCCTTAGAGCCGATGCGCACGGAAATGCAAGCGATGCGTGAGCAGTTGATGTCAGTACATGCGAAGATGGAAGAACGGGCCACGATCGAGACGATCACAGGCGGAGAACATGACGGGCAAGGGTTGAGTGAGGCCACCGGGCAAGAACCGGTCACCACGCACAGCGCACCTGCGCGCGGCCGGGGGCGGCGCAAGACGATTGATACACCGGACAAAGAGCGCAATGCCCGTATTCGTTGGGGCACAACCGAAGAAGAAATCCGGCAGACCGTTTTTGAACAATTGCAATTGCTGGAAAAGCGGGGCAAGGAGATTACGATCACTACGATCAAAACCGAAGTACCAAGTATGATGCGTTATGTCTATGGTGAACGGGCACTGTTTTGTGGAATCGGTGATCTAATCGAAGAATATCGTATGGCGCAAGCGCCGAATGATGGGCAAGACAGCAAAGAAGCAAAAGAAGCGAAAGAGCCGGTGACCGTCATGTCACGCATTGCTGAATTACCACAACCGGCACCGATCAGCGATAGTGTAAGTGCTTCGCCTAATCCAACATTGCCGATCATGCCGGCTTTTGATTTGGCGGCGCGCAGTGAAAATGTAGCGGCCATGGAAACGAATGAACGTCCGTTGCTGCAATTAGAAACGGAAACCAGTATTTTTGCAGGGACTGAGTTTCGGTAAGCGATATGGAAACCACGAACACAAGGTGGATGCACCGGTGATTCGTGGTTTTTGTTGTGAGTACGTGCCAATGATCGATAGATCTTTTATATAGCAGGGCGTTGACGAACTTTTCTGCATAGCCCTATAATGAGCATAGGTTGCTGGATCCTATGGCAACAATTACAAAGGAAAAAGGAGAGCTGAACGGATGCGCAAAAAACGGATGTGGTTGCAAGGCTTGGGATTGCTGTTAAGTATGTCTTTGTTGGCCGGCTGCGGTGGCGGCGGGGCAAAGGCCCCCAGCGGTGCGCAAGGTAACGAAATCTTGGTTGGTGCCAATTTTGAACTGTCAGGGCCGGTAGCGACCTATGGCCAATCGACCTATAATGCCACCGTGCTAGCCTTCGATGAGATCAATGCCAAAGGCGGTGTCCTGGGCAAACCGATCAAGCTGATCAAGTATGACAATAAATCGGACAAGACGGAATCGGCGAACGTAGCGACCAAGTTGATCACGCAAGATCGCGTATCGGTGCTGGTCGGACCGGTAACGTCAGGAAGCACGTTGTCGGTAATTCCTGTAGCCACACAGCATAAGGTTCCGGTGGTAACGCCGACGGCCACATCGCCCGACGTCACTGTCGATCCCAATACGAAAAAAGTCAATGACTATCTCTTCCGTGCTTGCTTCTTGGATTCGTTCCAAGGCCGGGCGGCTGCGGAATTTGCCATGAAGAAAGGCCAAAAAGCAGCGATTTTGATCAGTCAGTCCGATGAATATTCCAAAGGTCTGGGCAAGTACTTCGGTGAGACCTTCAAGGCCAAAGGTGGCACGATTGTTGCGGAAGAAGCCTTTAATCCAGATGACAATGACTATATGGCTATCTTGACGAAAGTACGCGCCGAAAATCCCGATGTGATCTACCTGCCGGCCTACTATGAAGCTGTCGGCAAGATTGTGAAACAAGCCCGTGGCCTCGGCATCACGGTGCCCTTTATCGGCAGCGATGGTTGGGATTCGCCGAAATTGGCGGAAGTGGCCGGTGTGGAAAATTTGAGCAACTGTTTCTTCACGAACCACTACACGCCGCAAGATCCTGATCCGGCGGTACAAGCTTTTGTGAAGGCGTATCAAGCGAAGTTTGAAGGTCAAACTCCCGATGCGTTAGCGGCGCTCGCTTATGACGGTGCCCGCCTTGTGGCGGATGCGATCACCCGTGCAGGTTCCACTGAGCCGGAAGCGATTAAGCAAGCTTTGGCCGCGACCAAAGATTTCCCGGCTGTGACCGGTAAATTCAGCCTCAATGAGACTCATGATCCGATCAAGGCCATTGTCGTGATTGAGCTCAAAGACGGTAAGCAAATTGTGGCTGAAAAGCTGACGGGTTTGTAAAAAAGGCAGTGATGCCGGTAGAGAGCAATAAAAAACGCTGAATGCCATGGGGAAGCGCCTCTTTTATCCAATGGATAAAGGGGGGCGCTTTTTTTATGCTAGCCACTCAGAACCCAATCAAAAACCCAACGGTGAAAAACGAGCTTTACACCAAGTTAACGTAGGCGGGAAGAGCTGATGCAGGGCTTGTCGGCAACCACAAAACATGGCAAAATCGATCCATCAATAATATCGAGCGTTCTGTTCGTGAAGGATGAGCAGTTAAAAGACCGGTGTAATTGTGGTGGCCATTGCTTGCTTAACGATTATGTGTAGTAAGAATGTTTATTTCTTGAAGTTGATAAGGAGGAACAAAAATTGTCCGAGAACAAAACAGACGCATCTTTCTCTAAGAAAAAACGCAGTAATCTGCATTCCGACTGTGAAAACTGTTTTGGTTTATGCTGTGTTGCACTCTACTTTTCAGCTTCAGAAGGGTTCCCAATCAACAAAGACGCAGGTCAACCTTGCCCAAACCTGAAACAGGACTTTCGTTGTTGTGTTCATAATAGCCTTTTAGAAAATGGACTTAAAGGTTGTATTGCTTTTGAGTGCTTTGGTGCAGGTCAAAAGGTTGCTCAAGTGAGTTTTGTTAGACAGGACTGGCGGAAAGTACCAGCAACCTCTAAACAAATGTTTGAAGTGTTCTTAATCATGAGGCAACTCCATGAACTACTGTGGTATCTCGCAGAAGCGTTGTCTCTAAAACAGACTACCCCTATACATAATGACCTTAGCTTGATGATCGAAGAGATAGAACGTCTCACTTATCTTAGCCCTAATTTACTAATGGAACTAGATGTGGCAGAGAATCGGGCAAAGGTTAATACTCTTCTTATAAAAACGAGTGAACTTGTAAGAAATCAAGTTCTTCAAGAGCAGAAGAGTCATCAAAGACGTAAGAAAACCTTCAGTCGAGGAGCTGACCTTATTGCTGCCGACCTTAGAAGTATTGACCTCAGAGGGGCTAACTTGAGAGGGGCTTATCTTATTGCTGCTGATCTCAGAGGGGCCGATCTAAATGGAACCGATTTCATTGGGGCCGATTTCCGAGATGCAGATATTCGAGGTGCTGACCTTAGTAAGAGTATCTTTCTTACCCAAGCCCAGCTTAACGTAGCAAAGGGGGATGTTACCACCAAATTACCTCCATTTGTCGCCCGTCCTAGGCACTGGAGCTGATCAAAGGAATAGAATCAAAATGCTATGCATTTTTCCTATATTGCTTTGCATAGCAAAACACCGGCTCCGGGCACGTTGTATGCGCCCTGAGCCGGTGTTTTGTTTGGTAACGTTTCGCAACAAATGGTAACGGATTAACCGTTGTTGTTGTTGAGCGGTGCCGTCGTTTTGTTGGGGCTTTTGGCCGGGCTAACGGCGTTGTTCAGGAAATTAGGATTCGGCGTGGAGACAAAAGAGCTGTCTTGATTCGAGTCCAGATTGGAAGCGGAAGCATCGCTGCCATAGCTGTTGCCGGTATAGCTGCTGCCAGCATAGTTGTTGAAGTTGTTGTTGAAAGATGAGTTGGTGGGATTGCTAGCGTAGTTACTGAGATTGGTATCAAAAGCAGCACCAGAGGTCATGCCGTAGGAAGTACCGGCCGTGTCACCGTAGTAGTTGGCTTGGTTCGTCGAGCCTGCCGGGTTGGCATAGGCATTATTGCCAAAGCTGGCCGTGTTCGCAGCATTGTCCAGGTTGGCGTTCAAGGAGGAGTTCATGTTGTTTTCCAGGTTGGCTTGGGAACCATAGTTGGTCGCTTCGGAAGTAAAGTTCCCCACGTTATTGTTCATGCTGGCCGACGCATTGGGGTTCATTCCTTTGTTCGCCTCTGATTGAAAGTTTCCTTTATTCCCTTTTTGAGCCATTATTGTTTGCCTCCTTTGTTAATCAGGGTCCCTCTCTATTGTGGGCAGATGCAAAATCGCTATAAGTCAATGAGGGTGGGAATCCCAACCAACGACGAGAAGGGGAAACAAGAAGGTGAAATCAAGCCCAGCAGGCACTTCCCCTCGTATAACCATCTTGAAGAAATGCCAAAATAGAACCAGAATTGCCATGACTCTCTCGTACACCACAGGGGGGATGGTTTGATGGGGAACTCCGATAACAGCCTCTTTTCAAAGTTGCTTTCCCTGATTTCGTATCATCCACCCAACAAAAACAATTTCGTTTTGCCGGAGAATGAGCCAAGCTCAGGAAAAAAAAAGCTCAATCGGCGATGGCACCCGCAGAAACCAAAAAAGCTCAACCGGCAATGGCACCCACAGAACTCAAAAAAGGAACCAGAGGGGAAAAACATACTTCCAAGCGCTGCTACGTCACAATCCCGACAGTACCAGCAACCCCAGCAGTCCCAAGAAGGTCCATGCCCCCCGAATACACCGGCAGGCGGGAACCGCGCTCCAATAGCTCCCCCCAGCACAGACATATCCCCCGCTATCACTGACAATTTTCAAAGAATCTACGCCGAATTTGACATTTCCATTAATTCCGATATAATCATCCAACAATTCAAAATCAACAACCAAGTTGATGCCTTCCTGGTCTTTATTGGCAACATGGCCGATCGCAAATATATCCAAAGCGCCATATTACGCCCCATCCGCACGGCCCGGTTTACCAAACAGTCTGCCCGCACGATCACCGTAGACAATCTCGCCGCTGACATCTTGACCGCCCATAGCACCAGTGCAACCTGCAAATACAGCCATGTGATCAATGCGGTCTTAACCGGGAAGACGGCCCTGTTTGTCGACGGCAGTAACAGCGCCCTGCTTATCGAAACGCAAGGCTACGCCAAAAGAGAAATTGAGAAACCTTCCACAGAAGCCACTTTGCGCGGCTCCTTCGAGGGGTTTACGGAAACCGTAAGTACCAATGTCACCCAGATACGCCGGCTCGTCAAAAACAAGCAGTTAATTCACGAAACGATGACCATCGGCAGAACGAGCCCCACTGCCGTATCGATCTTGTATCTCAAAAATATTGCCAACCCAGCCGTGGTGAGGGAAGTCAAGCGGCGACTGCAAAGCATCAAAACCGATGCACTTGGTGGCAATGGCTTTACCGAGCAATTGATCGAAGACCATCCGATGATGCTTTTCCCCCAAATTCTCACCACCGAGCGACCCGACCGCACCGCCTTTAATATTCTCGAAGGCAAGGTAGCGATTCTTACCGAGGGCAGTCCCTTTGCGCTGATCGTGCCGGTCTCGTTCGTTTCCATGTTTCAGACAGCGGAAGAATATCAATTGCGCTGGCCTTATGCGACGCCGCTACGGCTGATCCGGCTGATTGCCTACTTATTGGCCACGTTTTTACCGGCTTTTTATTTAGGAGCAACGAACTATCATCAGGAACTGTTGCCGACGGACTTAATCATCGCCATCGGCCGTGACCGCGAAGGCGTTCCCTTCCCGACACTGGTGGAGATCATTCTCCTGGAAGTATCTTGGGAATTGATCCGTGAAGCCGGCATTCGTGTTCCCGGCGTCATCGGCTCGACGCTGGGGATTATCGGGGCGTTGATCTTAGGACAGGCGGCGGTAGCAGCGAAAATTGTCAGTCCCATCATGGTGATCATTGTGGCCGTAACGGGGTTGGGCAACTTCGCCATCCCCAATTACAACTTTGCTTTTGCCCTGCGCCTGCTGCGCTTTTTCTTCCTGATCATGGCCTCGATAGCCGGGTTTTTCGGTATTTCCATCGGGATGCTCATCGTCATGGCCGGGACAGCCCGCATCAAAAGCTTTGGCATTCCCTTTATGGCGCCCCTTTGGCCTAAAGCCGCCAGTGATCGAGACTTACTTGTCCGGGGCTTACTCTGGAAGCAGGAAAAGCGGCCCGATTATGTTAATCCGTTGCAGCGACAAAGACAGCCGAAAATCTCCCGCGGCTGGGTCAAAGGCAGTCCGCCTAAGGGCTACAAGGAGTGAAGGCACGGTGCGTGAAGGCAAGATCGGAGTCCGCGATGCGACCGCTTGGGTATTATTTATGATCGTGCCTAAGCTCATGTTGACCAGTCCGAGCGATGTTGCCGAGATGGTCGGTTCGGCCACCTGGCTCATGACACTGATCGCGGTAGCTACGGCACTGCTGTTATTTTGGTTCGTATCGCATTTATTCAAATGGTTTCCTGGGGAGCATTTTATCGCGATTTTAGAAAATATATTTGGACGTTGGCTCGGCGGACTGCTGGCCCTGGTGATGGCCGCCACCTTCTTCTATAACGGGGCCATGACGGCACGGGAACTGGAGGCGCTGTTAAAGACATTTTTTCTGCCCCTCAGTCCGCCGGAGTTTATCCTGCTGTTGATCAGCTTGGCCGTGGCCGCCTTGCTTTACTTTGGCTTTGAATCCTTAAGCCGGACGGCCGGTTTTTTTATGGCTCCCGTTCTTTGGGGCGTGGTGCTGATCTTTGTGCTGGCCATACCGAATTACCAGTTAGCTTATCTTTTTCCCCTGTTCGGTTATGGCCTTGACAAAACGATCATGACCGGGCTGATGCGTAATTCCGTCTATGGCGATGTCATTTCCCTGGCCGTGATTGCACCGTCCTTGCAAGGACTCGTTCACTTGCGAAAGTCCGGGATAGCCGGCGTAGCGATTGCCGGTTTCTTTGTCGCTATGGGGCTGATGTGTTACAGTTTGAACTATTCCTATATTACAGCGAAGGAGAATACGGTACCGCTGTTAATCATGGCCCGTGGGATCGAGTTTGGCCGTTTTTTTCAACGGTTTGAGACAATTTTTTTGTTTATCTGGAGCATCAGTTGTGTGCTGATGGTGGCAATCAATCTCTACATGGCCGCCAGCATTTACGGCAAAGTCTTTCGCATCGATGACCATAAGGTCATGATCTTGCCGTTGGCGCTGATACTGAATTTTGTTGCTCTTTATCCCCGGGACTTGGACCAATTAACGACGGTGCATATCCATGGCTTACGAACCTATGGCTGGTTCGTCTATTTCGGCATTCCCTTGGCGGCACTTGGTGTGGCGTGGATAGGGCGAAAGCGTGGAAAAAGGTACAATGCGAAGAAATAAAATCATCATGGTCATCATGCTTCTTTGCTTGTGCGCAGCCGTCAGTGGTTGCTATGACCGTCGGGAAGTGGAGGACATGGCTTATGTGATTGCCATTGGCGTCGACATCGGCGTTAACGATGGGGTGCGTCTTTCCTTTCAACTTTCCGGCGGCGGCGGAGCGCAAGCCCAGGGCGGTGCAGGACAAAAAGGTGCCGGTAACCCAATTCAAGCGGAAGCAACCAACGCGGTGTACACCATCGATGCGCCCAGTTTGTATACCGGACTGAACCAAATCAATACGTTTTCTTCGAAGCAGTTGAATTTGGAGCATGCCAAAATGATCATCTTCTCAGAAGAAATCGCCAAAAGCGGGATATTAAAAAAATACTTGAAGTCGATGGTTCGTTACCGTGAAATTCGTAAAATCAGCAATGTAGTGGTCGTCAAAGGTAATGCGGAAGAGTTTCTGAAAGCCAATGTAGTCGTCTTGACCGGTGAGGTTTCCAAAGTGACCCATATGATTCTTAATCTCGAGGGCCAACGAACAGGATTTTTTCCTGTGACCAAACTTATGGATTTTTATATTGCGACAAAATCTAATATGGAAGATGCGATTATTCCTTTGGGTAGTATGAATCGCTATGAAAACATGCAGGAACCAGGGACAGGAGAGCAACCGGCAGCTTCCAGCGGAGGTCGCTATGTGGCCGGGGAGTTGCCCCGAAGAGGAGGACAGCGGCGGGAATTTTTCGGTACGGCCGTTTTTCGCGGTGCCCACATGGTCGGGGAACTGAACGGTGATGAGACACGGGTGCTGTCGATGGTGCGCGGTGACTTTAAACAAGGCTTTTTTACCATGCTTGACCCACAAAAGGAAAAGCACTCGATTGCACTTGATGTCCGGCTGAATGACAAACCAAAGATCACCGTCGATGTCCGTCAAGATCCGCCGGTGATTCATGTACGGGTCACGCTGGAAGGTGATTTCCTGTCCATTCAGAGCGGCATCAATTATGAAAGCTCCGAGCTAAAACCGGTAGTGGAAGAAGCCTTCGCTCAAAATATAAAAGATCTGCTTGATCAATTGATCAAAAAATGCCAGCACGAGTACAAGGCTGATATCTTCCGCTTTGGCACGGAAGCGGTGACACACTTTTCGACGATCGGTGAATGGGAGCAGTATGAATGGCTCAAGAAGTTTACTGAAGCGCAGGTCACGACGGAAGTATCCTTTATCGTACGCAGAACCGGTACGATTCTGAAGTCAACGCCTGTCCAAGAAGCGGGAGAGAAAGAATGATCATTTTCCTTGCCGCCGTTATTGCCTTGATTGTTTATTACACGCTGGACTATGCCCGCTATGCTTGGAAGCAAAAGAATCGCTCGGCTACAGCCGGCGCGATTCTTTTGGCGATCCTGACGGCAGGTATTCCGATCCTGGGCATCTGGGCTATTAAATAGCAGGGAACAACCGATAACCGCACAAATGGCAACGTGCTACCGTACACGTTGCCTTTGTATTGCTAATTAATCATTCACAATTGACACATGAAAACAACAGACGGTATAATTTTTACAGGAACCAAGAAACTGGTGCCTAAAAAAACCATCCAATACATACCGCAAAAGCGATGTTGGGGTCGGACAGTGAAGTTCGCCACGTTGTGCAGACTTGATGGTCCGGCCCCTTTTTATTTTAGGAAGGAGGGGAACGGGGGACGATGGAAGTTTTCTTTCAACAATTGATCAATGGCCTTTCGCTGGGCAGTATTTACGCGCTCATTGCCCTGGGTTATACCATGGTCTACGGCATTATTCGTTTGATTAATTTTGCCCATGGTGATGTGTACATGGTGGGGGCTTATGTGGGCTTTTGGGCGACGACGCAGGGATGGGGCTTTCTCCCGGCCTTGCTATTATCGATGGTCGTCTGCGCTGTTTTGGGGATGGTGATTGAACGCCTGGCTTACAAACGCCTGCGGGAAGCGCCGAGGATCGCCGTGCTGATCACGGCCATTGGCGTATCCTTTTTTCTGGAAAGTACTGGTGTCCTGGCCGTGGGGGCCAAAGTGCGGACGTTCCCCAATGTGTTTCCGGAAGTGAAATTCCAGTTGTTTAACGGTGCCATCGTGGTGACTAACCGTCAACTGGTGATCATGGTCGTCACCGTCCTGCTGATGCTGCTCTTACAATACATAGTTCATCGCACGAAAATCGGCAAAGCCATGCGGGCAGTGTCCCATGACGCCCAGGCGGCCATGCTCATGGGTATCAATGTGAACAATACTGTTTCAGCCACATTCGCCATCGGTTCCGCCTTGGCTGCCGCCGCCGGTGTGCTTGTCGGCGTCTACTACAATGCGATCAACCCCTATATGGGCATCATGCCGGGTCTAAAAGCCTTTGTAGCCGCCGTTGTCGGCGGTATCGGCGTGATTCCCGGTGCTTTTGTCGGCGGATTGTCGCTCGGTGTCATCGAAGCGCTCGTCAGTGGCTACGGCAGTTCGCTCTGGCGCGATGCTGTTGCTTTCGCTTTGTTGATCATCATCTTGATCGTCAAACCGTCTGGGCTTTTTGGCAGCAACGCCCGCGAGAAAGTGTAGGTGACTGTTGATGAAAAAAATGTTCTTTTCCCTGCCGAATCTTTTGATGGCCCTTTTGCTGCTGGCTTTTTACGGGCTCACTTATGCAGGACTGGAGCAAGGCTGGATTGATGACTACTATAAGCTAAACTTGTTTTTGATCTGCATCAACATCATCTTGGCTGTTTCCCTGAACGTAATCAACGGCATGACCGGTCAATTCTCCATTGGCCACGCTGGGTTTATGGCGATCGGTGCTTATGGTTCGGCGGTCATGACCATGAAGCTGGGATTCCCCTTTGGTGCTGCTTTGATCGTCGGTGCTGTTGGTGCGGCCTTGGCGGGACTGATTGTCGGCATTCCGACGCTGCGCTTAAAAGGCGACTACCTGGCCATCGCTACACTTGGCTTCGGCGAGATCATCCGGGTGATCATTCTCAACATCGAGTATGTCGGCGGTGCTGCCGGCCTGAACGGAATTGCCCAGTACACCAACTGGCACTGGATCTTTTTCTTGACTGTCGCCACGGTACTGGTGATCAAGAACTTCATGACCTCGACGCACGGCCGTGCGTGCATCGCTATCCGCGAAAATGAAATCGCTGCTGAGACGATGGGTGTTGACATTACGCGCTATAAAGTCATCGCCTTTACGATCGGCGCTTTTTTTGCCGGGCTGGCCGGTGCGCTCCATGCCCATTATTTTTATACGATTCAACCGACCACCTTTGGCTTTATGAAGTCTTTTGATATTCTCGTCTTTGTGGTGCTCGGCGGGCTGGGATCGCTGACGGGCTCGATCTTGTCGGCGATTGGACTGACCGTGCTTTCGGCATTTTTGCAGGACTATGCTGAACTGCGCATGGTGATCTATTCACTTCTTCTGATTATCGTCATGCTCGTACGGCCGCAAGGCTTGATGGGGACAGCGGAGTTTTCCTATCGCGGCGTGGCGAAGTTGTACGATCGCTTGAGCGGCAAGGGAAGGGGGCCCGGCAATGATACTGCTGTCGGTTAATCATTTAAGTAAATCCTTTGGTGGCTTAAAAGCGGTATCAGCCGTCAATATGGAACTGCGTATGGGCGAGTTGGTCGGGCTCATCGGCCCCAACGGCGCCGGCAAGACGACTGTTTTTAACTTGCTGACCGGGGTCTACCAGCCGACGGAAGGTGATATCGCCCTGCGCCGGCAATCGATCGTTGGCCTCAAGCCCTGGCAGATCAACCAAAGAGGAATTGCCCGCACTTTCCAAAATATCCGCTTGTTCAATAACCTTACGGTTCTGGAAAACGTGAAAATCGCTTATCACCAGCACGCCAGTTATGGCATCGCTTCGGCGATTTTGCGCTTGCCTGGTTTTTACAAGGGCGAAGACGATATGAGCCAAAAGGGCATTGAACTGCTCAAGATTTTCAAGCTCGAGCATAAAAAAGATGAGCTGGCCAAGAATTTGCCTTATGGGGAGCAGCGCCGCTTGGAGATCGCTCGGGCCATGGCCGCTCAGCCGCAACTGTTGCTCTTGGACGAACCGGCGGCCGGCATGAACCCTCAGGAAACGGCCGAGTTGATGGATATGATCCGCTGGGTACGACAAAATTTTGACATGACCATACTCTTGATCGAGCATGACATGGCGCTGGTCATGGGCATCTGCGAACGGATCTATGTGCTCGATTACGGTCAGATCATTGCCGAGGGAACACCGGCGGAGATCAAGAGCAATCGCAAGGTGATCGAAGCCTATCTCGGGGAGGACATCAGCCATGCTCACGGTTCGTAATCTCCATGTCTATTACGGGGCGATTCACGCCTTAAAAGGCGTTTCCCTTCAGGTGGAAGAAGGTGAAATCGTTACCCTGATCGGCGCTAACGGTGCCGGCAAGACAACGACGCTCCATACGCTTTCGGGCCTTTTAAAACCAAGAGAAGGAGAGATTCTCTTTCAAGGTCAAAACATTGCTGGCATGGCCGCCCAAAAGATCGTCGCCCTCGGCCTATCGCAAGTGCCGGAAGGGCGCCGTGTTTTTGCCAATATGACCGTCCTGGAGAACCTGGAATTGGGTGCTTTTTTACGCAAAGACGCAGCGGGGATTAAAGAAGATATGGAGAAAGTCTTTGTACGCTTTCCTCGACTGCAAGAGCGGATCAAGCAACTGGCCGGAACGCTTTCCGGCGGGGAGCAGCAGATGCTGGCGATGGGACGGGCCTTGATGTCCCGGCCGAAGTTGCTGCTGTTAGACGAGCCTTCCATGGGCTTGGCACCGCTGTTGGTCAAGGAGATCTTTTCGATCATCAAGGAGATCAATGCGGCCGGCACGACGATTTTGCTGATTGAGCAAAATGCCCACATGGCCTTATCGATCGCCCAAAAGGCCTATGTGATGGAGACCGGTAAAATCGTACTTTCCGGTCCGGCCAACGAACTGGCCCAAAGTGAAGAAGTGCAAAAGGCCTATCTCGGTGGATAACGAAACGGTGTAACGGGCTTGCGTAGTGGTCGGTGACGATTGCACTTGATGGCAGTGACGATGAAGTGAATCGGTACTTGTTGGAAGTGCATGAACTTGTTGCAAGGAGGCGGCAAGGATGGTGACGATCGATCGTACTAATGGATTGGGAAACAATGTGGATCGACTGGCTTCGACAACGGTGGGCAAAGGCGTCGGCAGTGCCGGTGCCAGTTTTGACAATGTGCTGATGGATCGCCTGCAGCAGGCGGCGAAAGCGGAACTGGAGCGAACCCAAGGAGGCACGAATGGTGCGCAAACCGCTCAGCCTGGGGGTGGAACGCAAGCAACGGGGGAGCAATCTCCGGCAGCAGGCACAGGGTCGGTAGCGGGAAACCCGGATATGGAAAAACAAAAAGCACGCTTGAAAGCGATGTGCCAGGAGTTTGAAGCGGTGTTTCTGCAGCAGATGCTTAAAGGGATGCGCAACACGGTCATGAAATCGGATCTCGTTCCAGAATCGCCGGGCCGTGACATTTGGGAAAGTATGCGCGATGAAGAATATGCCAAGACGATGGCCAAGAGCAATCAAGTGGGATTGTCGACGCTACTTTACAACCAATTAAGCCGTACCCTAGAGGGAACCACTGCCCCGCCGGCCACAGCGGCAACCGGACCCGTTGAAGCAAGCAAAAAGGATTCGGAAACATAAAGCCAATCAGCAGACTGTTCTCGCGGGAGAGCAGTCTTTTTTTGCGCTCTTTTCCACTATGCAGGAACAAAGTCCTGTGAGAACGAAATACAATCGGTAGAGCCGAGCCAAAAGGAGGCATGGATCTTGAGTAAAAAATCAAAGGGCAAGCTTCCGGAGGAAGCACAACGGTTGCAACCAACCCAATTGCAAGCCTATTGTGATCCTGCTGATTTTGCGTTTACCACGACCGATGAAATTGAGCCGCTGGGCACGGGGATCATCGGACAACCACGTGCATTGCGGGCGATGGAGTTTGGTCTTGCTGCTAAGCATTCCGGGTATCATATTTTTATCTCCGGTCCCAGCGGCACAGGGAAAATGACCTTTGCCCAAGCCGTTGCGCGCCAGGTCGCTGAGCATGAGCCGGCACCACAGGATATTTGCTATGTCAATCATTTTGCCAAGCCTGATCAACCGCGGGTACTTCATTTTGCGGCCGGTCAGGGGACCCTGTTCCGGAACGAAGTAAAAAAGCTGATCCAGGATTATCAGGATGGGCTGCGCAAGGTACTTGGCAGTAAGGACTATGAAGCCAAGCGGATCGAGTACCTGCGCCGGATCGAAGAGCAAATGAATGAACTGTTGCAGGAAATGGAAGAGATTGCTGCCGGTGAAGGATTTCTCTTAAAAAAAGGGGCGAACGGCTTTTTTCCCGTACCGATGGGCCAAGACGGCAAGGGCTTGACAAAAGAGGAATTCGAGGCGCTTGACGAAGCGACGCAAAAACACATTCAAATGAAGGAGTCGCGCCTGGAGGGGCTGTTGACTGATATCGCGCGCCGTTCCCGCCAATTGCAAGCCGTAGCAGGTCAATGGTTGCGCGGGTTCGAGCGTCAAGCAGCGACGGATACGATCGATCAACAACTTCAGGGACTGTTGGAGAAGTATGCCGAAGCGCCGCAGGTGATGGAATATCTGCAAGCGTTGCGAGATGATGTGATTGAGCATCTTGACGACTTTAAAGTGATCGAAGAAGGGGAAAGTGATGAAGGAGCGACGCCGCTGGCGTTGTTGACGAAGGCGCAAAAAGCATCAAGGGTACGCTATGATGTCAATGTGCTGGTGGCGACGGTGCCGGATAAGGGTGCCCCGGTGATCGTCGAAAACAACCCGACCTATCCGCATCTCTTCGGCAAGGTTGATTATCGTTCCTTATTCGGCAATTGGGTCACTGATTTCACGATGCTCAAGCCTGGCGCTGTTCATCTGGCTAACGGCGGCTATCTGATCGTACCGGCCCTGGCGCTGCTCTCGGAACCGGGTGCCTGGGACGGACTGAAACGGATCCTCAAATCGGGGGAAATCCGCATCGAGAATTTAAGCGATCATCTGGGGTTGTCCTTGTCGGCATCGCTCAAACCGGAACCGGTGCCGGTCAATGTCAAAGTGATTCTGCACGGTTCGGCCCGCATTTATCATTTGCTGTATGCATTAGATGAAGATTTTCGCAAATATTTTAAGGTACGTGTCGACTTTGATGAAGTGATGGAGCGCAATCAAGAGACGATGGCGCAGTACGCGGGTTTTATCCGTTCCCTCGCGGAGCGCGAAGGGTTGCCGGCTTTTACGGCTAGGGGGGTGGCGCGCATTATCGATGAGTCGAGCCGGATGGTCGCCGATCAAACCAAGCTGTCGGCCCACTTTGACGTGATCAAGGGCTGGGTGCTGGAAGCCGCCCACTGGGCACCGCCTGGTGCCTTAGTTGATGCGGCCCATGTGGACCAGGCGATCTGGGAGCGCCGGTATCGTCATGACAGCAGTGAACGGCGGATACGGGAGGAAACCTTGCGCGGCACGTTGATGATCGCCACGGAGGGACAGGTGATCGGCCAGGTCAACGGGTTAGCCGTTTTGGATCTGAATGACTATCGTTTTGGTAAACCGTCACGGATCACCGCCCGTTCCTACCTGGGTCGTGAGGGCGTCATCCATATTGAACGGGAAACCCAGATGAGTGGACAAAGCCACGATAAAGGTATCTTGACGCTTGCGTCTTTCTTCGCAGCACGCTTTGCCCGGGAGCGTCCCGTCGCCTTTGCCGCGACGATCACCTTTGAACAACTTTATGGCGGGATCGACGGAGACTCGGCGTCGGTGGCTGAGCTTTGCGCACTTATGTCGGCCATTGGGGAGCTTCCCCTGCGCCAGGATCTCGCCGTTACCGGCTCCGTCAATCAACATGGTGAAGTACAGCCGATTGGCGGCGTCAATGAAAAAATCGAAGGCTTTTTCCGTATTTGCCAAGCTCGTGGGTTGACAGGGCAGCAGGGCGTAATCATCCCGGCGTTGAATCAACCGCATTTGATGTTGAGCCGGGAGGTGATCGATGCGGTCAGGCAAGGAACGTTTCATGTGTTCTCAGTGACAACGGCCGATCAAGCGATGGCCCTGCTCACCGGACTGCCACCGGGGAAAACCGGCAAAAATGGGCAGTGGAGCGAAGGGTCTTTTAACCGGGCTGTGAGCGATGCGCTGGAGCGTATGCATCAAGCTTGGCAGGATGTGCGACGAACGAACCGGATCAAAGGAAGCGGACAACGTAAGGATGGATAATTTTGTTGCTACCAATCCATGATCGTCAAGAACGACCGATTATCGTGGTACTTTTGATCGCCTTGATTCTGCGCTTGACCGTGGGTTTTTTTCAAGGGCCGACGCTGACGTTACACAGTGATGATCAAGCCTATCTGCAGTGTGCCTTGCGCTGGCTGGAAACGGGGACGATGACCTTTGGCTCGGAGCGGCCGACAGCTTTTGTGGGGCCGCTTTTCCCAGGTTTTTTGGCCGTGCTTTTGGCTGTTTTCGGCGGTGATGACAGCGGGGTGCAGGCCATCCGTTACGTACAGGTGTTGATGGGTACGGCGATCGTCTATCTTACCTACCGCCTGGGCTGCGCTGTTGCCGATCAGCGTACGGCCTTACTCGCCGCGCTGGTCATGGCGCTCTATCCACCGAATATTTTGGTCAACGGCCTGATTTTGACGGAGACCTTGTTTACGTTGTTGCTGCTCGGTGGGCTTTTTTTGCTTGTACGGATTGTCGAAGATGATGGTTTTGCCGACTTATCCTTTTGGCTGCGCTGGGGCATCTTCGGGGTTTATACGGCGCTGTTAGCGCTGACGCGAGCGACGGCGGCGCTGTACCCGATCCTGTTTGTGCTGTATCTCTGGTGGGTACGGCGCTGGACGTTGCGGCGCTGTTTGCAGGGGGCCGCGGTTTTCGCCTTGGCCTTTAGTTTGGTGATGGCCCCTTGGTGGGTGCGCAATTACGTGCAGTTTGATCAGGTGATCCTCTTTTCTTCCGGTGCCGGCGAACCGTTGCTGATGGGCACTTATGTGGAAATGGAAGGCCTGGATGATCCGGCATCGCTGGGCTGGCCTGCCGGTACCGATGAGATCGATACGCAGCAAAAGTACAAGGTGCTGGCGATGGAACGATTGCGCACGCTGGTGCCGGAGGAACCGGGGCGGTACCTTTGGTGGTATACTTGGGGCAAGTTCGCGGCCATGTGGGGCCATGCGTTTATGTGGCCGCCGATCTGGATGGCGATCTATCCTTATGTCGAAATGGTCCATCTGTTTTTGATGGCCGGAGCCGTACTGGGCATTGGGTGGGCACTGGTACGCCTGGTACGCGCCCCCGTGCCGGGCAGGAGCGGAAGGGACCGCATCGCCGGTGACCCTTGGAGCGGTGCCGGACAACTGCAAATGCCCTTGCTTTGGTTGTCCCTGCTGGGCTATTATTCAGTAGTGTATATTGCTTATTTTGCTTTTCCCCGTTACCATATTCCTTTATTACCGATTGTTTTTTTATTTACGGCCTATGCCTGGGTCTCTCTTTATGACTGGATGATGGATAGGCCTTGATCAGAGGAGGACAAGAGAATATGCCCATTTATGAGTATCGTTGTTTGGACTGTGGAAAGGTGTTTTCATTGCTACGTTCATACCAGCAGCGGGATGATCAAGCCCTTTGCCCCCACTGTCAATCGGATCAGTTAAAGCGATTGATGAGCAGTATCGGTATGGTCAGCGTCAAGGCATCGGGCGGCTCCTGTGCCAGCGGTGATTGCGCCAGCGGCGCCTGTGATTTCGGCTCCTGCAGCACCGGTGCCTGCGGATTCGGCGGTTGTCACTGACCTAAGGCAGGGAAAGGCCCACTGATTGTCGAACATTGACGCGAAGAATCACGGAATGAATGGGAGAAGGAGTCAACCGATGCGAAATGCAGCGCGAGAACGTAAAGCGGTCGTTATTTTGTCGGGCGGGCTTGATTCCACGGTCTGCATGGCAGCAGCCGTCAGTGTGGGCTTGAAGGTGTATGGCCTGACCTTCGATTATGGGCAACGTCACCGCCGGGAACTTAAGGCGGCAGCGGCGGTGGCTCGTCACTATGGCGTGGAACATACGGTGGTGTCATTACCCGATATTTTTGCCAGTAATGCCTTGACGAAGGAATTGAACAAGTTGGAAGTGAGCGGCGAGATACGGGCAGGAATTCCTGCCACCTATGTACCGGCCCGCAATATTCTTTTTCTCAGTTATGGCTTGGCTTGGGCGGAAAATGTCGGTGCGGAGCAAATCTATATCGGTGTTAATGCCACTGATTACACGGGATACCCTGATTGCCGACCGGCCTTTATCGAGGCTTTTCAACAGATGATTGAAGTGGGAACGGAAGCCGGGTTGAACGGTCGGGCGATTCAGATATGTGCACCACTGATGCAAATGACCAAAAAAGAGATCATACAATGGGGTATCGAGTTAAAAGCGCCCTTGGGATTAACGCATACGTGCTATCAAAATGCCGAACCGCCTTGCGGTGTCTGTGACAGTTGCCGCTTGCGTAAAGCCGGCTTTGCCGAAGCCGGCAAGGTGGATCCCCTGTCCTTCCGGCCGATGTTGGACTGACCGGCGCAGGGGAGGGTGAGGGCATTGTTGCAGTACCGCTACGACGGCAGTTTTGAAGGTTTGTTAACGGCCGTGTTTGAAGCGTATCGGCGCCGTGAATTTCCTGAACAGATCTGTTCCGAAGAGGAAGCTTCGCTGGGGTTATTCACAGAACCGGTGGTGATCACCACTGATCCGGCCAAAGCGGAACGCGTGTACCGTTCGATCGGTGAACGCATCTCGCCGCAGGCGCTGCACCATGTGACCTATGCTTTTCTTTCGGAACTGCCGGGCCGTGAAGATGCGGTTTTGGGTTATTTGCGCTTAGGTTGGCAAGTGGGCTCGGCCGTTGATGCTTGTCTTACTGAAGATGCCGTGGCCGAAGTCCATCGGTTGAGTGCCAAAGTGCGTCATGAGCGCCATCGCTTGCTGGGGTTGATTCGCTTTCGTCTCCTGCCTGGTGACGTTTACTATGCACCGGTTTCCCCGGATCATCAGGTGGTTGCGTTGCTGGCGCCGCATTTTGCCGAACGGCTGGCTGATCAACGCTGGGTGATTCATGATCTCAAGCGCGGGCTGGCGGTGATGTATACGGCCAGGAAGTGGATCGTGACGGATATTGGCGGTACACCTTGGGGTGGTGCCGATCTGTCGGTACAGGTGGTCGCTGAAGATGAAGCGCTTTTTCAGCAACTTTGGCAAGGTTATTTTACGAACATTGCTGTTGAAGGCCGAACGAACCGCAAATTGCAGCGGCGTTGCATGCCCAAACGTTATTGGCCTTACTTGATTGAAAAGGTTAACTCGTGAAAATCATGAGAAAGGCAGGCAATGCCCATGATCCGCAAGAAAAAGCTCGAAGAATGGCTAATGGAACTGGAGTCCCATCCGTTTTTGGCTAAGAAAATGGAATTGAAAAAAGAAGAAGAAGACTTGGAATTTCGTTTGTCTGTATTAGAAGCTACGTATTACAATGCGCATACGAAGCCAAAAATTATCAAAGATATGCATGATCGGATCCATGATGTGCGTGTAAAAATCCGCGATGTAAACACAAGAATCAATGAAGAACGGTTAGACGAGATCATCTCCGTCGTTCGAGGAGAATTAGAAAAATTAAAATAATCGACGAAAAGATGAAAAGACCTCGCCCTTTCCTTTGGCGAGGTCTTTTCATGTACCAATAATTGGTCCAAATCATAAACTACTGCACGGGCAATGATTGGAAGGTGTAGCCCTGGGCGCGGCATTCATTGATCAATTGGGGCAGCATCATCGCATTATCCTCGGAAACGGCATGGAGCAAGATCACCGCACCGGGATGAAGCTGCTTCAGGACTTTTGGTAAGGCGGCGGTGGCACCGACTTGACGATCCACTTCCCAATCCTTGTAAGCGATGCTCCAAAAAACCGTTTGCATTCCCAGATCATGGGCGAGAGCGACGTTGTGCAGGTTATAGCGGCCCATCGGCGGCCGGTAGTGGCGGGGGGCTCGTCCCGTCAATTGGGCGACTTTTTCACTTAGTTTATTGAATTGGGCTTTTTGTTTTTCATCATCTAATGTCGTCATATCCGGGTGGTCGTAACTGTGGTTGCCGACAGCGAAACCTAATTCAGCCATGCGCCGTACCAGATCGGGATGTTCATTGACGAACTGACCGGTGACAAAAAAAGTGGCCGGCACATTCATCGATGATAAGGTATCTAAGATCTGCGGTGTAAAGCCGTTTTCGTAGCCTTCGTCGAAGGTCAAGTAAAGCGCAGTGCCACTGTCGGGAATGTGATAAAGTGCTTGATAAGGCCGTAAGGGATCGACCATGTCGCGGGGCCAAAGGGGAGCCACACCGGTGCGGTGACTAGGGATCCACCAGTCTTTGCCGGCTGTGACCGGCACATCTTGAGCCGGGAGGGCCGGTCCGGGAACTGCCGAGTCTGCGGTGGCGGTAACCGCGACGGCCTTAGGCGTCGTCGTCGGAACGACGGGGGTTGCCGCTGGCGGTGCAGGCCTTTCCAGGGAAGTAGGGCTCACCGCGGCGGCACTACCGGTCGTGCCGGATGGTTTGGCCGGTTGCACCCAAGGGGCCTGTTGATTTTGTCCAGCATCAACAGCCTTGGGATGATCGGGAGAGCAGCCTGCCAACTGCAGCGGGATAGCCAGCAGCAGCGGCAGTAGGAGGAACGGGCTACGGCGAGCGGTACACATTTTCGATTGCTCCTTGCATCATCATCTGCCTTCATTCTACCTTATTTCCGCAAATTTCGACATCATGCTTTTGCGTTGTGCAGGCGGTTGACGCACCGTTAATACCCATGATAGGATTATTAGCGAAATTACGTCACTGTGCAGCGATGATGCTGGCAGCGTAGGGTCAGCACGTAGGGGTTTACGATAGGGTTGATCATGACCGCTGGGCGCGAACTCGGCGGTTTTCCTTATGGTCAGGAGCAAAAAAAAGGGGATGGCGGAATGAAACTGCATGGAACAAGTCAAGTAAACGAGCAAGGTCAACTTTGCATCGGCGGCGTCGAAGCGACCGAATTGGTCAAGCAATTCGGCAGCCCGCTTTATGTCATGGATGAAGCAGCGATCCGGGCTAATTGCCAAGCCTACTATCAAGGTTTTGTGGCGTCCGGCGCCGGTGAAGTGATCTATGCTTCCAAAGCGTTTATGACGATGGCCATGTGCCGTTTGATTGAAAGCGAAGGCTTGGGCCTCGACGTGGTATCCGGCGGCGAACTTTATACGGCGAAGCAAGCCGGGTTCCCGATGGAGCGCGTCTATTTCCACGGCAATAACAAAACTGACGAAGAATTGGCGCTGGCCCTCGACTACGGCATTGGCTGCATCGTCGTTGACAACCATTTTGAAATGAAACGCCTCGATAAGCTGGCCGGTGAGCGCGGCGTCAAAGTGCCCGTTTTGCTGCGCATCACGCCCGGTATCGATTGCCATACGCATGATTTTGTCCGTACCGGTCAAATCGACTCCAAGTTTGGTTTTACCTTACCGACCGGTCAAGCAGCCGAAGCGGTTGGTGCGGTGCTGGCTTGCGAGAACCTGGACTTCCTCGGTGTACACTGCCATATCGGTTCGCAAATCTTTGAACTGGCTTCTTTCCAATATGCCGCTGAAGTGATGATGGGCTTTGCTGATGAGTTGCGGGCGAAGTTTGGCTGCACGATTCGTGTGCTTAACTTGGGTGGCGGTTTTGGCATTCGTTATACGGAAAAAGATGATCCTGCTGATGTGGCCGATTATGCTCGCCTCGTTATCGAAGCGGTACAGCAAGAAGCGCAAAAACGCAACATGCCTGTACCGAAACTGGTGGTGGAACCGGGCCGTTCGATCGTGGCTACGGCCGGCACGACGCTCTACACGGTGGGCTCGATCAAAGAGATCACCGGTGTGCGTAAGTATGTCGCTGTCGACGGCGGCATGACCGACAATCCCCGTCCGGCCCTCTATGGTTCTAAGTATGAAGCACTGTTGGCCAACAAAGCGAACCAGCCTAACGAAGAAGTGGTGACGATTACCGGCAAGTGCTGTGAGTCCGGCGATATGCTGATCTGGGATCTGTCGCTGCCGAAGGTGGAAAGCGGCGATATCCTGGCCGTAACTTGTACCGGCGCTTATAACTATGCCATGTCGATGAATTATAACCGCATTGGTCGCCCCGCCGTTGTCTTTGTCCGTGACGGCGAAGGATCTGTTGTGGTTAAGCGCGAGACTTGGGAAGACTTGGTGCGTAACGATCAAATCCCGGCGTCCATGCTGCGGTAACCAAAGATAAGACATAAGCGCTGATGTTGTCAGCAAATTAAGCAGTTCATCGCGGTGAACTGCATTTTCTTTTTATCGAAAAGGAAAACGTGCTATAATTTGCCCGATGAATGATGATGAGGACGGATGGCTTTGGATATTATCCTGACCCATATCAATACTGATTTTGATGGTCTGGCTTCGGTCGTAGCCGCTCATAAGTTATTTCCCCGGGCCCGTCCGGTGTTGCCCCATAAGATGGGTGCCAATGTGCAGGAATTTATGGCGCTGCATAAAGACAGCCTCGGCTTTATTCCGGCCAAAGAAGTGGTAGCCGGCAAAGTGCGGCGCATCATCATGGTCGATACCAAAGTAGCGTCGCGGGTAGGTCCGTTAGGGGCGCTTTTGGCGAATCCGAAAGTGGAAACCTATGTGTATGATCATCATCCGGTAGGTGATGATGATGTGCAGGCCAATCACCTGGTACGAGAAGATGTCGGGGCAACGACAACGCTCTTGGTCGAGATCATCCGCCGCCGCCATCTGCCCCTTTCTTCCTTTGAAGCAACCGTATTGGCGCTGGGCATTTATGAAGATACAGGGAGCTTAATGTTTTCCACGACGACAGTCCGTGATGTATTAGCGGCAGCCTATTTGTTAGAAAAAGGGGCCAATCTGGCGGTGGTTGCTCATTTTATCGATCGGCCCTTGTGCCCGGAGCAAAAGGCGCTGCTGCGGGCCATCGGTGATCGGGCGATGACGCTGACTGTTGGCGGTGTCCGCGTCGTGGTGACGTCAGCCGAACTGGATGAGTATGTGGAAGGGTTAGCGCTGTTGGTGCATCGGCAGGTAGAGATTGAAGGCAGTGACGTTTTTATCGCTGTGGTGCGCATGGAAGGCCGGGTTTATGTGGTGGGACGCAGTCGTGTGGAAGAGGTGCATGTCCACGAATTATTGCGCCCCTTTGGCGGCGGTGGGCACAGTGCGGCGGCGGCAGCCACCATCAAAGGGGGGAACGTCAAGCAGATCCTCAACCAGATCGTACAGCAACTGCAACACACGATCCATCCACTCATGGGTGCTCGTGAGATCATGTCGTCGCCGGTCAAGACGGTGACACCGGCAACAACGGTCGATGAAGCCGGCAAAGTGTTGTTGCGCTATGGCCATTCCGGGATGCCCGTGCTGGATGGTGAAAAGCTCGTCGGTGTAATCAGCCGGCGCGACCTGGATAAAGCCGGATTGCATGGACTGCGTCACGCGCCGGTCAAAGGGTTCATGTCCCGTAAAGTGATCTCCATCCCTCCCGAAACTACGCTGGCGGAGATTCAACGGCTGATGATCGAACATGATATCGGTCGGTTACCGGTCATGGAACAAGGCAAGCTGGTGGGGATTGTTTCCCGCACCGATGTATTGCGCATGCTTCATGGTGAAAGCACGCCGGTTCAATACCGAGCTAATTTCTGTTCTGTGCCCGGCGGCGGAGCCAATGCTCTTCGGCCGGAAGGATCGTTGCGAGCCCAACTGGAAGAACGGTTGCCGCCGGCGCTCTGGCAACTCTTACAAGATGTAAGTGAACTGGCGGAGCGCATGAACTGCGGTGTTTATGTAGTCGGTGGCTTTGTGCGCGATCTGCTGCTGAAGGTCAATAATTTAGATATTGACTTGGTTGTGGAAGGCGACGGGATCGCTTTTGCTACGGCTTTGGCGGTGCAACTGGGCGGGCGGGTGAAAACGCACGAGAAATTCGGGACGGCCGTCGTTGTCTGGGGCCAGCAAAAGATCGATGTGGCCACGGCACGGCGCGAATTTTATCAATACCCGGCGGCGCTGCCGCAGGTGGAAGCGTCCAATTTGCGTCAAGATCTTTATCGCCGTGATTTTACGATCAATGCGCTGGCCATCTGCCTCAATCAAAGGCGTTTTGGCGAACTGATCGACTTTTTCTGTGGCCAGCGCGATCTGGAGCAAGGATTCATCCGGGTGCTCTATAACCTGAGTTTTGTGGAGGATCCGACGCGGATCTTGCGGGCCATTCGTTTTGAACAGCGCTATGGTTTTCAGATTGAGCCGGAAACGTTGCTCTTTGCCCGGGAGGCGATTGCGCGGCAGATGATCAAAGAATTGTCTTATGATCGCCTGTTCGCTGAACTGGTGTTGATTCTCTCGGAAGCCAATCCGGCACCGGCGTTGCGGCGGATCACGGAACTGGGGATCTGGCAGTACTTGATGCCGGAACTGGTCTGGACCGAGCGGGTCGAGTCTGAGTTACTGGCGGTACCGCCCCTGTTGGCAGCGATGGATACGGCTGGTCTGGGCCTTCCCGCACGCCCCTGGATGGTTTATTTGCTGGTGTTGACACGGCGCTTGCGCAGGGAAAGCATCGAAGCCGTCGGGACACGCTATCCCTTGCGCCAGCGTTTGCGCCAGGCCATGCAGACGCTGGCGGAAATGGGCGATGCCGTTGATGAATGCTTGAGCCAGTGGCTGGAAGCACCGTCACCGAGCCAGTTGGAGTCGCTGTTGTCCGGTTGGATCCTGGAAGCAACCATTGCGCTGCTGGTTGGGCGCCCACCGGCCGAGGCGATTGCGATCGTCCGGGCTTGGCAGCAGGTGCAGGCAGTGCGTCCCTTGCTGAACGGTCAGGATTTGCAGACGCTGGGGCTCCGGCCGGGACCGGAATTTGCTCGGATCTTACAGCAGTTACGCAAGGCCCGCCTCGACGGGCAGGTGCATGATCGCGATGATGAGTGGGCACTGGTGAAGCAGTGGTTGGCGGAACAGGCAAGCAAAAAAAAGCCAGGAGGTACCCATGTTTGACTTTAGCGTAGAGGGCATCGTGGCACGAGTTCCGGCGATTTTAATTGGGCTGGCGCTCCACGAATATGCCCACGGCAAGGCAGCGTCGCTCTTAGGCGACCCTACCCCGGCGCGGGAAGGACGGTTGACCATTAACCCACTGAAGCATCTTGACCCGATTGGTACGCTGATGCTCTTGATTGCACCGATCGGCTGGGCCAAGCCGGTCAATGTCAATCCTTATCTGATGCGCGGATCGATCAAAACATCGATGATGTTGGTGGCCGCTGCCGGGCCGGCTATGAATGTGTTGCTCGCCTTGGCCAGTGCGGTATTGTTTTACGGTCTGGTAGGAGGGCCGGAACTGGAGTTGATCTTGCAGTATATGCTGATCATCAACCTCTCCCTGGCTGTCTTTAACTTGCTGCCGATTCCGCCGCTCGATGGCTCAAAGGTATTGGCCGGGTTACTGCCCGATCGCTATGGGCAATTCCTGGGGCCTCTCGAGCAGTACGGGTCGCTGATTCTGTTGTTGGCGATTATGACGGGTGTCGCCGAGTGGGTGATTGGACCGGCCATGAAGCTGCTTTTGTATGGTTTTGTCGCGCCGGTCGGGCGAGCGATTGGAACACTGATTTTTTAAATAATGTGAGAGGGGTTTTTATACGTGGGTGCAATGGTGCCAAAGGGTAAGATTTTCAGCGGCATGCGGCCAACAGGGCGACTGCATATCGGTCATTTAAGTGTGCTGCAAAACTGGATTCGCTTGCAGCAGGATTACGACTGTGTTTTTTCCATTGTCGATTGGCATGCCTTAACCACATCCTTTGAAGATGTACAGGCCATGCAGACGAATATCCGTGAGATTGCCCTGGATTGGCTTTCCGCCGGCCTGGACCCGGAAATCAGCCCGATCAGCGTCCAATCGCAAGTCAAAGAGCATGCGGAACTGCACTTGCTGTTTTCGATGATGACGCCGGTCAGCTGGTTGGAACGCTGTCCGACCTATAAGGATCAGTTGCAGCAATTTGGCCTCAAGGGCAAAGAGATCAATATGTACGGCTTCTTGGGCTATCCCATGTTGATGACGGCCGACATTTTGCTGTACCTGGCGGATCATGTGCCGGTAGGTCAAGATCAACTGCCGCATATTGAGATCTCCCGGGAAGTGGCACGGCGCTTTAACTTCCTCTACCAAGTGGAGCTTTTCCCGGAACCACAGGCGATCTTGTCAGAAGTGCCCTTGCTGCCGGGCATCGACGGTCTGAAGATGAGCAAGTCCTACGGCAATGACATTGCCCTGTCGGCATCGGCAGCGGAATTGAAGGAAAAAGTGCGCCTTATGGTCACCGATCCGGCGCGGGTACGCAAAACCGATCCGGGAAATCCCGAGGTTTGCATCGTCCACACCTATCACAAGATCTACAGTACGGCGGAAGAAGTGGCCGAGATTGAAGAAGGTTGCCGCAACGCCACGATCGGTTGCGTCGCTTGCAAACAAGCGTTGGCAGCCAAGTTGGAAAACATGCTTGGGCCGATCCGGGAGCGCCGGGAAGCACTTTTGGCTCATCCCGGGCGCATCGATGAAATCTTAGCGGAAGGTTCGCGCCAGGCACGGCAAAAGGCAGCCGTGACGATGAATTTGACCCGTGAAGCCATGGGTGTACGTGGTGTCTTGGATTAGGGGATGGCATACCAGGTCAATTTGCCGGTTTTTGAAGGACCTTTTGATCTGCTCTACCACTTGATTGAAAAGCATGAAGTGGATATTTACGATATTCCGATTGCGCAGATCGCCGAGGAGTATCTGGCCTACTTGCGCCAGATGGACGAACTGGATCTGGAAGTAGCCAGTTCGTTTGTGGTGATGGCGGCGCAACTGTTGTCGATCAAAGCGAGGATGCTTTTGCCGGCGCCAACCATGGAAGGTGATAGCGGCGGTGAACCGGAACCGGTCGATCCGCGGGCAGAGTTGGTGGAGCGTTTGCTGGAATACCGCAAGTTCAAGGCCGTCGCCGAGGTGCTCAAGGCGCAGGAAGGCATCGCGGCGCAAGTCTATCCGCGCGTCGTCGATCCAGCATCGCTGGCCCATTTATTTCGGGAAGTTAACCCCTTGGAAGGCGTGATGATGGGCGATCTGCTGGCGGCGCTGCAAAAAGCACTGCGCCGCCAGCGCCGTGACGAGATGGTCGCTGATGTGCCGCGGGAAGAAGTGTCGGTGCAGCAGCGCATGAATGAGGTCTTGGCGAATCTGCAACAAACACCGGCTGAACCGGCTCCGTTGGAACGTTTTTTCACGGGCAATCACTATCGTGATGAGTTGATCGTCACTTTTTTAGCGCTCTTGGAGTTGGTGCGTTTGCGCCGCATCCGTCTTTTGCAGCGGGAAACACTGGGAGCGATTTACGTATTGCTCAGGGAGTGAGGTTATGTTTGCCCAGGAGATGAAAGGCGCCGTGGAAGCGCTTTTGTTTGTGTCGGGGGAGCCGCTGCCGCTGGAGACGCTGGCTAAGATCACCGGGATCGAAGCCGGTGAACTGGCTGAGTTGCTGGCAGGGATGGCTGAGGAATATGCCGGACAAAAGCGCGGGTGGCGGCTGGAAGAAGTGGCCGGCGGGTATCGCCTGGTAACCTGCCCGGAGTACGCGCCCTATATTGAGCAGTTATTGCAGCATCCCAAGGCGGGCTTGTCCCATGCTGCCTTGGAAACGCTGGCGATCATTGCCTATCGCCAGCCGGTGACGCGCTTGGAAATTGAGCAGATTCGCGGTGTGAAAGCCGATCACTCCCTGGCGAATTTGTTGGGCAAGAACTTGATCTGTGAGGTCGGGCGCAAGGAAACGCTGGGTCGGCCGATCTTATACGGTACGACGGAAGAGTTTTTGCGCCATTTTGGCTTGCGCCAGACTGAAGAATTACCGAAACTTGATGAAGTTTTTGTGCAAGAAGAGATACCTTTATTTGCGGAGCAACCGGTAGGGGATGAGAAGGAGTGATCGGTCATGGTGCCAGTTCGCCAGACATTGACGTTACCACATATGAAGTTATCTTATCTGGAGTGGCGGCCGTCCGATGGGGTTGAACGTCCGCCCCTTTTGCTGTTACATGGGTTAGGCGATCACGCGCTGGTCTGGTCGGATTTGGCTGAGCGATGGGCCGATCGTTTTCATGTGATTGCGCCGGACATGCATGGGCATGGTGAGAGCAGCAAGCTGGACCGTGGCTATACCTTTCCGGAAGTCATTGGCGACTTGGAAGCTTTGCTGGATCATCTGGGTTGGGCGAAAGCGCACATTCTTGGTCATTCCTGGGCAGGCAAGCTGGCACCGATCTGGGCGCGGATGCATCCAGGGCGCTTTGCCAGCATGATCTTGGTCGACCCGATCTTTATTGTAAAAATGCCGGCCGTGATGAAGGTGATCTTTCCCATTCTTTATCGTGTGCTGGACAGCATGAAAGGGATGGGGCCGTTTGCTACGTATGAGGAAGCGGAAGCATTAGCCCGCACGCTTCGGCAGTATCAAGGCTGGAGCCCTTTGCAAGAGCAGGTCTTTCGCCAGGGCATGGAGCAAAAACCGGATGGTCGCTGGGGCAGTAAGTTCGTGGTGGCAGCGCGCAATCAGATCTTCGAAGATGTGATGAAAGTGCCGGGACTGACGGTGCCCCTGACGATGCCGACGCTTTTTGTGCGTCCGGAGCAAGGCGTGAATCGCATGACTTGGCAAATGAAGCCGTACCACCAGTTCTTGAAAAATTTGACGGTAGCCATGGTGCCAGGTAATCACTGGCCCTACCTGGTGGAGCATGCGGCTTTTTATCAAGCCGTCGATGCTTTTTTAATGAAACAAGTAAAGCAGGCGTAATCACAGAAAAAGGCGGTATGAACGATGGGCGCAGTTTTGATTGATGGTAAGCAGGTAGCAGCTTCGTTGCGGGAGGCGTTGATCCGTGAAGTCGCTGAGGTAACGGCGCAGGGAATTGTGCCGAAATTGGCTGTTGTTTTGGTCGGTGATGATCCGGCATCGGTGGTGTATGCACGGAGTAAGGAGAAGGCGGCAGCCAAAGTAGGGATCGCTTATGAATTGCATCACTTACCGGGAACAACTGCGGAAGCGGATGTGCTGGCCCTGGTAGCTCAGCTTAATCAGGATAAGACGGTTCACGGCATCTTAGTGGAATTACCGCTGCCGAAAGGTATGGATAAACAGCGGGTGATGGCGGCCGTTGATCCCCTGAAAGATGTCGATGGAATGCATCCGGCCAATCGCGGTGCGCTGCTTAGCGATGCACCGGCCCTGGTGGCAGCGACGCCGCTGAGCTGCATTGCTTTGCTCGATCATGCCGGTGTGGATCTGAACGGTAAGCGCGTTGTGTTAGTTGGCCGGGGAGAAACGGTAGGCAAACCGTTGTTTTTCCTCTTATTGAAGCGCAACGCCACAGTGACGGTCTGTCATACGCGGACGCGTGATATGGCCGCCGAAGTGCGCCGTGGTGAGATTGTCATTGCTGCTGCCGGCAAAGCGGGCTTGATCACCAAGGACATGGTGGCACCGGGAGCCATCGTAATCGACGCAGGGATTAACGAAACGCCGGAAGGCGGTATTACCGGTGACGTTGCGCCAGATGTAGCGGAAGCGGCTGGCATGCTTTCACCGGTGCCCGGTGGTGTTGGTTCCTGCACAACGGTGTTGTTATTTCACAATGTGTTGCGCGGCCTGAAAATGCAGCATGGGTTGTAAGCACGAACCCAATTCATTGAGCGAATCGAATGCGAAGGAAACGGTAGGGAGGCTGTTGGATGAGTACTCTTTTTGATTTGTCCTTACGTGATGTGCTGGCGGTGGCATCTTCGGCGGAACCAACGCCGGGCGGTGGATCGGTGGCGGCGCTTGCCGGGATGTTTGCGACATCGATGGTCTCCATGGTCGCGAATTTAACGATCGGCAAGGATAAGTACAAAGATGTAGAAGCCCAAATCGAAGCATTGCGAGCACAGGCGCTGGCCGTCAGTGCTGATTTGGAACGGCTGGTGCAGGAAGATATGCATGCCTTTGCCGGTTATATGGCAGCCATTCGTATGCCCAAATGCACCGATGCGGAGCGTTGTCATCGGCAAGCGGCCATGAAGGCAGCAGCAGTGAACGCAACGGAAGTACCGCTGGCGATTGCCGCTGCTTGTCTGGAAGGCTTACGTATCGCTGAGGCTCTGGCACCCATCGGCAGCAAACTGGCTATCTCCGATGTCGGTGTAGGCGCTTACCTTGGTGAAGCAGCACTAAAAGCAGCGCTGCTAAGCGTCGAGATCAATTTACCCGCCATCGATGATGCTGCCTATGTAGCGGGGATACGGGACAAGATGACGCAACTCGTCGCGGAAGCAGCCAAGCTGCAAGCATCGGCTGTATCGATAGTGCGTGAGCGGATGTAGCACAGGCGCTACTGATGTTTCTGGAAGGAAACGACTGCGATAAAGGTTAAAGTGACGGTTTTCCGGGAATACTATCCTTCTGAAGCGAGAGGGTGGCGGGAACCGTGAAAGAAGTGGGGATGTGGCTGCTGACTGCCGGAGGTTTGCTTCTGGCAGCAGTAGCTTTTTTTTTATGGATACCGATTCGGTTTCATCTGACCTACAATTCACAGGAAGGCGGGCGGCTGACCGGATCGATTGCCGGACGGATCATCTCGATCTGGGGTGCCCGTCCCGGGGAAGAAAGTGCCTTGCCGTGGAGCAAAGTGATGATGCGTATCCGCTCATGGCGGCCTGATCAAGAAAGTGGAAGGATGCGCATGAGTGGGCGGCGAATGTATCGGCTGGTTACACCGTGGCTGCGTAGTTTTTGGGGGTATCTGGGCGCCCATCGCCAAGCGATCCGGGTACAGCGGTTACACTGGAAGATACACATCGGCGGTCGTGATGCGATGGAGACAGCACTGGCGATCGGTGCGGCCTGGACCGTTGTACTCAATCTCTGGCGGGTGGCACGCTCGCGCTGTGATGCTCATCAAGGGGATGTAAATTTTCAGATCAAACCGGATTTTGCGGGCCTGCGCTGGCAGATGGAAGTGGATTGTATAGCAACCTTCCGCATCGGCTATATTATCCATGCTGGATTATGGCATGTGTCTCATCGTCGAGGCATGGAACGAAAAGGGAGTGACGTTGCGAATGAATCATCCAATCGAAGGTCTGATGCGTACCGCAATGGAGAGTATCAAAGAGATGGTCGACGTGAATACCGTCGTGGGGGACGCGGTCCACGCACCCGACGGGAGTTTGATTATTCCCGTTTCCCGCGTGGCCTGCGGGTTCGGCGTCGGGGGAACGGAATTCGAGCCGGAGAACCAGACAACCGCCGAAATCGGTCTGGGCTTTGGCGGCGGTAGCGGTGCCGGCGTTTCGGTGCAACCGGTCGGCTTTTTGGTTGTCAACCAAGGACAGGTGCGCATGTTGCCGGTAGATGGCAGCGCTGTTGTGGATCGCCTGGTGGACTTGGCTCCGCAGATGATGGATCGCTTGCGTGATTTGGTCTTGCGCGATGATGAGCCAACGGTGACTGTCCATCACTGTGAGCATCACGAAGAACCGGCAGCGCCAACGTATTGATCGTGGAATAAAGGCCGTAACTTCCTGACTTCAAAAGGAAGTTACGGCCTTTATGGACAGTATGGCTATGTTTAAAAAGATAATTATAATGATATTTTTAACTCTATTATTATAGTGTTTAGATGGATTCTCCTAATAGTTTAATAATTTATTGACAAATAGAAAAAAGATAATTATAGTTATCACATAGGAGGGATCTGTTCATCATAAAAAAAAATAGATCTAACAGTAAATGATTTTTTAGCTCCTGAAAATAGATTTTTATCGTGTTAAAAGAAAAAACGCTAAGGGGGGCGATGCGGATGTCTAATCAAGAGTATACCGATACGATGCTCGAAGTATACATTTTTGAAGCGTCACAACTGATTGAGCAGCTTGAAGTAGTGATCATGGAGAATGAGAAATCAAGTTGTTATACCTCCGAAGCAATCAATGAAATTTTCCGAATTATGCACACCATTAAAGGATCCTCTTCCATGATGTTTTTTACGAACATCTCTTCGGTTGCTCACAAGCTGGAAGATCTGTTTTTTTACTTACGTGAACAAAAACCGGAGCATGTGGACTGTTCGAGTCTTTCCGATCTCGTTTTCGAAGGTGTCGATTTTATTAAAGTCGAGATTGAAAAGATCAAGGCCGGTGATCGACCCGATGGCGAAGTGGACTCTCTTCTCGATAAGATCAATGATTTTCTGGCACAGTTAAAACAGATCAATGAAAATTCAGTGCCAACGGCTCCTAGTATGATAAACGCTACGGTGTCCGGTAACAGCAAAACAGAAACAGTAAGCAAAACAGAAACGGTAAGTACGCCAAGCCAACAGTTCTACATACCGCCCGATCAAGCATCGCTGGCCGGACAACAGAAAGTATTTAAAGCAACAGTCTTTTTTGATGAAGGCTGTGAAATGGAAAATATCCGGGCCTATACGATGATTCACCATCTGAAAGAATTGACCCATGATATCATTCATCTGCCGGCAGATATTATCAATGATGAACAAAGTATCCAAGTGATTCGTGAACAAGGATTTACGATTTATACGCGGGTTAGCAAGACCTATGCGGAAATCCATGAGCATTTCATGCAAACGATCTTCCTGAAAGACTTGCAATTAATTGAGCTTCCCGACAATGGTGATGTTTTCCCGGTTGAAACACCACAAACGGTACTGGTCGCTGAAAGCCCCGTGATCGTCCCAGCCCTTCCGGATAAAAAGGGCGAAAAAGAAGCGGTTGGACAAAGCATTATCAGCGTCAATGTGCAGAAACTGGATAAACTGATGGACTTAGTCGGTGAGATGGTCATTGCTGAGGCCATGGTATCGCAGAACCCCGACCTTGACGGATTAACACTCGTTAACTTTCACAAAGCAGCGCGACAACTTCATAAAATTACGACGGAAATACAAGATATCGTCATGTCGATTCGCATGGTCCCTCTTGCCAATACGTTTCAAAAAATGCACCGCATTGTTCGCGATATGTCCAAGAAATTGAATAAGGAAGTGGAACTGAAGATCAACGGTGAACAGACCGAAGTCGATAAAAATATCATTGAGCACATATCGGACCCCTTGATGCATCTTGTGCGCAATGCTGTTGATCATGGGATTGAAAGTGCTGTAGAACGGATTGACAAAGGCAAGCCAGCTAAAGGCACCGTGTTCTTGGAAGCGCAAAATGCCGGCAGTGATGTGCTGGTGACCATCAAAGATGACGGCAAAGGACTAAACAAAGCGAAGATTCTGGAAAAAGCAAGGAAAAACAATCAACTGACCCGGCCTGAAGCGGAAATGACCGATAGAGATATTTACAACTTGATCCTGCTTCCCGGTTTATCGACGAAAGATCAAGTCACGGAATTTTCCGGACGCGGTGTCGGTATGGACGTAGTGACTAAAAATATCGAGACCGTCGGTGGCTCCGTATCGGTGATGAGTGCCGAAGGGAGCGGCACCACGATAACCTTAAAGATTCCGCTGACCCTGGCGATCATCGACGGCATGAATGTACGGGTGGGCACAGCCCGTTACACCATTCCGACAACGGCGATCATGGAATCTTTTCGACCGAGCGTTGGGGAACTGATCACCGACCCCAATGGTAACGAAATGATCATGGTGCGGGGCCAGTGCTATCCTATCTTACGCTTACATGAACACTATCATGTGGAAAATGCCGAAACGGACATTACCCAAGGTATTTTAATTATGGTTAGCCAAGATGAAAAATACGTTTGTATTTTTGCCGATGAGCTCTTAGGGCAGCAGCAAGTTGTTGTAAAAGCACTCCCCAACTACATCAAGAAAACCAAAAAGATTGGAGGGTTAGCCGGCTGTACGTTGCTTGGTGACGGTAGCATCAGTTTGATTCTGGACATCGCGGGACTGCTACATAGGCGTACGTAACTCACCGGAACGCCTCAAGAAAGGAGACCTGACCATGAGCGATTTACTTGTTGCCGATATGGACGAAATCATCGAAGATACGCAAAAAGATAAATATCTGACGTTTACCTTAGGCAATGAATCCTACGGAGTCGAGATTAAGTTTGTCACCGAAATTATCGGTGTGCAGCCGATCACCGAAGTCCCGGAAATGCCTGAATACATCAAGGGAATTATCAACCTGCGCGGCAAAATTATTCCTGTCATGGATGTACGGTTGCGCTTTCACAAAGCTTTTCAAGAATACAATGATCGGACATGCATTGTCGTGATTGATGTGAAAGACACATCCATCGGGTTGATCGTCGATCGGGTAACGGAAGTCTTGTCCATACCGGATACAGAAATTGTGACTCCTCCGGAAATGAGCAAAGGAAACCGCGAATACATCAAAGGGGTCGGCAAAGTCGGGCAAGAGGTTAAGCTGATCTTGGATTGCGATAAGCTGCTCAATGAACAGGAAGCCGAAGAAATTAACCATCGATAATGAATGGGGGTAGTGAAAATGAAATGGTTTAAAAACCTGAAAATCGGTGTGAAATTGATCGTCAGTTTTATCATTGTGGCCATGATTGCCGGGGTGGTCGGCATCATTGGGGTCTTAAATATCAATAAGATCGATAAGAACTACAGCGATTTATATACAAACTACGGGATTGCCCTGACCGACATCGCTGATGCGTCGCTCGATTATCAACGGATACGGGTGAATTTACGGGATTTATTATTGCATAAAGGGCAAGATCGACAAATCTATGTAAATACCATTAAAGACTTAGATAAGAAAAAAGAAGAAAGCTTGGCAAGATTCGAAAAATCGTTGCAAACAGACGAAGCGAAAAAAGAATTTGCCAAATTAAAGGCCGCTGTTGAAAATTATGCGCCGTTGCAACAGAAAGTTATTGATTTAGCGTTAGCCGGTCAAGAAGAACAAGCATTAGCAGTTTTGGGTGAAGGAAAACATCTGGCTGACGAAGTAAACAATGGCATTAACACCTTATTTGAGCTCAAAGATAACGGCGGTAAAGCGCAAGTGGTCGTGTACTCCGAAGAGTCAAGTTCAACCATAACGACGATGATCATTATCGTAGTCATTGCCGTCATCATCGCTATCGCTCTTGGCTTCGTGCTTTCCCGCATGATCAGCAATCCCATTAAAGAAATGGTTGGTGTGGCGGAAAAAATCGCTGATGGCAATCTCGATGTGGATGTAACCGTCGATACCAAAGATGAGATTGGTATCTTGGCCGTCGCCTTCCGGCAAATGACCAATAACTTAAATGAAGTCATGTCTAATATCAGCACCGCTTCCGAGCAGGTATCGGCAGGCGCCAAGCAAGTATCGGACTCCAGCATGTCCCTGTCCCAAGGAACAACAGAGCAAGCCAGTTCGATCGAAGAATTGACCGCTTCGCTGGAAGAAATCTCGTCGCAAACCCGGATGAATGCCGACAGTGCCAGCGAAGCCAACAGCCTGGCCGAAAAAGCCAAAGACAATGCGGCGCAAGGCAATGAACAGATGAAACATATGCTCCAGGCCATGGATGACATCAACGATTCCTCCAGCAATATTTCCAAGATCATCAAAGTCATCGATGAAATTGCCTTCCAAACGAACATATTGGCGCTGAATGCGGCCGTCGAAGCGGCCCGCGCCGGACAGCACGGCAAAGGTTTTGCTGTCGTTGCCGAAGAAGTTCGCAACTTAGCTGCTCGTTCGGCCAATGCCGCGAAAGAAACAACAGCCATGATCGAAGGCTCGATCAAAAAGGTTGAAGAAGGGACCAAAATCGCCAACCATACGGCTGAGGCACTCAATCAAATCGTGGAAGGTGTTGCCCACGTAGCCGAACTGGTCAGCAACATCGCCGTAGCTTCCAATGAACAGGCTTCCGGCATTGCCCAGATCAATCAAGGGATCATGCAAGTATCGCAAGTGGTGCAAGCGAACTCGGCAACCTCCGAAGAAAGCGCCGCTGCCAGCGAAGAATTGGCCAGCCAAGCAGAAATGCTTAGCCAACAAGTTGCTCGTTTTCGCTTACGGAGAACAACCGGTAACGGCTCTTACCGCCGCATGGAAGATCTGAATCCCGATGTGCTCCGGGTGCTTGAACAAATGGGCAATCAGCGCCCGGCCAATGATGGTCAGGAGCGGACAACCAATTCGAAAAAAATCATCTTGAGTGATCGCGAGTTCGGTAAATACTGACGCGTTGTGACCACCTTCGCTGTCGATTCGTAGGGAGAGGGCCGTTAGCTCTCTCCCTACTCAAAGGTAGGTGACAAAATGCCCGACATTACCGGAAAAGGGTTTCGGCAACTTACGGAGTACATAAAAAATAATTATGGAATTCACCTCAAAGACGAGAAAAAAACCCTTGTCCATGGCCGGCTCCATCAGATCTTAGAAAGCAAAAAACTTAACAGTCTTGGGGAATATTATGAGTATATTTTGGCAGACAAGACCGGTGAAGCTGTCGAGACATTGCTTAATAAAATTACGACGAACCACACTTTTTTTATGCGTGAAGCCGAACACTTTTATTTCTTTCGCGATAAAGTGTTGCCCTTTTTGTCCAGTACTGTGAAAAGCAAAGATTTGCGCATTTGGAGTGCTGCCTGTTCTTCCGGTGAAGAGTCCTACACCTTAGCGATGCTGATTGATGAGTTTCTAGATAAAGACAAACCAAACTGGGACGCCAAAATCTTAGCGACGGACATATCCGATAAAGTACTGACGATCGCCCGGCAAGGAATTTACAGCAATGACCGTATCGCACCGTTGCCATTATCATGGAAAATCAAGTACTTCACGAAGATTAATCAAGAAAATTCCGCCGTTATCGAAGCGATCAAGCGCGAAGTGATTTACCGGAAATTCAATCTTATGGATACCTTCCCTTTTCGCAAGAATTTCCATGTCATCTTCTGTCGCAATGTGATGATTTATTTCGACACGCCAACCAAAGAAGCATTAATTCGAAAATTCTATAACTCGTTGGAACATGGCGGATACTTGTTTGTTGGACTATCAGAATCCGTAAATCGAGAAACAACTCAGTTTAAATATATAATGCCGTCGGTTTACCGCAAAGAGTAGCGATGGTTGTTACCTAAGAAAAAGTGACAATTGTTACAGTCAAATAATGAACGCAAGACAATTGGCGTTACAAGTAGCAATCGTCGCCGCGCAAGTGAGGGAATCGTATGGGTGAAAACAGGAAAATTCGAGTGCTTGTCGTTGACGATAGTCTGCTGTTTCGTGAAGTCTTATCGATGGGGATCTCTTCTGATCCAGCTATTGAAGTTGTAGCCAGAGCGATCGATCCCTTTGATGCACGAGATAAAATCCTCGCTTTTGAGCCGGATGTAATGACTTGTGATGTCGAAATGCCCAAAATGAATGGTGTAGAATTTATCCGGCGGCTTTTACCACAGTATCATTTGCCCACCATTGTGGTCAGTTCCGTGAGTGAAGCCGTTTTTGATGCCATGAATGCCGGGGCTGTTGACTTTGTCACGAAGCCGAATGTGAACTCTCCTCAAAGTGTGAAGGAGTTTATGCGGGACTTGATCAGCAAGATTAAGGTGGCCGCCCAAGCCAAGGTGGCACCGGAGCCATTGCGTCTGGTAAGTACAGAAGTGCTCAGTGGTACCGTTGATCGTAGCAAAAAGATTATCGCGATTGGCGCGTCCACCGGTGGAACGGAAGCGATCGCTCATCTGCTCAAATCGTTGCCCAGTAACAATATGCCGGGGATGGTGATTGTTCAACATATACCACCGGCTTTTTCCAGGATGTTCGCTGATCGACTGAATAACCAGACCGCGTTTACCGTTAAAGAAGCACAATCCGGTGATATTGTCGAGTCCGGAAAGGTGCTCATCGCTCCCGGAGATCAGCACATGCGCATTCGGAGAGTGGCAGATCGTTATAAAGTAGAAGTTTTTCCAGGAGATAAGATCAATGGTCATTGCCCATCGGTGGATGTTCTTTTTGAATCGGTAGCCAAGGAAGCCGGCAATCAGGCCATTGGCATGATTTTGACCGGCATGGGCTATGATGGTGCCCGAGGATTACTAACGATGCGCAGGAAAGGCGCACGAACGCTGGGGCAAGATGAACGCTCAGCGGTAGTGTATGGGATGCCTAAAGTAGCCTTTGATATCGGTGCTGTGGAGAAGCAAGGTGCGTTGTCCAACCTTCCCGAAATGTTATTGGCGCTTCTAAAGTAGGTGGATTCGATGGAAAAGGTTATCGGTATCGGTGAATTCGGCATATCCAACCAAGTTAACGATACGATTCGAACCTATGCCTTGGCTTCTTGTGTAGCCATTACGGTCTATAGTTCGAAAAAAAAAGTCGCCGGCATGATTCATGTAGCGCTGCCCATGCCCGGCGAAAAAAACCTGCACAAATTAGGCTTGGCCTATTTCGCCACCACCGGCATTCCTTTGTTGTTTGAACGGTTATACAACATTTATGGTTGCAGCAAGGATGAATTGAAAATCCATATGTATGGTGGGGCTGATTCTATTCGTCAGGATGATCAATTTCGTATTGGTATGAGAAATGTCGAGGCGGCAAGAAGTACCTTGGCCGAGTTGAACCTGATGATTCACCACGCCGAGGTCGGTGGAACATGTAGCCGAACGTTATTGATGGAAGTAGCAACAGGCAAAGTCCAAGTAACGACCCAACCGTTGTCGATCTAGAAAGACAGGTGTCGGCGATGAAAGAGATTTTGAACTACGAAGATCAAGACCATGCGAAGGAGCGCATGGCTGCAGCGTTACGTTGCATTGGTGACGGCGTGATCATCACCGATGTGCAAGGCATCGTTGAGTACATGAACGCATCGGCTGAGCAGATCACCGGTTGGTCTGATAACACTGCTTTGGGCCGGCATTTTGATGATGTATTCCAAATCATCCACTACCAGACCGGGGAACCGATGATCGGTCCGCTGGCTGAATCCTTGCAAACAGGGGAAGCGGTAGGTCTTCAAAAAGATGCAACGCTGGTCGCCAAAAATGGATCCAAATATTACGTATCGGCAAGTTGCTCGTCGATCAAAGATACAGACGGCGTTTTCGCTGGATTTATTGTTGTTTTTCGTGACATTACACGTATCAAAAAAATGGAAAAAGAATTATGGGCAGAACGCAATAAATTACAAGTACTTAAGGAAGAAGCGGAAGCGGCTAATAAAGTAAAAAGTGAATTTTTGGCGAATATGAGCCATGAGATTCGAACACCGTTAAATGGTATTGTTGGCATGGTCGATCTGACGCTTATGACGGATTTATCGGCGGAACAGCGGGAAAATCTGAATGTAGCCAAAGGGTGTGCGATCTCACTGCTTACGGTGATCAATGACATTTTGGATTTTTCTAAAATGGAGGCCGGTAAGTTAACCGTCGAAAAGATCGACTTCGATATTGAAAAGTTATTTGAAGAAATCATCAAAGCACACTTGGGCACAACTCGCAAAAAAAATCTGGCCATTGCCAGTCACTTGTCGCCGCATATTCCGCGCTTTCTCAAGGGCGATCCGATACGATTGCAGCAGGTACTCAACAACCTGATCAACAATGCGATCAAATTTACGGAGCAAGGAACGATCACGGTTGTTGGCGAGGTAACTAAGCGAGATGACGAAGAGGTGGAAATCCAATTTTCCATCACCGACACGGGGATTGGTATTACGCAAAAAGATCAAGAAAAGCTCTTTAAGAATTTTAGCCAAGTCGATGGTTCGATTACACGCAAATTTGGCGGTACTGGGTTAGGGTTGGTCATTTCCAAGCAGCTTGTGGAGATCATGGGCGGTTCGATGCGCGTGCAAAGCGAGCTTGGCAAGGGTAGTACCTTTTCCTTCTTGTTGCCCTATACGATCGGCAACCGGCCTGCCGCGAAGACATCACCGCTGAGCATAGCGAAAAAAACCAGCAAGCCCTTGTATCTACTGCTGGTTGAGGATAACCGGGTAAACCAAATGGTGATTTCGCAAGTGCTTACGGCAATAGGCCATAAAGTGGATTTGGCGTTCAATGGCCTGGAAGGTGTGAAAATGGCCGCAACCCACGCCTATGATGTGATTTTAATGGATATCCAAATGCCGGAGATGAATGGTGTAGAGGCAACCCAGTGCATTCGGGAGATGGAAGGAAAAAATCGGCACACGCCGATCATTGCGTTGACGGCCCATGCCATACAAAGCGATCGTGAGCGCTTTCTGGCCAGCGGAATGGATGAATATATTGCCAAGCCTGTCGATCTAGAAAGATTGACGCACCTTTTGGAATGGGTTACCGATAGCAAAGATAAGCCGGAACTTTCTTTGAATGCAAGCGCCAGAATTGATGCGAACGGTGAGATTACTTTTGGCGAGTCCCAGGGATGCCGAAGCCGGGAGGAACTGGTCCCGGTGATCAGGGAAATGGTCCGGTGGATCCGGGAATTACGGGACATCATTGCCAGTGATGATGTACTCGCCGTTGAAGAAGCGGCCCATCAAATCAAAGAATTGGCCAACCTTATCGACGCGGAAGTGCTTAAAGGCCTTGCTTTTAAGATTCAGCTGATGGCCCGGCGCGGCGATCTGCCGAAGGCTTTGGAACAAGTGACGATGCTGGAATGTGAATTTGAAGCGTATCAAAATGGTTTGTATTGTGGGGAGGTGAAAACATGCTGAAAATTTTAATTGCCGAAGATGATTTTGTCAGCAGGAAGTTTTTGGCCAAAATTTTTTCTCAGTATGGTGAAGTGGATACTGTCTTCGATGGTTTGGAAGCGGTCGACGCCTATATGATGGCCATGCGAGAAAAAGAACCCTATGACTTGATTTGCTTGGACATTATGATGCCCAAAGCCGACGGTCTCAAAGTCTTGAAGGCGATTCGTGATCTGGAAACGCAACATAAAGTGGCAACGGAAGATCGCGCCAAAATCATTATGACGACGGCACTATCTGATGAGTCTTATGTCCAAAAGGCTTTTGCGGATGGTTGTCAGGCTTATGCAGCCAAGCCGATCGATGTAGCGAAATTAGTGGAGGTCATGAGCAAATTAGGTTTTTCCTTGAATAGCTGAGGGGAAAGCGAAAAATGAGAAGACGCCGTCCAGCGATGCTCCCTAGGGGGGGCGATGGACGGCGTCTTTCTTTTACGAGCGAATGGAACTGACTTATGGGGTTAACGGTTCAGGCGATGCCGGTGTTGAAGAGGGGGACGGCGAAGAAGATGAAGACGGTGCAGCAGATGTTGCCGGAGGTGTTGGAGTCGATGGGGTAGTCGGTGGGGTTTCCACAGGGACAACCGGAGTAGGCGCTAATATGGTCACCGAAGGTGTTTCCCCTGGGGGGGAGGAAGGTGGTAGCGGTGTGGCGGGCTGGGACCCTGGTGCCGGCATGGGCAAGGTTGTTGCCGGCGGTGATGATGGTGTTGATTTTGGTTTTGGCGACCAACTTCCCGGCCCGAGAAAACGGGAAGGACGGGGAGAGGTGTAATTCTCGGGCGGGTCAAAGGATTGTACCGGGGCGTCTTTCAATGCTGTGGAGAGAATGGCTTGAAAAATCTCTGCCGGATAGGAACCGCCGTAGATCTGGTTGAGATAGTGGCGGGCATCGGTGCGATCGTACCCCATCCAAACGGCACAGGTCAGTTCCGGTGTGTAGCCTACAAACCAAGCATCTTTGTTGCCTTTTTTAGTGACATTTTGGAATTCCGCTACCGGAGGGAGTTCGGTCGTGCCGGTCTTACCGGCAACCGGGCGTCCCAGCCGTGCTCGTGAACCGGTACCCCATTCTACGGTGGCCGTCAGCATCTCGGTCATGCGATAGGCTGCTGCCGGTGAAAGCACTTGCTGCGGTGTGGAATCAAAGGAGTAGGTCTTGCCGGCTGCATCGACCACTTTGGTAACGGCACGAGGTTCAATGTAATTGCCGCGGTTGGCGATGGCGGCGTAAGCGCCGGCCATCTGCAGCGGTGATACGCCGTTACTTAAACCGCCGAGGGCAAGAGAAAGATAAACCTCATTGGGATTCAGGTTAAGGCCGACACTGTTGGCAAATTTCACACCGTTGGCTGGGCCGATGAGCTTGTAAAGATAAACGGCCGGTAAGTTGATGGAATAGGCAACGGCTTGCCGTAGGGTAACGGGGCCGCGAAACTGTCCGTCATAGTTGACTGGTGCATAGCCGCTGTAGTCCATCGGCATGTCCGTGATCGTGTCATCGGGAGAAAAGCCTTGTTCCATCGCCGGGGCATACACGAGAATCGGCTTAATGACGGAACCGGGTTGGCGGCGCAATTGGCTGGCCCGGTTAAAGCTGCGGTTGCCCTCATAGCTGCGGCCACCGCCAAGCCCGCGAATCTCGCCGGAACGATGATCAACGACGGCCACAGCCGCTTGAATCAATTGATCTTCCGGACCGGGGGGGAAGTGGTTGGTGTCAGCTAAGGTTTGTTCTGTGGTTTGCTGGATCAGGGGATCCATGGCGGTGTAGATTTTCAAGCCGCCTTGATAGACTTGATCCTCCGGGAAGTTGTGGCGATGGACCAGTTCATCAATGACATAGTCGATGTAGGCTGCGTAGGTTTTGTCGGCGGCCGACGTGTGCAACTGCTCTGGTAATGGCTCTCGCTTGGCTTTTTCATACTGAAATTCGCTGATCATGTTGTTTTTGGCCATGACGCTTAAAATCGTGTTACGCCGCTCCCGGGCGTTCTCGGGGTTGTTATTCGGTGTGTAATAGCTGGGACGGCGAGGGATGGCCGCGAGCAAGGCCGATTCAGCGGCATTCAAGTCTTTGGCATCTTTACCGAAGTAGAGCTGGGATGCTGCTTGGATGCCGTAAGCACCGTTACCAAAGTAAATGCGGTTCAGATACATTTCCAGGATTTGATCTTTGGTGAACATGCTTTCTACCCGAATCGAGAGCATTGCTTCATGGGCTTTACGGCGTAAGGTTTTTTCATTGGTAAGAAAAGCATTTTTGATCAGTTGCTGCGTAATGGTGCTGGCTCCTTGTGAGTACCGTCCATCTTGAAGGTTGGTGACCAGGGCACGAAAGATGGCGCGGACATCGATGCCTTGATGATCATAAAAACGCAAGTCTTCGGCAGCCAGGATCGCGTTTTTCATGGTCTCGGGTACTTGCTCGAGGGGGATGGGCAAGCGATTTTGATGGCCATGCAGCGTTGTGACTACGGCGCCGTTACGGTCATACACTTGGGATGTAGCTGCAAGGGAACCAAGAGTCGTGGCATCAAACTTCGGCAAATCGCGCAGGAGATAAAAAACGGAGGCGCTGCCGGCAATGACCAGCATTGACAGGGTGATGAGAAGAGCATAGACAAGCTTAAACAACCAGGATGGCTTTGGTTTCGGCGCAGGAGGCCGTTGTTCCGTTTGTTCCGTGGTTTCCGTCATCGCTCCCTATTGACTCCTTTCTTGGCTATGTCTTTTTCTATTCTCGATCCATGGCAATATATCCTCCCAATATATTACATAGGGTTGATTTTTCTTGGTTCTGGCCTGTCCGAGCGCTTCATAAGATTGGCAATAGCAGTGATCATCCGGTATGGGGGAATCAGGGGAGCAGGAAGGGGTTACCAAGATGAATGTGATCTGGCTTTTTTTTCTGCTTAGCGGTATGGGTGTGGCGATGGTGCGCGGCGATGTGGGAACGATCACCCAGGGGGCGCTGAAAGGGGCCGAACTGGCGGTGGAAGTCGCTCTAGGTTTGATCGGCGCCATGGCCCTCTGGCTGGGCATGATGCGCATTGCCCAGGAAGCGGGATTGATTCATCTGTTAGCTCGCATAACACGGCCCTTGATGGTTCGCTTGTTTCCATCGATTCCACCGGGGCACCCGGCATTGGGACAAATCATCTTGAACTTAAGCGCCAATGTGCTGGGGCTAGGCAGTGCAGCCACACCTTTTGGCATGAAGGCGATGAAGGAAATGCAAGCGCTCAATGGCAACCGCAGTGAAGCCTCGGAAGCCATGTGTACGTTTTTAGCACTGAACACCTCTTGTATCACGCTGGTACCGGCGACCATCATTGCGGTTCGCTTGGCCGCCGGCTCAACGGCACCGACAGAAATCGTCGGGCCGACGATCGCCGCGACGACGGTAGGTATGTCGGTGGCGGTAACGGCCGATTGGTTGTTACGTAGATATTTTCGGCGGCGAGGTGGCAGGGTATGCTAGTAGGAATCTTGGATCCCCTTTCGCGCTGGATGGTACCGCTGTTGTTTTTGGTGATTTTATTGGCGGGGGCCTGGCGGCGCATCAAAGTGTATGAAGCGTTTGTGTCCGGTGCGAAGGAAGGTTTTACGATCGCTATTCAATTGATCCCCTATCTGGTGGCCATGCTGGTTGCCTTGGGGATATTTCGTGAGAGCGGTGCGATGGATTTGGTCATGGGCGCCATTAGACCGGTAACGAACCTGATGGGGATCCCGTCGGAGATTTTGCCGCTGGCGATCATGCGGCCTTTATCCGGCAGCGGCGCACTGGGAGTTGCGACGGAACTGATTAACACCTTTGGACCGGACTCGATGATCGGCCGACTAGCTTCGACGATGCAGGGCACGACGGATACGACTTTTTTTGTCTTGACCATCTATTTTGGCGCCGTAGGTGTGCAACGCTATCGTTATAGTTTGTTTACGGGACTGCTGGCTGATGTGACGAGTTTTTTGGCATCGGTTTATTTTTGTAACTTATGGTTCGGAGCGGCGTAAGGCAAGCTGTCCCACCGGTAGGGGCAGCTTGTTTCATTTTTTGATGAATTTTGTTAAGATAGCGAAGATTCAGAAACAAAGTACTTTTAAGAACAAGGGTTTTGTGGTAGAATACAGGTAAGGTAATGAATTGTTTGTTAATTCAGAAAAAAGAAATTTTATCCAGGTTGATTGCAAAGTTTGTCTTTTACCTGTCTGCAACTGCATGAACAGAGAAGTATACCTGATACTGGATAACGAACACAGCACCTCGAATAACGATGATGAGGGGTAACTGGTAAGCTATGAACCACAAACCACGAGAGACAAGTGAGAAAGGAGGCTTGCTATGGCGCTGATTGTTACACAAATTTTTCATCCGGGCGATCGCGTGATTACCTACAATGAACGGCACGGTACGGTAGTCGATGTGGTCTGGGATGATCATGGTATTGATTTTCTGCTGGTACGTATTGATGACATGTCCGGAGAGTATGCTTATGAATTAGACGAAGTTCGCCATCACGATGAAGTGCCGAAAAGCAAGACAGAAGGAGAATCCTTTCGTCTAAGTAAAAAACCACCGGTGGCGCCTAAGAAGCGGACGACTGCGTAAGGAATCGCTAAGCGGTTATGGGGGGATACAACAGACCTGAATGGCAAGTTTTTGCCGATCAGGTCTGTTTTGTGTTGGTATTTGGCGGTTGCCCTTAATCATGGTATAGTGAATAGTGATAAGCTACGGAGCGGGAGGGAACGAGAACGCAAGGAATTCGTTTGCAAAAAGTACTGGCTTCCTATGGTGTGGCCTCACGGCGTGAGGCAGAAGGAATGATCTTAGACGGCCGTGTTCGCGTCAATGGTCAAGTGGTGACGGAACTGGGCCGTCGTGTGTCGCCGGAAGTGGATCTTATTGAGGTCGATGGGCGAGTGTTGGAGAGCCGGGAGCACTTTGTTTATTATGTGCTGCATAAACCGATCGGCGTGGTTACGACAGTGCGCGATCCGCAAGGACGGCCGACGGTGATTGAACTGGTGCCTGTACGGGAACGGATTTATCCGGTAGGGCGCTTGGATCAAGATACAACAGGTGTGCTGTTGTTAACCAATGACGGTGATCTGGCTTATCGGTTGACCCATCCCCGTTATGGTGTCCAAAAACGTTATCGAGCACTGGTGCGCGGCGTGGTGTCCGAGGGAACCCTTCAAGATCTGGCTCGAGGCGTGTTTTTGGAAGACGGCGTCACCGCGCCGGCGAAAGTACAGCGGATGCGGCAAGAAGAGAATCGGACAGAACTGGAACTGACCATCCATGAAGGCCGTAACCGGCAGGTGCGCCGCATGCTCGGTGTCGTTGGTCATCCGGTGATCAGTTTGCGACGATTGGCTTTTGGGCCGATCGGGCTGGGGTCATTGCTGCCCGGGCAATACCGTGCGTTAAGTACGCAGGAAGTGAAACAGTTACAACAAGCGGCCGGTCTGACCGGTGCACCAAAGCGTACGGAAGTAAGGCAGGAAGAATCATAAGGAGTGAATCCAATGCGACCACAACTGACACAGGGGCTGGTACAGGTCTACACGGGGAATAGCAAAGGCAAAACCACAGCGTCACTGGGCTTGGCGCTTCGGGCGATTGGCCATGGCTTTCGTGTCTATATCATTCAGTTTATGAAGGGCAGCACTTATTATGGAGAGCTTTTTTCGGTACAACGGCTGTACCCGGAGATCCAAATTGCCCAGTATGGCCGCAATTGCCAGTTTGATTCGATGATCCGCCAGGGCGAGATGACGTGCACTGGCTGCGGTCATTGTTTTGTTCGCAAAGGGGAAGCTACCGAGCAGGACCGTGCCGGTGCTCAGTTTGCCATGCAACGTGCCCGCGAGGTGATGGCCAGCGGTGAATTTGACTTGGTGATTCTTGATGAATTATCGAATGCTCTTTATTTCGAATTAATCACCTTAGAGGAAGCGCTGGACTTGATTAGGTCGAAACCGGAAAAAGTCGAATTGATCATCACCGGACGGAATGCACCGCAAGAAATTCAAGATGCGGCTCATCTGGTGACGGAGATGCGGGAAATCAAGCATCCCTACCAGATCGGTGTACCGAGCCGGCGGGGGATTGAATATTAGGAGACGCGTTTAGATGGAACAAGTAATCGTAGTCGGTGGCGGTGCCGCCGGTTTGATGGCGGCCATTATGGCGGCACGGGCCGGAGCCAAGGTCTTGTTGTTGGAGCGGAATGATCGCTTGGGTAAAAAGCTGTTGATTACCGGTAAAGGCCGGTGCAATGTGACCAACGCCGGTGATCTGCAGGAGATCATTCGCAACTTGCCGGGCAATGGCCGGTTTTTGCATACGGCGTTGCGGCGCTTTGATGCTTCGGCGGTAATGCACTTTTTCGAAGAGGAATTAGGCGTACCGCTGAAGGTGGAACGAGGAGCACGGGTTTTTCCGCAAAGTGATCGGGCCATGGACGTCGTCGACGGGCTGATCGGCGAACTCAAGCGGCTTAAAGTGACGGTACGTACGGGGTGCCGCGTTTCGCGCATCACTTATGAGGCACCCTGTTGGCAGGTCCGTTCGGATCGCGGCGAACGCTGGGAAGGAAGGGCGCTGATCATTGCCACCGGCGGCAATACCTATCCGGGTACAGGCAGCAGCGGTGATGGCTTTCGTCTGGCCCAGGAAGTGGGCCATCAGGTCACAGCATTACGGCCGTCGCTGGTGCCGCTGGTCACGGCCGAGCCTTGGGTCAAGGAATTGCAGGGACTGGCCCTTAAAAATGTGCGCGTTACTTTATTTGATCCCAACGGCCGCAAACTGGGCGAGGACTTTGGAGAAATGCTTTTTGCTCATTTTGGTGTGACCGGGCCGATCATTTTGAGTTTGAGCAAAGCGGCAACAGACGAATGGGAACGTCAAGGCATGGATCGGGCGCTTCAGCCCTTGCGCCTACGGATCAATTTGAAACCGGCCTTGACGATGGAACAGTTGGATTCTCGTATCCAACGGGATTTTGGCGAGTACCAGCGTAGGCAGTTTAAGAATGCCTTGACGGATTTGCTGCCTCGTTCCATGATCCCGGTAATCATCGCTCTTTCCGGTATCCATGAAGACAAGTATGTGCACCAGATCACACGAGCCGAACGGTTGCGGTTGGTGGAACTGTTGACGGGATTGACCGTAACGGTGACGGGGCACCGGCCGATGAGCGAAGCGATTGTGACGGCCGGCGGTATCGCGATCAAGGAAATCGATCCCAAGACGATGGCCAGCAAAAAGCTGCCGGGGTTATACTTTGCCGGTGAAGTGGTCGATGTAGACGGCTATACCGGAGGCTTTAATCTCCAGGCTGCCTGGTCCATGGGGGCCGCTGCAGGACAAGCGGCAGCGGCGCAGGTACTGGAGTTCGAATAAAAGCAACCTTGGCAGGAGGGACGAGGGCGATGAGTAGTAATCCGGCCAGTAAGCGCGTGGCGGCAGCGGCGCTGCGCTTAGCCATGAGTGAAAGCCGCGAAGAGGAGCATCAACTGCGGCGACACTTTGGCGAAGAAGGCATCCGCACAGCTGCTGTTGATTATGGCGGCGAATTTGTTTCGGCCGTAAAAAAGATCATCGAACGGGCTGTTGTAGCAGCGAAGCGAGAAGGTGTGATCCGTGACAGCCATCCCGAAGAGGGGCGGTAGCCGGTGCGACTCATGAGGCGATGATGCAGATCATGCCTAAGGCGGTAGGATTGAATGTTGGTGGCAAGGTAGGGGTAGCCCGTTTTCAAGATCATATCAGTGTAGCTGTGTTCTTTGGCATTGGGTTGCTGCATTTAGATGAAGTGGCTGTCGGGATGGGGCACCGGGCAGCATTATAGGCCATCGTGTAGTAGAATAGTAGAGTAGTAACGTTGTAGCGTAGCAGCGTTGATTGGCGCGGCTATGGTTAAAAGCGCATGAATGTCGGGGGAAACATTGTAGGGAGGTAGGCGGCATGAGTCAGGTTTATCTACGGGGTTTACGTGGTGCGATTACGATTGAGGAAAACAGTAAAAAAGCGATACAGCAAGGGACGCGCGAGTTGTTACTGGAACTGGTCGATGCCAATGATCTGGTGACGGAAGATATTGCGTCGGTTTTTTTTTCGGTGACGCCTGATTTGAATGCTGATTTCCCAGCTTATACAGCACGGGAGCTTGGCTGGCTGGGAGTGCCTTTGATGTGTTTTCGTGAAATTGATGTGCCTGGTGCGTTGCCGATGTGCATTCGTGTGTTGATTCATGTGAATACCGGTAAAGCGCAAGATGAGATGGTCCATGTCTATCTGGGCGGTGCGACGAGCTTGCGTCCGGACTTGAGTTCCCGCACGTAATTGTAAGGATGGTTTTTCATGGGTTGACAGTTTGTGCAACCTTATGGTAAATTAGCAACGAGTAGAGTAGAGAAGTTGAGTTGAGTAAGAGTTGAGTCGAGCGGAGAGAAGCGGGTTTTTTACGCGTATTTTTGTACGGGTGAAGACTGGTTTACTTCGGTAGACCAGTCTTTTTTGCGCACTTTTTTACCTTGATTTGCCTATAGAGAGAGGATGTGGCTTTCTGGTGGCGCAAGCGATGTCATTGGCGCTTTTTCAAGAACTAAGCCAAAAGTACCGGTTTGTTCCGGTGGATATTTCCTTCCATGCTGATCTGGAAACGCCGATCACTTTGTTCCGCAAGCTTGTTGGCGATGGATTGGGTTACCTGTTGGAAAGTGTGGAGCGGGGCACCGTCATTGGCCGCTATTCTTTCATTGGCAGTGATCCCCTCGATTTTTTCCGTTGTCCGGCGACCGCCGAGGCAGAAGGGGCAGCGAAGGAAGGAACTGCGAAGGAAGGTAGCGATCCTCTGAGCAAGGTGAAACGCTGGATCGCTGATCAGCAGGTGGCGCCGTTGCCTACGGATGCGGGATTGCCGCCTTTTTACGGCGGTGGCGTTGGCTATTTTGGCTATGATCTCACGCGCCATTATGAGCGGTTACCGGAACGGGCCGCTGATGACCGGCAATTGCCGGAGGCCTCGCTGATGATCACGCGGGATACGTTGATCATCGATCATCTACGCCATCGCTGCACCTTGGTGCACCTGGCGGAAGCCGGTGACGAGCAGGCCTACGGCCGAGCACAAGACCACTTGATGACGACGCTGGAGCGCTTGCGAGATGCCGCGCCGCCAATGGAGCAAAGCGCCAATGCGATCAAGGAACCGCTGGTGATGACATCGACCTTTGATCAGGATGCTTTTTGCCGGGCCGTGGAAAAATGCCAAGACTATATCGCTGCCGGTGATATTTTTCAGGTTGTCTTGTCGCAACGGTTTTCTATGCCCCTTCGTGCTCATCCACTGAATGTGTACCGGGCACTGCGTTCGCTTAATCCGTCGCCCTATCTTTTTTACCTATGTTTGCCTGAGGTAACGCTGGCCGGATCGTCGCCGGAGCTGCTGGTCCGGGTAGCAGGGGATCACGTGGAAACGCACCCGATCGCCGGAACACGGCGGCGCGGCAAAAATGATGAAGAAGATGCCCGGTTGGCAGCGGATCTGCTGGCTGATGAAAAAGAGCGGGCGGAACATTTGATGCTCGTTGATCTGGGACGTAACGATATCGGCCGGGTAGCGCAGGCCGGCACGGTGAAAGTGGAACGGTTTATGGAAGTGGAGAATTACTCGCATGTGATGCACTTGGTCAGCCAAGTTACCGGGAAACTGGCGCCGGAGATGGATGCGTTAGATGCGCTGCGCTGTGTGATGCCGGCCGGTACCTTAAGCGGTGCGCCGAAAATCCGGGCGATGGAGATCATTGAGGAACTGGAACCGGTCCGGCGTGGCCCCTATGGCGGCGCCGTCGGCTATCTCGGTTATGACGGCACGATGGATACTTGTATTGCCATTCGCACGGTGGTGATGCATCGGGGCCGGGCGGAGATTCAAGTGGGCGCCGGGATCGTGGCCGATTCGGTGCCGGAAGCTGAATATGAGGAAACGATGAATAAAGCGCGGGCGATGTTTGAGGCGATGCGGCAGGCCGAGGAGGTATGGGCGTGATTTTGATGATCGACAATTATGACTCCTTTACCTATAACTTGGTGCAGTATTTCCGGGAGTTAGGACAGACACTGCATGTAGTGCGTAATGATGCGGTGACTGTCGCTGATGTGGAAAAAATAGCACCTGATTATCTGGTCATTTCGCCGGGGCCTTGCGCACCGGCGCAAGCGGGCATGTCGATGCCATTAATCGAAGCTTTTGCCGGCACGATCCCCATTCTCGGTGTGTGCCTCGGTCACCAGTCGATCGCCCAGGTCTTTGGCGGTCAGGTGGTCCGGGCACCGCGTTTGATGCACGGCAAGGTGTCGCCGGTCGAGCATGACGGGCAAACGATGTATGCGGGCTTAAGTAATCCTTTTACGGCGACACGCTATCACTCACTGTGCGTACCGGAGGCGACACTGCCTGATTGCCTGGAGGTTTCGGCGCGGACGGCCGAAGGAGAAGTGATGGGACTGCGCCATCGCACCTTAGCCGTTGAAGGCGTGCAGTTTCATCCGGAGTCGATTCTAACAGTGGAAGGCAAGCAGTTGCTGCATAATTTTTTGAGTTATTATGGGCCGATGCATCAGTAGCCGATCGTACTGGGCCTAGCTTTAAGCCATGGTGGAAAATAAGAGGATGAGGTGAGTCGAGTTGAGTAAGGGTATGGAAATTGCACGGGAAAGTTTGAATACCTTGTTGGCCGGTGAACGTCTCGGCGAAGAACGGGCGCTGGCCGTCATGGATGCGGTGATGGACGGCAATGTGCCGACATCGCAACTGGCAGGCATCTTGATCGCACTGCGCTTGCTCGGTGAAGGCGAAGAGGAAATTGCCGGCCTGGCGCGGGCCATGCGCCGCCGAGTTGAACGGGAACTGCAACCCTATCGAACGAAGGGCTTTGATGTGCTGCAAGATCGAGTCATCGACACCTGCGGTACCGGCGGTGATTGTGCCGGAACGTTTAACATCTCCACGGCGGCAGCGTTGATCGTCGCGGCGGCCGGTGTGCCTGTCGCCAAGCATGGCAACCGGGCCGTATCGGGCAAAGCCGGTTCAGCCGATGTGCTGGAAGCGCTGGGGATTGCTGTCGATGTGTCACCGGCCCTATCGTTTCGCTGTTTAACGGAAACAGGTTTTGGCTTTTTCTTTGCACCGCGCTGTCACCGGGCCATGGCCCATGCGGCGCCGGCACGGCGGGAATTGGGCGTGCCGACAGTGTTTAATTTGCTGGGGCCACTGACCAATCCGGCCGGTGCGCGCCGGCAACTGCTGGGCATCAACCGCAATGCCCGTGTGGGGCTGATGGCGCGGGTACTGGCCCGTCTGGGTGTGCAACATGCCTGGGTTGTTCACGGGCTTGATGGCCTTGATGAGATCAGTTTGACGGGACCGACGGAAGTGGCCCGTTTGAAAAACGGTGTTGTCGAAGAGACCATCATTGATCCCCACGACTTTGGTTTCTCCTATTGTCGACCGGAAGATTTGCAGGGCGGAGACAAAGAGCATAATGCCGCCATTGTGCAGTCGGTACTGCGTGGTGTGCCGGGACCGGCCCATGATATTGTGGTGCTTAATGCCGCGGCCGCCCTTTGTGTAGCTGAGCGTGTCAACGATTTGTCGGAAGGCATCCGATTGGCCCAGGCGATGATTACCGGCGGAGCGGCGAGCCGTCTCTTGGCACGGTTGCAGCGTTTGACCAACGAACAAACGTTGGAAAATCAAGCGGTAGGATAGTCTGACGGCAGATCAAGCTGCATTCCAAGTTGCACGCTAAGTTGCACGCTGGTCCAGCAAACGGCAGTGATCGCCAGGGATCGCAGGAGATCGCCGGAGATCGCCGGAGAAGATCAAGCATAGAAAACAACGCATGCAGGAGGAACCGATGTGAGCAAAATGGGGCGAAATCAAGAGTACCGACCGGAAGGCTTTTTGGCGACCATGGCGGAACTGCAGGCGGAGCGAGTAAAAAAAGCGCAAGCGGAAGTGGCGCTGGAGCAGTATCAGGCGTTAGCCCAGGCTACGCCACCTGCCCTTGACTTTGCGCAGGCGCTAACGAGGACGGCCGATGGGCCCTTACGGGTGATTGCTGAAGTAAAACGCTCATCACCTTCCAAGGGAGCCTTGGCGCCGGTCGCCGACGCCCGGGCGCTAGCGGCGGCTTATATGCAAGGCGGTGCGGCCGCTGTATCCATATTGACGGAAGAAGCCTATTTTCATGGCGCTTTGGCCGATCTGCAGCAAGTGCGGCCGGCCTTGGCCATTCCCATGTTACGTAAAGATTTTTTGATTGATCCTTATCAGGTTTGGGAGGCTCGTGCCTATGGCGCTGATGCGGTGCTGCTGATTGCTGCTTTGCTCGGGCCGGCCAAACTGACTGAGATGACCGGGGTGGTCTTGGCGGCAGGAATGCAGCCGCTGATTGAACTCCATGCACCGGCCGAAGTGGCTTGGGCGGAAGCGGCGATTGAAGTTAATGCGAAGGGCTATGGTGACCGGCGGCCGGTTGTCGGCGTCAATGCGCGGAACCTCATGACCTTACAGGTCGAACCGGCAAAAGCGTGGGAATTGCTTCGTGCGCTGCCGAACCATTGGATTCGCGTGGCTGAAAGCGGTTTGCGCACGCGACAGGACTTGATGGCGGCACGGGAAGCCGGTGCCGATGCCGCTTTGATCGGTGAAGCGCTCGTTACGTCGGGAGAACCGAGCCGGGCAATTGCGGAACTGATTCGTTGATGCATACAGTTGATGCATACAGAAAGGATGAAAGCGATGCGAGGCCGGCCCCGTGTAAAAATCTGTGGAATTCGTTCGCTCGTTGATGCCGAGTTGGCCATTAAAGCCGGTGCCCAGGCGATCGCCTTTAATTTTGTACCTACCTCGAAGCGCTACATTCACCCGGAGAAGGCGCGGGAAATTATTCAGGTGCTGCCGCCTTATATCTCGGTGGCTGGTGTTTTTGCTGATGAGCCCCGGTACAGCGTGGAAGAAATCGTTTCGTTTTGCCGGTTAGAAGTGTTACAGTTTCATGGCCATGAAGACCCGGAATACTGCCGGCGCTGGTCCTATCGGATCATCAAAGCCTTTCGCCTCCGCGCCGAAGGAGCAACAACGGTGTCGGTCGGTGCCTTGGCCAGTTGGGAAGAATTGCTGCGGGAAGCCGGGCGCTATGCAGAAGTGTGTGCTTTTTTGCTCGATACGGATGTGCCGGGGTTAGGTGGTGCCGGACGTACCTTTGACTGGTCCCTGGTGCAAGGCGATTTGCCGAAACCAGTGATCGTCGGCGGCGGTTTGACGCCTGATAATGTCGGGGCGGCGATTATGGCGCTGCGGCCCTATGCCGTCGATGTGGCATCGGGCGTGGAAACAAACGGGCAAAAAGACGGTGCCAAGATGCGCGCTTTTGTGCAAGCTGTCGATGTGGCCGGCGAGTTAGATGACGAAGACGAACTTGACGATGCAAGCGAATGGTAGCGATGGAAACGATCGTGATGATGGGAACAAATCAAGATGCTTTTGGGGTAAAGTAAGAAGCAGGGGGACAGCGATATGCACGAACCAACAACGACAGGCCGTTATGGCGATTTTGGCGGCTGCTTTGTTCCGGAAACGCTGAAAACAGCGCTGGCGGAGCTTAATGAAGCTTATGGGGCCTTGCGGCAAGATCGCCAATTTCAAGGGGAGTTTCAGCAGTACTTAGCCGATTATGCCGGTCGTCCGAGCCTTTTATATGATGCCAAACGACTGAGTGACCATCTGGGGGGAGCACGGATTTTACTCAAGCGGGAAGACTTGAATCATACGGGCTCCCACAAGATCAACAATACCTTAGGACAGGTGCTGTTGGCCAAGCGGATGGGGAAAAAGCGGGTGATCGCCGAAACCGGTGCCGGGCAGCACGGTGTGGCAACAGCAACGGCTTGCGCCCTCTTTGGCCTGGATTGCGAGATCTACATGGGTGCGGAAGATGTGGAGCGTCAAGCGCTGAATGTGCTCCGGATGCGCTTACTGGGAGCCAAAGTCGTCGCTGTCGAGACGGGGTCACGCACCTTAAAAGATGCGATCAATGAAGCTTTCCGTGACTGGGTGGCCAATGTCAACCACACGTACTACTGTTTTGGTACGGCCGCCGGTCCTCATCCTTATCCGATGATCGTGCGGGATTTTCAAGCCGTCGTCGGCATCGAAGCGCGTGGGCAAGTGCTGGAAAAAACGGGCCGCTTGCCTGATGTAGTCATGGCTTGTGTGGGCGGCGGCAGCAATGCGATTGGGATTTTCAGCGGCTTTCTTGATGATCCGTCGGTACGCTTGATTGGTGTGGAAGCCGGCGGTGCGGGGATCGACAGTGAGCGCCATGCCGCTTCCATCTCGCGGGGAACGCCGGGCGTACTGCACGGCGCGCGATCCTTTCTTTTGCAAGATGAAGATGGACAAATCTTGCCGACCCACTCGATTGCCGCCGGATTGGATTATCCGGGCGTGGGGCCGCAGCTTTCCTACCTGCGTGACTGTGGTCGTGCGGAGTTTTGCGCCGTCACGGATGAGCAAGCGTTAGCAGCGGTACAGCTTTTATGCCGTACCGAAGGGATCTTACCAGCCTTGGAAAGTGCTCATGCCATCGCCCAAGCTGTGGTCATGGCACCCAAGCTTGGCCAAGAAGGGCTGATGATCGTCAACCTTTCCGGACGAGGCGATAAAGATGTGCACACGCTGGCACAAGAAGGAGGGATCATCTGATGGGCAAAGAGCGCATTGAACAAGTTTTTCAGCAGCGAGCTGCGCAGGGGGAAAAAGTGTTTATCCCTTATATCACTGCCGGTGATCCCGATCAAGAAACATCTTATCAACTGGTCAAGGCACTGGCGCGGGCCGGTGCATCGGTGATCGAACTGGGCGTGCCCTTCAGTGATCCTGTGGCCGATGGCCCGGTCATTCAAGCGGCGGCCGGTCGGGCGCTGGCCGGCGGCATGAAGGTGGCCCAGGTACTGAAGCTGGTGGGGCGGATTCGCCAGGAAGAAACGGTACCGATCGTACTGTTGACCTACTATAACCCGGTGTTGCAGTTTGGGTTGGAACGTTTTGCTCATGCTGCCGCCGGCGCCGGTGTGGACGGGATCATCGTAGCTGACCTGCCGATGGAGGAAGCAGAACCGCTGCGCGCCGCGTTGGATCGTCAGGGATTGGCCTTGATTCCGCTGGTCGCGCCGACGAGTTCGGCCGAACGGATCGGTGAGATTGCGGCGACGGCTCGTGGGTTTATCTACTGTGTGTCCTTGATGGGCGTCACAGGAACGCGCACTGGTTTGGCGCCGGAGACGACGGAACTGTTAGCGCGGGTCCGAGCAGCGACGACGTTGCCGGTTGCCGTCGGTTTTGGCATCTCCACGCCGGCGCAGGTGGCCACGGTAGCTCCTCAGGCCGATGGTGTCATCGTCGGCAGCGCCATTGTTAAGGTGATCGAAGCGCATCTGGCGGAACCGGAACGCATCGTCCCGGCGGTGACGGCGCTGGCCGAAGAACTAATGGCGGCGTTGCCGTCGAAGCAGTTGCAGGAAGTATAAACCTCATGATATAGTTGAATATGTAGGACGGGCGATCACGGGAGAGCCCGGTAGGGGGGCATCAAGGGATGCCTCAGGTAGGATGTTTGCGGGTGTAATCAGGAAGTAGGATGGTAGAACGGTAGGGGAATGTGCGTTTTGGACGAGATACTCCACCCGTGGGGTATCTTTTTGTATTTTTCGGCTGTTATGTTGTTAATGAAGGAACGCTTTGACCTTACTACCGTCTGTGGTCGTTTTTGACCGTTTTTCCTGCCGGAAAACTACCGCCTTGAGAAATGAAGGAGGAATTAATCATGATCATTGTCATGAACCATGGTGCGACGACGCACGAGGTGGAAATGGTCTGCCAGCGCTTGCAGAAAGAAGGGTTTAGCATCCATATGTCGGAAGGTGTGGAGCGTACGATTATTGGCGCGATTGGTGACAAATCGCGGATCTCCTTATCGACGGTGGAATCGCTGCCCGGTGTAGAGAAGATCGTGCCGATTTTACAGCCCTTTAAGCTGGCCGGTCGTGATTTTCGCCAGGAAGATACGATTATTCGCATCGGTGATGTGGAGATCGGCGGCGGTCAAATGCAAGTTTTTGCCGGTCCTTGCGCTGTGGAAAGCTGGGAACAACTCATGGAATCGGCGGAAGCCGTCAAAGCAGCAGGGGCACGCTTTTTACGGGGCGGTGCTTACAAGCCGCGCAGTTCCCCCTACTCGTTCCAGGGGTTGGAGGAAGCGGGCCTGAAGATGCTGGCCCGGGCGCGGGAACTGACGGGGCTGCTGGTAGTCACCGAAGTGATCGATCCCGGCAGCATTGAGCGGGTGGCTTACTACAGTGATGTCCTGCAGGTCGGCGCACGGAATATGCAGAACTTTTTCTTACTGCGTGAATTGTCCAAGATCAACAAGCCCATTTTGCTGAAACGGGGTTTATCGGCAACGATTGAAGAGTGGCTCATGGCGGCAGAATACTTGATGGCCGGCGGTAACTACGATGTGATCCTTTGTGAACGGGGTATTCGTACCTTTGAAACATACACGCGCAACACGCTTGATCTAAGTGCGATTCCGGCAGTGAAGCAGTTAAGCCACTTGCCGGTGATCATTGACCCTAGCCACGCCACGGGTAAATGGCAGATGGTACGGCCCATGGCCCGAGCAGCCGTAGCAGCCGGTTGTGATGGCTTGATGATCGAAGTCCATCCTAATCCGACGGAAGCGCTCTGCGACGGACCGCAGTCCTTGACACCGGAGAACTTCGGAGCGTTGATGAACGAATTACGGGCGATTGCTGAAGTGGTGCATAAAAAGCTGTAAGGCGTGAGGTTACATGGATAAAGTCGGCTATTTAGGGCCGCAGGGAACCTTTTCGGAGGAGGCTGCGCAGCAGTTTTTTACATCGGCTGCGCAGCTTTTGCCACTTCTTTCAATCGCGGCTGTCTATGAAGCGCTTTGTTACGGTGATGTCGAGGCAGCAGTCCTGCCGATGGAAAATTCGATTGAAGGTGCTGTCAATCAAACGATCGATGAATTGATCGAACATCCCGGCTTGATGATCACCGGTGAATTGATCTTACCGATTCATCATCACTTGTTGGTTGCGCCGGGGCAAGATTGGCAGCAGGTGGAGAAGGTCTATTCGCATCCCCAAGCGCTGGCGCAGTGTCGCAAGTTTTTGCTGAACCAATTGCCGCAGGCGCAGGCCGTTCCGGCCGGTTCCACCGCGGAAGGGGCTGCGAAGGTGGCCCGGGGTGCCCAAGATGGGGCGGCGGTCGCCGCGATTGCTACAGCTTTTGCGGCGGAGCGCTATGGCTTACAAGCGGTTCAGCAAGATGTACAAGATCGTCCCAACAACAAAACGCGCTTTTGGGTGATTGGGCGGCAATGGGCGGCGCCTACCGGTGATGACAAAACGTCGCTGGTGTGTGCGTTGCCGTCGGATCAACCGGGCGGGTTGTATGGGATTCTTGGTGAATTTGCCCGGCGCAATATTAACTTGACTCGAATCGAATCGCGACCGACCAAAAGAGAACTGGGCCAGTACTTATTTTTTATCGATTGTGTGGGCCATCACTGTGATCCGGTGCTGGCCGAGGCCTTGCAAGCGATTGCTCAGTTTGCGATCTTGACGCGGGTCTTAGGGAGTTATCGGCAGGATCGGGAGGTGCGGTCATGATGGATGGCTTTGGGGAGCGTTCGTTGTTCCGGCGGGTAGCGATCATTGGCTTGGGGGTCATTGGGGGCTCGCTGGGCATGGCCTTAACGCAAGGGCGCGTGGTCGAGGAAGTGGTCGGCTTTGATCGCGATCCGGCGACGTTAGAAGTGGCACTGGCGACCCATACGGTTCACCGGATCGCCACCGATCCGGTCGAAGCGGTACGAGGTGCGCAAGTTGTTGTTCTGGCGACGCCGGTTTCTCTTTATCCGGCCCTCTTGGCGCAGATCGGTCCGGCGCTGGCACCGGGTACGATCGTGACGGATGTAGGTTCAACGAAGCGTTGGGTAGTCGAGACGATGAGCAGCCAGTTGCCGACGGGCTGCTTTTTTGTTGGCGGCCATCCCATGGCCGGGTCAGAAAAGCGTGGCATCGAAGGTGCCGACCGCTACTTGTTGGAGAATGCCGTTTATGTCTTGACGCCCGATGAGCACACTGATCCGGAGGCACTGGCGCAGATTGAAGGCTTGGTCATGGCCATTGGCGCTCGCGTCGTTTGTTTGGCACCGGCTGAACATGATCATGTGGTGGCGCTTGTCAGCCATTTGCCGCACATGGTGGCCGTGGCGTTGATGGAAACACTTGGTGCCAGCGGGGAACACCGCTCCATGGCGACGATGCTGGCGGCCGGTGGCTTTCGTGATACTACACGGATCGCTGCCGGCGATCCGCGCATGTGGTGCGATATTGCCTGGACGAACCGGGAAGCGTTGCTGGCGGTGATCGATCAGTACCAAGCATCGCTGGCCCGTATCGCCGAAGCAATTCGTACTTATGACCCGAAGAGGGAAGGCGAAGCCGCCACCGAAGCCGCTGCTGATGGGGCGTTGCCTGGTGTCGGTGTAGGTTCAGGTTCTCTGGGTGAGCCTTGCCGGGGCGGCAGCGGTAGCAGCAGTGAACTGAGCACAACGAACAAGTTGAGCGCGGTGCTGGCCCATGCGCGGCAAGCGCGCCTGGCCATTCCCGGAAGGGCCAAAGGGGTCTTGCCGGGGATTCATGAGGTGATTGTTACGGTGGCTGACGAGCCGGGGATCATCGGCAAAATAGCGCAGATCCTTGGCGCGCAGGCGATCAATATTGCCGATATCGAGATTTTACGGGTCCGGGAAGGCCATGGCGGCACGATCCGCTTGGGTTTTGCTCATGGACATGAAGCGGATTTGGCCGTCGATTACCTGCGCGACGCCGGAATCATTGTTAAGCGTATTTAAAAACGACGATTTTAATCAAAGTAAGAAGGGCGGGAACGTCTTGACCGATGAGTTGCGCGTAGCACCGGGAGGGGCCTTGCGGGGCGAGATTGATGTACCTGGTGACAAGTCGATTTCCCACCGGGCCGTTATGTTTGGCGCCTTGGCCGAAGGAAAAACACGAATTGAGCGTTTTTTACCGGGGCAAGACTGTTTGTCGACGATCGATTGTTTCCGGCGCTTGGGCATCGTGATTGAACAACTGTCGCCGACAGATGTGGTTGTCCAGGGAAAAGGGTTACGGGGGCTAACGGAGCCGAGCGATATTCTGGATGTGGGTAATTCGGGAACGACACTGCGCTTGATGGCGGGAATCTTGGCAGGGCAGCCCTTTTTCTCGGTACTTACCGGCGACAGTTCGATTCGCCGCCGGCCCATGGGCCGGGTAACCGCACCGTTGACCGCCATGGGCGCGGTGATTCGCGGTCGTGACGGTGGTCGCCTGGCGCCAATTGCGATCGACGGAGCGGCATCGGCATTGAAGCCACTGACCTACTCCAGCCCGGTAGCCAGCGCTCAAGTCAAATCAGCACTATTGTTGGCCGGACTGTATACGGAAGGTGAAACAGCCGTACGGGAGCCCTATGCTTCACGGGATCATACGGAACGCATGCTGACGGCTTTTGGTGCCAAGTTGCAAGTGGCGCAAGAACCGGAAGGCGCTTATTGCGCGACGATCACCGGCTTTCCCGATTTGCGGGGTCAGGTGATCACTGTACCTGGCGATATTTCTTCGGCGGCTTTTTTCCTGGTGGCAGCAACGATTGTGCCGGGATCGGCGGTGCTCCTGCGTCATGTCGGGATGAACCCGACTCGTGACGGTGTCATTGAAGTGCTGCAAGCGATGGGCGCTAAGATCCGTAGTGAAAATGAGCGCATGGAAGCGGGAGAACCTGTGGCTGATTTGTATGTGGAAAGCGCCTCACTGCGCGGCACCGTTGTCAGTGGCGGCCAGATTCCGCGTTTGATCGACGAGATTCCTATATTGGCGGTAGCGGCGTTGTTTGCGGAAGGGCGAACGGAGTTTCGTGATGCAGCCGAATTGCGTGTAAAAGAAACTGACCGGATTGCGACGGTGGCTGCGGAATTGCGTAAGTTCGGCGCCTGCGTCGAAGAACGGGAAGATGGAATGATCATTGAGGGTGGCCGCCCGCTGCAAGGAGCAACAGTCGAGAGCCACGGTGATCATCGCATTGCCATGGCTATGGCTGTGGCAGCGCTGCAAGCGGCCGGTGAAACAGTCATCCATGGTGCTAGTTGCATGGATGTATCTTTCCCGGGATTTGCCCGGTACCTTGCTTCCCTGCGCTCGTAAGCGTTTTTTATGATACAATGAAAAAGTATTTCTATTGATCATGGTGAAGCGAAGGAGTTCAAACAAGTGACAGAGGCCTTGAAAGCAGTTGCCATTGACGGACCGGCCGGTGCCGGCAAAAGCACCGTAGCCCGGGAAGTGGCGCGGCGACTCAACTATTTGTATATTGATACCGGCGCCATGTATCGTGCCTTGGCCTGGTGGGCACTGCGCCAGGACGTTGGTTGTGAGCCGGTGGCGCTGACGGCGCTGGCCGAAGCGGCGGAGATCCGCTTGGTAGCTACCGATGAAGGTACTCGGGTATGGATTCACGGTCATGATGTGACCGAAGCCATCCGGTCGCCGGAAGTATCGCAGCATGTGTCGCAGGTTGCCGCCGTTGCCGGTGTACGGGCACCGATGGTGCGGCTCCAGCAGCAGATGGCCGCCCAAGGGTGTGTAGTGATGGACGGCCGCGATATTGGGACGCGGGTACTGCCGATGGCGCAGGTCAAGATTTTTTTGACGGCTTCGATTGAGGAGCGGGCCCTCCGGCGGTACCGGGAGCTTTGCGCCCGCGGTGTACCGGTCGAGTTGGCAGCGCTCCAACAGGAGATTGAAGCGCGGGATCAAGCGGACTCTTCCCGGGCGACGGATCCCTTGCGCCAAGCTGATGATGCCGTGGTCATCGATACAACCGGCATGGGTCTGGAGCAGGTGATCGAGGCCGTCTTAGCGACGGTCCGCCGTAAGGTCGGTGACCACGGTGCTTGATCGGGTACAGACGGCCGAAGCGGTACGGAAGTCCGGCCTTTACCTTTTTTTACATCGTTGGATCAGCGCCGGCTTTGCCAATGCTTGCCGCTGGCAGGTCCATGGCTGGGAACATGTGCCGGTGCAAGGACCGGTGATCTTGGCCAGCAATCACCTATCCAATTGGGATCCGGTGGTACTGGCTTGTGCCGTGCGACGACCGGTCCATTTTATGGCCAAAAAAGAGCTTTTTGCGATTCCGTTGATTGGTTCCCTGATCGGCGATTTAGGGGCTTTTGCCGTTGATCGCCAGTCGACAGGGCGGCAAGCACTGAAAGCTTCCGTAGCGATCTTGGAAAAAGGCGGCGTCATCGGTGTTTTTCCGGAAGGAACGCGCAGTAAAACGGGGGCTCTTGGCGAAGCCAAAGCAGGCACGGCGCTCATCGCTTTGATGGCCAAGACGCCGATTGTACCTGTGGGTCTTTATAACACAGGGCGGATTTTTTCGGGGGGCCGATTTCAGTCCTTTGCTGTCGAGATTGGCTCGCCCTTGCCGATGGACATGACGGAAGGCAAAAAAAATACCAGCCAAGCGGCGCAGCAGTTGACGGAGCAGATGATGACGGCGATTGAGCAGTTGGTCGAGCAGGGGCGTCAACGCTTATCGTAGTTGAGATACCTGCGATAAGCGGGGATTTTTTATTGCTTTAGCAGGAATTATACATTTCATCACGAAAAATAAATCAGACCAATATAGGGAGTGATGGGGTTGCAGGTGCTCCTGGCAGCTCACGCCGGTTTTTGCTTTGGTGTTCGGCGTGCGATACAACAAGTGGAAGCAGAATTGGCGCATTCCGGCAAGGTGGCGACATACGGTCCGCTGATCCATAACCCGCAAGTGATTGCGCGGCTTGCGGATCAAGGGGTCGCGATTGTCGATCACTTGGATATGTCGACACTGGGGCCTGTGGTCATCCGCTCCCACGGTGTAGGTCCGGCGATCTACGAGCAAGCGGCACAACACGGTGTAAACCTGATCGATGCGACCTGCCCATTTGTTGCCAATGTGCAAAAGGCTGCCCGTGACTTCACTGAGCAGGGATATCAGGTGGTCATCGCCGGTGATGCCGACCATCCGGAAGTTCAGGGTATTGTGGCCTGGACCGGGAACCGGGCGATCGTTGTGGCCAGCGGCAAAGAAATCACTGGTGACAAGATTCAGGGTAAGGTAGCCTTAATCGCGCAAACTACGCTTAAGGAAGCTACCTTTCGCGAGGTCGAAGCGGCCCTTCGGCAGCTCGATGTGGAACTGATCGTAAAAAATACGATATGTTCTGCCACAGCCAAACGGCAAGAAGCGGCACAGCAACTGGTAAGTCAGGTAGAGGTGATGGTTGTTGTGGGGGGACGAAACAGTTCCAATACCCGCAAGCTGGCCCAAATCTGCGTGGCAGCCGGATTGCCGACTTATCATGTCGAGCAGGCGGAAGAGCTTGACCCACGATGGTTTAAGAACGTGAACCAAGCCGGTGTAACTGCCGGGGCGTCTACACCCCATTGGATAATCGAGGAGGTAGTTCAAAGAATGACCGAGATCCAACAAGAACAAGAACTGGAAAACAACGTACCAACAGAAGAAGCAGCGACAGAAGCAGCGGCACCGCAAGTATCGGAAGATGCCAATCGCGAATTGACGATGGACGATGCCGAAGATGATATGGGTAAATCCTTTGAAGAATCCCTGAAAAACCTGAAAGAAGGCGAACTCGTTACGGGTATCGTCGTTAAAGTCCGTCATGATGAAATTCTGGTCGACGTAGGGGGCAAGTCGGAAGGCGTGATTCCCCTGCGCGAAATTGCACCGGTAACGCCCGATTCGACCGAAGGGTTGGCCAAAGTCGGCGATGAGATCAAAGTTGTCGTGCTGAAAGCCGAGTCGGAAGACGGAACGCTGATCGTTTCGCGCCGCCGTGCGATTGAGCGGGAAAAAATCGTACACATGGAAGAAGCCAAAGAAAAAGGTGAGATCCTGACCGGTAAAGTCGTCGCTGTGGTCAAAGGCGGTCTCCGTGTCGACGTAGGTCTGGTAGGCTTTGTGCCGGCTTCGCAAATCGAGCGTGGCTATGTGGAGAACATGGAAAAATATATCGGCCAGACGCTCCGCATGAAGGTTGTCGAAGTTGACACCCGCCGGAATAATGTCGTTCTTTCACAAAAAGCAGTGCTGGAAGAAGAACACAAGCAAGCGCGCGGCAACACCTGGGGTGACCTGGCGGAAGGTCAAACTCGCCGCGGTACCGTTCGCCGCCTCACTGACTTTGGCGCTTTTGTCGATCTCGGTGGTGTAGACGGTCTGCTGCATATCTCGGAAATGTCCTGGGGCCGCATTAAGCATCCCAGCGAAGTGGTTAAAGAAGGCCAAGAGCTGGAAGTCTATGTGCTTAAAGTGGATCGCGAAAAAGAGCGCGTTTCGCTGGGCCTCAAACAAGTGCTGCCCAATCCCTGGTCGCTGGCCGTGGAAAAATATCCCGTTGGCAGCGTGATCACCGTCAAGGTTGTGCGTTTGACCCAGTTTGGTGCTTTTGCTGAGCTCGAACCGGGCATCGACGGTTTGATTCACATTTCCCAACTGGCCAATCGCCGGGTCAACAAACCGGAAGATGTCGTATCGGTCGGTCAAGAAGTGCAAGTCAAGGTGCTGGAAGTTCGTCCGGAAGATCAACGCATCTCCCTGAGCATCCGGGCCATTGAAGAAGATGCTAACCGGGAAGAAGTGACGGAGTACCTGGAAAAGCAAGATAATCAGGAAAATTCGGAAGCCTAAGTAATATAGGGATCATTATCATTGCTGTCACAATGCTAACAAAGAGCCCGTTTTATCCTATTCAAGAAGGATAAAGCGGGCTCTTTTGCTTTTCAAAAAAAATTTTGAGATTTAACAAAGGATAAAATGTTAAGCCATGCAATTATTTCAATTTTACTATACTTGCTTTCAGTCCATTTTTATGCAAAAAAAACGAAGAATACTGGATAACAATTAGAGTCCGTCCAGGAACCCAATGGAACCAAGTATGGTATCCGTTGAAACCGTGTTTTTTCCAAATTAATCAAGAAAATAGCCGCAAACCGTA
>NZ_SLXT01000016.1 GCF_004341395.1 Heliophilum fasciatum
AGCGAAGCCAAAATACCTTTAAATGGCACAAAATACCATTGAATACTGAGTTTTATGAATCGACCCTTGGGATGCGGGGGTTTTTAGACAGACTCTAAATGATTTTAGCTTGCTTATGCTTTGCGATTTTTTTCTTCGCTTTGTTTTAGTATTTCCCGATTTTTTTCCATGGCATGTCGGTCAAGTTGATAGACAAAAGCCAGCACTTCAGCAACTACCGGATAAAATTCCTCAGGAATCTCCATGCCGATCTCCAAGGCACTGAGCATCTTCGTCAACGCCGGATCACTGACAACGGGAACCTCTTCCCTTTCAGCGACCTCTAATATACGACGCGCCACATATCCCTGACCCTTAGCGACAACTTTCGGCGCCCCTTCTTCCTTTTGATCATAACGGAGTGCCACTGCTTCTGTTTTAGCCAGATCTTGACGCAACTTATCATGAACATCCACTTTCGAACGCTGTTGCATGGCACTCCCTCCCTAGGCCCGAATATCAATTCCCCTGGCACAAGGCTGGGCGACCGTCTCGGTCAAGCGCGCTTCCACTTCCGGTGCCCGACCAACACGCCAATCGCCTTTTAGGCGAAAACCCAATTTGTCCAGCTTTTCCTGCAAATCAGACCATGCTGCCCGCCCTGCTCGCGCCGTCACTTCATCATTGACAGTGACCCGAGCCCACACTTCTTGCCGCTGCAAAGTCAATTCAACAGTGACCACGCCAAGAGAAGCTGTATCTAAAATCAAGGCTACTCGCAACGGTCCCTCTTCCCGTTGATCCCGAGGCCGACGATATACGCGCAGTTGACCTTGACCATTCTCACCATCGGGCCGTTGATAAAGCAACGGAACATAAAGATAATCTTCCATTCTGACGCCCTGCTTATCAAGGGCATTCCAGAGATGACGTCCCGCCAAGCCATCTAAAAGAGTTTGGCCCCGTTCCCATAATTCACCTCCTTTTTGACCGATCTGCCCAAGTTCATCAAGCACCTGTCCAATCGGTGCACCCAAACGGTCGGCAGCCTTGCCTTCCGCCATATTTTGAATCAGCTTGCTTAAGTCTCCTTCTTGGGGATGGAGCGTTAAGGCCTTAAGCCCTGCCTTAAGCTCATTGATGGCAGCAGTCAACTCAGGTGATGGTGATTTCACAGTCAGATCGGTTGTCCATCGATCCAATCCGTTCAGTACATTATCACCACTTTGCACAAAAGTTTGCAGTAACCGCAACCATTCCGCTTCAACAGGTAGGTCTGATTTGAGCGCTACGGCTGCCAAGAAAGCGGCAGGCAAGTCACGTCGGCCCGTACCCTCCAGTCCGGCAGCAATCTGTTCCAGTCGTTCCGGCGTCGGCATCATTCCCACCAGATCAAGGGCACGTAAGGCCATACGATGGCGTGGGGAATCAGGTACTTGCAACGCTTGCAATCGCGCAGCTTCGCTGGGCGTTGCTTTGGTTTCCAGTAATTCCGGCGCCAACAACCGCGCAGCCACCTGACCTTGCCGCTCTCCCTCTACGAGCAAAGCGATCGACTGCCCCGGTACCAGACCATAAGGTGATTGAATCGTAACGGATTTACCGTCTACGTTGACTACAAAAAGATCGCTGGTCAGCGAACTAAGCACAATGCCCGTAAGCACATTGCCTTGCTCCCAACCCAAGGTCGCACCTTTGCTACCGCCTGGTTGCTGACCCAATAGCGGTAGTTGCCCTTGATCAACCCGCACCAGCGGCAGCATACCTGTTTGATTCACTGCCATCGGCGACCCTCCCGTCTATCTGTTCACGTGATCGATCCAGCGGTGGCAAAAACTGCGCCGGTGGATCAACGACAATCCCTGTTTCTCCATGGCTTGAACATGGGCTGCCGTACCATAGCCTTTATGTCGACCTAATTCGTATCCTGGAAAAAACCGATCATAGGCAGTCATCAATTGATCGCGATAGACCTTGGCCAGAATCGCTGCAGCCGCGACCGGAGCCGCTAATCCATCACCACCGATCAGCGTCATTTGGCGTCCATGATACGCCGGCAATTTGGCTCGGCCATCGATAATCACCATCGACGGAGTAATGGACAACCGCGCTAAGGCTCGTTCCATCGCCAGAAAAGTGGCCGGCACAATACCGATCGCATCGACAACACGGGCCGATACGATGCCAATCCCCCAAGTTAAGGCCTCACTCCGTATCACCTGGGCTAACGCTTCCCGGCGAGGGGCCGAAAGCTTCTTCGAGTCATCTAAGCCCGCAAGTTGCCACTGCGGTGGCCCAATTACGGCACCGGCTACAACCGGCCCGGCTAAGGGACCGTGACCTACTTCATCAACACCGGCAATCATCGTCATTCCTTCGGTATGCAAGGAGGATTCTAACTCCGCCCAGTAAGCCTGTAATCGCTTTTCGCCTTTACTCATCCTACTCCCGTCCCCTTCTGTCGTCAATCACCATAATCACCGCACAATACCAGCTATAAGGCCATCCCTGCTGCGACAAACTAAATCAAACGTTTCAGCAAGGAGGTGCTCTCACTGCGACAAATCATAACATTGCTCATCCTCTTTATCACGACCGTATTTATCGGTGCCAAAGGACTGGCCCTGTGGCATCCCCCGCAACCGGAAGAAATGTATCCGTTTAATTTCGCTGCCGCTCCGGGACAAGACTCCAAACTGGGTTGGGGTTTTGTTCGCAGCAAAAACGAAGTCCCTCCCTATGTACCGGAATGGGAAAAAGAATTGCTTCAAGCCTATGATGCGGTCTACATGCTACCCGGCGATGAACGGCGCATCAGTCTGACCTTTGACATGGGCTATGAAAGAGCCGGAGCAACACCACGTATCCTCGATATTCTCGATCGCCATCAAGTAAAAGCCACTTTTTTTCTCACGGGCCATTGGGTCGACACACAGCCTGAATTACTCAATCAAATAGCCCAAAAAGGACACATTATCGGCAATCACACGCGCAACCATCCCGACTTAACCAATATTACACCGGATCAACGGGCCGAAGAAATTCTTTCCCTCCATCGTAAAATTGAACAAACAGCCAATTACAGTCCTCGCTACCTCCGTCCGCCCGAGGGCAGATTCAGCCGCGAAAGCTTAAACGCTTGTCGCAACCTAGGTTATCAAACTGTTTTTTGGAGCATTTCTGCCGTCGACTGGTTGCCAACGGCCAATGCTCAAGAGATTCACGATACCGTTCTGGGACAACTTCATCCCGGTGCAATCATTCTCTTGCATGGTAACGCGCAAGCCGTCGTCGATCAACTTGAAAGTTTGATCGTCGACATTAAAGCACGTAACTATCAATTTGTGCCCCTCAGTGTCATCTCCACACCGGCAGGCCCACCGGCCCCTACTGATACACCGGCCCCTCCGGAATCGCCAGCAAATCCCCAATAAAAGGAAAAGCACCCCTGCCGGGGTGCTTTTTATTCATGATCATCATCCAACGTATGGTGTCCAAGTTTACCGGCACGAAAATCAACGAGCACTTGCACGGCTGCCTTGTGTTGATCGACCAGATTACCAGGGAGCAAAAAACCGTAGCGTCGCCCTACAATATCAAGCAACTCTGCTTCTTCAACACCGCTCATATCGGCACGGTACCGCTCTTGCAGAAGGGCCGGCTTGCGCACCCGCAAGTGAAGTAAAATAAAGCGTGCTACCGCTTGCACATCCACAACGAGATCACTGACAGCACCGGTGGCTGCTAATTTTAAAGCCACCAGTGGATCGGTAAACTTGGGCCATAAGATACCAGGCGTATCGAGCAGTTCGAGCTTTTCACCAAAACGTACCCATTGCTGCCCACGAGTTACACCGGGGCGATTCGCCGTCACCGTACGTTTGGACCCGGCCAGGCGATTGATCAACGAGGACTTACCAACGTTGGGAATCCCCAAAATCATCACCCGCAACGGCCTCGGGCGCATGCCTCGTTGTTGCCAACGCTGCAAAAGCGGCCCCAATGCTTGCTCGACCATGGGACCGATCTGCTTCGTCCCTTTACCGGTTGACGCTTCTACAACGAGCGAGCGAAGTCCCGCCTGGCGAAAACGCTCAACAAAACGCCTCGTCGCATCGGGATCAGCCAGATCGGCCTTATTCAACAAGATCAGACGGGGTTTCTCACCGATAATCGTATCAATATCAGGATTACGACTGCTGAGCGGAATTCGGGCATCGACTAGTTCAATCGCCAGATCCACTTTCGCCAGATCGGCCGTAACTTGACGGCGAGCCCGGGTCATATGCCCTGGATACCATTGAATCGATGTATCGACTGTTATACCCCTTTGACCACCTGAATCCGATCGATCGGCCAATAGAGAAGCACCGCCTTACCAATTACGTTTTCATCAGGGACAAATCCCCAATAGCGACTGTCATCAGAAAAATTACGATTGTCGCCCATCACAAAATATTGACCTTCAGGCACCTTAACGGGCCCAAAGTTCTTCATCTGTAATGGTGCCAGGTATGGTTCCGCCACAACTTCGCCATTACGGATCAATTGATTGTTACGCACTTCCACGGTGTCACCACCGACGCCAATGACCCGTTTGACAAAATCCCGGCTCGGATCGACGGGAAATTTAAACACAATAATGTCACTATGGGCAGGAGGATGAAACCAATAATTGATCTTGCTGACGATAATGCGATCCAAGGGACGCAACGTCGGTTCCATCGAAGCCGATGGAATATAAAACGGTTGAAACAAGAAAAATCGAATGACAAAGGCCAGCACCAGTGCGATCAGGATCGACTCAGCTAACTCACGCCATGTAGATTTCGCTGCAGTCTTTTTGGCTGCACCTCTGATTTCTTCCTTTTGACTTTCAAGCGACTCCACCTGGACACCTCCACGCATCCATATAATACCACTCGAAGAATAGACAAAAGGGACTGGCTACCCAGTCCCTGCAATTGACTAGCGGCGGTCCTTAATACGAGCAGCTTTGCCCACCAGGTTACGCAGATAGTACAATTTTGCGCGACGTACACGACCGCGACGTACAACTTCAATCCGATCAACCCGCGGTGAGTAGAGCGGGAAAATCCGTTCTACGGCTACGCCATAAGATACACGGCGCACCATGAATGTTTCGGTCAGTCCACCGCCTTTACGGGCGATAACGACACCTTCAAAGACCTGAATCCGCTCACGCGTACCTTCAACGACTTTGACGTGAACCTTAACGGTATCACCAGGAGCAAATTTAGGGATTTCTTTACCCATTTGTTCCGCTTCAATTTGACGAATCAAATTATTCATTTCTTGTCCCTCCTTCCAGCCTAGGTGTTCATATCACCCCTTGGTGTAGCGGACCACCCTTGCTCATGGAAGCCATGCTCCCAAACAAAGGCATTATATCATACGCCACAGGATATCGCAACGATTTTTGGAAATTTTATCGTTCAAACCACGCTTCACCGAGCAGACGGTCGAGAATAATCGCAGCTGCACTGCGCACAGAAAGATGATTATAATCGCCCCGTCCCCAGATGGGATGCAAGATATGATCAGCCGCCTCCATTAAGGACTTTTCCATCCCGTAACCGGTGCCAAAGAGCAATAGCCACGGTTGTTCCCCCGTCGCCAATCGTTGTCGCATCGCATGATAACTGATCGAATTCGGATAAATCCGCGCATCCGTGGTGATCACAGCGGGGGCTTGTCCTTCAAGGGATTGGATCATCGTCTTCGCTTCTTCTAATGTACTGACCACATGCAACCGTTCCAGCGCCGTTTTACGGTCAGGATTATATTCTGCGCCATAGCCATCGGTCCAATACCGTAGAATTTCATGAACTAAGCGTTGCTGCGCTTGATGCGGATGAATCACAAAGTAGCCGGCCAGATCATAGGTCGTAGCCGATCGCGAGATATCATGAAGATCAAGATTGGTCACCGATGTGGCGATCACTTCCATGTGCTTGTTGTATACGGGATGATGTACCAGCCCGATATACAAACGCGCCTTATTCATTGGTTCCTTTTCCCTCCTTTCGCCTTTTGCGCGTACGCGGCGCCGGTGCTGCCGTCAACGCCAGGGCCTGCCATTCACGCTCCAGTTGCTCGGCATCCATGCCCCCTGCTTGCAGACCCGCACGCAGCAATTCGCCATCTTGGAAGCTCAAGCAGCGGCCCTGGAGCAAATCCGGTCGGTTCTTATAGGTACGCACCAGCGATTGCTGCCGCCGCCAGTTGTTGATCCGCCCATGATGACCGCTGAGTAAGACATCGGGGACAGTCATTCCTTCAAATTCAGCGGGACGTGTATACTGAGGGTATTCCAGCAGTTGATCACTAAAGGATTCTTCTACTGATGAAGCTTCGTGACCTAATACGCCCGGTAACAGACGGGCTACCGCATCGATAACTACCAGCGCCGCTAACTCACCACCGGTAAGCACATAATCACCAATCGACAATTCCTCATCGACCCAAGTTTGCCGCACACGGTCATCGATACCTTCATAATGACCACAAAGCAAAACAAGCCGTTTCTTACCGGCCAGTTCAGCCGCTTTGGCCTGTGAAAAAACTTGTCCTTGCGGCGTCAACAGCACAATATGAGCATCGTCATGGTCCTTTTCGTTTAGGCCAAGTCCCTCACGTAAAGTTGCAAAAAAAGGCTGCGCATTCATCACCATACCGGCACCACCGCCAAAAGGCGTATCGTCAACACGCCTGTGCTTATCATCAGTATAGTCACGCACATCATGAGTAGCGATCGTTACCAGTCCTGCAGTTCGGGCGCGGCCGATAATGCTCGTCGATAACGGTCCTTCGATCATTGCCGGAAAAATCGTCAACACATCAAAGCGCATAGACTACTCTAATCCTTCCGGCAAACGCACCGTCATCTGCCCCTGGTTCAGATCGACCTTGAGCACAACCGACTTAAGGGCGGGAATCAGTCGCTCTCCCCCGGCATGGCGGATCACATAGACATCATTCGCCCCTGTTGCCAAGACTTGCGTCAGCGTACCCAACAGTTGTCCTTCCTCGGTGACAACCTGCAATCCCTCAAGCTGAAAGTGGTAGTAACAATCATCGGCCAGCGGCGGAACTTCTGACACCGGAATCGTTAGATAGATATCTTTCAACTTCTCCGCCAAGGCAATCGCCCGCACTTCCGCAAAAGTAACGATTACCGTTCGCTTATGCGCAAAAGCCGAAGTGATGGTCAGTTCCGTTGGTAACCCCGGCACTGGCGGTTCTAAAAACACCCGCCCGATCTGCGCCAAGCGCAAAGGATCATCGGTCAACGGCCAAACGCGCACTTGACCTTGAAGCCCATGGGTGTTGATAATCTGCCCTACACGAACCTGCCTCTGTTCCACCGCATATCCTCCTCATAAAAAAAAGAGGGCGATTGCCCTCTTATCGATGCTGCTCTTGTCGCAACGCAACTTACACAATCTCTACTGTCACTCGTCGTCCGTCTTTTGTGCTTGCTGCTTTGACCATTGTGCGAATCGCTTTGGCAATTTTGCCTTGCTTACCGATCACCTTGCCCATATCTTCCGGCGCGACTTTCAGTTCTAACACAACGTCTTTTTCTGTTTCCTTCTGTGAAACCTGCACGGCTTCTGGCCGGTCCACAAGAGCCTTGGCCAGAAACTCCACCAATTCTTTCATGTGGACACCCCCGATCAGGCTTCAGCGGACTTTTGTCCTGCTTTTTGGTCCGCCCATTTTTGCAGGATACCCGCTTTGTTTAACAATGCTTTCACCGTGTCTGAAGGAGTTGCACCGTTGGAAAGCCAACGGAGTGCTTTTTCTTCGTTGATTTCGATGATCGCCGGGTCTTTGACAGGATTGTAAGTACCAATCTCTTCAATAAAGCGACCGTCACGAGGTGCGCGGGCATCCGCAACAACAACGCGGTAGAAGGGCGCTTTTTTCATACCCATACGTTTAAGACGAATACGTGTAGCCAAGAATATCACCTCCTTCAAAGAATCATCAGTAGTTATCGATTAGCGCATAAAAGGTAAGCGAAACATCCCTTTGCCTTTTTTGGCTTTACCCATCATGGCACCACGCATTTCCGTGAATTGCTTCATCATTTTGCGTGTTTGTTCGAACGTTTTGATCAGGTTGTTCACTTGCTGCACCGACGTTCCGGAACCGCGGGCAATCCGTTTTTTGCGGCTGTCTTTCAGCAGTTGGGGATTACGACGTTCTTCGACTGTCATGGAGAGGATGATCGCTTCGACGTGCTTCATCTCTTTTTCATCGACTTGCACATCTTTCAGCGCTTTCATATTGCCCATTCCCGGCAACATCCCCAAAAGCTGATCCATCGGACCAAGCTTACGCATTTGCTGCATCTGCATAAGGAAGTCTTCAAAGTTAAAGTCGGCTTTGCGCAGCTTTTGCTCCATCTCACGGGCCATGTTGGCGTCAATCGTCGCTTGGGCCTTTTCGATCAGGGTCAGCACGTCACCCATGCCGAGAATCCGCGAAGCCATCCGTTCCGGATGGAACGGCTCCAGCGCATCGGTTTTTTCACCCATACCGACAAACTTAATGGGACAACCGGTAACAGCCTTGACGGACAGAGCCGCACCGCCTCGAGCATCGCCGTCCAGTTTCGTCAGCACAACACCGTCCAAGCCCAACTGAGCATGAAAAGCTTCAGCCACATTGACAGCGTCTTGACCGGTCATGGCATCAACGACCAGCAAGATTTCATGAGGTTGTACGGTTTTCTTGATATCTTCAAGCTCGGTCATCAATTCTTCATTGATGTGCAAACGCCCGGCTGTATCGAGAAGCACCATGTCATTACCATGACGGTTCGCATGCTCGACAGCTGCCCGAGCAATATCCACCGGAGAAATGTCTGTACCCATGGAAAAGACCGGTAGATCCAGTTGCGTACCCAGTACTTGCAACTGCTTCACTGCGGCCGGACGGTAAACGTCACAAGCCGTTAAGAGCGGCCGTCGCCCTTGCTTGTGCAAAAAAGCGGCCAGCTTGGCAACGGTCGTTGTTTTCCCGGCACCTTGCAAACCTACAAGCATGATCACTGTTGGTGGTTTGGAAGCTACGGTCAATTTGGCGTTGCTCCCGCCCATTAACTGCACCAGTTCATCATAAACCACCTTGACCACTTGTTGGCCCGGTGTCAAACTCTCCAAGACATCTTGCCCAATTGCTCGTTCTTTGACACTGGAGACAAATTGTTTGACCACTTTTAAACTGACGTCGGCACCAAGCAAAGCCATGCGTACTTCCCGCAGCGCTTCCGTTACGTCGGCTTCGGTCACTTTACCTTTGCCCCGCAGCTTGCGCAATGCACCTTGCAGCTTCTCCGCCAGTCCTTCAAACATCGCCATGAAGGGTTCCTCCTTCCCGCATCAGTTCTTCCAGCAACCGTCCTGCTTCCATTACATCGGTATCATGCTGCCATGCCGCCGAACCGCGCAGCAACTTCTCAACTTGTAATAAGACGTTACGCTCTGTTTGCCAGCGTTCAATCAACGCTAACCGTTCCTCATAACTCAGCAGGATCTTTTCGGCGCGCCGAATCACATCAAACACGGCCTGCCGGGAAACATTCAGTTCTTCGGCAATTTCCGCCAGTGAAAGATTATCTTCATAATAATAAGCTAAGGCCATCCGTTGACGCTCCGTCAACAACTGCCCGTAAAAATCAAGCAGTAAGGCCATCTGCTGTAGTTTCTCAAGTGAATGCATGTTATCCTCACGTCAAGCAAAAATCCTTGACACCAGTCACAACTTCTTTATCCTACAAGATAACCTCCTTACTGTCAAGTAATATTCCTTCACAGTTAAAAAAAATCCCATCAAGCAAGCAACTTGATGGGACCGCAACCGCTTCAAGCGATTCCGGCGATCATTGACGGGTAAGACGATAGGCAGCCGCCGTTGCTTTCGCCATCACTTCTTCTTCATCCATACAAGTGAGGCGTCCTTGATCGACCAAGATACGTCCATTTACCAGAACCGTTGCAACATCAGCACCCTTAGCGGCGTAGACCAAGCGTGACACCGGATCATGGTCCGGGCAGAGGTGCGGTTGCTGCAAGTTAATCGTGATCAGATCAGCCCGTTTGCCGACTTCTAACGTACCGATCTCGTCATCCCAGCGCAGCGCCCGGGCGCCGCCAATCGTAGCCATTTCCAGCGCCTCATAAGCCGGCAACGCCAGAGGATCGAGCAGATGCACTTTTTGCAACAACGCCGCTTGGCGCATTTCTTCGATCAAATCTAAGTTATTGTTGCTCGCTGCACCGTCCGTACCCAGCGCCAGGATCGCTTGGGCCTGACGCAACGCTTCTACCGGCGCGACACCGGAAGCCAGCTTCATGTTGCTGACCGGATTGTGGGCAATGCCTACACCTTTTTCGACCAAGATAGCCCGTTCTTTTTCATTGAGGTGCACACAGTGGGCAGCCAGGACCGGGCGTTCAAAGAGGCCGATGCTGTCCATCAATTCCACCGGTGGCAATCCATACTGCTTGGTCATGTCGTCGACTTCCGTTGCCGTTTCACTGAGGTGAATATGCAAGCCTGTACCCAGTTCATCAGCCAGGGCCATGACGCGCTTGAGATAATCAGGCGAACAAGTATAGGGCGCGTGAGGTCCTAACCAAACACGGGTCAGACCATCACCGGCACCATTATACTGCCGGAAAAAAGCTGCCGACTCCGTCAACGCTTTTTCCGCACTGGGTCCAAAGCCGACCATTCCACGGCTCAAGTGCGCACGTATACCCGTATCCAGGGAGGCTTGGGCCACTTGATCCATAAAAAAGTACATGTCGGCAAAGGTCGTAATACCCGATTTCAACATCTCAGCAATGGCCAGCTTCGTTCCCCAGTAGACATCGTCACCGGTCAGTTTTTCTTCGGCCGGCCAGATCGCTTCTTTGAGCCAGCGCATCAACGGCAAATCATCAGCAAAACTGCGAAACAGGGTCATCGCTGCATGGGTATGGGCATTGACCAGGCCCGGTAGCACCAGTTGTCCGGCCACATTGCGAATTTCGCTAACGGAAGAACGTACTTCTTCCGGCGCGCCACCAGGATAGATCGCCGCGATCCGGCCATCTTGAATCAAAATATCGCCCAACCCGATCGCTTCGCGCGATGTCATGGGAATCAACATCCCGCCTCGGAGCAACAATCCACTCATCGACAAACCTCACTTCTTCTGCATCAATCAGGCCAAGACTTACCGTTCGAAACAAGCACGAATCGACTCACCAAAAGGCGGGCGAATCACGCCACGATCGGTAATCAATGCCGTAATCAGTTCGGCCGGCGTCACATCAAAAGCCGGGTTAAAAACTTGAACTTCCTTCGGCGCCGTCCAGACACCGCCAAGCGAACGAACCTCTTCAGCATCCCGTTCTTCAATGGGAATCTGTTCTCCGCTTGTTAAAGAAAGGTCAAAAGTGGATACCGGCGCTGCTACATAAAAAGGAATACCGTGAGCTTTCGCTGCCAAAGCCACACCGTATGTACCGATTTTGTTCGCTACATCACCATTGGCCGTAATGCGATCAGCACCGACAATCACCAGATCAACCAGGCCCCGCTTCATCACATAAGCGGCCATCGAGTCCGTAATCAAAGTGACCGGGATATTGTCTTGCATCAATTCCCAAGCAGTCAAACGAGCGCCTTGCAACAGCGGACGCGTCTCATCCGCAAAAACACTGATCGACTTGCCGGCTTCATGGGCCGCCCGAATGACGCCCAGCGCCGTTCCATAACCAGTTGTCGCCAGCGCACCGGCATTGCAGTGCGTCAAAATCCCTGCACCATCGGGAATCAATTCCAAACCGTATTCGCCCATGCGGCGATTCATCGCTTGATCTTCTTCGAAAATCGCCTGTGCCTCATTGAGCAAAGCTTGTTGACGACGTTGGACGCCTTGCCCAGCCGTAGCCGCAAAAGAATCGCCCATGCGCTTGAGCGCCCAGAAAAGATTCACCGCCGTCGGACGCGTCTTACCAAGCAATTCAATGGCGTTACGCACATGTTCATTCAGTTCCGCTTCATCTTCGGAATGCACGTTCAAGCCGGCCAGCACGACACCAAAAGCAGCAGCCGCACCGATGGCCGGCGCCCCACGAACTTGTAATTTTTTAATCGCATCGGCCACAATGAACGGATCCCAGCAATCAATGTATTCCTCGACGAGCGGTAATTTGGTCTGATCCAGAAGCTGTAAAAATTCTCCTTGCCAACGAATCGCTTCCACCCGGTTGCACCCTTTCCCTTATAGTTTAAATCCACCGAATTCGGCCAGCGCATGCTGACACTCACAATCGACTTGCGCTTCAATCAGTTCAATCGCCCGGAAAAGAACTCGCCGTAACTTTTCAATGTTATCGGCCATGGCATCGACAACTTCCATGTGGGTCAAGTTATTCGGCGATATTCCTGCAGCGTAGTTCGTAACAATCGAGAGCGTCGCGTAACACATCTCCGCTTCCCGCGCCAAGACAGCTTCCGGAATACTGGTCATCCCCACCAGATCGCCGCCAAGCTGGCGGAACATCCGGATTTCTGCCGGTGTTTCAAAGCGGGGTCCTTCCGTACAAACATAAACGCCGCCTTCGTGGGTCGGTACATTTAATCCATAAGCGGCCGTCATTAACAGCTTACACAGGCGATGACAATAGGGGTTGGTAAAGTCCGTATGAATCACACCAGAATCGCCGCCTTCAAAAAAGGTCGACGGCCGGCCTTTGGTAAAGTCAAGAAACTGATCCGGCACGACCAGTTCATTGGGCCGCATCTTTTCATTAAGCGAACCAACAGCCGTCGTGGCAATGATCTGCGAGACACCGAGCTTCTTTAACGCCCAGATGTTGCCCCGATAGTTAACCAGATGCGGCGGCACCGAATGGCCTGCCCCATGGCGCGCCAAAAAAGCGATTTCTTGCCCACGGTAACGGCCAACTTGCAACGATACAACACCGTATGGCGTCTTGATCTCCCGTACCTGTACATCATCTAACATGGCCGGATCATATACACCGGTCCCGCCAATGATCGCGATATCCACAGCCAACCTTATTTCCTCCCTGCGTCACTTCGTAAAATCCCGGCATTGGCTACATTTGTCTTGGGTATATCCAAGATAGTGATCGTTACAGCTTCCGGCGGCGCTTCACAAGTTTCCACGATCGCATCGGTCACTTTTTTGACCAGTTGGCGCTTTTGTTCTTCCGTACGGCCTTCAATCATCGTAATATTGACAATCGGCATCTTGGTTTTCCTCCTCGTTATTCTTCCCGGCCAAACAAAGCCCGGGCAAATTCTTGCGGATCGAAGTCACGCAGATCTTCCACCCGCTCGCCTACACCAATAAATTTTACCGGTACATTGAGTTCTCCATGAATGGAAAGTACGACGCCACCTTTGGCTGTACCATCGAGCTTCGTCAAAGCAATACCTGTCACACCAACAACTTCACCAAAGATCCGGGCTTGGTTAATCGCATTTTGACCGGTTGTCGCATCTAAAACCAGCAACACTTCATGGGGTGCACCGGGGAGCGCCCGATCTAGAACACGAGTGACTTTTTTCAATTCATTCATCAAGTGACCTTTGTTATGCAAGCGCCCGGCCGTATCCATGATCAGCACATCAACACCGCGGCTGATGGCAGCCTGCACCGCATCAAAGGCAACGGCACTGGGATCAGAGCCCTCTTGATGGCGAATCACATCGACGCCAACCCGTTGTCCCCAGATTTCCAATTGATCGATCGCTGCGGCGCGGAAAGTATCCCCGGCGGCCAGCAATACTTTCTTGCCTTCATCTTTCCAACGCTGTGCCAATTTGCCAATCGTCGTCGTTTTACCGACACCGTTGACACCGACGACCAGCAAAACCGTCGGACCCTTCGTTAAATCCACACCAACAGCTTCCGTACCCAGCATACGGGCAATTTCTGCTTCCAGAAGCCCCTTTACCAGTGCAGGATCAGCAATTTTTTGGGTTTTCACTTGCTGGCGCAACCGCTCTACCAGTTCCAACGCCGTCTCAGCACCGACATCAGCGCTGATTAAAATTTCCTCAAGTTCTTCAAAAAGCTCTTCGTCAATGCGTGTTCGTCCTGTAATCAGTTCTTCTACTTTTTGCACCAAGTTCTGGCGCGTCCGGGTTAAGCCTTCTTTTAAACGACTAAAAAAGCCAGCCAAAAAACTACCCCCTGTCTCCTTCATTCTTCCCCGATTCCGATAATTTCACCGATATCAACCGGGAAATCCCCGCTTCCTCCTGGGTTACCCCATAGAGATAATCAGCGGCTTCCATAGTCCCCTTACGGTGGGAGATGACGATGAATTGACTTTGTGTCGCCAACGTCTTTAGATAGCGGCCAAAACGGTGAACATTGACTTCATCCAATGCCGCTTCAATCTCATCAAGCACACAAAAAGGACTGGGCCGCACAATCAACAGCGAAAACAACAACGCAATGGCCGTCATGGCCCGCTCACCACCGGAAAGCAACGAAAGAAATACTCGTTTTTTGCCTGGTGGCTGAGCAATGATATCGACACCGGTTTCCAGCAGATCGTCGGGATTGGTCAAGACCAATTCTGCTTGACCACCATGAAACAAATCGGTAAATACAGACCCAAACTGCCGGTTGATCTGCGCAAAAGCTTCGCGAAACCGCTTGATCATAATGGCTTCCATTTCGCGAATCACTTGTTCCAGCGTATCTTTCGCCGCCAGTAAATCTGCTTGTTGCTGCACCAAGAAGGAATAGCGCCCTTGCAGGCGTTCTTCTTCTTCGATCGCCAATAGATTAACCGGCCCCAACTGCTGGATCGCATCCCGGGCCAGCGCCAGCGATTTTTGCATTGTCCGGCGATCAACCGTTCGCTCGGCTTGCCCCCGTGCTTCTTCCAGGCTTACGCCGAGAGAATCTTGGAGCTTGCCACGAATCGCCGTAACTTCCGCCTCTTGCCGCGCCGCTTTTACTTCGGCTTGATGCAATGCATCACGTAACGTGGCCACCTCCGCCGCTAGGGGCCTGCGCTGCTGGGCTACGCCATTGAGCAATTCTTGCAAGTGATGCTGCTTTTCCCTCGCTTGCCCAGCCACCGCTTCACGCTCACGTTCCACAAGCATTGCAGAGGCATGTTTCGCTTCCAACTGAGCAATCTCCTGCCTACACTTTTCGATCGCTTCAGTCAATTGTCTACAAGATGTAGCTTTTTCATCTTTTTGAGCCCGCAGGCGTTCCCATTCACCTTGCAGAGTTGCTCGGGCAGCTTCGATCCCTTTGATTTCCGCCTGCACACGAGCCAAAGTCATTTGCCATTCTGCTAAGCGCTCCCGATCGCGATCACCGCTGGCCCGCAATTGCTCCAAGCGCTGACGCTCCGTCTCACGGCGCAGTTCGACAGCTTCATTTTCCGCTTGCTTGGCCGCTAACGCTGCTGTTGCTTCTTGCCGGGCTTGCGCAAGCTGTTCACGCTCGGCTTGCAACATCGCTGCTTCGCCGCGGCGCGCCTCTTCCTGCCATAGCGCTTGCTGATATTGTTGCTGCAATTGCGCTTTTTCGGCTTCCTGCTGCCGGTACGTCAACAACAGTTCCTGCATCGTCTTTTCTCGTTCTTGGAGTTGTTGTTGCAAAGACTGTTGTTCCGCTTCGATCGCTTGGCGCTCCTGGGAAAGCGCTTTGACGGTAGCCGCCAAATCTTTTTCGCGCTCAGCCAATTCCTGCAGTTCCCGGCGGCGCAAAAAAGTCTGTCCACCGCGCTGGCCCAGACTTCCGCCAGTTACTGAACCGCCTGGTTGCAGCAACTCGCCTTCCACGGTGACAATCCGCCATTGATGGCCGGTTTGACGAGCCAAAGCTAAGGCCGACGGCAAGTCTTGCATGACAATCGTGCGGCCCAGCAAAAAACGTAGAGCCGGTAAAAAACGTTCTTCCGACGACACCAAATCAGCAGCGCAACCAAGCACACCGGGCGACTGCAAAATCGCCCCATTGGGACCGGATGACGGGCGTAAACTCGTTAACGGTAAAAAGGTAGCCCGCCCCTTACGCACTTGTTTCAAATGGGCAATCCCGCGCTGCGCCGCATCGTCATCAGCAACAACTAAGTTCTGCATACCTCCGCCCAGAGCAACTTCGATCGCCACTTCCAACCCAACCGGTACAGTAATCAGATCGGCCACGACGCCATGGATGCCGCGCAGGGCCCGATGGTTTTCTCGCAAACGATCGAGAATCTCCCGGACCCCCAAAGCAAACCCTTCATGTGCCTTGTCCATCGCATCAAGCGCTTTCTGGCGGGCCGTTGTCTCTTGCCAGCGCCGGAGCGTCTGGGTATGCTCTTGCTCACCGTCACGGAGCCGCCGGGCGTTCACCTCCAGGTGCTGGCGAAGGGCCGCCCGTGCCTCTTCCCCTTCCCTTTGCTGCTGCCCCAAGGTAGCCAGGCAAGCATCGGCCGTTTCCAGCGCTGCCGACAAACGGCTTCGCTGTTCGACCGCTTCGGTAAGGGCCGCCTCCACACGCTGGCTACCAGCCTCACAGCGCGTCCAAGCCAATTCCACATCATGGACAGCATTGCGCAGTTGGGCCAGTTGCTGTGCCAAGGAAAAAAGCAACTGCCGATCCGTTTCGACCGTTTGCTCTGCCGACGTTAAGGCGGCTCGCTGCGCTGATGTGGCTGCCAAGCCCGCCTTAACTTCCCGTTCGGCAATCAGCAAATTTTCCGTCGTCCCTTGTTCCTGCTCTTCCAGCGATGCTTGGCGCTCCAGTAACTCAGCCTCAGCGATGTTGGCCTTGGCCAGTTCCCGCTCTTGCAGTTCTTGGTTAGCCACCAGTCCATGCTGCCGCTCCCGGACCACATCCAAAGACCGCTGCAATTCCAGCACAATTTCCGTCTGCTCATGAACAGCCTGCCGCGCTGCCGTGGCCACTTCTTCCGCTTGCTTCAATGCTGCAGCCAGTTCTTCTTCCTGAGCATCCAACCCGGACAGTGACGCTTGTTTTGCCCAAAGCGCCGCCGTCATTTTTTCCACTTCCGCCAGTTGCGCTTGCAAGCGGCCGGTAATCTCTTCTTCATCAGCAATACACAGCGAAAGTTCCCACTTCGCCCGCCGCTGATCAAGCTCTAAAAAACGACGGGCTCGCCCGGCCTGCTCCGTAACCGCTTCCGTCTGCCCGGCCAGTTCGGTCAAGATATCATTCAAACGCATAAGATGGCCTTTCGTTTCCTCCATCTTTTTGACGGCTTCCCGCTTCCGATTGCGATAACGAACGATACCGGCCGCTTCTTCGATCAGTGCCCGCCGCTCTTCCGGTCGTGAGGAAAGCACTTCATCGACACGACCTTGGCCGATGATCGACAAGCCCTCTTTACCTAAACCAGTATCGGCAAAGAGATCGTGCAGATCTTTCAAGCGGCAGGCACGGCGGTTCAGCAAATATTCACTTTCACCGGACCGGTAGACACGGCGCGTCACCGTAACCTCACGAAAATCAACCGGCAAGAGGCCGGCCTCATTATCGAGCGTGATGGAAACCTCGGCCATACCTACCGGTCGTCGCCGATCAGTTCCGGCAAAGATGACGTCTTCCATCTTGGCCCCACGGAGCGAACGGGGACTTTGCTCACCGAGAACCCAGCGAACTGCATCGGAAATATTCGATTTTCCCGAACCGTTCGGTCCTACAACAACGGTCACACCGGGCGCAAGCACGATCTCCGTTTTATCAGCAAAGGACTTGAATCCATTAATTTCAATACGCTTTAAGGCCAATGGGCTGCCTCCTTGCCAAAATCCTCTTTATTCTAGCATAATCGCCAAGAATGCAACAAGTAACAGTCCATGCCGGGCGCACAAAGAAAAGACCGCTGCAAGCAGCGGTCATCGGAGGCATTTACATATGAAGTTTCTCTGTCCCGGTCTTAACGGGGCTCGACGATAAATTTGATCGCCGTTCGTTCTTCGCCTTCAATGGCGATCTCGACAAAAGCAGGAATCGCGATCAAGTTAATTCCATTGGGTGCAACAAATCCCCGCGCAATCGCAATCGCTTTTACGGCTTGGTTCACTGCGCCTGCACCAACGGCTTGGATCTCTGCTTTGCCTTTTTCCCGGAGGATTGCTGCTAATGCTCCCGCTACAGATTTGGGATTAGATTGTGCACTTACTTTGAGACCTTCCATCTATGCCCCTCCTAATTGCTCGCCCCACCTGGGACAACCTTGCAGAATTTTTATACTATTCTATATTCGCTCATTACCTATTAATTCCTCTTTATCAAAGGATAATATCTTTTTTTCATCGATAAAAAATTTCCACGGTCCGACCAACGGCTGCCATAGCGGCCGTTCCGTTGATATGGACGATTTCAAGCGACGACCCTCAGCCTGCACTTCCAAGGATAGTCCAGTCGCAGCTTGCCAATGACGCAATAACCACCGGCCATGTCCGGTCACCAAAGACAAATCCTCTTCCGGAACCAGCAGAACAGGGCCATCCGCACCGGCCAATTCCTTGGCCCATCGGCTTGCCCCGGTTAAGGCATAGTTAAGCCCCACCATTCGCCGCACCCACTCACCAAGATCAGGCCGGACCGGGCCGGCTAACGTCGCTCCCTGACAGCGCTCACCGGGCATCAAGCCCCAACGAATTACCGGCACCTTCGCCGCAGCACAGCGTTCGGCCATAACCGCTAGAAGGCGCAATGTCCGCCCCCACGTCCAGGGCTGGTAGCTACCTTGCCGCCATTGCTCAGCCAGCGGTGCTCCCGCCAAGACCAGCGTCGGATGAATCCGCAGAAAATCAGGCCGCAGTTCCAGGATTCGTTGCAAAGAAAAAAGACATCCTTCTTCATCATCACCGGGCAAACCCGTCATCAGATGAATACCCACCGCGAACCCTGCTTGCTGCAACAAGGTAGCAGCACGCTCTGTATCCTTGGCGCTGTGACAGCGGCCAGAGGCCTGTAGGACATCATCGCGCATGCTCTGGGTGCCAATCTCCACTGTTGACACACCGGCCGTAACAAGCCGCTCCACCGTGCTCTGATCAATCCCATCGGGCCTCGTGGAAAGGCGAAGAGCGCCTACGCTCCCTTGGCGAACCCACCGACCAGCAGCCGCCAGCAGCCGATCTTGCGTCGCCGCCGGCAACAAGGTAAAGCTCCCACCGTAGAAAGCGATCGCTTCTGCCCAAGGTCGCTCGTTATGACGAGTTTTGGCTGTGGACAGGTACGCTTGCACCGTTGTCTCCACAAGCATTTCATCAACACAACCGGCTTGGCCGGTTAATTCCACTTGATTACAAAAAACACAATGGCCGGGACAGCCTTGCTGAGGTAAAAAAATAGGGATGATCATTCGTCATCCCCCTCCTTGCTGAACTTGGCGCCGCGCTTTTCCCGCAGCCGCTTGTTCTGCTTCTTTTTTAGTTCGACCTTCACCGGAAGCAAGCAGTTTACCGTCTAAATAAACACCGGCGACAAAAAGCCGGTTATGAGGCGGACCTGACTCTTCCAGGATGCGGTATCCAATATCAATACGTCCCTTGCGCTGGGCCCACTCTTGAAAAGCCGTCTTATGATCACCATTATCTAACTGCCGGAGCAAAAAGACATCATTAGGAATGATCGACAAGACAAAAGGCTGCGCTAAGGTCAAGCCACCGGCCAAGAACAACGCGCCAATCACAGCTTCCAGGGCATCGGCCAAAACAGACGGTTTATCGCGGCCGCCACTGTTTTCTTCCCCACGGCCCAAGCGCAATAGCGGTCCCAGTCCCAGTTCCCTCGCCAGCGGTGCCAAGCTTGCTTCACAAACAATCGCTGCACGGCGCCGCGAAAGCTCCCCTTCTGACCAGTCCGGTTGACGTTGATAAAGAGCCTCACCGACGATTAAGCCCAGTACAGCGTCACCGAGAAATTCTAACCGTTGATTGTGCTCCCACTGTTCCCGGGGATTTTCAGCCGCGAAAGACGGGTGGGTCAGCGCTGTTTGTAACAGCGCTAACTGCTCCGTCGGCATGCCCGTTTGTTTGGCCAAGCCAAGCAATGATGTTTTATAACTGCTCGACGGACGTTCCATTAGGGCCGGAACTTCCTCAAAGCCATCGTCGCATTATGACCGCCAAAACCAAAGGTATTGGAAATCGCTACTTCCACCGGCATGGTTCGTGCCACTTTCGGGGTATAGTCGAGATCGCAACCCTCACCAGGATTCTCCAAGTTAATCGTCGGCGGAACAACACCTTCCGTAATCGCCAGAGCCGCCGCTGCCAACTCAATTCCACCGGCCGCACCGAGCAAGTGCCCCGTCATCGACTTCGTCGAACTGATCACCACATTGGCCGCTGCATCACCGAAAACGGTTTTGATCGCTTGGGTTTCGAAAAAGTCATTCTTCTCCGTTGCCGTGCCATGAGCATTGATATAAGTTACATCACTTGGCGCCAGCTTGGCATCGTCCAGTGCAGCTTGCATCGCCCGTGCCGCGCCTTCGCCGCCGGGGGCCGGATCGGTAATATGATAAGCATCGCAAGAGGAACCATAGCCGATCACTTCCGCATAGATACGAGCACCGCGAGCCAGTGCATGTTCCAATTCCTCAAAAACGAGGATACCGGCGCCTTCACCCATGACAAAGCCGGCACGCTCACGATCAAAAGGACGGCTGGCCGTGGCCGGATCATCATTGAGCGTCGACATGGCCTTCATGGCGCAGAAACCGGCAAAGCCGAGATGAGTGATGGCCGCTTCCGTACCACCGGTCAGTACCACATCGCAGTCACCGTGCTGGATCAAGCGGAAGGCACTACCGCAAGCATTCGTGGCCGAGGAGCAGGCCGTGACGACGGTCTCACTGGGACCTTTCAGCTTTAATTGCATGGAAATATGGCCGGCGGCCATATTGGAGATCATCATCGGCACAAAAAAGGGCGAAACCCGGCCCGATCCTTTTTCATGCAAGACACGAGCTTGGTCTTCCAGCGTTTCCAGACCGCCAATACCACAGCCAAGGATCACACCGGCACGCTCAGACGGTACCGTTTCCGACGTCAGCCCGGCATCTTCAAAAGCAAGCTTTGCCGCAGCTACACCAAAATGGGCATAGCGATCCATCCGCCGAGCTTCTTTTTTATCTAAAAAGTCGCTTACATTAAAATCTTTAACTTCAGCAGCCACACGGGTCGGTAACGCACTTGCATCAAAACGGGTTACCGGACCAACACCGGAAACACCTGATTTCAAAGCATCCCAGAATTTCTCTTTTCCTGTACCTACCGGCGTCACCAAACCAAGGCCCGTGATGACAACGCGTTTACTCATGATCGATTTCCACACTCCTTAATCGCAAGCTTCTACTTCCTGCAAAAGACGTTCAAAAATCGTCTTAACCGGCAGGACATCTTTGATCCGTTCTACGTATTCACCAGAAAAAACTAATCCCCGCTCCATATCGCCTTTTTGCGCACGATCTAAGGCTTCCACAATGCAAAAACGACGTGTACATTCCTTTAAACAATTGTTACAGGATCTAGGTTTGATATCCTCACCGTTTTCCATCTTGTGCCAGAAAGGGTTTTTCAACCCTCGACCGGGCAGTCCAACAGGGGAATCAATCAACACCACATCATCATGGGTTGCCTTAAGATAAACTTCTTTAAACTCCGGGGCTGCTCCAGATTCGTCACTCGCTACAAAGCGCGTAGCCATCTGTACCCCCTGAGCACCAAGTTTAAAGGCGTCCACAATATCCCGTCCGTCGATGATACCACCTGCAGCAATCACCGGTAAATCAACGGCCGCTACGACTTCCGGGACGATCTTTTTCATCGACTCATCGGTTCCTAAATGCCCGCCGGCTTCTTTGCCTTCTACCACGACTGCTGCTGCGCCCATCTTTTTGGCAATCTTGGCTAAGCGTGCCGAAGAAACGATAGGAACGATCGGCGTACCCGATTCTTTGCCCCATTGGAACATATCCCTCGAGAAGCCCGCTCCAGAGATGACCAGATCGATACCTTCTTCTATCGCGGTTTTAACCAGCGTTGCAAACTCACGCGCAGCAAAAAGACAATTGACTCCAATAATGCCGGAGCTTAATTGGCGGGCCAGGCGAATTTCGCGACGTATTTCATCTACCGTCATGCCCGTAATGGCAATCACACCGATGCCACCTTGATTAGCTACTGCCGCTGCTAAGGGTGCAGTGGAAACACGAATGGCCATGCCACCTTGGACAATAGGAACCTTGGCCACCAAATGACCGATTCTCAACTCAGGTAACTTCACGAACTATTCCTCCATCAATGCGTCTAATTGCTGTGTCGTAACTGCTTGCACACTGATCTTATCTCTATCTGCCTAGTAACCCCCACTAATAGGCAGGAAGCCCCGTATTGCTACGGGACTTCCGCTAGGTGCTCACGTTATCAGCACGGAACGGTTATTTGTTTTGTTTAATGTAGTCTACGGCTTGACCAATGGTTTTGATCTTTTCCGCATCCTCGTCGGGGATTTCGATATCGAATTCTTCTTCCAGCGCCATAACCAATTCAACAATATCCAAAGAGTCGGCGTTCAAGTCTTCAAAAGAAGCTTCCATACGCACTTCATCAGCTTCGACTCCCAGTTGTTCAATAACAATGGCTTTGACTTTCTCAAAAATATCTGACATGTCTTTCACCTCCTTCAAGGATTTCTACGCCATGATCATGCCGCCATCGACATTGATCGTTTGACCGGTAATGTAATCGGCGGCAGAGGATGCCAGGAACAAGACAACTTGCGCTACATCCTCCGGTTGACCCAGTCGATTCAACGGAATGCCCTTGGTTAAAGCAGCAACGGCATCATCACTCAGTTTATCCGTCATATCGGTCTGAATAAACCCAGGTGCCACAGCGTTAACAGTGATATTGCGCGAAGCCAGTTCACGGGCCAGCGATTTGGTTAAGCCCAGCAGTCCCGCTTTGGCCGCAGCATAATTGGCTTGCCCCGCATTGCCCATTTGACCGACAACCGAAGAGATGTTGATGATGCGGCCATAACGCTGCTTCATCATCACTTTACTTGCCGCTTTACTGCAAAGAAAGGCCCCTTTTAGATTGGTATCTACAACAGTCTGCCAGTCTTCTTCTTTCAAGCGCATTACAAGATTATCCCGGGTAACTCCGGCATTATTCACCAGTACATCAATTCGCCCAAAAGCCGTCATAAGTTGCTGCATCAGGCCATCAACTTGTGAAGCTGAAGCGATATCACCTTGCAACAACACGGCTTGACCACCCATCGCCCCGATCTCGGCAACGACGGCTTGGGCTTTTTCCGTAGAACCGACATAATTGACACCGACTTTATAACCGGCTTTGGCAAAAGCCAAAGCAATTGCGCGGCCAATCCCCCGCGATGCCCCGGTAACCAGCACGACCGGCTGATCTACACCCATTGTATCGACTCTCCCCTTAATGTGCAAGAATCTTTTGGATCCCATCAGGTTCACCGATGGACTGTATGTCAGCACCTTTGATGATCTTTTTCACCAATCCTGCCAGCACTTTTCCCGCGCCGATTTCCAAATACCGGGTCACCCCGGCTTCGGCCAGATAGCGGACAGATTGCTCCCAGCGCACGGGGTGATCGACTTGCAAGATCAGGTTCTGACGCACGGCAGCGGCATCGGTGGCCGGCTGCGCCGTCACGTTGGCCACCACCGGCACAGCCGGATTATGGATCAAGGCGTTGTTCAGCACTTCGGCCATCTTTTCCGCTGCCGGTTTCATCAGTGAACAATGAAAGGGTGCACTGACATTGAGCGGAATCGCCCGCTTGGCACCGGCACCTTTGGCCAGTTCCATCGCCTTTTCCACAGCCGCCACTTGCCCGGCAATGACCACTTGACCGCCACCATTAAAGTTCGCCGGCTCTACAATGCCGACGGTACTTGCTTCAAGACAAACAGCTTGCACTGCATCGGCTTCCAGCCCCAAAATCGCAGCCATCGTACCGGCACCGGGCGGGACAGCGTCTTGCATCAGTTGACCCCGGATGCGAACAAGACGCAAACCTTCGGCAAAAGTCAGTGCCCCGGCAGCAACCAAAGCCGAATACTCACCCAGGCTGTGTCCGGCCATCATATCGGCTTGGACACCTTGGGCTGCCAAGATGCGGGCAACGGCCGTCGAGACCGTCAACAAAGCCGGTTGCGTATTGGCAGTTAAACGCAGTTCCTCTTCAGGACCTTCAAAACATAGCCGGCTGAGCGAAAAACCCAGCACATCATCAGCTTCCTGAAAAACTTCTCGGGCTTCCGTAAAGGCGGCAGCAAGCTCCGCACCCATTCCGACAAATTGTGATCCTTGCCCCGGGAATAAGAAGGCTACCTTCGCCATGATTACTTTACCTCCAAAATACCCTGGATTCGTTCCAGCGTACGTTGCGCCCCGGCCATGATATCTTCAATAATCGCAGCGGCCGGCATTTCGTTGCAGACCATCGCAGCCACTTGCCCGGCCATCACCGAACCTTGATCAGTATCACCGTTGACCATCGCCATGCGCAATTTGCCGACGCCGAGCTTTTCAAACTCTTCCGCATCGGCAGCCCGTTTTTCCATCTCTTCAAACTGGCGCGAAAGTTTATTTTTGATCACTCGTACAGGATGGCCGGTCGGGCGTCCCGTAACTACCGTGTCGCGATCTTTGGCTTTTAAGACAGCTTGCTTCACGTTCGGATGAATGGTGCATTCTTTGGCACACATAAAGCGCGTCCCCATCTGTACACCGACGGCACCAAGCGCGATAGCAGCGGCGAATTGGCGGCCGTCCGCGATGCCACCGGCGGCAATGACGGGAATCTTGACGGCATCAACCACTTGTGGCACCAGCGCCATTGTCGTCAGTTCACCCACATGGCCACCAGATTCCATTCCTTCCGCGATCAACCCGTCCACACCGGATTTCTCTAACCGCTGCGCTAAAGCAACAGAAGAAACTACCGGAATCACCTTCGTACCGATTTCTTTCAGACGAGCAATGTATTTTCCGGGGTTACCGGCGCCGGTTGTAATCAAAGGTACGCGATGAGCAATAATCACTTCCATAATCTCATCGACATGGGGCGACATGAGCATTACGTTGACGCCGTAGGGCTTATTCGTCCGTTCTTTGATTTTACGGATCTCGTTATCAACCCATTCGGCCGGAGCCTGACCGGCACCGACCAGACCAAGTCCACCGGCTTCGGACACGGCAGCCGCTAATTCCGCTGTCGCCACCCAAGCCATACCACCCTGCAAAATCGGATATTTAATACCCAGCAAATCACATAACGCTGTCTTCATCCAATCCACCTCACACTATCTAACCCACGATCAGGGACGCTGGGCCCACTGAATCGCCATACTCCCCCAGGTAAGTCCGGCACCGAATCCAACAAGGATGATGCGATCACCGGCATTGATCTTGCCTGCACGCACCGCTTCGTCCAACGCCACCGGCAAGGAAGCCGCCGACATGTTGCCATAGCGATCCACGTTTACTTCCACTCGGCTCGGATCGATGCCTAACTTTTTCACAGCCGAATCGATGATGCGCTGGTTCGCCTGGTGAGGAACAAGAAAATCCAAGTCTTCCGGTTGCCACCCCGCTTTTTCTAAAGCGATCGTCGACGCATCATCCATGGCTTTGACGGCAAACTTATAAACTTCCTTGCCGTTCATTTTAACATAATGAGAACGATCTTTGAGCGTTTGTTCACTCACGGGCATACGTGTTCCGCCAGCCGGAATCGAAAGCGCTTTGCCACCCGATCCATCTGCTCCGAGATGAATGGAACGAATCCCTTGACCCGCTGGAACCGGACCCAGCACAGCAGCACCGGCACCATCGCCAAAAAGCACACAAGTATTACGGTCCGTAAAATCGAGGATTCGCGACATCACTTCCGCACCAATGACCAGCACTTTTTCATACATACCGGTCGCGATAAACTGCGAAGCGATAGCCGCGCCGTAAATAAAAGAGGTGCAGGCCGTCTCCAGATCAAAAGCAGCGGCGCGCCGCGCGCCAAGGCGATCGGCAACCAGGCAAGCCGTAGCCGGCAAAAACATATCAAAAGCACAACTGCCGACAATAACCATATCAATTTCTTCAGGGGCTACGCCGGCATTTTCCAGCGCTCGACGTCCCGCTTCAACAGCCAAATCAGAAGTGGCCTGCTCCGGTGCGGCGATCCGCCGCTCACGTATCCCTGTCCGGGTTCGGATCCATTCATCGGAAGTGGCGACGAGGCTTTCCATATCTTTGTTGGTCATGATTTTTTCCGGTAAATAGGAACCGGTACCCCAGAAACCTACATCGCGCAATCCCGCCATATCAATTGCCTTCCTTCCCGGGAAAATGTTGTTTGATCGCCGCAATAAACTGCTGTTCTACACCTTGCTGCGCTACGCGCAAAGCATTTTTAATCGCTTTGGCTTTGGAAGATCCATGACAGATGATCGAAACACCGTTGATCCCCAGCAAAGGTGCGCCACCATGCTCAGCATAATCCAGCTTGCGCATCATGTCTTTGAGCGCCGGTTTGGCCAGCAATGCGCCTAACGAAGCCAAGGCACTTTGCTTCAACGCATCGCGCATCATCGTTCCCAAAGAACTGACAATCCCTTCGCCAAACTTTAGCACAATATTGCCCACAAAACCGTCACAAACAATCACATCAACTTGCCCCGCCAGAATATCACGGCCTTCTACGTTACCGATAAAATTAATGGGGGCACTTTGCAACAGTGGATAGGTGGTTTTTACCAAATCGTTGCCTTTCGATTCTTCCTCTCCAATATTCAACAACGCGACGCGCGGACGAGGAATGCCTAATACTTTTTCCGCATAAACACTACCCATAAGAGCAAATTCATAAAGATTCTTTGGTTTCGCTTCAGAATTGGCACCGGCATCGAGCAGCAATTTGCCGCCGTGCAGCGTAGGCAAAATCGTCGCAATTGCCGGTCGATCGATCCCGGCGATGCGCCCTAACCCCAAAAGTGAAGCGGCCATCTGGGCACCGGTCGATCCTGCCGAGACCAGGGCTTGCGCCCGTCCTTCTTTGACCAGGCGAGTCGCTACAGCAATAGAAGCGTCTTTTTTCCGGCGTAATGCTGTCATTGGCGCTTCATCCATACCGATCACTTCCAGGGCCGGAACGATTTCCAGGCGTTTACGCACCGTTGTTGACGCATCGGCCAATAGCGGCTCAATCGCCGAAGGCTGACCGACGATCAGGATCTTCGTGTCCCGTTCTTCTGCCGCCATCATCGCGCCCCGGACAATTTCCTGGGGAGCGTGATCGCCACCCATCGCATCAAGTGCGATTTGCATTGCCTGTACCTCCCCGTGATCAACCTGCATCATCTTTGGCTACAATATAAAACTTCGCTGAGAAAACAACATCCTCATTGACTTGACTAACCACACGAATCAGATGGCGCGAGCCTACCACGCGCAATACTTCAGCTCGCGCGTCCACCTGCTCACCACGAGTTACGGGCCGGCGGTAACGAACTCGTGCTAAACCGGTAAGCGCAACCGGTGCATCCACGATGGCGATCGCTAAGGAGTTCGCTTGGGAAAACAAATAATGCCCACGGGCTATGGCACGCTTGGTAAAAAGCATATCATCGGTGATGCGTAAGCTCGAAGAACCTTCTCGCCCTAACACCAGATGGGTCAATTCACCAACAATCTCAGCGCCACTGATTGCCCGCACTTGACGCAGTCGCTCGGCGGCTACTTGCCGCGTTCGCTCCCGCAATTCCGGAATGCCGATCTCCATGCGATCCAAACGCACTGTTTGTATGCTCACCCCCAGCAGACGAGCAAGCTCACTGTCCGTTAAAAACAAGTCTTCGTTCAACGCTTGACGCAAGCGATCATGGCGGCTTTCCTTGCTTTCCCGGGCCATCCTATCACCTCACCGGACCCCCTACTGAACATCAAAAAGTTAATTAGTACGTGCTACCAATGAGCAGTATACAAGGTTCATTTCAACATTGCAAGCGCAGACGAGCCATGTATGGGCTTTAAAAAACAAAAAAGTGGCCGTAAACAGCCACTTTTCAGTCATACAACTAGTCTTGCTTAACAACTTCACGGTCACGATAGTAGCCACAGCTCGAGCAAACGCGATGAGGCATCTTCGGCTCTTGGCACTTGGGACACGAGGCGAAGCTGACCATCTCCAGTTTCTGCTGGGCGCGCCGTTGACGGTTGCGCGACTTCGATCTCCGGTGCTGAGGAACACCCATTTTCCTCCACCTCCTTTTTATATTGGCGACCGTTCTTTGTCCATCAGTAACGCTCGCAATGGTGCCATACGTGGGTCATCGGCATCTTGCGCACAGTCGCAGGAACCATGGGCAAGCGATGTACCGCATCGAGGACAAAGACCGGGGCAGTCATCACGACAAAGCACTTTCATCGGCAACGCCAACATCAGTGCATCTCGCAAGGCCGGCGTAAGGTCAAGGGTACGTTCCGTTTCCAAGGGATACCAAAGAAAATCTTCATCTTCCTCGGTCTCCTCATCAGGCGCCTCTGATGACAGCAAAAAAGTGGCATCGACAGGCACAGCCAGAGTCGACTCAACCGGACAAAGACAACGATGGCACGTCGCCTCAAGTGAAACTGTCATCTCCCCTTGAAAGCGGTATCCTCGTTCCTGACGCAGTACTTGCCCCGTTACAGCTATTGGCTGCCGGTAACGGAAATCCGGCTCCAGATCCGGCGCTTCCTGCCATTCTCCGGACCAAGGTTGCGGTAGCCACTGTTCACGAACTTTCCGTAATACGCTTTCACAGACATTCATCGCCAATCACCTCACTGGTAGACAACATCCCATATTATACAAAGTCCGAGTCGCACTGTCAACGGATCCAATAAAATTGCTTTCTACGCATTCTCCCGAGCGATCCGGAACGTATCCTGGGCGATCATCAACTCTTCGTTGGTCGGAATCACAAAAACCCGACAACGACTGTCAACGGCAGAAATATCGCCTTCCCCATCGCGAATATTTTTTTCCTCATCAACAGCAATACCTAAATAGGTAAGATCAGCACAGATTTTGGCACGCATCATCGCTGAATTCTCGCCGATACCGGCCGTAAAGACCAAGGCATCGAGGCCATTCATCGCCGCGGTGTAAGCACCAATATACTTTTTTACCCGGTAGGCAAACATATCAAGGGCCAACCGACAACGGGCATTCCCTTGTTGTGCTTCTCGTTCCAGGTCACGAAAATCGCTGGAAAGCCCCGATACACCGAGAACGCCGCAGCGTTTATTGAGAAAATCACGAACTTGTTCCGATGTGTAACCCTCATGCTCCATGATGAACAATACAGCCGCCGGATCAATGTCGCCGACCCGCGTGCCCATCATTAACCCTTCCAGCGGCGTAAAACCCATCGTTGTATCGATCGATTGACCGCGATCGACGGCGCAAAGAGAAGACCCGTTGCCTAGATGGCACGTGATGATTTTTAACGCTTCCAACGGTTTTTGCATCAATGCCGCCAGCCGCCGGGCCACAAAGCGGTGGGATGTCCCATGGAACCCATAGCGGCGCAAATTATATTTTTCATGAAGCGCCCAAGGAAGCGCATACATATAAGCCGCTTCGGGAATGGACTGGTGAAAAGCGGTATCAAAAACAGCAATCTGGGGAACAGCCGGCAACATCTGCTGACAAGCTTCGATCCCCATCACGGCCGGCGGGTTATGCAACGGCGCAACAGGAAACAGCGACACGATCGCCGCCATCACCTGCTTATCGATCAAAGCAGCGTCGGTAAAGCGGTCACCGCCGTGGGCAACTCGATGGCCAATGGCTTCGATAGCTTGCATCGATGCGATGACACCATGGTTGGGCTCGGTCAAGGCTTTTACCGCTAAGGCGATGGCGGCCATGTGATCGGCGATCGCCTGCCGGATAACCAGGGGTTCCTGGCCGGAAGGGCGATGCGTCAACAAAGAACCGGGCATACCAATCCGCTCAATTAAACCTTTGGCGAGCATCGTTTCGTTGCCCATATCAAACAACTGATACTTCAACGACGAACTGCCTGAATTGATTACCAAGACAATCATCACCGTGCTCCTCCTTGCAAGTTATCCTGGCTGGTTTCTTGTTCCACTATACCGCACCGCCATTGACCTTACAAGATTGGCACGGTCTGAGTACCGGTATCGACGAAAGGCGGCGAGCATTCATTGAAGAAAAGCACCTATGGTTTAATCCTGCTTCTTTTGATCTTTACCCCGATCATGATCATCTATCCGCAAGTCAGCGTCAACGCTGCCCGCGAAGGCTTACAACTTTGGTTGCAGATTGCCTTACCGGCACTGTTCCCCTTCATGGTAGTCACGGAAATCTTCATTCTCTGCCAGTTACCTCAACTCCTAAGCGTTTTTTTTGCACCGTTGATGGGTCCTTTGTTTCGGTTGCCCGGCAGTGCCGGCTTGGCCTTGCTCGTCGGCTTTACGACCGGCTTTCCCATCGGCGCCATTCTCACAGCCCGTCTTGTACAAGAAGGAGCCTTGACAGTTGCCGAAGGTGAGCGACTGGCACTGTTTACGAACAACGCCAGCCCCCTATTTATTCTCGGCGCCGTAGCCACAGGATTGCTTGGTGATCCGCGGCTTGGCGTCATGCTGGCGATATCCCATTACCTGGCCAATTTGCTCGTCGGTCTTTGGTACTGCCGCCGTTGGCCCCCCTCGCCATCGCATCCCAGCCCAAAACAAAAAATAGACCAGCGCCTTTTCGCCCACTGGCGCTGGTGGCGCGCCCGGGCAAGCACTGGTCCTATTTTAGGGCCGGCAATCACCAATGCCATGAACAATATGCTCAAAATTGGCGGTTACCTGATCTTTTTTACGGTCTTTTATCGCTTACTCAACACAAGTTCACTTGTTGAGCAAGTTACCGTCTGGATTGGCTGGGGCCTGGAAAAAATCTCGCTATCGTCCAACCTTGCGCCAGGCATGATCGCCGGATTTTTGGAAATGACCATCGGCTGCCAACTGATCGCGATCAGTGATGCACCATTGGCTGATCGCTTGCTGGTGCTTACGGTGCTGATGGCCTGGGGCGGTTTATCGATTTTCGCCCAAGTAAGTGCATTTCTTACACCAGTCGGTATTTCTATACGTCGTTACTTGCCTGCGCGCCTGTTGCAAAGCACACTGGCAGTCATCCTGATGCAGTTACAGCTACCATGGCTTTCCATCAATGTGACCGCTTCCACAGCATCAGCTAGCTATCCTTCGGCCATGACCTATCTTACCAACACGGGATTAGCCTGGATTACCGGATGTTACCTGGCTTTAGGTATCATACTGCTGGTTTACCCGTTATTACGTCGACAATACTGAAAACAACAAAAGGGGATGATTACGCTTCGCCTTCTCGTTCCCGATAGCTTTTCAATTCTTCCCGGCCACGTTGTACCGAGGAAATCGTTTTATCCATGCTTTGACTGAACTGCCGCATGTTCTGCTCCAGTTGCTTCAGCACATCATCAGCATAAGCCAACGCCTCTTGGCGCAATTCCTGAGCCTTTTGCTGTGCTTCCTTAAGCACTTCATCAGCTTTTTCCTGCGCTAAGCGGTATACTTCTTTTTCTGTCGAAAGATTGGCTACATAGCGCTGGGCATCGTCCATCATCTGGCGACACTGCAATTCTGTATCTTGGAGCATGCGCTGGCGATCACCGGTCACTTGCTTGGCCTGGCGCACTTCCAAGGGAATCTCGGTGCGGACACGATCAATGAGCACAAAAAAATCATCGGGATCAATCATTGCTTTATTGGTCATCGGAATGCGCTTGGCCGTTTCCAGAAGGTTCTCCATCTTATCGAGAATCTTCTCGACCGAACTTTTTCCATCACGGCGCATGCTCAAATCTTCTAATGCCATCGCCATTACTCCCCATTTCTCCCCTTTTCCACTTCATCGTCCGGTTGATCGCAACATTAGCTTCTTCTGTAAACGCTCGTAAACAACGGGCGGCAAATAATCCCGAACATCGCCACCGAGGGACGCCACTTCTTTAACCATAGAACTACTTAAAAAAGCGTAATCAGACTGCGCTGCCAAAAAAACGGTATCTGCCTCGGAATACAACCGTTTGTTCATCATCGACATCTGAAACTCATTTTCAAAATCCGAAACGGCCCGTAAACCACGAATAATCGCCGAAGCCTTCTGGGCACGGACAAAATCAACAAGCAAACCGGAAAAACATTGGACTTGTACATTGGGCCAAAGGGCACAAACATCATCAATCATTTCCATGCGCTCATCCATCGAAAACAACGGCGTTTTCGATGGATTTTTAACGATCGCCACAATCACCTGCGAAAATATATTCGCTGCCCGTTGAATCACATCGATATGACCATTGGTGATTGGATCAAAACTACCCGGATAAATAGCAATTGCCAACGAACTAGCCTCCTCTGTGCCCGAGCAGTTATCCCTGCGGAGCATCAAGGTCATCCCACTGATAATAATGAAGCACTGTATCGCCGTAACGATCGGAGCGCCGTTTACGCAGATGATCAACCATTTCCGGCAACTCTTCATCGCTGGCACTTTCCAGCACCAGCGTTCCCGACGGCGCCAGCAATCCACGAGCCATCAACGGCAATAACGGCAATAACTGGCCCTGGTGATAAGGTGGATCAGCAAAAATCAAATCAAAGGATCGCCCTTCTGCCAACCACTGCTGGCAGGCTACGTATACATCGCGCTTGACGATTTCCCCTTGAAGCATTTTCGTCGTTTGCCTGTTTTTCTCAATTACTTGCCAGGCCGCTTTGGCTTTTTCTACCCAATACACATAGGCGGCACCACGGCTCAACGCCTCAATCCCTAATGCCCCGGTACCGGCATACAAATCCAAACAATGGGCACCAAGCACACGGTGACCTAAGACATTGAACAAAGCTTCTCTGACCCGGTCAGTCGTCGGACGCGTTTGCCATCCTTTGACCGCGACGAGGCGATGGCCCCGGGCCTGTCCGGCAATAACACGCACACCCATTCCTCCCAGCTTGGCATTATGAGCATTATAGCACGGACGGACTCTATCCGACAATTGTCGAGCTTTCCATCACCGATGATTCATGGATATTTTACGTTTTTCAGCGGCAAGCTGAGGAAAGATCCCCTTGCCGTCGCTACAGCGCCAACGAAGGAGGAACAGAAATGGAGCGCAGCGCTCTGTATGAACAACTGGGCATTCGCTTGGACATGGCCGTCGAAGCCCATGAAATCTTGCGCCAAGAACGCAATGCCGATGTACCCGGTGTGCGCATTATTGATGGAAAACACGAACACGCTACGGTCACTACGGTGATCGTCGAATCAGCTGAAGGGGAACAAGCCATGGGTAAGCCGCGCGGCACCTATATCACCATCGACGCTCCGGAGATTCGCGTCAACAATCGGGAGATACACCAGAAGATCGCCGCTGTCGTTGCCTCAGAACTCTCCCGGTTAGCCCGCCTTGGCCCCCAAGATAATGTACTCGTCGTCGGATTAGGCAATTGGCATGCCACGCCCGACGCCTTAGGCCCGAAAGTCGTCGACATGACCCTCGTGACCAGGCACTTGCATAAGTATGCACCGGAAGAACTGCAAGGCGGTTTGCGCTCGGTCAGCGCTTTTGCTCCTGGTGTACTTGGCTTAACCGGTATTGAAACAGCAGAAATGATCAAAGGCGTTGTCGACCGTACCCAGCCCAGCTTGGTCATCGCCATCGATGCCTTAGCTACACGTTCGGTGGAACGCATCGCGACCAGCATCCAATTGGCCGACACCGGCATTCATCCCGGCTCCGGTGTCGGCAACAAGCGATCCGGCATCAACCGTGAAAGCATGGGCGTTCCGGTCATTGCCATGGGCATTCCCACCGTTGTCCACGCCGGCGTGATCGCCCATGAAGCGATTGCCGCACTGCTTCAAGAATTTCAAACGAGCCCTACCCTTTATAAACTTTATAAAGGCATCAACCCGGATGCCTTGCAGTCGATCATTCAAGGTGTCCTTGGCCCCGAAGGCCAGGAGTTAATCATGACTCCCAAAGAGATCGATCAGTTAATTCAAAATACATCCCGCATCGTTGCGGCCGGCATCGGCCAAGCACTTCATCCGGGCATCGACACCAGCGGTTGGACCCAATACCTGCAGTAACTTGACGCAGTCAGGTTAAAAAATATCCAAACCGGCAAACATGGTGCGGATCTTATCGGCCAAAACACGGCTATCCGCCGCTTGTAAATGAGGATCGTTCATTAAATAACGAACGGCCCATTCTCTGGCTTGCGTAATCAAGGAGCTGTCCCGTTCCAGATCGGCCACTTTAAAAGCGGGAATGCCGCTTTGCTTGGTACCGATCATCTCACCAGGCCCACGCAGCTTTAAATCCTCTTCCGCCAGAACAAAGCCATCATCGGTACGCACCATCGCTTGCATCCGCTGCCGACCTTCATCACCTAATTTATCAGCCACAAGCACACAATAAGAGGGGGATTGTCCCCGGCCCACACGGCCGCGCAACTGGTGAAGCTGAGCCAGACCAAAGCGCTGGGCATCTTCAATCACCATCACCGTCGCTTCCGGTACATCGATACCGACCTCCACAACGGTTGTGGCTACTAAAACCGGCGTTTTCCCTTGGGCAAAAGCTTCCATGGCGGCAGCTTTTGCTTCTTTTTTCAGCTTGCCATGAAGCATCCCGACAGCAAGATCGGGAAAAACATCTTCCGATAACACCTTGAAGCGCTGCTCCACCGCTGCAATATCGAGTTCTTCGTTCTCCTCAATCGCCGGACAGACCACGTAGGCTCGGCCCCCTTGCGCGATTTCCCGCCGGATCAACTGCTCGATCCGCGGCCACGCTTTGCTGCTCACATGGGCTGTTTTGATCGGTTGACGCCCCGGCGGACGCTGATCCAGTACAGAAACGTCCAGATCACCGTAGAGCGTCATGGCCAACGTTCGCGGGATCGGTGTGGCCGTCATCACCAGCAGATCAGGCAGTTGGCCCTTGCCCCACAAGGTAGCGCGCTGGCGTACACCAAAACGGTGCTGTTCATCAATGATGACTAGGCCCAACCGCCGGAATACCACATGCTGCTGCAAAAGCGCATGGGTGCCGACAACAATCGAAACAGAACCGTCTTGCAACGCTTTTAGCAGTTCTTCTTTGCGCCGCTTGGTCATTCCCCCCGATAAATGCCCCACCGGAATCCCCATGGGCGCCAGCAACCGCTGCCAATTGATCGCATGTTGTTCCGCTAAGATCTCCGTCGGGGCCATGAAAGCGGCCTGAAATCCGGAAGCGACGGCTTTCACCGCTACCGATGCAGCAACTACGGTCTTACCGGCGCCCACATCACCTTGCAAAAGACGATTCATCGGTGTTGCCCGTTCCATGTCTTGGCTAATTTCTCGAATCACCCGTTGCTGTGCTTCCGTCAAGGGATAAGGCAGCAATTGCCATAACGCTGCCAGTTCCCTTACGGCGGACTGATGCATGACCCCGGTACCACTGGAACCGCGCCGCCGCCGGACCATTTGCCAGGCCATCTGCAGCAAAAAAACCTCAGTAAAAGCCAACCGCCGCCGCCCCGCTTCGGCTTCCGCCAGCGATGTCGGAAGATGAACACAACGCATCGCCTCAGCGATAGTCATCAAACCAAGCTGGGTTTGCACCGAAGCCGGCACTGCATCACGGAGCCGTTCGCCATAATTAGCCAACGCCTGCTGGCAAAGTTGCTGTAATTGCCGCTGGGGCAATCCTTCTGTTGCCGGATAAACCGGTACGATCCCTTGCCGTGCCTCTCCCTGTAGTTCCATATCTTCCACATGCAGTTCTAAGCTATCGCCACGATATTCAGCTTTGCCAAACACCACAACGGCTGTCCCTGGTGGAAAAGTCCGATGCAAGTGCGGACGGTTAAACCAGATTAACGGCAAAATCCCCGTCCCATCATCAAGCTGGGCGCGATAGATAATTAAGCCCGGCCGGGTAGGACGATGTTGTTGGGACCGGATAATCCCGGCCACACCGTAATCACCGGGGCTTTGGACAGAAGCGACAAGCGAAAGGGAACTGCGATCGACATAGCGCGCCGGCAAGTGCCAGAGCAGATCAGCGACCGTTTCGATACCTAATTTTTTTAACCGTCCTGCCCGCTGCGGCCCAACGCCACGCATAAACTGAATCGGTACATCGCCATCGTTCACCTTCTTAAGTGGACGCGGTTGTATCGTTGGTTCTGCTTCCTTCACCGGCGGATCATGGAACAAGCCCGTACGCAGTTCCGCCTCCGTTAATAGCTGATCAAACTGTTCTAACAATGCTTGACGCTCACCGGTAGATAAACGCTGATAATCGGCTAAGCGACTTTCCCAGATTGCCAGCTTCGCTCCCCAGGCAGCTGCATCAGGATTCAAGCACGCCCGCAGATGCTTCAATAACATCCGTCCATGAGCAGCATAACCACCGACAACACTTCCGTCGGTACAACCGAATTGTCGCTCACGGCTGGTTACCTGACGCAAAGCACTCCATAACTCCTGCCAACGCATGATCGCTGCTCCCATCTGCCATTGTTTTTTTCCTCCCGATCATCATCAGGCTAAAAAAAAACCCGCCTAAGCGGGTGACCCTTCCTGCAAACGATTTAACTCTGCAAGCAAAGCCTCCAAGTTGAGAGAATGCATCCGCGCACCTTCTTCAATCGTCTCCATGGACGCTCCCATACAAAAAATACAACTCATGCCATGACGCGCTAAAATCTCCTCGGCACCAGGATACCGCTGGAGTAAATCCATTAGCTTCATGTCCTTGCTGATCATCATGGTATTTTCCTCCTTCGCTCTTCGCTTTTCTTCACGTACTCGTTTCGCCACAATCCCGGTAAAATCCTTTGTTCAAATTGTTCTAAATCTAGACCTTGCCAAAGGCACTCACATTTGCTAAAATACATGAGTGATCTCGGTGACCCGTGAGGAGGTGGAATTATGGCACGTAAATGCGCCATTTGCGGTAAAGGGGTACAAGTCGGCATGCAAGTAAGTCACTCGCATATCCGTACAAAACGCACTTGGTCCCCGAACTTGCAACGAGTTCGCGCGATCGTGGACGGCACCCCGACTCGCCTGAACGTTTGCACGCGCTGCCTCCGTTCCGGCAAAGTCCAACGCTCGGTTTAATATGCCCAGCATATGTATCCTTAACGGATGAAAAATCCCTTTGACCATGTGTCAAGGGGATTTTTGTTTTCTGCCGACCTTTCCACTTTTTCACCTACGATCAGAGGAAAGCGGCCATCAACGCATTGACAACCGCTTTCCTGGCTCACTTACTTTCCATAATAGCATCGAATCTCTTCTTTATAGTCTTCAATCAATTGTACAACTTGAGGAAATCCGGTTTGAACCGACAGTTCATTTTTTTCACGGGCCGCTGCTTCCAGCACTTTCGCCAAAGCAGTGACATCCTTCAGATGCAAATTCGCTGCGGAACCTTTGAGATCATGAAAAAGCTTTTTCAACTCTTCGTAATCCATGGAGGGCATCGCACGCTTACAATCAGCCAGCGTCTCATCAGCCTCTTCAAAAAAAGCTTCAAAGATGTCTTCCAGTTCTTCCGGTTCCAAAAGAAGCGCCTCCGCCACCTTAACAATGTCGATGGTCATCATTCATCATCTCCTGTTAAATATTATGTTTCATTAGAGATTGATTGTTGATACCAACGGGGAATGACCTCACGCAGTTTTTCCGGATTTACAGGCTTGCTGATATAGTCATCCATGCCGGATGCTAAGCAACGCTCCTGGTCACCTTGCATCGCATTGGCCGTCATAGCCACAATCGGCAAATGGCGTCCAGTGTTTTGCTCTGACAGACGAATTTGCCTCGTTGCTTCAAAACCGTCCATCTCCGGCATCTGACAGTCCATCAAAACCAAGGCGTAATCACCATTGGCACAAGCTTCTACTGCCTCCAGTCCATTATTTACAGCAACCGTTCGATAGCCAAGTTTTTTGAGTAAAAGCACAGCCAGCTTTTGATTCGCCCGGTTGTCTTCAGCCAAAAGAATCGGCTTTTCCTTTTGATCAACCAGTTCCTTCGCAGGTTCATTGGCTGGCTCTTTCACCATCGGTGGGGTCGTTTCATGGTGGGCGGCAGAGGCTAATTTTGCAATCATCTCGAGAAGCTGCGATTGCTTGATCGGCTTGGGTAAATAGGCGTGAAAACCACGACGCAGTGCGTGCTCACCTTTTGTGCGATCATTAAAACCAGTGACCAAGATCCATTTGACATCCGACAATCCTGGAACACGTTGCAACTGCTCTACTTGCTCTAATTCTTTTTCGTCCGCTGTTTCTCCTTCAACAATCACCAAGTTATAAGCAGCGGAGATCGATGGTTGCGGTTGGATCAATTGCCACGCCTCTTGGGCATCAGCAGCAAAAGCATTGGTGAACTCCCAAGCATTTAAATATTGATGAATGACTTCAAGGGCACCTTGATTTTTCCCCATCAATAGAATACGTAAATCGGGAAGCCGTTTTTTCGGCGACGGTGCTTCTGCCTCCAGATCGCTGCGCTGAAGGGGAATCTCTACCCAGAAGGTCGAACCGTGACCTAATTCACTCTCCACGCCAATGGAACCATGCATCATTTCAACCAAGCGCTTCGAGATGGAAAGGCCCAATCCCGTTCCGCCATACTTGCGTGTTGTCGAACCGTCCGCTTGTGTAAACGGTTGGAATAAGCGTTGTTTCGCTTCGTCCGACAATCCAATACCGGTGTCACGTACCTCAAACCGCACAAGCACATGGTGATCGTCACTACCGGCAACCGTGGCGACTAAGGACACTTTGCCTTGATTGGTAAATTTAACGGCGTTGCCTGCAAGATTGAGTAAAATTTGCCGGATCCGCAAGGGGTCCCCGACGAGAAGCGGAGGAATTTGGGGGGGCAACAAAGGTCATAAAACTGATGTTTTTTTCATGTGTTTTGGCCACCAGCATCTCCGTGATGCTCTCAACTACATTGAGCATCGAGAAATCTGTTGATTCCAAATCCATCTTGTCCGCTTCCATTTTGGAAAAATCCAAAATATCATTGATAATTGTCAATAACGAGTTCGCCGATTCACGGACAATCAAAGCAAACTCTCGCTGCTCGCTGTTGAGGGGCGTATCAATCAAAAGCCCCGTCATACCGATGATGGCATTCATCGGTGTCCGGATTTCATGGCTCATGTTGGCGACAAATTCTGACTTAAGCCGATTAGATTTTTCCGCTTCTTCTTTGGCGACGAGTAACTCACTATTCAGCTTTTCCAGGTTCATCGCTAATTGCGTTTGTTTTTCGATAGCCTGCAACAGTTCTTCATCGGTTTTTTTCTTTTCGGCCAGGCTATCTAAAAAGGTGTTAAACCAACGGATCAATTCACCGATCTCGTCACGGGGTCCTTCTTTCAAGCGAGTTTCATAATCAATCGTCCCTTTGCCGATTTCTTGAAACAAATGGGTGATGCGCTTGATCGGCATTACGTTTTGCCGGGTAAATCTATAACCAAGGAAAACCGCAAAAGCAATCGATAAAAACAGCAACAGCAAGGTGTTATCGCGAATTTCTGTCGTGTTTTCAGTAAGCCTATCGAGCGGCACAAAACAAAGCAAGGACCATCCACTGTTGACAGAGTGACTATGGGTGATGAACATGTCTTTCCCATCAATATTGGCATTGACAGCATGTCGATCACCATCAAAACACGCTAATAGGCTTGCGTTGATCCGGCTGCCGATTTTTTCTTTTTGAGGATGGAAGATGATGCGTCCTTTGCTGTCCACAATGACCATGAAGGCATCGCGGCCAAAATTGGTTTGGATAAAATGCTCATAAAAAGTGTCTACACTGTAGTTGACGAGCAATAAACCAATCGGCCTTTCACGCATCGTCTCTGAATCAAAGGACTTTAACACCTTGGCCGCTGTAATCACTTGCTTATGTGTCGAGTTGGCATTGACATTATCTTCAATGCCTGTCCAAATGACTGACTTATCAGTGGTAAGCGCTTCCTGATAAATCTTTTCTTTTAGATCGTTGCGGATTGTCTGAACATTTAAGGTATCACCAACATGATAATGGGCATCATTCAACGTGAAAATATCGATGGACACAAGACCTTTGAGGTTTGTATAGCCGCTTAAGATATAGCCGATTTTCGCTTGCGTAGCCAGACTGGCATAATCACTGGGTGTTCGCTGCCGATCATCGACGACGGCTTTAATATCTTCAATGCTGGAGATATTAGCGATCAAACTCTCGACTTCCTGCATCATCCGTTCCATGTAGTCGCGCTGATTACCTACCAGTTCACTGGTAAAATTACCGGCTTCCTCTTGAATGATGGTTTTTGAGATGCTGTACGATGTCATACCGACCACCATCAGCGGGATGATGCTTGTCGTTAACAAGTAAAAAATAAATCTCTGGGTGATATTAAGGCTTGGTAATTTATTCATAAGATATTCATATAATTATGGGCTTACGGTAGGTTGTCAGCTTGGAGCAACTTGACATCCACCATCGTCTCGACCGGCACAGCATTACCTTGGATCGCGCTCATAGCATACTTCACCCCAGTATACCCTTGCACATCGGCCTGCTGATCAATCGTTGCCAATAATTTTCCGGTTTGAATCGCTTTTTTCGCTTCTTCCAGCGCATCATAACCGGCTACCAGAACGTCTTTTTTCCCGGTTTGCTCCAAGTATTGAAGCGCCCCAAGAGCCATCATATCGTTAGCACAAAAAATTACACCAATATTCGGATAGCGTTGAAAAAACTTACCTGTCAATTCCATCGCCTCATCGATTTTCCACATGGCAGATTGAGACGCCACCAGTTGGATGTTGGGATTTTCACTGAAGGCCCGCTGGGCACCACGCCTACGCTGTTCCCCGTTATCGGTGCCAGGAATTCCTTCAATGATCACCGCTTGGGTCGGCTTTTTGATCTTATCACTGAGTACTTTGGCGGCCAGATAGGCCCCCTGCTCATTATTGACGCTGATAAAAGGAATTTGCCCAAGTCCCATTTCCTGCGAAAGTTTCGGATCCAGCCGATTATCAATATTGATAATCGGAATATTGGCATCTTTAGCCTTTTTCAGTGCCGGTATCAATTCGGTTGAACTGCCTGGAGCAATGACGATCGCATCAATTTTATCACGAGTCAACTCTTCGACGATCGCGATCTGTTGTTCAATCGACGTCTCCTTGGCCCCTACTTTAACAATTAAGTTGATACCGAGTTCACTTTCCGCACGGCGTGCACCTTTTTCCATCTCGATAAAAAAAGGATTAGTCAGTGTTTTCATGACTAAGGCAATATTCTTTTTAGGCTTCAAATCTTGATTTTCCGGTTGTTTTTTTGTTCCGCCATCATCGGCAATCAATGGATTCGTCTTTGCTGCCGTCGAACCTCCACAGGCAGACAACATAACCATCATCAACAACAATAATACTCCGAGCAAACTTTTTTTCATACTCATTGCCCATCTCCTTTCTTTATCGCCAGACACCTATGCAGGAATCAAGAACGAGTTCGACAAATTTTTAATATTTCCTTCGTTTTTCCTCTTATATTCTTATTTTCCGCCATTGATCTTTTTCTTAAAAGTCATTGATCTTTTCCTTAAAAATGCCTGATTACATTACATAATCAGGCATTCACAAGAAAGATCATAAAACTCACAGGAAAAAGTTAAAACTGCCGCCGGCACTGGCATACTGCGCATAAAAACGATTTGGTTGGCTAAACAACAAGTACTGGTTAAGTTGGGACGCCATCTGTTGCTGCTGCGCTTGCACATCATTGTTGCCTTGAATCAATGCTGTAACAGGCGAATTCAGTAAGTTGCTTGTTCGCCGTTCCATCGCAGGTGCCAATCCGCCGGCACCACCGATAAGATTTTTGGTACTTTCATAGTTATTTTGCAACGATCGATCAAGCTTGCTTTGATCCAGGCTAAGTTGATTATCGGCTTGCACTGTAATTCCGATGTCATCCAAAGCCTCTTCACGATCATTGGCAAACTGAGTAAATCGTTGCATCACTCGATTGCTGATTAAGCCGGATTGATCTTGCATGGTCACAATCGCTTGGTTGTACTCTTCGATCAAGGCGCTCACTTGCTTGATGATCGCCGAACGATCACGATCTACGGTAACCGTTACTGGGTTATCGTTAGTAGTCACACCTTTTAAAGTGGCCGTTACTTTTCCGTTATCCAATTGTACCGTATTGCTGGCTTGTTCATAATCTTTACCATCAACGGAATATTTGGCGTTGCGTGCTTCCGTTGTTTGATGATTCATTTGCGTAGCCGTCAACAAATCACCTGAACCGGCAGTGAGCGTAAAGGCATTGGCTGTACCAGTTTTATCGGCTGTGAGGACAAGCTTACTGTAACGCACACCATCGGTCGTCGATTCAACGACCCTGGCCGTTACGCCGGCTTTAGCATCATTGACGGCCCTGGCGACTTTATTAAGTGCACCCAGATTCGTATCGAGAGAAGAAAAGTTGACGGAAACGTTCTTAGTTACGCCGCCCACTTGAAGGCCAAAGGACTGGGTGCCCGCTTGCATGGTTTGCAGATCATTCGATCGCAAGGTATTGCTTGTGGTCTGCTTGGCCGTAGCTACCTGCGACACCTCAATTTTATAGGTACCGACAGTCGCACGGTTACTTGCTTGTACGCCCAAAACATTACTGTTGGAAACATCAGCTTTGCGCACATCAAAGATGTTGTTCTTACTGGTTGTGTTGAGTGTACTGCTCGCTTCTTTCACTTGCGTAAAAGACTGGCGAACGTCCTGGGCTGCCGTTGCTGTTTTTTCCTTCCATGGATTAAACGAAGCAATCTGCTCAAATAACGGCGGTTGTTGCGGCATAAAATTACGATTCGGCGGCATCATCGGCGGGTACTGCACAGCCGGCCGCACATACGACAGCATCGTTTTATAAGCACTGTAACCGAAATTATTGATCATGGTTCTCCCCTCCTAGGCCCCATTCACAATCGGTTATGGATTGATCTACTCTTTTTCATTGTACCATATATAACATTTTGATTCCATATTGTTGAATACTTTCATTGAATAAAAGTATCTTGATGGTGCTTCATTCACACTTTCGCCTGCGCCAGATGTAACCAGGAATGTGCGCGGTCAAGGACTTGAACCGGACGGCTTAACTCGATCAGCCCATCATCGACATAGGACAGTTGACGCATGCCGAGCAGCACCGTCGTGATCCCCTCGGTTGAACGCAATGCACGCAGTGCTGCTTGGCTTAACGTTGCCGTACCGGTCCAGTCCGGATCAGCTTGCTCCGTACAAGCTTTGATTCGGATCGCCGCGTCTGCCGCCTTGGCTTGCAGATAAAAACTGACCGCATCCAAAGCGTCATTCACAGTCTCGGCATACTGCTTAGCCCATGCCAAAATATCAACCCGTTGGCGGTGCCGCTTATGACCCAGCAAGCCTTCGATGCCCGCTTGGATGGTTGGCCCAAAATAACGCCCGACCGCTTCATTCCATTCAAGGGGACTGGCAAATTGCGGCAACTGGTATTCAAGGATTTCACTGGCACAAAGCTTCATGGCCATCTCATCAGCGTTACTCTTAGCCAAGGGATGAGCAACCAATATCGTTTTCTTCAACTGTTCTTCCATCAGTTTCAAATCTTTTTTGTACTTTTCTACCGCTTCCCAAGATACCGTTGCTTCTACGGTAACATCGGCAAGACGAATCAAGCGGTTGTTAACAATCGCATTGAGGGGTCGGTTAACCAGGACGGCTACATTTAATTGGCGGGCCAATTCCACAACAGTGCAACCGCCTGGTTGATTGCTTTCTGTCATTGCACCTGTCTCCAGCAGATTCAGCGGCAGTTCGATCACCTGAAAATGATGGTCCTCTTTGATGGCCTTGGCGATCGCCACGATATCAGCGAATGGCATATGATCAAAACGCTCTTTGGCAACAGGGAACGTATTAGAACTGATGCCGTAAGCACCAATCCGTCCCGCTTCCACTTGCGTTTCCAGATAGCGAAAAGCCGCCTCGATGCGCCGTAAATATTCCTGTCGCGCAGTTGCAAGCGGTACTCCTTCTTCTTGTGCATGTTTTAAGTAATACTCGGGGTTATGCAGCAAAAAAACATCAACCGTCGCAACTTGTAACCGCTGTAAACTGCGCGTCAACTGATCGGCAAGAAAGTCCCGATGAATGCAATGTTCAAAACCAGGCTCCATAATCACTCGCTCGGGAAAAGGTTGTCCCCGGCGCCTTCGTTCCTGACTGATGGCATAATTGGCACCTTGAATATAGCCGGCCTTCGTCACCAGCACCAATTCGTCGCGGCGGAGTTCTCCCGTTCCGATCAGTTCGGTAAGCACCTCACCGATCAGCGCTTCCGAGCGACCGTCGGCATAATTGGCACTGGTATCGATCAGATTGATTCCGCTTAAAAGTGCATGCCGCAACGCTTGCCGGTGTTGGATGCTACCGTTGTGAATCCGGTAAGCACCAAAGCCGGCTTGACTGACCTTCAACCCCGTCTGCCCCAGGGTATTATACATAAGTTTGGGATAGCGTTTAGCGTAGCCGGTGGTACTGTTGACGGTAGCCCCTTGAAGCATCGCGACTCCCTCTTTCTGATCCGGTTACTGTTTTACCACGTTTTAAATATCAGAGGGAAACTGCTTAGGGACAGTCCCGCTGATCGCATAATGTTCAGCAAAATCAGGCATCTCGATGATATACAAAAAACCGGCATTTTCAAGTTGTTTGATCACCGTCGCCGCGGCCACACGATGATTTAGCGGTGGACCACTCAGTGTTGCTTCCGCCTTCCAATCGACAATCAATAAGCGGCCACCGGGCGCAAGGATGCGACGCAACTCTTGCAGCATCGCCGCAGGCTCGTGCAATTCGTGATAGACCGCCACAAGCACCGCTGCCTGACAACAATGATCATCAATGGGCAAGCGGCTCTCTTCGGATAACTTCCATTCAATCTGTTTCAATTCCGACGGAGTCAACGCTTGCCCCGCTTCCAGCATCGCCGGTGAAGTATCGCAGGCAAAGACTTTCCCATTGGCCCCGACGGCATGGCCCAAGGGAATAGCCACATAACCGATACCGGCACCGATATCAGCAACTTGATCTCCCGCTTGCACTTGCATCAGTTGAACGATCGCTTCCGGCGGCAGTTTGCGCCGCCGTTCCGGGTTCTCTAACTTGGCCAGTTGTTCCGGATTAAACTTATGATGAGCCATAAAAAGACCACCTTTCGTTATGGAGAGCCAAGCATGCTATCCGCCTGCTTTCCCTAAGTATCAGCTTACTCGTTTCTTTATCTACAATAACATAAAAGCCGCTCTTTATGCTCATATTCATAAGCAAAAGAGCGGCGACGCAACCGAGTCAATCAGGTATGTACCAGTTAACTTGCCGGTACATGGTTAACCTTATACCTTGGCAATGCAGTTTGTGGGACAATCGCGTGCACAACTCCCACAATCGATACAATCAGCTTCCCGGATCTCAAGCATTTCATCTGCTCGCGTGAAGATGCACGATACAGGACAAACATCCTGGCAAACACCACAAGCGATACATTCATTTTCGTCAATACGGTAGGCCATGGGATCCACCCTTTCCGATGATTATTTCTTTAATAGTAATGAGTATCTTTCGTAAAATATTCAACATCAGACTTGAGATTCCTTGAAGTGGACCAAGAAAATTTGAAAAAATCTTTACTGGGCTGCAGCACGATAGGACGCACCCAGCTGGCCCCGTGTCTGCGCCAACACCTGTTCCAGCGTGGGCAGATCGTCCCGCGTCAGGTACGGTTCGCGACCGTTCTTGATTTGGGCAATGGCATCTTCGACAGCGACCATCCGGTACATTAATCGTCCTTTCTCTTGATAGGAGTGAACGTACGTGGGTATATAGGTCACTTCCTGCAACGTGGTCTGCCCGTTCGTACTGTCTTTCTCCAATTTTACTTGCACAATGACACCACTGTTGCGCTCCAACCCGCGCTGAGCACCCACAGAATTGCCTAAGCTGTAGATGACATAACGGTCTTTGCCTTGCACCGCAATGATCTCAGCCGGCTGAATTACATGCGGGTGACTGCCGAAGATGATATCGGCACCGGCCTCAAAAAAGTCGCGGGCCCATTTTTTTTGCTCGGCCGTAGGCTGCGGTGCATATTCAACGCCCCAGTGCAGCAAGAGTACCACCACGTCCACTTGGGGGCGCAGCGCTTTAATGTCAGCAAGAATGCGCCCATGGTCAAGAAAGTTATAAAACTCGGGATGGTTTTTGGGCACCGGAATGCCGTTGGTGCTGTAACCATAGGCCAAATAACCTACCTTGACGCCACGAATGTTTTTAATCAAAAAGCTGTCCCGTTCTTGCGCGTTACGATTCGTGCCGGCCACATCGAGACCGGCTTTTTGCAATGCGTCCATCGTGCGCAGTGCGCCGGCGTAGCCGCGATCAAGGATGTGATTATTGGCCGTCGTCACGAGATCAAAGCCACTTTGTTTCATGGCTGTTGCCAGTTCATCAGGACTGTTAAACAAGGGGTAGCCCGTATAGCCGGTCGCGGGGCCGGCCATGGCTGACTCCAGATCAACAGAAGCGTAGTCACCTTTTTCCAAGTAGGCACGCACAGGGGCAAAAAGGTGGTCGAAACGATACGTGCCGTCCGGCTGCAAGCCTGAGTCGATCAAGGTGTTATGCATGAGAATATCGCCGGTGGCAACAAGCGTAATCGTTTCTTTTGCCGGTTTTGCCGGTTGGACAGGTACTGCCGGGGTCGTGGGGGCCGAGGAAGCCGCTGAAGGGGCCGAAGATGCCCTTGATGGAACTGATGTTCCTGTACCTGCTGCTTGTATACATCCCGTCATTACGAAAATCATCAAACCGAAAAGTACGATGGATGTCCAAAGCCTTGCCATGATCTTCTCCTTCATCAATGTAGAAATTTTTTGTATTTCAATGATTTTACTATATTTCTACCGTTTTAACGATAGATATCCGGGAGGATTCTCGCCCATTCGAGGCCGATCTTGGTAAGGAATCTTGACATCCCCGCTTGATTATCCTAAGGTTAAGCCCATCAACGATATGAGAGGTTGTCTATGACTGATATTTGCTTCGGCTATGCCTGCATCAACAATTCCCTGCCCTCGCGCTTTCGCACCATGCAGCGTAAGCAATACCTTGAGTTAGCCGCCAAGGATGAAACCCTGGCCATGGAAAAAGCCAAAAGCATCACCATTTTCAACCTAAAAGAAGCGCTGCGCATCTTGCGCTGGAACCGTGAAAACAAGGTGCCTTTTTATCGCTTCAGCAGCGATCTGGTTCCCCTGGCGACCATCGCTGAACTGCGCCGGTCGCGAACCTGGTATGATGATCCGGAGATTCGCCAAAACTGTGCCGCCATTCACCACCATGTAGAGACCTATGGTCCCCGGACCAGCCTCCATCCCGGCCAGTATTGCGTCCTCAACACGCCCAATCCGGATGTACTGACAACAAGTCTTTTTGACTTACAGCACCATGTGACGCTGGCCAAAATGCTTGGTGCAACGGCATTGATTGTGCACATTGGCGGCGGCTACGGTAATAAAACCAAAGCGATGGAACGATTTATCGAAGTGGCTCATGGTTTAGATGAAACAACGCGCTCCCTGCTGTGCATCGAAAACGATGATCGCACTTACACCTTGGAAGAAACGTGCTTTGTCGGTGAAAAAGCGGGGTTGCCCGTTGTCTTTGATGTGCATCATCACCGCTGCAACCCTTGCGACGCACCGGCGAAGCATCTCGCCTGTGCCTTGAACACGTGGGGCGACCGGCGTCCGAAAGTGCACATCAGCACCGGCGTTACCGGTCCCACCGACCGCCGTCATGCCGATTACATCGCACCGGAGGATTTTGAAGTGCTGGCGCAGATGCTCGCCGACGCCGGCAGTTCCGTCGCCGATGTGGACATCATGGTCGAAGCCAAGGAAAAAGACAAAGCGTTATTGCAGTTGCGAGAGCAAATTGCCCAAAGCCTTTAACACCAAAAAGCCGGTGCTTGACTTCATCTCGTAAGTCAAACACCGGTTTTTTACGTTCATTCAACCAATCTCAATCCGCACCTGGCTGCCGCTACCGGCCACTTCGCTGTGGGTGACCATCAAACGCCGGATCAGTCGCTGCTGCAATTCCTGCACATGGCTGATCACACCGATGGCCCGGCGGCCCGTCTGCAATTGTTCCAGCGTGCCCATGACCACATCAAGCGTATCGGCATCGAGGGTACCAAATCCTTCATCCAGAAAGAAAAACTCCAGTGGATATTTGCCTTGTAATTGAATCTGCGCCGACAAGGCCAGCGCCAGCGCCAACGATGCTTGGAAGGTCTCGCCACCGGACAGAGAGGCTACGGGACGTTTGACGCCACCGTTGGCATCGTCGCGGATCACAAAGCCGCCGTCGAGAATCTCCAGGGCATAACGATTGCGCGTCATCTGTTTAAGCTGCTCCGATGCTTGCTGCGCCACAAATTCCACTTGTTCCTGCGCAAGAAAATCAACCAAACAGTCGCCGCGTAAAAGCGCCTTGAGCTGGTTGAGCCGATGGCCCTCCTCAGCCAGCGCTTCTTGCCGTTTTTTCAACTGCTGCCAGCGCTCTTGTTTGCCGGTGATCACTTGATAAGCTTGCTCACAAGCACCGCGTTGGCTCGTCGCAGTTTCCAATGCTTGCTGCTGTTCCTGCCACAGCGCTTCTTGACGTTCCCATGCTTCCGGCGACAACGTACGACCGCCCAGTTGTTCCTGCAACTGGGCCCATTCTGCTTGCAAGCGTTTTCCCTGATCCAGGTATTCCGTCATCCATCCTTGCAGCTTGGCTTTTTCATCGTTGTCCACCAGCGACGCCCGGACCTCCTGAACAGCAGTAAAACCTGTCTGGCGAAGCGCTGCCGTCAGTTCTTCTTGGACTGTGGCCTGTTCCCCTTGGGCAACCTGCCACAACGTCCCTTGGCGCTCGCGCTCTTCGCTGGCTTTTTCCCGTTGCTCGCGAGCCTGTTGTACGTCAATGTGGGCATTTTTCTCATCATGTTGGATCTTCGTAAGTTGTTCATTAATCGTTTGCAAAAGAACCGACGCTTTCCTGCCGCCGGTCATCTGGTGGACCTTGGCTTGCAGCGCTGCCACTTGCAGGGCTTTTCCCTTTTCCAATGATATCCATTGCAGGACTTCCCCCGAAGCCGTTCGCTCCTGCGCTTGCGCTTGGGTTAACGCTTCTTCACAGGCGGCCAGTTCAGCAACGCGCCCTTGCATCTGCCGGCGCAGGGTTTCGCACCTTTGATCTTGACGGTGAATGGCGGCTGCCCGTTCCCTCACCTTCTGGATGCCGCCGGTCAACAGATCCTGACCATCTTCCCCCCACAACGCCAATACCTGGCGGAAAGCTTCCTCGGCTGTCGTCAACTCCGCTCGCGCTTGGGTGTGCACTTCCTGCGACTGCTGCCATTCCCGTTCGGCTGCTTCGACCAGTTGATAACCCGACTGATGCTCCGCTTTGGCCGTGGTCAGCTTCTCTTGGAGCAAACGCAGTTGCTGCCCTGCTTGTTCCCGCTCCTGTTGCCATTTGGCCAGTTGCTCCCGTTTCTCACCGATTCCCCGGTCACCAAGCGCAATCTGCTGCTGCAACTGTTCGGCTGTCGGGATAGCCGGATCAAGAGGTAAGCCCAAAGGATGTTTGCCGGGCCAGCGCTCATTGGCCTGCTGGCGCAGTTCGATGATGGCCGCTACCGTTTCGGCCAAGTCTTTGTCCAGCAGTTCCAGACGGGCTTCATCGGCACGAAACTGCTGTTTCCAGTTTTCTTCGGCTTTTTGCACTTTCGCCAGTTTTTCTTCGGACAGGGCCAGCGCCTGTTCCCGCTGGGCCTTTTCTTCGCTTTCATCGATATCGATAACTTTAACGTCCGCCAAGGCCGGGTGCGGATGATCAAGAGAGCCGCAGACCGGGCAAGGTGCGCCGGGATGTAAATCCGCAGCCAGGTGGGCAGCAAGAGCTCGTTTGTTTTGCAGCGCCAGATCGAGCAGCGCTTCCCGTTGACCTTTAACGGCCCTTTCCAACTCGGCTCGCTCTTTTTCCAATGACGCAATCTGGGCCTGCGCTTGGCTTCTTGCTTCGCCAAGCTTCTGACGCCAGACCAGCAGATCGCCCCGGCGCGTCTCCCGCTCTTGCAAGGGATTGAGCAAGCCACGCACTTCTTCCAAACGTAACGCCAACCGATTTAAAACGTCTTCACTGACTGGCGGTTGGCCGGCAACCTGTTCCTCCAGTGCCATCGCTTGAAGCCATTCGGCTTGCAGCATGGCCGCTTGCTGCCCCTTAGCTTCCCAGTTACTGCGTGCTTGAGCGACTGCTTGCTGCCGAAGAAGCGCTTCCTTGTTCGCTTGCTCCCACAAACGCGCTTGCCGGCGCAGTTCTTCGCCTTTTTGTTTGGCGTCATCGACCTGCCGGCGGTAATCGGCGGTGACCTGGTTCGCTTCTACGGCCGCCTCATCGTCCCGGTTTAATTTGTGCAGGTTTTCTTTTTGGACCAGCCAGCGCTGCCGGTCTTGTTCCGCGGCCTGGGCGGCTGCTTGTTTTTGGGCCAGTTGTGTCTTGGCCTGGGACCAATCGGCAGATAATCCTTCCAGTTGCTGTTCTACCTCTTGCGCTTCTTGCAACTGCACTTGCTGGGCGATCAACCGCGGTTCCTCGGTCACCCGTAACTGTTGCGCCGTTTCCCAGCGTGCTTGAACTGCCTTTAATGTAGCCTCGGCGGCTACCGCCTGCTGCTCCGCCTTTTCTTTGGCTACTGCCAGTTGGGCGGCTACTTCCGTCGTTCTTTCCGCTCTTACGATCAGCGGTAGAACTTTTTCCGCCTCGTCAGCACGTTCAACTTGCGTCTGGACCTGCCGGAAGCGTTCGGCCTGGCTTTGATGCGCTTCTACCTGTTCGGTCTTGACGGCCAATTGATTTTGCAATTTGCAGACTTCCCGGGCTTCTTCCACCGCTTTTTGCAACTTGTCCAGCTTCTTTTTACTTCGCTGCTCCTCTGCTTGCGCCGCTTCCAGTGCCGCCTGCGCACGGTTGATCGCTTCCGGTGATGCATCGCCAAGACCAGCCAACTCGCCCTCCACATTGAGCCGCTCTTCCGTGACCAGGCTGCTGCGCCGACTGAGCCGCTCCGATAAGTGTCGACCGTACTGCTCCAAGTTAAAGAGGCGCTGCAGCATGGCCCGGCGATCTTTGCCGCTTAAACTCAAAAATTCAGCGAATTTTCCTTGTGGGAGTACAACGGCCCGCGTAAAATCATCACAGTGGATCCCTAAGAGATTCTCAATGGCACGGGTGACGGCATTGGCACCTTCCTCCAAGATCCGTTCCTGCCCGGTCCTGTCAATAGCGACCAAACGGCTGACTGTGTTTTTGACGGCATCTTTATCGCCGCGACTGTAGCGCCGGTCGACGCGGTAGGTAGACCGATCATTGCCGAGGCCCAAGGTAAACTGCAAAGTCACTTCCAGGCTGTTTTCACCGTGATTGAGGATTCCGCGGGTACCGTTGCTGGCCCGGATCACTTTGCCGTAGAGTGCCAGCGTAATCGCATCCAAAATCGTCGATTTGCCGCTGCCGGTGTGACCGAAGATGCCGAATACACCGGCGTCGGTCAAGCGATCAAAATCAATTTCTTGGCGCTTGCGAAAACTATTCAGCCCGGCGATGGTCAGCTTGATCGGCTTCATCGGCTACCTCCTGCTCCAGCCCCTCCTGGGCCAATTCCAAAAACAACTGCACCAGTGCCGGTTCCGGTGCCCCACCGCCGGTCTGTTGCTGATAAAAACGAATAAAGCGCTGCTCCAGGGAAAGATTTTTCAATGCTTCTTTGGCGAGGCGGTCCTCTTCACTTTGGTTGATCGTCACGCGAATATTGACGAACCCGGGATGGAGGTTTTTGATCTGCCCGATCTCATCAAGCGTCAGCGGGCGTTCTAAGCAGATCTCCAAGTCAATCCAGGCGTTAGCGTCTTTGCCCGACTCGGTATGTACTTTCAGTTCTTCCAGGCCGCCCCGGATGACCCACTTGGTCAGCGGCTTGCCCGACATCAGGGGAATTTCCGTCACCACCGCCGGCTGCCCCGGCAGGAGATCGACGAGCGTCACCGATTTGGCTTGTCCCGCTTCGGAAAAACTGTAGGCTAAGGGTGAGCCGGAATAGCGGATCGGCATGGTCGCACCCCGGATATTTTGCGGCCGGTGGAGGTGCCCCAGCGCCACATACTGCGCCGATGGCGGAAAAACACCGGGCTGAACAGCATAAGCGCCACCCATCTGAATGGCGTTTTCCGAATCAGAAACAGCGCCGCCACAGACATAAAGATGGCTCACAACCAGGTTAACTGTATCATCACGAAAATGGCCGGCCAACTCGGCAAAAATCTGCTGCAGCCGCTCGTTGTAGCCCTTTTGAATCGCCCCTTCTTCCGTGCTGCTTGCCAGCAATTCTTTGAGCCGTCCTTCCGACGGATAGGGCAGGGCAGCGATCACGGCGTGATGGTCACAACGGGGTACTTTGATTTCCACCCAAGAAGCTCCGGCAGCGACGCGACTGACACGCTCCGGTGACGCCAAAAGGTCAGGCATCATGATATGCTTGGGATGACCGAGCAAGCTGATGCCCAAGCGATCGGCGAGGGGTGACGGCGCACAAAGACGCTCGGGGTTATCATGGTTGCCGGCAATCAGCAGCAAGCCCCGCGTACCGTTACAAGCCAGGCGGCTCAGCGCATCGTAAAACAGCTCTTCCGCCGCGGCGCTGGGGTTGGCATGTTGAAAAACATCACCGGCCAAGACGATCAAATCGACTTGCTCCCGGTCACAGATGATGCAAAGCTCATCGACGAAGGCTTTTTGTTCGGCAAGCCGCTCGCGTCCTTCAAGGGTTTTGCCGAAATGCCAGTCGGAAGTGTGTAAAATTCGCAAAAGTTCGGCCTCCTGATCAAAAATTGCCCATACTGCAAAAAAATCGGCAGATTTTACGCGGATGCCAAGAGCATTGCTCGCATGTCAGCTATTCTTCATAGATCATCTTCCGCGTCATGCCCCCGTCGATGACCAAATTTGCCCCCGTAATAAAATCATTGGATGGGTCGGTGAGATACAAGCAAGCGCGGGCAATGTCATCAGGTCTACCGACTCGTCCTGCCGGATGCTGCCGGTGATCGTCATCGCGCAGCTTGGCATAGTCCCCCGTTTCGATCCAGCCCGGACTGATGGCGTTAACCCGGATATGATCAGGCCCCAGCGACAAGGCCAACGCATGGGTCAAGCCAAGAATACCGCCTTTCGACGCAGCATAAGCTTCCCAATGCGGTTCCGACATGGTCGCCCGTGTGGAAGCCAGATTGACGATCGACCCGCCACCGTGGGTGCGCATGATCTTCGCCGCTTCTCGCGCGCAAAGAAAAGTCCCCCGCAAATTGCCCGCCAGCACATCATCCCATTCTTCTACCGTAATATCATAAGGTGACTTCATAAAACCTACGCCGGCGTTATTGATCAAAATATCGAGGCGGCCTAACTCTTTGCTTATCTGGACAAACAGATCTTCGATCTCCCGCGGTCGCCGTACATCGATCACGGCAGAAATAACCTGCTGCTCTCTTGATGCAATCAAGCCTACCGTTTCTGCGAGCATTGCTGCTTCTTTATCAATGATGACGACACTTGCCCCCGCTTCAGTATAGGCAAGCGCAACGGCACGGCCAATGCCACGTCCTGCACCGGTGACCAAGGCAACTTTACCGGTAAACATCACTGCTTCAACTCCTTATACTGATCACGCATCTTGGATTGCTGATCAGCGATATACAAATAAATTCTCAATTTGTTGGTAAATCCTATTTTCATCACTTATGAAGCGAACTCCTTCCCCGACGTGAAAAAAACGGCGATGCCTGTTGAGCAAAGATATTTCCATAGAAAAAAGATGCAGGATTTTATTTTGTTTTTGTTGAAACAAGAACAAAATACCCTTAAATACGGCAAAGGAGCTACCAACGAATTATGCCTGATAACCAGAATTACTTTGGCCAGGACACTCCATCGTCTCCGCTGTTCCGCTCCCCTTCTACGCAAACAACCAAACCAATGGGATCAGCAGAGCAACAAAAGCACCGGCGCATTCAACGAGAGTGTGCAACGGTAGCTGCCATGATCGCTCTCTACTGCCGCCATCATCATCAATCCCCAGACGTTACAGACGGACTTTGTTCTGAGTGTCAACAGTTGCACGAATATGCGATGGCCCGGGTAGCACGGTGCAAGTTTGGGGCAACCAAACCAACCTGCGGCCAATGCACGATTCACTGCTATCGCCCGGCCATGCGCCAGCGCATTATCGAGGTCATGCGTTTTGCCGGGCCGCAAATGCTCTTTCGCCATCCGCGCTTGGCCCTCTGGCATATGATCGACAGTTGGCTAAGACCCCCACAGCAATAACCATGCCATGAAAAAGCCGTTGTGATGCGGACAACCATCACAACGGCTTTTTTATCGTTAGATAAATTTTACTTCCCGCATCCCGGCACTGCGTAACAACTTTTCTATCGTTTTCTTCGCGTTGTCGTTGGCCCTTTCCAACAAACCTACTTTTTTCGCTCGCTCCACCATTTGCTGCTCTGCCATCAACTCCGCTTTGTGGATATCATGAATCGAGAATTGCAGCAGATTGCCCGACCCATCATCCCAATAGCGCCAGGAATTGGATTCGATTTTCCATTCTAAGATCTCCGGCTCCGGCAATTTTATCGTGGCCACACCATCGGCTACCGTAAACTCAGTGATCTTCTCGGTGTTGATCCCGGCGATCACTTTGCCCTGACCGATGGCCAGATAGCTTTTCTTGGTAAAAGGGACGGGAATCCCCCATAGTTGCACACTTTCCGGTGGCAGCATGACCGGCACATCAAAATACGCTTCCGCGGTAGCCAGTTTGGCGATCTCTTGGATACTGAGCAGTGACGGTGGCTCAACAGATTGCCGCTGACCATGGGTGGTGAGTAAAACGGCGAGACTAAGGACAATCAGTACAAGAAACCCTACTTTTTTGTAGTTCATCTGGCTCATCTCCTAATGGTACTTTTTCGTAAGGCCTGCGATAAAGTCCTGTCCGCGTTACCTAAACCATCACTATGCTACAGAACGGTCAAATATCTCCCCTGTAGGCTCACGTACCCAAATGGCTGTGGAGCATCGTTTTTAACCCTTCGAATTTTATCGGCTTACTCATGTAATCATCCATACCGGCTTGCAAGCAACGCTGGCGATCCTCTTCCATCGCATGGGCTGTCATCGCGATGATCGGCACGTGGGTGTTTTTCTCTCTTTCTTTTTGCCGGATGAGTTGCGTTGCCGTAAGCCCGTCCATGTTCGGCATTTGACAATCCATAAGGACAAGAACGAACGACTGCTGCTCCAGTGCCTGGAGCGCTTCCTGGCCATCTTTGACACAATGAACCGTATAGCCAAGTTTACGCAACTGCACTTTGATTAATAATTGATCAATCGAGTTGTCTTCCACGACCAGAATCGTTGGTTTCTGGCGCTGCTCTTCCATCAGATTCGCACCGGCTGTAACACTTTGAGAAAGAACATCCTGGTTGGGAGAAAGCGTCGTTTCCGCAAAATCCTGCGAAGCGCCGTTGACAAGGGGCAGCGTAAACCAAAAGGTGGAGCCTTTTCCCCATTCACTTTGAACGCCAATTCTTCCACCCATCAGTTCAACTAACCGCTTGGAGATCGAAAGGCCCAGCCCCGTACCACCGTAGGTTTGCGTGCGCAAATCATGAACTTGAGAAAAGGGTTGAAACAACTGAGAGAGCGCTTCGGAATCCATGCCCACACCGGTATCGCTGATTTCAAATCGAAGCACCGAGTTGCCTTTTTCCTCTTGTTCAGGAAAAACAGACAACGAAACTTTGCCTTCGTGCGTAAATTTAATGGCATTACCCATCAGATTCAGCAGAACCTGGCGAAGACGTACGGGATCAGTAATGATCACTTGCTCCGCGTCCAATTCAACAGTGGCCTCCAGGGCAATCCCCTTAGCTTTTGCCGTTTGGTCAAGCAGATCAATGACACCGGAGATCAGCCCTTGGGGAATGATTTCAATCTTGTTGATCACCAGATTGCCCGATTCAATTTTCGATAGATCCAAAATATCATTGATGATGGTCAATAAGGCATTGGACGACTCATAGATCGTCTTGGCATAATACTGTTGCTCCCGCGAAAGCGCTGTATCCATCATTAATTCCGTCATCCCGAGAATCCCATTCATGGGAGTGCGGATCTCATGGCTCATATTGGCAAGGAAAATACTTTTGGCCCGGTTTGCAGCTTCTGCAGCTGCTTCTTCCATTTTAGCAATTTTAAGCTTTTCCAGCGTTGAAGCGAGCTCGATGTTGGCATTGGTTAGTTTCTCAATTTTTTCTTCAATTTTGTCGATGGTTCGATTGATGAAAAAACTAAGCCGTTTATCGAATCCAGCTTCACCGGCGTCCATTGCTCTTTTTTCGGAGTATGCCGGGGTGTAACTGACGCCATACTTTTGCAATTCATTGACAAGCAATTCAACGGCTTGATGAACTACAAAAGGTGAGAAGCTTAAGAAGCCCTCAAATTTACGCATACCGTCCTCGCAAGATTGATTCAACTCGTACAATTCTCTTGCGGTGAAAATAGCATATTGCTCAGGATGACACAAAATGACATTCCATTCATGACAAAGCACCGAATCAGGATCAAGCTCAATAAAGATCGTATTTTGAAAATCAGAAACATCATCAAGATTTATGTTTCTGGCAAATGCAAAAACTCTCTTGCAAATTTTATCTATCTTTTTATAGCGTTCTTTTTCGTGTAAAAAGAACTTCCATTCTTGAAAAAAGACATACATTTCAGCTTGAAGGCCAAAATCAGAAACAAAATCTTCAATCGCATAACTTATCGCGAGCATCGTCGATTTGTTGTATATTTTATTATTTAAACTTGACACATTTTCAGATATTTTCTTATACAAACTTTTTGATTCCATTATATCTCCATTCAATTCGTAATCCTCTTACAGATTAGAGGAAAACCTTTATTGTTAGTTGTTTACCGGTACGATCGATTTTTTATGCCATGGTTGGATCTTTTCAAGCGCAACGAAATGGGGCGACTCGATCATGGGGATGGAAAACCAAAAAGTCGAGCCAACACCGGCCTTACTTTGAGCGCCATATTGACCGCCCATCATTTCGACTAATCGCTTCGCCAGGGATAACCCCAAGCCAATGCCACCAAATTTTCGGGTTAACGAACCATCGATCTGCGTAAAGGGTTCCGCTAATCGCTGCAAATCTTCTTCATCAATACCGATTCCCGTGTCGGTCACTTCAAAATAAAGCTCTTTTTGTTCCTCTTTGGTCTTTAGAGCAAAAACCCGCAGCGCTATATAACCTTCGGCGGTAAACTTAACGGCATTGTCCAAAATATTCATCAGGATTTGGCGAAGTCGAAGCGGATCACCCAGGATCACCGTGTGCGGTTCTAATTCGATCGAAGTTTTGACAGCAATACCCTTCGCATCGGCAAAACCTTGGATGTTCAAAATTACATCGTTGATTAATTCATCAAGAATGAGTTCCACTTTCTCGATAGTCACACAAGAATCAAGCTTGGAATAATCAAGAACGCTGTTAATGATCCGCAATAGTTCATTCGTGGAATTCTTAATTACTTGAGCATATTCTTTAACTTCTTCCGGCAACGGCGTATCCAAAATCAAATCGGCCATTCCCATAATTCCATTCATGGGTGTTCGAATCTCATGACTCATGTTTGCCATAAATTGGTTTTTAGTGTTATTGGCTGCTTCCGCACGTTCTTTGGCACGTCGTAATTCTTTCAATACAGCTTTTTGGTCAGTAATATCTTCAGCCGTACAAACAACATATTCGACGTTTTGCGCTGCGTCCAGCTTTGGTGTACGGGTAACCAGCAAAATCCGTTCCAGGCCTTGCCGATCTATCATCCGTTCTTCCACAACAGTTTTCTTTTTTTCGATATATACCCGGCGATTTTCCGCAATGCAGACTTGGGCATTATCGGGACCAATCAGTTCAAAAAGACTTTTTCCTTTGCATTCTTCGATCGTTCGGCCCATAAAGTTGGCATGGGACTGGTTAAGTGCCCCATACTTATCTTCTTCGATGAGATACCATATTTGCAAATCCGTATTATCTAATAATAATTGCTGTTGTGCTAACGTTTCCTGGATCGCTCGCTGATAACGTGTAATATCCCGGCAAAGACCGATCACACCTTGGAGCGTGCCGTCAGTTCCCATCAGTGGGGCGCGAATCGTCTCCAACAGCACTTTACGCCCATCGGCATAAGTGATCCATTCTTCTGTTTTGAAAGGTTTTCTCTCGTTCATGACTTGGATATCGGATCGGCGATAACGCTCGGCAATCTCGGCAGGAAAGAAGTCATAATCGGTTTTACCGATCATGGTACTGGCATCAATCTGAACATAATCAGACAATGCTTGATTACCGCCCAAATAAATACCATCACGATCTTTGATATAAAAAATATCTGGTAACGCATCAAGAAATCGTTCTGGGATGACCTCTTTCATTGTAATGATTTTTTTATAAATTGATTGGTATTCTACTTGGAGATCGGTATATTTTTTTTGTAAGAGTGCAAGTTCTTCCATTAGTTGATCTTTACTTTTATCTTTCGCTTCCATAACAATTCCACCTACTTTCATTTGTTTTGAGGAATGTATATTTTCAGCATTTTTTTCATATATGGCAGGATCAATCTTTGAGCGAGTAATTAGAGGTATTATTAAAATTATACCAAAAAAATGACCCCGCTGTTACAAAATATTTTACAAGTGACTCCCAGCGGGTAGCTTGCAAAGCACCTTTAATTTTTTCATATTTTTTTCATGCAACCTGCTCGAATATCCGTTATGATGAATATGTATATCCCTGCCAAAATTGCTTCCAAGACTGGCGTTGCCGGCAAAAGGGAGCAATGGTTGAGAGAATAGGAGGTCCGTTTCTTATGCCGGAAAACCATCGTAATCATCCCATTACTACCAGCCCTGCCGACCAACAGATCCATCATCAAGATCAGGCGACCGAACCTGCAACAGACGATCGGGGAATGCACCCCGAAAGCGCCTGGGCGCACCTGCAAAAACGCGGGATCAGCCGTCGCCGTTTTCTTGAATTTTGCACAGCCATGACGGTTATGATCGGACTCGAAACCAGCAGCACCCTTTCCATCGCTGAAGCGCTGACCACGCAACCGCGCCCTGTTGTGATCTGGCGCAATTTTCAAGAATGCACTTGCTGCTCAGAATCATTATTGCGTTCGGAAAAAACACCCTTCAGCGATATCATCCTCAATCTCATCTCGCTGGATTTTCATGAAGTACTGCAAGCAGCGGCCGGTATTGACGCCGAGAGGGCAGCGCACCAAGCTATGGCCGCCAACGCCGGTCGTTACATCCTAGCGATCGAAGGCTCCATCCCCACCGGGGCCAACGGCACCTACTGCTGTGTCGGTGGACGAACAGCGCTGGATATCTTGCAAGAAGACGTCCGGGGCGCCAAAGCGGTCATTGCTTGGGGTAACTGCGCCGCTTATGGCTGTGTGCAAAGCGCCAAGCCCAATCCTACCGGCGCAAAGGGCGTTGGTGAACTCGTCAAGGACAAGCCGGTGATCAACGTACCCGGTTGCCCGCCGATTGCTGAAGTCATGGCCGCTGTTGTCATTCAAATTGCCACGGGCACGTTCCCCAAGCTCGATCAGCAAGGCCGGCCCGTTGAATTTTATGGAAAAACAGTGCACGCCACCTGCCCGCGGCATGACCATTACGAAGAAGGCCGCTTTGTGGAATCTTTTGATGACGACGGTGCACGTCAAGGGTATTGCCTCTATAAGCTCGGATGCAAAGGCCCGGTTACGTATAACGCCTGTTCTCGGTTGCGCTGGAACGGCGGTACATCCTTCCCCATCCAGTCAGGTCATCCCTGCCTCGGTTGCGCCGAGAAAAACTGCTGGGATCCTGCCGATGGCCAATCGCTTTATGCTCCCGTGGCGATGACTTCCCGTTCGCCCAAAGGGGGCTCTTCATCCGGTTCCAAGGCATCATCAAGAAAAAATTGGTCACCCATCCGTTCACACTCGTCGTAACAAGTAGCAAATTGATTAAAAATACAAGGAGGCGCCTTCATGGCCAATCGAATTGTTATTGACCCTGTAACGCGGATTGAAGGCCACTTACGGGTAGAAGCCAAAATCGATCAAGGACGTATCGTCGACGCGGTTTCGGCCGGTACGATGATCCGCGGTATCGAATTGATCCTGCAAGATCGCGACCCACGGGACGCTTGGGCACTTGTCCAGCGCATCTGCGGCGTCTGCACCACCGTTCATGCACTCACGTCCCTGCGGGCCGTAGAAAATGCGCTGCAAGTGACGGTCCCGCGCAACGCCGAGATCATCCGCAACATCCTGCACAGTTCGTTGCTGGTTCATGATCATGTAGTTCACTTTTATCATTTACATGCACCCGATTGGGTCGACATTCCCCGTGCTCTCCAAGCCGACCCCAACGCTACGGCCGCACTGGCGCAACGGATTTCTCGTTGGCCCAAATCAAGTGCCGGCTATTTCCGTGATGTCCAAGCCAAGCTGAAAACTTTTATCGACAGCGGTCAACTGGGCATTTTCAGCAACGGTTACTGGGGGCACAGCGCTTACCGACTGCCGGCGGAAGTAAATTTGCTCGCTGTGGCTCATTATCTGGAAGCCCTGGACTGGCAGCGTTCGATCGTCAAGATCCACGCCATCTTTGGCGGCAAAAACCCCCATCCCAACTATGTGGTTGGCGGCATGGCTTGTTCTTTTGCCGCTCCCGCCGGTACCGACAACGAAATCGAAGAAAATGAAGAAAACGAAGCCAGCCAAACGATTACACAGGAGCAGTTAGCCTACGTCGGCACGATCATCAACGAAGCGATTGAATTTGTCGAACAAGTATATAAGCCCGATCTTCTGCTCATCGGTTCTTATTACAAGGAAGCAGCCACTTATGGCGCCGGACCAGGCCACTACTTAGCTTATGGCGACTTACCTACCGGCAGTATCAATGACATCAACTCCTACTTGCTGCCGCGCGGCATCATCACTCATGGCAACTTAAACGCCGTGTTAGACGTGAACCTCAACGACACTTCGCAGATCCGTGAATATACGGAACACTCCTGGTATGCCAACTCCCGCAGCGGCCTGCATCCTTCGAGCGGTGAAACACGCCTGGCCTACGGTGGTCCGACACCACCTTATGAAACGTTAGACCCAAGCGGAGAATTCAACGGCAAATATTCCTGGCTCAAATCGCCACGCTGGCGCGACCTGCCTATGGAAGTCGGTCCGCTGGCCCGCATGCTCGTCGCCTACGCCAAAAAATCAGCTCCCAGCCATGCTGCGGTGCGCGACAGCGTCGACAGCGTGCTCCGCAAGCTGAACCTCGCGCCCAAAGATTTGGCCTCGACACTGGGACGGATGGCCGCTCGCGGCATTGAAACGGGTCTCGCTGTTCACTGGCTCAAAGACTATTACGATCAATTGCTCCGCAACATCAAAGGCGGCGACATCACTACCTTCGACCCGACCATCTGGGAAAAGCTCAAGACCGCTAAAAGCAACAGCGGCGTCGGTTGGTGCGAAGCGCCGCGGGGCGCACTCGGCCATTGGGTGCAGATCAAGAACAGCAAAATCAGCAACTACCAGTGCGTTGTGCCGACGACCTGGAACGGCTCACCACGGGATCACAAAAACCAAAAAGGTGCACTGGAAACGGCGTTGATCGGCACACCGATCGCCAACGAAAAGAAGCCGTTGGAACTGTTGCGCACGATTCACTCCTTTGATCCCTGCCTCGCTTGCGCCGCCCATTTGACCGACACAACCGGGCAGACGGTGACAGCGATTACGGTGACACCGTAATCCAAAAACAATTCTTTCATATATCGAAAGAACTGACCAAAAGAAGTGAGCAAATAAAGAACCGGAGAAAGTGCCCACAGGCGGCCAATCTCCGGTTCTTTTTGTTTAAGATCCCGCTACCCAAGCACCTTGGCAAGCATCAATGCCCAGACAACGGTAGTCACTGTTGATGCTTTCATGTAAAGCGATAAATTCATACTCCACACTGAGAAAATCTTTTTGGGTAAAATCATGCTCCATCGATTTCACAGGAGCCTGATCAAAGATTGCCGTTCCCATCAGTTCATAGAACTCATAGTAAAGCAACGTATCATCAACATGGCGGACCTGCGCTTGTTCTTCTTCCGTAAGATCACCAAGACCGAAGCGTTGATAGATGAGCTTTTGGAGTTTTTCTTCAATCGGAAAGTAAGCAGGCAAGTTTTTCTTTACCGGCCGGGTAATATCGGAAAGATAGCTTTCGCTGGCATCATGAAGTAAACAGGCCAATTGAACCCGCTTGGAATAGCCGCGACTCTTTGCTTCTTTGCAGCAGTTGATGGCATGCTGGGCAACAGAATAAAAATGTGGAAAATGTCCGTTGGCTCGGGTCATTAAAGACAAGGCATGGGCGATATCAATAAGATGAATTTCCTCTTCGGCCGGTTCCAACGGACGCATTCTCTGTTTCGAGTACGTAAGTATATAATCAGACATAAACCTTTCCTTTCGATAAACAAAGTATGAATGAAGAAAAAGGGTTTCCAGCGAAATCTGTAGAAAATTGAATGAAAAAAAGCAAGGAGATCGCCCATGACCAAATTGTTCGCGTTGTTCTTTATGTTATTCTCTAAACTAGGTATCTTTTTGAAGTTTGCCAAATTCGGCAAAACCTTCATATCGATGTTCTTCATGATCGTGACCTATGCGCTGTTCTACGGATGGAAGTTTGCTGTTGGCTTTGTATTGTTGATCTTTCTGCATGAAATGGGTCACGTGATCGCCGCCCGGCAAGTGGGCATCCCTACATCGGCGCCCATGTTTATTCCTTTTGTCGGTGCTTTTATCACACCGGGACGGGCCAGCATGTCGGCCCGGGAAGAGTTCGTCATGGCCGCCGGCGGTCCGGCCCTGGGGATCGCTGCATCGTACGGGTGTTACCTGATCGGCACAACTTTTGATCTGGAACTGATGATTGCCCTGGCCTATACGGGCCTGGTCATGAATCTCTTTAACTTGATACCTTTTGGCTTCATGGATGGCGGCCGTATGGCTTCCACGCTGAGTGTTTGGATGTGGGGATTCGGTCTGGTCGCTTTCCTCGGACTGGTCATTGTCTCCGGGAACCCGTTGCTGTTCTTGTTTTTCCTCATGGGTGCTTATCAAATGTATTCCGTCTATCGCTCTCCCTATCAGTTCGAGCAAATCCGCGCTTATGGCAGCGAGCGAACCTTGTTCGCTTCCGTCTATATCGGGATGATTTTGGTCGCCGGCTGGGGCGCCTACGAGTCATTTCAAGCATTGCAGTTGCTGAAGGGCGGACTGCTGGGTAACAACTCGATTTAATTGTATCTTTCTATAACAATTAGAAAAGCGTTTGCCCGTCCAGGGCAGACGCTTTTTTTAGTGACTTGTACAAAATGCTTGTTGCTTCCGGTTGGAGTTGATCAGCTAACTCTTGTGAACAGGCAACAGTGTGACTTCACAAAATCTTAACGTTTCCTTGAAAAAATTGAGACCTCTTTGCTATTTTATGATATATAATGTTATTTGCAGTTCAAAATATATGTTATTCGTTGATACAACATCGATTGCACAAGCCATGATTGATATCATTTTTATAGCCTTCGCAGCATCGCTACACTTTGACAAGAAAGGAAATGGTACCTTGAAATCTTTGTCTTCCATCCCCGTTCATTCGGCTCTTTCTTCTCAAGAAGTACGTCTACGGAATATCATCGATCACACACCCGTTGGTATTTGCATTACCGATGAAAAAGGCTATTTTCAAGCCGTTAACCCTGCCTATTGTCGCATTTACGATTATCGTGCAGAAGAATTAGTTGGTCAGCACTTCACCATGGTTGTGCCGCCGGAATCTCGAGAACTTCTCTGTGATCTGCATGAGCGTTTTATGCATTATGGTTCGGAGATTCGCGGTGAGTGGACTGTTGTCAATAAATCAGGGAAACGCATTACCGTCTTAGCCGATGCAGCCATCATCCATGATACGGAAGGACAGCCTCAAAAAGCCACCTTCGTAACGGATATTACCGATCGCAAACAAATTGAGCAGGCGCTTGAACAGTCCAACCGCGTCAAATCTGAATTTCTTTCGAACATGAGCCACGAACTGCGCTCTCCCCTGAATGCGATCTTGGGCTATTCTCAATTAATCAAAACCGTGCTGGAAGATCCCTCGGAAATGATGTCACGGGAAGAGCATATCCGCCTCAACGATCACATCATCAATGCCGGTTGGCATCTGCTGTCCCTCATCAATGATGTGCTTGATTTAGCCCGGATTGAATCCGGAAAAATCCCTGTTGAGCTTAAAGAAATTCAACTTGCTCACATTTTTAAAGAAGTACATAGCATCTTGGAAGCGCAGCCGAATGCTGCGAAGATCCACTTGAAAGTCATTCCACCAGCAGCCGATTTGTACCTTTACGCCGACGCGACCCGGCTCAAACAAGTACTGGTCAATCTCGGCTCGAACGCGATCAAGTACAATCGCCATGGCGGCACGGTAACGATACGCTGTGAGCAACGGGACAATGCGATCGTCCGTATTTTCGTGGAAGATACGGGTATTGGTATTGATCCTTCGCAAATGGACAACTTGTTCCGGCCCTTTGAGCGCTTAGGTGCGGAACGAACGACGATCCAAGGCACCGGTATCGGCCTGACGATCAGTCAGAAACTTATTCAATCAATGAACGGCACCATCGGTGTCAATAGCCGACTCGGGCAAGGTACTTGCTTTTTTATCGATCTACCAGAGGCCAACCCTCCTGCTGTCGCTGTAGTGGACAGTCCCGCGCAAACTTCTACGGATAAATTCCGGCTTTTCCGCGAGCAAACCAAAACCGTACTCTATATCGAAGATACGCTCTCTGATCGTGAACTGATGCGCAAAATCCTGGCGCGTTACCATAATATTCGCTTGATTACCGCCGAGGATGGCCTGACCGGTATTGAGAAGGCTTGCCGTAAAAAGCCCGATCTGATTTTAAGTGATCTGCGCTTGCCCGATATGCACGGATGTGATGTATTGAGCCAACTGCGTAATTTTGATGAAACCAAAGATATACCGGTCGTGGCGATCACCAGCGATCTATCATCAAAGGAAGTCCAAGAGTTAGAGGAATTCGGGTTCTATACTTATATCGCTAAGCCTTTTGTTATGGCTCAGTTATTGCAAACGTTAGCAGAAGTATTATTTAAAACAGAATAATGCTTGCTGGGTCCGGGTTGTTCACAGGGGGGGGATTTCGTCCCCCCTGTTTTTATTTGGAATACATAGCCGGTAATCTGTCCATTGGGAAACATCACTGACCAGCGTTACTGCCTGCGTCGCCTTGGAAGCGGCCCAGTAGATCAGGGGCAGTGGCACCCTGTTGGCTTCGTTAATGATCAACACGTCAAAAAAGCTTTTTTCCAAAAGCCGATCGGTAACGACGTTGGTCATCGTTGTGGCCACCAGCTTAGCTTCATCAAGGATATGTTGCCGGATCGCTTCAATTTCTTGATTGAGTGATTGGATGGCCCTGTCGACTACGACGATGCCTTGCTCCTTCTTTTCTTTAACCGACAGGGCTACATCCGGATCGACACCCAACGTAGCAGCAAGGGTTTTTAATTCGTCAGTGCATGTTGTAAGCTCCGCTTGCGCTTTGTCCAATTGGTCCTGATGGAAAGAGCGGAGTTGTTGAAAACCGGCGATTACCTTTTCTTGCTCACTGATCGTTTGCTGATGGATTTGGATTTTCTCGGACAATTGATCAGGGTTTTGCTTATTAAACATCCTTTGAAAAAAGCCGGCATTTAAAGCGTCGACCATTTGCCGATTGCGCTCTCTGATGAGAATTTGCTGGGCGGCAAGACCGGCTTTGGCTCGGTCGATGGATTGCACAAGATCATGGATGGTTGCTTGGAGATGGGCTACTGTTTCCTGATGACTTTTTTGCTTTTCGATGTACGCAAAGAGCTTCTGATAACGAGCCAAAGACGCTTTCTGGGCCGTCAGCTCTAACTGCAAGGCTCTTTTTTTATGTATGAGGAGCATGGTCTTTTGGGTTTCTATCTTTTCCGGCAGCACCAGCGGAAAGCGCTCGCCGAGTGCCGGATAAAGGCCGCCGAGACGCAAGAGTTTCCCTTGCTGATAGAGAGGCTTCCCCTCAGCATGCTGGACGATCGTCTCCATCGCTTCATCAACGGACCTATGGGTACGGGAAACAAGCAGTATCCGGCGACCTTGCTTTGCATGGGCAACGACAGCATGAGCAAGAGCGTGTGCCTTATCGGCATCTGTGGTAGCGGTGGTATTGATGGTATCGGTGATATTAGTAATATCAGTAGTATCAGTGGGAGCGGTGAGGGCGGGCAATCGTTCCGAAGCGCCTTGAAAAACCCGTTCGCTCATGGCGAATTGATCAGGGGTGGAAAGGGCGTTTATGTATTTTTGGTGGAGCATCTCCCATAAGTGCCTGGGATGCATCGACAGTGTAGCCACGGGGATGGAATGGCCCAGTGATCCTTGGAGAGCCACGTGGAGTCCCTTACATTGGCCGCTCTTTTGGTCGATGTTTTGGTCGTTCTTTTGGCCAGTATTTTGCTCGGAAATAATATGGCAGGAGATAGTCTGGCAGGGGTAGCGGTTGCCGCCGATCTCCAGTTCGCCCGGTATGTCATCACCGAGCGTATAAGGATTTTCTAAAGAAAACTGATAGATAGAGCGACCGGATGATTGGCTCACCAAACGTCCGTGATGCAGGGGAATATTGGAATCGTTTTGACTTTTTTTCAAGGCAGTGATTTTTTCTTCGATAACATGGAGGAATTCGCGGATGCGGTCCGCGGAGGTTGTCATCAGATCACCACTTCTATAGGTATTTCTAAGCTTGGTAGTAAAATAGGAGAAGTGACACTAGGCTATAATCCCAGCTTGGCTTTGTACTGCCTGTACTCCTTTTTCAGTGAATCGCGCGGCTGCACGCCTTCCGCCGACGCTTGCTCAAAGATCTGTCGCCAGGCATTCCCCTCATTGCGTACCCGTAGTTCACTCAGCAAAACAAATAGGGCAATTTCTTGTTGCCCATAATAGTTTTTGATAAAATCCCAAGCGCCAGGTATATCGCCCATCTCCATGTAAAGGAACATGCCAAACTCAGCCAACTGTTCCCGGCGCTCTTTGATCTCATACTTTTCATGGACTCGGGGCTTAGGTAGCTTCTTCAGTTCGGCACAACAAGCCTCCAAAGCAGCGGTTTTTAAGGCGTCTGTATTCAACCGGTCAATGAGAGCGTTCATCATGTACTTAGGCAAGGTTTCGCGATCCACATACTGATCGACGATGAGGGAAAGTGCCGGTGCAATCCAGGTTTGTCCGTCCATATTCCGGATCAAGGCAGAAAGCACCTCAACATAACATTCCTCCTGGCTTAGTCCCATTGAGCGAAAAGGTTCTTCGGTACTGAAAAGATACTCCCCGCTGGCCGTACACATGAGCGTGTACCATTTCACCAAAAGCGCGGTGGCCGGTTGGTTGCAACGGGGATCCTGCGTTAAGGGCACTAACTGTTTAAACAGGCGTTTCGCCAAAAAACGCCATTTAGGCCGATCCTTTTTGTGAACGTATACATTGGGCGCGAGATAGTATTGCTTGAAAGCATAATCGATAAATGTTTCCGTTTCCGCAAACACTTCTCCGGGATCGACGGTGTTTTGCGGGGCTGGCCGCTTCCCTTTTCCTTTAACCGGATTTTGCAGCAACTCATCGATGGCTTTTTCCTCAAGCATTTTCTTCGGTATGCGTTTGTACATCTCGGCGATGATCAAGCGCAGATCGTCATCGTCGTATTCATTGAGCAATCGTCGTACTTCGTCAATTTTCACGATAATGTCTCACTTTCTTCGTGCATTTGCCTCCATTATCGCATATTCAGTTGGAAAATACACATCGTTGAATGTAGCTATTGAAAAGAGTCTGTCGGAATGAATATACTCAAGGAGCAATGGCACGGGCTCGTCGGTAAGCTTTCCTGAAAAGCAGGGTAAGAGTCCTCATTGCATGGAAAGTCAAAATGATAACAAAGGATTAGAACGATGATCGAAATTAAAAACACAGAAAACCTTACCGGCGTAACCATCAGCGGAGATTTCAACGACCTCTACAATCTGGTTGAAGCATTTCATTTAATTACAATTGATGAATTCTCCGCAAGACACCACAGACATATAGGGATCTCCATGCGCGTCCTTGGAGTTTGCTATGACATCCGCCATGCCTACCAGGGAGATCGGGAAATTGAGCTGATCGACAACCAAATGACCGAAGATAAAATGAAGTGGCGTTCCATCATTACGCCCAAAAACAATGTGTATTACCGTTGCCATTGTCTCTACCCGGAGATGTTTTTTGTCATGCTTGCTCTGAATGAGCTTGTGCAACTGCGCATTAAGGATTTATCAAGAACAAAGTACATTCTCAAAGAAGCCTTGGATAAAAGGGTGATCTGGGATGATACAATTGCTACGATCCGGTTTTTTCAAGCGCAATTTACGAAATGCGTCAAGGAAACGTTTACCGAAGCGGCTTTTGCCCGATGGCTTACGGTGATGAACAGCGATTATCTTTGCATCGAAGAGATCACCACACAGTTTATCGACGTGGTAAACATCGACTATATCAACTTGACGAAAGAAAAACGGCTGAAAAGCTTGTCATCCATTGCCAAACGAATCGCCGATTTTCGCCATGATAAGGAGCATAACCAAATCAAGGACGTGGTAACGAAAGCAGCACGAGAGTACCAGTGCGATCCAGGTTTGATTCGGTTGAAGGGGATCGAGTATCCGGAGGATTTTGAGTGGTGATGCAACAGCATTCATCACAAGAATTATAGGCGCTTCTGATTTAGAGGCACAAAAAACCCGAGAAAAACTCCTCAGGTTTTTTGCGTTACATTACCGCGTGCTACATTCCGCGTAAACGTACAAGCAGGATAACCGGTACTCACTTTTCGCACCCCTTGAGATAAAAAAGCAGAATTTAATCCCCCAAGAAACTTAACGAATCGGCGCTAGCCCATCCAAATAAATCGATTCATCAAATCCAGCTAATGCGAGCAGAGCGAATCGAATCCACGTCATCCGGCAAGTACCGTATCCAGCGCCCCGGTGTTTCCTGAATGTAGATCACCGTTAGCGTCTTCAGCGTATCAAGGATCAGCAACCCAGTCGGTTTTTCGATATTTTTGCGATATCGCAAATGAAGTGGCCGATTTCGCTCGGCCACAGCCCGGCGAACCCGGAGTTCCAGCAGTGAAAAGATCAGCAATGCCAGCAAAAACAAGTAGCCCAGCGCTTTGATGCTCTCCGGCTTTTTGAGGAACACGCCATCGAACATGGTCGGATTTTTGAGAAAGCGAAAGCGCATTTCCACAGCGTTCTGCTCTTTGTACAATCGCAATACTTCATGGGCGTCATGAACCTTGCGTTGCTTTAATGAAGTGATCAACACAAACGAAGACGCTTGGTGACAGGCTTTTTCCCAGGCAGCAACATCGCGGGAACTCACGGCAGCGTCCACGCGATAGACGGTTTCTGTTGGGTAGACCACACCCGCTTTTGGGCGTCCCGGTTTTCGGAGGACTTTGGTTTCCGAAGCGACCGTCAGATGGACGGAATAAAACCGCCCCCGATGCTTCCGCGCAAAGAGGCGGCATTCCTCCTGCGCATCGGTTTCACAGGCAAAGGTGCGCTTCGCCAAGGCATGACAAGCTTGCTCAAGCTGATGTTTCTCCGCTTGAGCTTCTTTTTCCAATCGTTTGACTTGACGCTCATCCAGTTGGGACGGGCGAACGATGACAAAACGGTAGCGATGATTCATAAAACGCGCCGTGATCTCCTGCGTGCGATAGATGGATGCACCTTTGCGGGTACTCCACGCCACCGGTTCGCTCCAGGTCGCATTTTTCTCGGCCCACACGATGAGATCTTTCGTCAGTTGGTACGTATTGGGGAAACGGCTGATAAAACGGATTCCCTTTTTGCGCATCTTACGAAGATTTTTGGGTGTGACCAACTTGCTGTCGGCAATATACACGGCATCCGACTGACCCAGTGCGGTAATCATCGCGGGATAGTGTGCGAGTAATTCGGTATTCCAGGTGTTGTCGCTTTGATTGCCGTCATGGATACTCCCCATAATGGGAATCCCTTCACGGTTGACGACGGCACCGACAGAAAACTGTTTGGCACCGCGAATCCCTTGTGCATTGTATCCGTAGGTAATCTTTAAGGGATCTTCCATTGCCCCCGAATATTCGCCGGTCAGAAGAATCCGCGTCGTATCGCCATGAAAAGCGGAACGATCAAACTGATGTTTTTCCCATGCTGCCAGCACAACGGAACAATACAAATGATCCAAATTCACTTCATGGAGTCGATCCAGCATCCTTCCGATGGCATCGTCATTGAAGTCTTCGGTACATACTCCCGGCCCAAATAATGCTTCCGTATCCATCGACTCAAAAAACGTTTCGACGCGATACAGGGGCGTACGGGAAGTCAGCATATTCACCATCATGGCTTCCACAAGTAGGCCGGGGGAGCGTTTCCATTGATCCGGATCCCACCGGACATGTCGGTTAATGATGGAATGAAGCGCCAATTCGCGCGTAAATCCGGCGATTAATGCCGATGGCCCAAGTTGTTTGGAACAAATCCCATGAAGGATACGACTCATTGCGGATACCTCTCTTACTACAATTCAAGAGAGTATTCGACATTGATCGTAAAACTCCTTTAAATCCAGAAAAATGGAAATTAATTATTCAGCTCATATTTTTGAGGGTGGTCGAGTAGATGGGCTCCTCTCTTGCTTTAGGAGCAGGTTTGTGTTCCCTGTTTCTCTCCGTTTCCTCTGAGAGTGTCACAATATTTGCTCCA
>NZ_SLXT01000017.1 GCF_004341395.1 Heliophilum fasciatum
GCGAAGCCAAAATACCTTTAAATGGCACAAAATACCATTGAATACTGAGTTTTATGAATCGACCCTTGGGATGCGGGGGTTTTTAGACAGACTCAATTAAATTTATTAAACACATAACATCCCGAAGGAGTAGCAAAAGGTGATGAATTTTAAGAGGTTTGTAAGAAGCTTGTAAGAGGCGAGCGATAGAATAGATGTTAATATAACCATGGATCTAATGGTGCAAAAACCTTCTTTTGGTCTTCGCGGCCCATCAAGTAAAAATTCATACGATAGTATGGCCAGATTTTTAGCAAAGGGGGTTGGAAAGAGAAAATACTTTTTTCTCTTGACATCATGGAAGAACATCAATGTACTTTTCAGGACTTCGTAGAATGGTAATTGGAAAGCAGGAGTAAACAATTTCATGGAGGAGTGCACATGGGACGTAGAGTAGTACGTAAATCCATAGCAGTATTGCTGACGCTATGGATGTTGTTTGGTCTGGTACTGAATGTGAGCTTGCCGCTGCCGGGTGGCGGTGCTGCCCTGGCTGCTTCAGGAGGAACATGGGATAAAGTTGGTGGTGATGCTTCACCAACTGCCTCAGCTACTGCAGCCTATTATGACAATGGTACATATTATCTGGCATATATGGACATCTCCAATGCCACTAAGATTTTGAGACCAAAAGTAGTGGTAAAGAAACTTAATACCGGTACTACCCCTCCCACTTGGGATCCGGTGGGTACAGGCAATATTGGTGTTGATGGTGTAGGTGTTAATTCGTTATCAATGTCATTGTACGTTGATAATGGCACACCTTATGTTGCTTATTTGGAAAAAGACGTAACGTCGGGCTTATCGGCCCTTACAAATTTTGATGGCAAGCTGACCGTAATGAAGCTTAATAATAGCAATACATGGAGTGCTGTCGGTTCTACCAAATTTTCAGGCAAAAACCCAACATCAATCAAGCTAGTTGTGATCAATAACGTCCCCTACGTGGCCTATAAAGAAGGTTCGTCAATACTTGTAAAAAGATATATCAACAATGCTTGGAGCCAAGTGGGCTCAACAAAGAGTACAAATTCTACATGGGGCAATGTGTCTTTGGATGTATATGACGGTACCCCTTTTATCGCTTTTCCCGATTCCGATAATGGTGACAAAGCCAGTCTGTTAGAATTTAATGGTACTGATTGGGAATCATGGGAATCTGCCGGCACTTCGATTTCTTCGGGAACTGCTAAACTGGTATCGTTGTACATTGACAATGGTGTGCCTTATCTGGCTTTCCAAGATGAGAATCAGTTCTCAAGGATAACAGTTAAGAAATATAACAGCATCACAAAAATTTGGGAGTCGGTCGGACGCGACGGATTTTCCAATCCCGTAGGGGCTACCTTCTCGATAGGAGGGTTAACCTTACCAAATATATCGGTAACCGTAGGGCTTCCTTTATCTTTATATGTGGATAATGGAATCCCCTATGTGGCATATCAAGACGGTACCCAGAGCGCCAAGGCCTCAGTAATGAAGTATACCGGCACTGATTGGGTTCCTGTCGGTGGTCTGGGCTTTTCTTCAACTCCTGCGTTGTATCCTACATTAAGAGTAACCAATGGCACCACGAACTTGGCTCTTTGGAATGGAGGAAAAGTTGCTCTCCTACAATATACCCCCACCCCCGCCCCGGAACTAGGAGCCACAGCAGCTGAAGGAACGGCAGCCAACTCGACCAAAGTGACGGCCACCGTTACCGATAATTCCGGAAATCACCTCGTCATCAAAAAATCATCTTCGACGATTACCACACCGAACGTCGGCGATACGGCACCCAGCGGCAATGATGTGATCGATCCTTATACGGCAGAAGCCAACATCAGCGGTATCGATGACACCACCAACAAGTATCTCGGTGTTACGAAGTCGACGCCAGCAACACCATCGTCAAATTCTCGCTGATCACCTTAACCTCTGCCCAAATCAAGCAGCCTGTCTATGGCGCATTCGAATTCAGCAGCGCTACTTTTAGCGAAGCGGAAAATGCCGCTTCCGGCACGGCGGAGATCACTGTCAACCGCGTCGGCGGCAGCGATGGTGCTGTTTCCGTTGATTACGCCACCAGCGACGGCACAGCAACAACTCCGGCCGATTACACAACCACAACAGGCACATTAAATTTCGCCGACGGTGAGACGAGCAAAACCTTCACCGTGCCGATTATGGACAACCAGGCGGTAAACTTGACCGGTAACCGCTTCACCACCGTCAAGCTCACCTTGAGCAACCCAACCGGCGGTGCGACGCTGGGTACGACCAGTTCGGCTGTACTGAAGATCATGGATGATGAAGTGCCGCAACCCGGCGCCGTTCAATTTAACAATGCTACATACAGTGTCGCCGAAAACGCAGGTACCGCAATGATTACGGTTGAGCGAATTGGTGGCAGTGACGGTTCTATTACTGTGAATTATGCCACAGGCGATGATTCTGCCGCTGCTGGGATTGACTATGACGCTGCCAGCGGAACCTTGACCTTCGGCAACGGTGAAACGATCAAGACTTTTACCGTAACCATCACCAACAATGAACTGTTGGACGGGACGCGCATCCTCGATCTCCAACTTAGCAATCCTACCGGTGACGCTACCCTGGGATCACGAAAAACAGCCACATTGGCGATTGCCGATGACGAAGCATCGCAATCCGGTGGCCCGGCCATCAATGAAATGTGGACTTATGTAGGGCCCGCCGGATTTTCACCGGGAGTCGGCGTTGCTCCGAACATTTCGCTCTATAACGGCACCCCCTATGTTGAATTCATAGACGTCAAGAACCTTGCCAATGCAGCGTTGATGAAATACGACGGCCAAAACTGGCAGAAAGCCGTTCTTCAAGATGCATTGCTCACAGGAAAACTGGATTTGTCAACATTGTTGCCGAATATAACTGTGCCGGGCTTGAATTTGCGCGATCTCGCGTCACAAATCAACATTCCCGGTTTGAATTCGAATTTGGTCCCCAATCAGACGATTGACATCCCCGGACTGACCGGCCAAAGCTTGATCGATCTGCTGAAGAAACTCGTACCGGATGAGTTATTCCCGGACAGCATCCCGTACTCACCGTTGGCAGCAGGGGCCGCTTTCTATATGGACAAAGGCACCCCTTATATCGTTTACCGTGACGGTCTCAGTGGGCTGAAAGCAACTGTGATCAAATCCTCATCGCTTTTCGGCGTAAATCCGCTTTGGAGCACTGTTGGCGATAAAGGGTTCACGGAAAATCCGCCCTTAAAAATGGCCGTATATACAAAAAGCGGCTCACCCTACGTGGTTTACCAGGACAGCAAAAACTTTAGAGCCATCGTGATGAAATACGACGGATCACAATGGCAACAAGTCGGCATTGATCAATCGGTGAACGGGATAGCCACCTTTTATGTCGACAAAGGGTCCCCTTATCTGGCCTATTCTGATGTCGAAAAATGCTTAAAAGCAACGGTCATGAAATTTAACGGAACGAACTGGGAGATTGTCGGTGATGCCGGATTTTCTTGCGGACCGGCGACAGATATTTCCTTGTTTGTCGACAACGGTGTTCCCTATGTAGCTTTTGAAGATATCCTCAAAAAGGCCAAAGCTACTGTGATGAAGTTTGACGGAACTACGTGGAAAACCATCGGTAATGCCGGATTCTCGTCAGGACCGGTCTTGTTTACTTCGCTCTTTGTGGATAACGGTACGCCCTACCTAGCCTTTATGGACACCAAAAACAGCGAGAAGGCCACGGTGATGAAGTTCGACGGGGAGCAATGGAATTTGGTCGGAGCGGAAGGGTTTACGGAAGGAAAGGCCATACTGCCTAAATTAGCGGTATTTCACCCGACTCCCACCAGCTACCCGATTCCTTACGTAACTTTTGGTGATGACCACAAGGGCAATAAGATCAGTGTGATGAAGGTAATCCTGCCGGGTACCTTCCAATTCAGCAGCGGCAGCTACAACGTCGAGGAAAATGTAGCCACAGGCAACAAGATGATCACGGTGCAACGCGTTGATGGCAGTGAAACAGAGGCTACGGTAGATTATACGACAGAAGACGCCACTGGAATAAGTGGCAATGACTATACGGCGACGAGTGGCACGTTGACCTTTGGCATCGGCGAGACAACCAAGACCTTCACTGTTCCTGTTTTGGATAACCAATTGTATGATAAAAACCGGACAGTGAAACTTACGCTCAGCAATCCAACGGGAGGCACCACCTTAGGGCAGCAGAAGGTATCGAGAATCACGATCCTTGATGATGAAACCGGTACCGTACTGTTTAGCAATCCTACGTTCAGCGCAGCCGAAAATGCTGGCACTGTCGACATTACGCTGGAACGTGTTGGTCGCAATGACGTGGAGGCTTCGGTGGATTATAGCACTGCTGATGACACCGCCGTTGACGGTAAAGATTATACGGCGACGGGTGGCACGTTGACCTTTGCGATTGGCGAGACCAGCAAGACCTTTACCATTTCCTTATTCGATAATGGGCGGTTGGACGGTGATCGAACCGTAAATCTGTCCCTCAGCAACCCCACAGGCGGGCTGCTGCTCGGCGATGGTGCTGTCTTGACCATTCTTGATGATGAAACCGGCACCGTGCAGTTTACCAGCACTGCCTATTCTATTCGAGAGGATGCCGGAACGGCAGAGATCAACATCGAACGTACCGGCAAAAGCGAAAATGAGGCAACTGTGGATGTAGCTACTGCTGATGACACGGCCCTTGCCGGAACAGATTACACCGCGTCCAATGAAACGGTGACCTTTGCTCCCGGTGAAATCAATGCAACCTTTAAGGTACCTGTGTTCAATCGGAACAACGCCAGCGCTCCCCGTTCCTTAAAGTTGACCCTATCCAATCCGACCGGCGGATTGGTGCTGGGAACGAGAGATCAAGCGACTTTGACCATCCTCGAACGGTCGCTCGGCAGCAGCCGATCAAGCAATCAGAACACGCAAAATAGCCAGAACAGCATAGCTAACGGCCTTTCTGTTTTTGTCAATGGCCAGGAACAAACCAACTCGGCCAGTGTCAATACGGTATCGCAAAACGACAAAACCGTCAGCATTTACACCCCGAATGAGCAAAAGTTGCAGCAACGCCTAGCCACAGAAGAAGAGAAACCCCTTATTACCATCCCGGCTATGGCCAAATCGGATATCATTATCGGTGAACTGACCGGTCAGATGGTCAGCAATATGGAACAAAAACAAGCTTCCCTGGAAGTTAGAACAGCAGAGGCATCCTATATTTTGCCAGCAGTGCAAATCAACATCAATGAAATTTCTAAACAAATCGGCACCGAGGTCGCTTTGCATGATATCAAAGTACAAGTAACCATCGCGAAGACGCCGCAGGAAGCGATCAAAGTTGTGGAGAATGCAGCCAAGCAAGGTGAATTCACGATCATGGCACCGCCCGTTGACTTTACGGTGACGTGCTCCTATGAAAACAAAACGATTCCTGTAAACCAATTTAATGCCTATGTAGAGCGGATGATTGCCATACCGGAAGGTGTGGACCCGACAAAAGTCACCACCGGTGTGGTCCTAAACGCCGATGGAACGGTCACCCACGTGCCGACACAGATTGTACAGATTGACGGAAAATATTATGCTAAGATGAATAGTTTAACCAACAGCACCTATGCGGTGATCGCTCATCCCAAGACCTTTGTTGATGTGGCCAACCACTGGGCGAAAAAATACGTCAATGAAATGGGTTCGCGCTTAGTGATCAATGGTGTTACCGAGTCTACCTTTGAACCGGACCGTGAGATCACCCGTGCCGAATTCTCAGCCATCATCGCCAGAGCCTTGGGGCTGCACGAAACCGGCAAAGCTAATCCCTTCCGCGACATCAGCGCCGGTGATTGGTACACCAAAACGGTAGCGACAGCATACAATTATGGTATCGTCAGTGGCTATAAGGAAGAACATGGTATCACCTTTGACCCCAACAAAGCCATCACGCGGGAAGAAGCCATGGCCATGATCGCCAGAGCGATGAAAATTGCTGGTATCAATACAACCCTTTCCGAACAGGATGGATTCACAGTGTTGAAGAAGTATGCCGATAGTGAGAATCTTGCTCCTTGGGCCGCCCAGTCCGCAGCGATGACGATCAAAAACGGTATTGTTGTCGGCAGTGATATGAATCTGAACCCCGGTGCCAACATTACCCGGGCGGAGACAGCAGCCATCGTCATGCGGATGCTGCAAAAAGCCAATTTAATCAACTAGTTTCTTTATAAAAAAACGGTCAGTGACACCAGTGGTTGGTGTTACTGACCGTTTTTGCTTGGGTTTGGATATAAGCGAAATTGAGGAAGCCGATAGAATGCCCTAGCGCCGATCGTACCGGTAATTGGTCCTATCCGCCGGATACCAGGCCACGCCGATCGAAGCTTGTCCACGCGCGTCAGGAGGGTTACGTTGCACCAGCTGCGGATCGAGTGGCACACCGTTAATATGTAAAGTCACTCGCCATGGATCATCACAGTAAAAGGTTAATCCTCGCAGGTCATCGACAGTCGGTACAAAACTGCCACGCACCGGATCGTCAATTGATGTGATCCGGATGATCGCACGCCGGGGATCAGCAGGGTCCTCCGCTGCTTGCCAGTGAACAAAGAGATCCGTTACGTTATAGCGGAGCAACCGCGCTGTACGCGCCACCAGGATGTCACCGCGATGATACTCCGCAGCCAGCGCTTGCAACGGTTCCCACTCCAGCGGGCGGAAGGGGTGCGGCAAATTGGCATGCCCACCAAGATGCTGAGCAAAGGAAGCATAGGCATTGGCCGACTTTAACGCTTGAAAATTGACTTCATTTAATTGGTTTTTGAGCAAATGAGCGCTCCAGTTCCAGACCGGCTGGCCGTTGGCATCAAGTCCGCTGTTGGTATAACGGTAAAAACCCCAGTAACGACGACCATCACGCAGCGTCAGTGGAAAAAGCAAGCTGTTTCGGCCAAGTTTCGCCTCCGCTGTGGAGCGGGTGGAGCCCCAGAGAAAAGTGATGCCACTGCTTCCGAGCAAGTCCGTATGATAGTACGGTGAAGCCGGGTTGTCCCCTTGTTGATAATGAAGATTGTCCTGATCGGCCCCGCCAAAGTTCTGCACATTGGCTGCATTGCCATGATCAATCCAAACCGGAAATTGCATACCGCGCTTTTGCCACTCATTCGCCGCCTGTTCGGCCAGTCGGCGGGAAAAAGCGATGTCCTGCCCATCTTGGCGGTTAAAGTCACCATAGGAGTGCAGCGAATCGATCCAACCGCACCGCAGGTAATGGCGAATCGCTTCGGCATGGGCCGGTTGGGAAGACGTGCCGCGCCAGTAACTCATCTGATCTTGCAGCGTGCGTCCGTCCGGGTGAACCTTACCGGCAATGTTGGTGCCGATATACATCCAGCAAGAGTCGGCAATATCCAAGCCTAAACCGGAACCCATGGCCGTGCTGGCCCGGGTATTGAGAAACTCATGAATTTCCCCGAATTTATCGATCGTTGTGCCGTCAATATCGGAAGTGATCGCCACGGCCGCTTGATAAGGGTAGGGGAACTTGCGGCGGCCGATCTGCATGCCGGCGACCGTCACCGTATGTTCAGGCCGATTCCATTCCAGCGGTTCCGTGCTTGGCTCTGCCGGTGGCGTCATCGCGGCCGACGGTAGAAGCTGTAAACTGTAACGATAGGTCAAATAGGCCATCACGCTTCCGCCGGCGAGTTGGAAAAAAGTGCGGCGAGAAAAGCCGGAGTTTCGCATACATCGCGCCCCTTTAAAGGATCTTACCCCTCCAGTATACCAGAAGAGGCTTTTTCGTGGTAAAAAGAATGCCCCCTCCCTGAAGAAGCATAATCTTCAAAGAGGGGGCGTGGGAGCAATGGCAAGAAAAAAACAGCGATGGCCGTGGTGGCTTTGCCGGTGGCTCACCATAGGACTGCTGCTTTGGAGTGGCAGCATCGGCTGGGCAGCCACAGCGATTTTCCCGGGTGATCGTGCGGACAGCTTAACCAAAGCACTGGTTTTGCCGGTAACGCCAAGCAGTATCTATGGCCGATTGACACCGGAGCACCCGATCGATTATTTCAAGTTTCCCGTACAACGTGGCGAGGAACTGCGCCTTTCCATGTTAATCCCGCGTGATGCCGGCGATGAAGTCGCCAGCCCGTCAGTGGCTGTCATGGGCCCGGGTCTGGCGCTGCCGGAAGATGTACCGGAACAAATTAGTTTACCTGCCGGAGCCGGGTTGCATATTGTGCAGCCGGCGAATAAAGTTCGCCCGGTTCAAGATCAAGCCAACAAGATGGACCTGGACCTTACGCAGGTCTTTCAATTAACTGCACCGGCCGATGCCGAGTATACGATCGCCATTTATGATCAAAACCGTCGCCCCGGCGTGTACATCCTACAGATTGGCAGCGAACCGGAAGCGACCTGGAGTTCCGTCCTAATGCACCCCTTACGAGCGCTGGAAGTGCAAGCATGGCGCCAACCGTTACAAGTGTTGTTACCCCTGGCGTTGGTCTTGATGGCCCTGTTGGTGATCGTCGGTGGGCGCAGAAAAAAATAAATTGACTGACTTTGCTTGTTTGGGTTGCCGTCCTGCCGGGCGGCATTTATAATGTCTACAGTGGAGGGAGCAGTTCCTTCGTACGTGGACAGAGGTGAAGCCATGAGCACAGGACCCAAACGCTTTTTTTTAGTCGACGGCGACATCTTGCCCGAAGCGATTCTCAAGACAGCCATTGTCAATGAAATGCTGGCCAAAGGGGAAGTCGCCAAAGTCAGTGACGCCGTAGAAAAAGTGGGCTTGAGTCGCAGCGCCTACTACAAGTACAAGGATGGTGTGCTGCCTTCGCCAGGGTCCGGTCCTCAGCCGGTGATCTCCGTGCGGCTCGTGCTTGAGCATCAACCAGGGATCTTATCACGGGTATTGAACACGGTAGCGGCCGTTGACGGCAACATCTTGACCATCAACCAGGCCGTACCGGAGCGAGGAATGGCGGCGGTAGCGATTGTCTTGGATATCAGCCGCATGGTCATCGACATACCGCGTTTACTTGGTGAACTGCGCCGCATGACCGGTGTGCGTAGCGTCCAGCTCATCGGTGACGAAAAGCTGGCGTTGGAGATTGAGCAATGAAAGGTGTCGAAAAGATGCAAGAACCAATCTGGATAGGCATGCTGGGCTTAGGAACGGTAGGTGGCGGCACGTTGCACATCCTGCAAAGCCGCGCCGAAGATATTACCCGGCGCTTAGGGCGTCCGGTAAAAGTCAAAAAAGTACTGGTGCGGAATTTGCAAAAACCGCGCAGTGTTCCTGTGGATGCGGAACTGCTCACCGATAATCCCGCCGATATTCTTGCTGATCCGGAGATTTCGATCGTTGTCGAAGTGATGGGCGGCATCCACCCGGCCTTGGATTACTTGGAAACGGCATTAAAAGCGGGCAAAAATGTGGTTACCGCCAATAAAGATTTGATGGCTGTTCATGGTCAACAACTTTTTGATCTGGCTGCCGCCAAAGAGCTCGATGTGGAATTCGAGGCTTCCGTAGCCGGTGGTATTCCGATCATTCGGCCGCTGAAGATTTGTTTGGCTGGTAACCGCATTGAAGTGATCAAAGGGATCATCAACGGCACAACCAACTTTATCCTGTCCAAGATGACGAGTGAAGGCTCTGATTTTGCCGATGTGCTAAAGGAAGCCCAAGAACTTGGTTATGCCGAAGCCGATCCTACGGCCGATGTGGAAGGTTTGGATGCAGCCCGGAAGCTGGCGATTCTCGCTTCCATCGGCTTTAATTCCCGCGTTACCTTGGATCAAGTCTATGTGGAAGGCATCACGGGCATCACCGCCCGCGATATCGAATATGCACAACAACTAGGCTATACAATTAAACTGTTAGGGATTGCCAAAGAAAGCGAAGGCCAAGTGGAAGCGCGGGTACACCCGGCCATGATTCCTTCGCAGCACCCGCTGGCGACCGTGCAAGATGCTTTTAACGCCATCTTTGTCAAAGGTGACGCCGTCGGCGAGACTATGTTCTACGGGCGAGGAGCCGGTGACTTACCGACCGGCAGCGCCGTAGTCGGTGATATTATTGATGTGGCCCGCAACATCATCAACGGCCATACCGGACGCATTGCCTGCACCTGTTACCACGAAAAGAGAGTAAAGCCCATCGGCCAGGTGGAGTGCTGCTATTATCTGCGCCTCTTGGTGACGGAAAAACCCGGTGTGCTTGCGTCGATTGCCGGCGTATTTGGTGATCAAGGTGTATCGATTCAGACCTTAATCCAAAAAGAGCAAATCGAAAGTGCTGCCGAGATCGTACTGGTGACACATCACGTACGGGAAGAAAACTTGCAAAAAGCGCTGCAGATCCTCGCGACGTTGCCGACTGTGGAAGCCATCGGTAACGTGATTCGCGTTGAAAAGGACTAACCGAACGGCGCCTGTACAGAGAAGAAAGGGGAGCCAACGCATGAATCGATGGTCCGGGATAAGCCCGGCTAATCGCGAGTATCCACCGGTCCCGACGCATCAGTATTGCTGTCAGACCGGTATCTCGGTAATGATCGAAACCACCCTGGCAGCCCCGCTACGGGAGGGCTTCTAATGTCTTCCCGGCAACAAGTTCATCCTCAGAAAGAGCGGGTACGGATTCAAGTGCCGGCAACAACGGCCAACTTAGGCCCAGGATTTGATACCTTGGGCATGGCGTTGGAGCTTTTTAATATTGTCGAACTGCAAGCGATGCCCTCCGGTGTCCAGATTGAAGTGGAAGGCGAAGGTGCAGCGTCGATTCCGCGCAGTGAATCCAATATCGTCTTACGCGTGATCCGTAAAGTCTGGCAAAAAGCCGGAGTGACACCGGCCGGTCTTCATCTGCGTTTAATCAACCACATACCAGTGGCACGGGGACTGGGTTCGTCGGCGGCAGCCCTGGTCGGTGGAGCCGTGGCGGCCAATGAAATGTACGGCAACCCTCTTACGGATCAGGAGATTTTGGAGATTGTGACGGAATTCGAAGGCCATCCGGACAATGTGGCTCCCGCATTATTCGGCGGTATCGTCGTGTCGGCCATGGTCCACGGTGAAGGTAACAACGAAGTGATCAGCCGCAAGATTCCGCCGCCCTATGGGATGCGTGCCGTTGTGGCCATTCCCAACTTTCACTTGTCGACCAAGCAAGCGCGCAGCGTTTTACCGACGGCAGTTCCTTATAAAGACGCTGTATTTAACGTATCGCGCATCTCCATGCTGATCATGGCCCTGGTACACAATGATTGGGAACTGCTGGCGAAAGTCATGGACGATCGCCTGCATCAGCCCTATCGCCAGGAATTGATTCCGGGGATGCAGGACGTTTTTGCGTCGGCCCAACAAGCCGGTGCTTTTGCTGCTGTGTTGAGCGGTGCCGGGCCAACTTTGATAGCCTTTGCCCGTGAAAATACGGAGGACATTGCGGCGGCCATGCAAGCGGCTTTTGGCCGTCACGGCGTGCAGTGCCAGACGATGGACCTCAAACCTTGTCCTGTCGGTGCGGAGCCGATCAATCCCTATCAACCGATCTAGATCTAGACTTATCAACCAAGGAAGTGGAAAGCATGGCCATTATCGTTCAGAAATTTGGCGGCAGTTCCGTCGCCACCCCCGAGCGGATCATGCGGGTAGCTCGCCGCGTCGTTGAAACCAAAGAAGCCGGTAACCAAGTGATTGTTATCGTGTCGGCGATGGGTGACAGCACCGATGACTTGATCGCGCTTGCCAAGGCGATCACTGATAAACCTCAAGCCCGCGAGATGGATATGCTGCTCGCTACAGGTGAAATCGTTTCGATCTCCCTCTTGGCCATGGCCATTGACAAGTTGGGCCACGGCGTCGTTTCCTTGACCGGTAGCCAGGGCGGGATCTTAACGGAAGAAGTCCATGGCAAGGCCAAAATCATGGAAGTCAATCCCGAGCGCATCCATGCGGAACTCGATAATGGCAATATTGTCATCGTCGCCGGTTTCCAAGGCGTAACCGAAGCCGGGGAAATCACCACCTTGGGTCGTGGCGGTTCCGACACAACGGCCGTGGCGATTGCGGCAGCCATGCAAGCCGATGTCTGTGAGATTTTTACCGACGTGGACGGCATTTATACCACCGATCCGCGCATAGTTCCCAAAGCACGTAAATTATCAACGATTACCTATGACGAGATGCTGGAACTGGCCAGTCTTGGTGCGCAAGTTTTGCATCCGCGTTCAGTGGAACTGGGCAAGGAATACGGTGTGCCCATCCATGTACGCTCAAGCTTTAATCATAATCCCGGAACGTTGGTGCAGGAGGTAAGTGACGAAATGGGCAAAGAACAAATGGAAAAAGAATTAATGGTCAGTGGCGTCGCCTACGATATGAATGTGGCAAAAATCGGTTTGTTTGATGTGCCCGATAAACCCGGTGTGGCCATGATCATCTTCAAAGCGCTGGCGGAAGCCCGGGTTAACGTCGATATGATCATTCAAAGCGCCATGCGCGACAATCGTAATGACATCGCTTTTACGGTTGTGCAAGATGACCTGGAAACAGCCGTCAAAGTCGTGGAAGATGTGCAAAAACAAATCGGCGGCGGTGCGGTGGCTTTCGAAGACAATGTGGCCAAAGTCTCGATCGTCGGTGCCGGCATGATCAGCCGTCCGGGCGTGGCTGCGAAAATGTTTGAAGTGCTGGCCAACGAGTCGATCAACATTCAAATGATCGCCACGTCGGAGATCAAAGTTTCCTGCGTTGTGATGGCGACCGATGCCAAACGGGCCGTGGTGGCGATCCATGAGGCCTTTGGCCTGGAAGCCGGTGAAGCGGCCAACAACGAAGGCTTTGCATCGTAACCTTGACTATGCTATAATGTTTCACTGGAGCCTCGGATCCTTGCTGAGCCGAGGTTCCTGAATTTGTCCAGCTTTTTCTCCCTAGAAAATGTTGCATGCTGTGCTGGAATAGCCCAAGAAAACGTTGTCGGAAAGGGGTATGTATATGTCATGGAAGAAATGGGAACACCTCTTGCCCGAGTTGTCCAACGTGCGAGCACAGTTGGAGGCGACGTTGCGGTTGAAGTCAGGATCATATACGAGCATCATGGGCGCCAACGCCTTTGATGAAGACAAGATGTATCCAGCGATTGTCGTGCTGCTCATTGCTCGCATGTTTGGCCATACGACGCGTTCTATGCGCTATCTGGCCAGTGTTGTTCAATGTATACATGTTGCTACGGAAATTCATCGAACGATTCCTGATGAACGCGCCGGAACGATTCGTGACGGGCAGACGATTCCCTTTGCGGCACTCGTCGGTGATCTGCTTTATGCGCGATTTTTTGCACTGTTATGTGAAGGAGAGATCCTCTCCTGTTTATATCCGCTTTCGCAATCCATCTGTGCCATGCACGAAGGTGCAATGATTCGCAAGGAACTGGTGGAAACGGGCTATGCCCAAGAAAATCACACGGAAGCGATGCGTACGCTGGAAGGGACTTCGCTGGTGGTGACGGCTTGCCGTTTGGCCGGTCAAGCGGGGAATGCTTCTTTTGAAGAGTCCCAGGCGTTGGAACAATTTGGACGAGCCGTCGGTATGCTGGGCGCGCAACGCCTGACGTCGCTGAGTACAAGTCAAGCTGCCCACTGGTTAGCACAGGGTTTGGATGCGATCGAGCAGTTGCCTCAAGGTGCAGCTAACGATGCCTGCCGATTGCTGCTGAACAATCTTGGCGCACGCTGGCGGAGCGAAACACCACGATCGGCCGTTGTTGTTGCTGATGTAGCTTGCGTGCCCTGCACGTCGAAATGGGTTGTCTGAGGGCAGAACTGAGGGGGAAGGCAAATTTGGGCGCCATAGGTAATTTTCGTTCAGCCGAAGAAAAAGAGCGCTTTATCCAAGCGACGTTTTCGACCATTGCCACACGGTATGATCGCATGAACCAGGTGATGACCTTTAATCTCGACCGGCGTTGGCGACGGAAAACGGTGCAACTGTCCGGTGTCCCCGTTGGTGGCGAGGCGCTCGATGTTTGCTGCGGAACGGGGGAACTGTCACAGGCGCTGGCCAAGCATGTCGGTGGCAAGGGGCGTGTGATCGGACTGGACTTCAATGCTCAGATGCTGGCGATGGCCCGGGAAAAGCAAGAAAAAGGCCGGCTTGCCCGTCAGATTCAGTTTATTCAAGGCAACGCGATGGCGTTACCCTTTGAGGATAACTGCTTTGACACGGCGACGATTGGCTTTGCTCTGCGCAATGTGCCTGATTATCGCCAGGCGCTGCGCGAAATGCTGCGCGTTGTTCGACCCGGCGGTACGATTGTTTCGCTGGAAACGGCGAAGCCGGAAGTTCCGGTGCTCAAAGAACTGCATGGCTTCTACGTCAACGGTGTTGTGCCGATGATTGATAAACTTTCCGTGGGACAGCAGGGACCTTATGCTTGGTTGGCCCGTTCGGCCCAAGCCTTTTTGCCCCAAAAAGATCTGGCACGCGTCTTTACTGAGCTGGGTTGCCAACAAGTGTCCTATCACAACTTGCTTGGCGGCGTTGTGGCCGTTCATGTCGGCGTTAAGGCGTAAGTCGGTATCGACGGGGATCGTTCATGGCAGAAGATAAATTGTCATCGGTGATTATAGCGAAGTGAAAAGCCGGAGAAGCGTGCCTGAACAAGGCAAAGGCTGCTCCGGGTTTTCATATTGGCTTAAAGCGGATGATCGAGAAAAATAAGCAGCGTCACAAAGACGCATCGATGGGGTGATCACGGTGGCCAAAGCCGCTGCCACTGCTGGCAATATCGGCGAATTTTTGGAAATGATCAAGTTTGAGCATACCATTTTTGCTTTACCCTTTGCCTATATGGGGGCACTCGTCGCCGGTGTGCAATTGCCGTCATGGCCGGTGCTGTTTTGGATCACCGTGGCCATGGTCGGTGCGCGCACAGCAGCCATGACCTTAAATCGCCTGATTGACCGGCATATCGACCGGCAAAATCCGCGCACGGCCATGCGCGCACTGGCTGCAGGCCGCATCAAAGTGATCGATGCCTGGATTTATACACTGATCAGTTTTGCGGTGCTGTTCCTGGCAGCGGCCATGCTTAACCGATTGGCGCTGCTGCTGATGCCGATTGCTGTGTTTGTCTTGACGATTTATTCCTATACCAAGCGTTTTACCTGGGCCTGCCATCTCGTTTTGGGCGTCGCCCTCGGCCTGGCACCGATGGGTGCTTGGGTCGGCGTCAACGGCAGTCTCGACGCACCGGCCTATGTACTGGGATTGGCCGTGGTCACTTGGGTCGCTGGATTCGATGTGATTTACGCTTGCCAAGATGTTGACTTTGACCGGGCCAAAGGCCTCCATTCGATTCCAGCGCGCTTTGGATTGGCGCGCGGCTTGCTGATCGCACGAATGCTCCATGTCTTGGCGCCGATCTTGTTGACCGCAGTGGGCCTGATGTTGGGGCTCGGTCCGATCTATTATGTCGGTGTGGCTGTTGCGGCTGCGCTCTTGGTGTACGAGCATCGCTTAGTGTCGGCGGACGATCTCAGCCGTCTTGATGCGGCCTTTTTTGCTATGAATGGTTATATCAGTGTCGCTTTATTTGGTTTTACGTTCATCGATGTGCTTTGGCGTTAAAAGCACCGCTCCCTGGACAGGATGATACAGTAGGGGGATGGATTTGGGATGAAAGAATTTTGGCAACAAAGCCCTTTGGCCGATATTGTGGAGAAGGTACAAGCCGGTGAACGGCTCTCACGGGAAGATGGCCTGCGCTTATTTCAGTCGCATGATCTTTTGACGATTGGCTATATGGCCGATATGGTTCGGCGCCGCAAAAACGGTGACACGGTGTACTTCATCAATAATCGCCATATCAACCCGACGAATATCTGTGTAAAACGCTGTGCCCTTTGCGCTTTTGGTGTTGATGCTGATGATCCGCGGGCCTATAACCTGTCGCTTGATGAGGTGGAAGCCAAGGTCCGAGAATCGATGGACAGCAACCCCAGCGAGATCCATATCGTCGGTGGACTCCATCGGGATGTGCCTTTCTCCTATCAAATCGAAATGCTGGAACGAGTGCGCCGCGTGATGCCCGATACGCACATTCAAGCTTTTACTGCCGTGGAGATCGATTATTTCGCCGAACAATCCGGCTTGACGGTGCGCGAAGTGCTGGAAAAGCTGATCGCAGCCGGCTTAGGCTCCTTGCCGGGCGGCGGTGCGGAAATCTTCAGTGAACGCGTTCGCGCCAAGATTGCTAAGGATAAGATCCCCGGCAGCCGCTGGTTGGAAATCCATGGTGAGGCTCATCGCTTAGGGTTAAAAACCAATGCGACCATGCTCTACGGTCACATGGAGACGCTGGAAGAACGAGTGGATCACATGATCCGGCTGCGTGAACAACAAGATAAAACCGGCGGCTTTCAAACCTTTATCCCCCTGGCTTTTCATCCGAAAAACACGGCGCTGGAAGGGGAAGGCGTGCGGACAACGGGCTTTGAAGATCTCAAATGCTTAGCCGTGGGCCGTTTGATGCTCGATAACTTCGATCACATCAAGGCCTTCTGGATCATGATCGGGCCGAAACTGGCGCAAGTATCGCTGGCTTTTGGCGTCGATGATATTGACGGCACCGTTGTCGAAGAAAAGATCTTTAATGCGGCCGGTTCGGAAAACGGTCAGGCGATGACGCGTAAAGAATTAACAGCTATGATCCGGGCTGCAGGTCGTGTTCCCGTGGAACGGGACACCCTGTACCGGGTGATTCGTACCTTTGAGGCGTAAGCAAAGCCGTCATGCCCGGAAGCAGGCATGGCGGCTTTTTGTCTTGGCAAAAATAGGGAGGGTAGCCGATGTTACGGTTGGGACGAGTCGACTATGTGAATGTGTTTCCCATCTATCATGCCTTTGAAACCGGTGCCGTACCGCTCGTCGCTGAGACGGTGCGCGGAGTGCCGGCCGTACTGAATCAGAAGTTTATGGCCGGAGAGTTAGATATTACGCCGATCTCAGCCTTTGCCTACGCCAGTCAACCGGAGACGGGCTGGGTGCTGCCTGATGTGTCGATCAGTGCCAACGGACGGGTGGCATCGATTTCACTTTTTAGCCGTAAGCCGATTGAGGAGTTGGACGGTGAAATGATCGCTGTGACCACGTCATCGGCGACGTCGGTGGCGCTATTACAGATCCTGCTCCAAAAACACTACGGCCTGCGTTGCTCATTGCTCCCCATGGCACCGAACTTAACCGCCATGCTGCAAGCGGCGCCGGCGGCGCTGTTGATTGGTGATGATGCGCTCCGTGAAGGGGAACACTGGGGGTTTGGAGCGATCAAACGGCAAGCCCGTCAGCAAGGGGTTCCCGGTGATGGACAAGCTACCCAAGTCGGAGACGAGGAGCAACCGTTATGGATCGTCGACTTAGGTGAAGTCTGGAAAGCGATGACGGGACTGCCGATGGTCTTTGCGCTTTGGGCGATTCGCCGCGACTTTAGCCATCGAGAAACGACGGCCATTGATCAGGTAGCCGAGGCCTTTCGCCAAGCGCGCTTGTGGAGCACGGCCCATCAAAAGGAAGTCATTGCGGCAGCCAAAAACCAGTATGATTTTTCGCTACCGGTGTTGGAAGACTATTTTACAACGATTCGCTATGACTTGGATGGTGTTTATCGTCAAGCGGCAGAGCGGTTTTTTCAACTGTCTGCCGAGATTGGCCTGCTGCCGGCGCCGGTACCTCTAAAAGTCTGGGGTGAGGGAAGAGCATGATCAGCATCAATGAGCCGATGAAGCGGCGAGCCAATGAGGCCTTGGCGAAAGCCTGGGCCGGGGAGCGATTGACGCTCGATGACGGGGAAGCGCTGTTGGCCAGCGATGATTTGCTGGCCTTAGGTGCGGCGGCGCGCGAGGTGGCCCGGCGGCACCATCCGGATGAACGCATTACTTTTGTGATTGATCGTAATATTAACTACACGAACGTCTGCACAACGGGATGTCTTTTTTGTGCCTTTTACCGGCGTCCCGGCGATGCACAAGGGTATGTGTTGCCGGAAGATGTGATCATGCAAAAGATCAAAGAAACTGTGGCCGTTGGCGGCACACAGATCTTGATGCAAGGCGGCATTCATCCGGAACTTGATCTTACCTACTTTGAGCAGCTTCTGCGTGCGATCAAAGCGCGCTTTACGATTCATATTCACTCCTTTTCGCCGCCGGAGATTGCTGAATTAGCGGACCGGGAAGGGTTGCCGGTAGAGGAAGTGTTGGCCCGTTTGCATGCAGCGGGACTGGATTCGCTGCCCGGTGGCGGTGCAGAAATTTTGGTCGATCGTGTACGCCAAGCGATCAGTCCGCAAAAAATCAGTTGGCGCCGTTGGATGGATGTGATGCAAGCGGCGCACCGCCTGGGACTGAAGACGACGGCCACGATGATGTTTGGTTCGATGGAAACGCTGCGGGAGCGCGTGTTGCACATGGTACGGGTCCGTGAGGCCCAAGAAGAAACGAAGGGTTTTACCGCGTTTATTCCTTGGAGTTTTCAGCCTAAGAACACTTCCTTGGAAGGAAATGCGTCGAGCGGTGTGGAATATCTAAAAACGCTCGCTGTATCTCGACTGATGTTGGATAATGTGCCGAACATTCAGGCTTCATGGGTAACCCAGGGAGCGAAGATGGCGCAAGTCGCTTTGGCTTTTGGTGCTAATGATTTTGGCGGAACCATGCTTGAGGAAAATGTTGTCCGTGCCGCCGGTGTGACCAATCGGGTACCTATGGAGGAAATTCTGCGGGCAATTCGTGATGCCGGCAAGGTACCGACGCAACGCGATACGCTCTACCGTATTCTCCGGGAGTTCTGAGGAGGCTTGTCGGGCTCATGACCAATTCAAAAATCTTGCCAGGTACTGCGACGAATCCCGATGATCATGCCATGCCGTTGATGGATCACTTAGAGGAACTCCGGAGCGTGTTGATCTTTTCCCTGGTGGCGTTGTTGCTCGGTGCGATCAGTGCCTATAACTTTCATCAGGAATTGATCGCATTGTTGATTCGTCCTTTGACGGAACTGGAGATTAAACCCGTCATTGTCCGGGCGACAGAAGGTTTTTTTGCTGCCTTAAAAGTGTCTGCTTTTGCCGGTCTGGTGATTGCATCGCCGGCGATCCTCTGGAAAATCTGGTCCTTTATCGTTCCTGCCCTTTATTCCCATGAACGGCGCTATGTCTACATTTTTTTCCCCTTTTCCGTGCTGCTATTTTTGTCAGGTGTGGCTTTTTCGTATATGACCGTGTATCCGCTCGGTGTCAAGTTCTTGATCACCTTTGGTGATTTTACGCCGATGATTTCGATCAGTGAATTTCTGGGTTTTGCCTTAACCTTTATATTACCCTTTGGTATCATTTTTCAACTGCCGGTGATCTTAATTTTTCTGGCGCGGATGGGCTTGATCACCCACCAATTGCTGGCAAAGTATCGCCAGTATGCGTTGTTGGCGATGTTTGTCATCGCTGCGGTGATTACGCCGACACCGGATATTGTGACCCAAACCTTGATGGCCTTGCCGATGTATTTGTTGTATGAGATCAGTATCTGGATGATCCGTTTGATTCGGCCGAAAAAAAAGACGTTGCCGGAAGATCGTGCATAGTGTAGAAACGGGCGCAAAAAACAGCCGGACTGTCTCATTTACTTTGGGTTTTTCTTCGCAAGCACGGTGGTTGTGCCGACGCCGAGAGGGTTTTTATGCCGACTCATGGTAAAGGAGGGGATTAGAATGCGCCTTTTTTTTGCTATCACATTGCCGGAAACGGTAACCAAAGCATTGACCGATCTGCAGTGGCGGGTACGGTTTCAACTGAAGCGAGGCAACTATACGCAGCCCGATAACTTCCATATTACTGTTGCCTTTTTGGGCGAGCAACCGGACGATGTGCCGGACTTGCTTATTCCCCCCCTAAATGCCCTGGCCAAATACACATCCCCTTTTTCGTTGACCCTTGACGGAATGGGGCGTTTTGGTTATGGCAATCCTTTTCGTGCCCTCTGGATGGGGGTTCAAGGTGAACGGACGCGGCTCAATTATCTTCAGGAAACCGTAAGTATGATCTGTGAAGTTTTAGGCTATCCCACGGAAGAGCGTCATTATCGGCCCCACGTGACATTAGTGCGCCATGCGGTTTTTCCGCCTAATACGGAAGAAGTGATGACCTGGACCATTCCCCGGAATAAAGCAACCTTTAAAGTAAATCACTTTGTATTGATGGAAAGTGTGACGCAGCATGGTCGCGTGGTTTATCGCCCTGTCCATACGTTTCACTTCGGGTTACCCGAATCGGCACGTATTCTCATGCCCGGCCCAACCATCAACGCCGGGACCGATGAGCGAGATGTATGAGTTTAACACTTGAGGTAGGAATTACACTGGGTATAAGCCTTTCTTTACAGGGCACGGCTCATTATGCGATAATAGCAACAAAGTTTTCGGGGGCACGTCCCAAAGACGTGCCTCTTTAATGATCATCTTTACTTTACCGTAAGCAGGTGACGGCATGTCTTTTCAGCTTTTCCGGGAAATTCAGGCAGACTTAGCGCGTGTGGAAAAAGAATTAAGCAACTACATGGATACGGACCACCCGACGTTAACGGCTGCTTCCGGACACCTTTTGTATGCCGGAGGAAAACGGTTACGACCGGCTTTTGTCCTGCTGGCGGGGCGCTTCCACAACTATTCCTTTGAGCGGTTGTTACCGCTGGCGGTAACCATGGAAATGATCCACATGGCCACCTTGGTTCATGATGATGTGATCGACGAATCAGAAACACGCCGGGGGACGCCCACGGTGCGTGCTCGCTGGGGGAACCGGGTTTCCATGCACGCCGGTGATCACCTTTTTGCCCGGTCGCTGCTGTTGATCGCGGAGATGAATAATCCAATCATCGCCCGCGTCTTGGCCGAAACTAGCGTGGAGATGTGTGAAGGCGAGATTCAGCAAATGGCGACGGCCTTTGATGTGGAACAAAATTTTCGTGACTATCTGTACCGGATCAAGCGCAAAACGGCGCTTTTGCTTTCGGCATCCTGTCAACTCGGTGCCGTCGCTGTTGATGCTCCACCCTATATGATTCGGGCGCTCAAGTGGTATGGGTATCATTTGGGGATGGCTTTTCAGGTGACCGATGATATCCTCGATCTGGAGGCTGACGAAGCCAAACTGGGCAAACCGATTGGTTCCGATTTACGGCAAGGAATCATGACCCTGCCGGTGCTGGAAGCGATTGCGCAAGTACAAGATCCCAAATTAAAAACGTTGCTGGCCAAACAAGAAAAATCCGAGCGGGAAGTACAAGAGGCGATCCGCATCATCAAACAAACCGATGCGATTGCGCGGAGCCATCGGGTAGCCCAACTGTATCTAGCCAAAGCCAAGGCAGAACTGTCTCGATTGCCCAACATACCGGCCCGTGACTCGATGGCGATGATTGCTGATTTTATTGGCCGTCGTTCCTATTGATCAACCCATAATGTGAGATAAGTCCTGTTTTCCGTTGTAAGGGCCGTGCTAAAATGGCGAAGGAGTGAATGACTTGTCGAACCAAACATGGACCGATCGTGCTTGGAATTTTTTCAGCTCTATGAAACTTGGCTTGATTCTCTTGCTGGTGATTGCCGTAGCGGCTATCGCCGGCACCGTGATTCCACAGAATCAACCGCCTCAGGCTTACGGTTCTTCTTATGAGTTATATGATGCCCTTGGCTTAACTGACATGTATCATACCTGGTGGTTTTTAGTGCTCTTGGCGCTTTTGTCTATGAACCTGCTGGTTTGTTCCGTTCACCGCTTTGGTGCCTTACAGCGTCAATTCAGTGCTTTGCCGGCCGCTAAAAAAGCGGAAGACTTGCGCAGTCTGGCTACGAAAGCGACCAGTGTTCAACCGGGATCGGTCGATGCGGTAGCAGCGACGATCGCTACGCGCTGGCAGCAGGCAGGCTATCGTGTTCAACGCCAAAGTGATGGTGAGACGCAACTGATTGCCGCCGACAAAGGCCGTTGGGGTATCTGGGGTTCCTTAATTACGCACCTGGGGATGCTCGTGTTGCTGGCCGGTGCCGTTGTCAGTACATACATGTCAACGGAAGATCAAGCGCCCTTGGAAGTGGGCCAACAAGTGGCACTGTCGGAACTGGGAGGACTTTTAGGTGCGCCGTCCAATGTGGCGATCCAAGTCAAAGATTTTAAAACGATCTACCGCGAAGACGGAACGATCCAGGATTGGCTCAGTACCTTGACGGTGCTGAAAGACGGTCAGGAACAACTTACCCAGACGATTGAAGTGAACCAGCCCCTCTACTATGAAGGTTATAAATTCTATCAGGCTTTTTACGGTGCCAACATGGTGACTCATGTTACCGGCCCGAACGGAGAAAGCCGGGATGTGCGTTTGGAAGAAGGCGAAGCCGTTCAGGTACCTGGCACGAAGCTGGCCGTTATGCTCTATCGTTATGTGCCTGATTTTGATCCGGCCATCGCGCCCCAAACGAAATCGAATGAGCCGAATAACCCACGCGTCATCTATGTGGTCTATGAAGGCATGAAGCAGATTGACGTCGGTGCCGCACAGATCGGTGTACCGGAGACTTTGCCCGGTGGAGCCACCCTGGGCATCGTGAGCCATCGTCCCTATACTGGTTTGTTGATCCGACAAGATCCTGGTGTCAATATCGTCTGGCTCGGTTGCGCGATCCTGCTGGTGGGGATGGGACTTTCCTTTTACTTGCCCTACCGACGGATTTGGGCAGCGATAGAACCAAAGGGTGCTCAAGCGACCATCGCTTGGGCCGGGATTTCGCCCAAAAACAAAGTCGCTTTTGTAGATGAATTTCATCGCTTGACGGAAACAAAACCGGACGTAGCAAAGGAGAACGACGATGGGCTGGAGTGAAAATCTGCTTTTTTATTTGACATTTGCTCTTTATGGTATTGCGTCATTGCTTTATGTATCTTACTTGGCTTTGCGTAAGCCCTATCTGGCGCAAAGCGGGTACTGGATCACGGTGGCTGCAGTTACAACGAATACAGCCGCCCTGGTATTGCGCTACTTGATCGCCGGCTACTTGCCCTTGACGAACGGCTATGAGTTCTTGCTGGCCTTTTCCTGGGGGATTGCGGCCACTTATCTAATTGCCGAGCGCTATTACCGCATTCCTTTGGCCGGTGCTTTTGTCGTCCCTGTGGCTTGGCTGATTTTAGCGTACGTGGCGATGCTGATGGACCCGGTATCGCGGGCCAGTCGTCCGCTCATGCCGGCATTGCAATCGAATTGGCTGACCTATCACGTGATCACGGCCATGGTGGCCTATGGTGCCTTTGCTTTTTCCTTTGGTGTCGGTGTTATGTACTTATGGAAAAAAAGCGCCATCAAATCAGGGCGCACAACCGGTATCGGCGCACACTTGCCGTCGCCGGAACGTCTTGATGAGATCGGCTATCGCTTGATTGCAGCAGTCGGTTTTCCCCTGTTGACCCTTTGTATCATCACCGGCGCGATCTGGGCGGAATTTGCTTGGGGTCGCTACTGGGCTTGGGATCCCAAAGAGACGTGGTCAGCGATTACTTGGTTAATTTATGCCGCCTATCTGCATGCGCGCCATACCTTTGGGTGGCGTGGTAACCGTGCTGCATGGATGGCCATTATCGGTTTTATGGCGGTGTTGTTTACTTTCTTTGGCGTCAACTATTTTCTCACTGGTTTGCACGCCTATGCGAAAAGCTGAGGAGGCGAAACCGTTTTGTATCCGTTGATGCTGAAATTAGAAGGTCAACCTTGCCTGGTCGTCGGCGGTGGTACGATTGCGGAGCGAAAAATTGCTTCGTTGCTGGAGCATGGTGGACGTGTCCTGGTGATCACACCGGAAGCTTCCGATAAGATTCACCGGTGGGCTGAGAACGGTGAGGTTCGCTTGCTGCAGCGAACCTACCGGGAAGGTGACGCGGTTGGCCATTTTCTGGTTGTCGCCGCGACGAATGTCCCCGATGTTAACGCTTCGGTGGCTCGTGACTGTCAACAGCGCAATATTCTCATCAATGCCGTCGACAACCAAGAGTTAAGCAACTTTTTTGTACCGGCCAGTGTGCGTCGAGGTGATCTGACGATCGCCATCTCCACAGGCGGTGCCAGCCCGGCCGTAGCCAAGCGCATTCGCCGGGAGATCGAAGGTGTCTTCGGCGAAGAATATGCGGATTTTCTTAAAATCATGGCCGAACTGCGTGAGCAAGTATTGCGTGATGTTCCCGATCCCGCACGGCGTAAAGCGATATTTGATCGGCTGGCTGATGCAGGTTTACTGGCACTGCTCAAAGCAGGTGACCACCAAACGGTAAAGGAGCGAATTGCTCAGTGTTTATCTTTGTCGTCGGATTAAATCACAAATCAGCGCCCGTCGAAATTCGCGAGCAGCTTACCTTTTCGGAATCGACGATCGGCAAAGCCTTGGATCTGCTGTACAGTGAACCAGGGATTACCGGTTGTGCGATCTTATCGACATGCAACCGTACCGAGATCTACGGCTCGACGACGGATATCGAAAAAGGCTTGGCTGCTGTGCGGCGCTTTGTAACGAAAATGGGGCCGCTGGCGATCGAGAACTTCGCCAACTATTTTTATACCCATACCCTTTATGATGCGATTCGCCATCTCTTTCGTGTAGCTTCCGGACTGGATTCAATGGTGCTCGGTGAAACACAGATCCTCGGGCAGGTGCGCCGGGCTTACCAACTGGCCACTGAGCATGGCGTATCGAACAGTGTTGTTAACACTTGGTTTCAACAAGCCATCACGGTGGGTAAGCGGGTGCGTACCGAAACCGGTATTGATCAGCATGCCGTGTCCACCTCCTATACAGCGGTTGAACTGGCCCGGCAAGTGTTTAACGATCTCAACGGCAAAACAGCCTTGATTCTTGGGGCCGGTAAAATGAGCGAATTGACGTTGACCCACCTGATTGCCAATGGCGTTTCGACAGTCCTGGTGGCCAATCGCTCTTTCCAGAGAGCGGAAGAACTGGCCGGACGTTGCGGCGGGGAAGCCATCCACTTTGATAAGCTTGAAGAACGCATGCATGAGGCTGACATCGTGATTTCCTGTACGGCGGCTACGCACTATGTGATCCGCCGGGATATGGTGGAGCGGGTAATGGCCACGCGGAAGGAACGGCCGATTTTCTTTATTGATATCGCTGTTCCTCGCGACATAGAGCCCTCGGTAGGTACCGTTGGCGGTGTTCATCTTTTTGACATTGATGATTTGCAAAATGTTATCGATCAGAATTTAGCTGAGCGCAGCAAAGCAGCGGCGCTAGCAGAAGTGATCATCGATCAAGAGATTAACGATTTTCTTAAATGGCTCAACTCCCTTTTTGTCGTGCCGACCATCGTGGCTTTGAAAGCCAAAGGTGAAGAAGTCCGCAAAAAAGAGCTGGAGCGCGTTCTCGGACGCATGAAGGACCTTCCTGAAAAAGACCAAAAAACGATCAGCGCCTTGGCCTCATCGATTGTCAACCAATTGCTGCACGATCCGATTACCCAAATCCGGCATTACGCCGCTTCTCCCGATGGACATTTGTACTCGGAGATTTTGCAAAACCTCTTTGGTTTAGCCATTTCCGGACAACGTGCCAAAGGCAAAAGCGAGTAATTTATAAAACAAGGAGCCACTTGTCATGACTGAAATCAATCGCCCCATCGTCATCGGCACCCGCGACAGCGCCCTGGCCCTCTGGCAAACCCATTGGGTTTTGGAACAACTGCAAGCTCGTTTTCCGGAGCAGCGCTTTGAAATCAAAGCGATCAAAACCAAAGGGGACAAGATCCTCGACGTCGCCCTCGCTAAAATCGGTGATAAAGGCCTTTTCACCAAAGAGCTGGAAGTGGCGATGCTGGAAGGCGAAGTGGACATGGCTGTGCATTCGCTGAAAGATCTCCCCACGCAACTGCCTGAAGGTCTGACCGTCGGTGCCATGTGCATCCGTGAAGACTACCGGGATGTACTCATCGGTCGTACGGCCCGCACCTTGGCGGAACTGAAGCCAGGCGCACGAGTCGGCACGGCCAGCTTGCGCCGCAAATCGCAGATCTGGAAAGTTCGCCCCGATCTCGAACTGCTCGATATCCGCGGCAACCTGCAGACGCGGATGCGCAAGATGGAAGAACAAGATTTAGACGGTATCATTCTCGCGGCGGCTGGCGTCCTGCGGCTCGGTTGGGCTGACAAGATCACCCAGTACATCGATGAGGATGTTTGTTTACCGGCCGTCGGCCAGGGTTCAGTGGGCATCGAAATCCGTGACGGAGACGAAGCCATTGCCCGCGTCGTCGGCGCCCTCAACCACAAGGATACTGCCGATTGCATTACGGCAGAACGCGCGTTGATGCGCACCTTGGAAGGGGGATGCCAAGTACCCATCGGTGCCCTGGGCAAACTCGGCGAAGACGACAGCTTAACCCTGCATGGTGTGGTTGCTTCGCTGGACGGTCGCGAGATTTGCCGCGATCAAGTTACCGGTCACAGAAGCGAGGCGGCCGATCTCGGTCATCGCCTGGCCGATATCCTCATCGCCAAGGGAGCCGCAGAAATTCTAAAAGCTGTAAGACAGGAGTCGTGCAACTGATGAATCAAAAGGTAGGGAAAGTTTATCTCGTAGGTGCGGGACCAGGGGATCCCGGCTTGATCACCGTCAAAGGCTTGCAATGTATTCAAAAAGCCGACGTTCTCGTTTATGATCGCCTCGCCGGTCACCGCCTGCTCACATATGCCCGCCCTGACGCGGAGTTGATCTTCGTCGGCAAAGGCCCGAACCTCCACGTATACAAACAAGAAGAAATCAACGAAGTGATCAAACAAAAGGGCCTGGAAGGTAAAATCGTTACCCGCTTAAAAGGCGGCGATCCCTTTGTTTTCGGTCGCGGCGGCGAAGAAGCAGAAGTGCTTCTGGAAGCCGGCGTACCTTTTGAAATCGTTCCCGGCATCACCTCGGCCATCTCAGTGCCTGCTTACGCCGGTATCCCTGTAACTCACCGCGATTTTACGGCTAACTTTGCTGTCATTACCGGCAACGAAGATCCCAACAAAGAAGAGTCCAACATTGACTGGGAAAAAATCAGCACCGGTATCGGTACGCTGGTCTTCCTGATGGGCATGGGCAACCTGCCGCACATCACGACCAAGCTGATCGAAAATGGCCGCGACCCGCAAACACCGGTGGCTTTGATCCGCTGGGGTACCCGTCCGGAACAGCGCACCATGACCGGTGTCATCGCCGACATCGCCGAAAAAGCCAAAGAAGCCAACTTCCAAAACCCGGCGATCATCATTGTCGGCGAAGTGGTCAAGCTGCGTGAAAAACTGGCATGGCTGGAGAAAAAGCCGCTCTTCGGCAAACGCATCGTCGTCACCCGTTCGCGCCAGCAAGCATCGGCTTTTGCCGGCCGACTGGAAGAACTTGGTGCGGAGCCGTGGGAATTCCCGACGATCGACATTCAAGAGCCGGCCGATCTCAAACCGCTCGATAATGCTATCGCGCACATCCAGGATTATTCTTGGATTGTCTTTACCTCGCCCAACGGCGTGGAACACTTCTTTAGCCACTATTTCTCGGCCGGTCATGACATCCGCGATCTGCAAGGCATCCAGCTTTGCGCCATCGGGCCGCAAACCAAAAAAGAAGTGCAAAAATACGGCCTGAAAGTCGACTATGTGCCGGAAGAGTTCCGTCAAGAAGCGATCATCGAAGGCTTGAAAAACTACGACTGGCAAGGCAAAAAAGTCCTGCTGCCCCGTGCGGACATTGCTCGTAAAGAACTGCCCGAAGCATTGGTACGCTTTGGTGCCATCGTTGATGACGTGGTGACCTACCGTACCGTTCGCGGCAGCGGCGATGCCGGCATCTTGAAGCAGATGATGAATGATAAAATGATCAGCGCCGTCACCTTTACTTCGTCATCGACAGCGCGTAACTTTGTGGAAATGCTTGGCGTGGAAGACGCTGCGGAACTGCAACGCCTCCTCGAAGGTGTTACCCTCGCTTCCATCGGTCCGGTCACTTCCGAAACGATGCGCGCCTTGGGCCTGCGTGTTGATGTGGAAGCCACCGAATACACCATCCCCGGCTTGACCAAAGCGCTGCTTGGCTTCTGGGGTATTCAGTAACACCTGCCTTTGCCGCGCCCGACGGGCGCGGCTGGATCCGGCAAGTAACGGGCGCTTGTCCCGATAAGCATAAGCCGTCCGAGGCAATTTTGTCTACGCGCCACGTCGTACCCGGCGGAGCTGTTTTATCAGCCTATATCTCTCGCGATGTGGCCCAAAAAGAAAGGAAGTAATCTGATGATCGGTGTAACCAAACTGCTGACAGACTCCAACCATTTTGGCGATACCCTGCGCTACGCTCACGGTTCCCAAGGCCAAAAGAACGGCGCTGTTGCCGGTCACGGCCCTGTGGTCGCTTGGAACGTATCGCGGACTTGTAACCTGCACTGCATCCACTGCTATTCCGACTCCGATGAAATCGAGTATCCCGGCGAACTGACGACGGCAGAAGCGAAAAAGTTCATCGACGATCTGGCCGATTTTAACGTGCCCGTGCTGCTTCTTTCCGGTGGTGAGCCGCTGATGCGCCCTGACATCTTTGAGCTCGTGGAATACGCACGCAGCAAAGGTATCCGCACCACTTTCTCCACCAACGGTACGCTGATCACCCCCGAAGTGGCTGCCAAAATCAAAAGCCTGGAAGTTGGTTATGTCGGCATCTCCCTCGACGGCATCGGCGAAAACAACGACCGTTTCCGCGGTAAAGAAGGCGCCTTTGAAGATGCCCTCGCTGGTATCCGCAACTGTCTGGCTATCGGCCAACGGGTAGGCCTGCGCTTTACGATCAACCGTCACAACCTCAACGACATGGAAAACATCTTCCGCGTCATTGAAGAAGAAAAAATCCCCCGCGTTTGCTTTTACCACCTCGTTTACTCCGGCCGCGGCGGCGCCATGATGGCCGAAGATATCACCCATGAAGAGTCTCGCAAAGCGATGGACCTGATCATGGAAAAAGTTCTCGAATTCGAAGCCAAAGGGATCGACTGTGAAATCCTCACCGTCGACAACCACTGCGATATCGTTTACCTCTACCTGAAAATGAAAGACCGCTTCCCAGAAAAAGCCGAATACATCTGGAAGCTGATGCAAATCAACGGCGGCAACCGGACCGGTATCGCTTTCTCCAACGTGGACTCCCAAGGGAACGTTCACCCCGACCAGTTCACCCAAAACCACACCTTCGGCAACGTCAAAGAGCGTCCTTTCGGCGAAATCTGGACGGACACCTCGAAAAACGAAATCCTGGCCGGTCTCAAAGATCGCAAACCGCTGCTCAAAGGCCGCTGCGCCAAGTGCCAATGGCTCAACGTCTGCAACGGCAACTTCCGCGCTCGCGCTGAAGCGGTAACGGGCGACTTCTGGGAATCCGATCCCGCTTGCTACCTGACCGACGAAGAAATCGGCATTAAGTAAGAGCTGAACGCTGACGGTGATACCGTTGATGTTCAATATACTGGGGCTTCCGGTGATGTCCTACAAATTGTTGATGCCAGAAATACCGGCAGGACTAGTGTACAGACAATCCCGGTAATCCCGATAAAATAGTATTGATCCGAACATAGAAGCCGGGGGAGACGAACAAGCCTCTCCCGGCAACCGACCTACTTGCTTGGTGACAGGGAAGAGGAGGACTCAACTGTGAAATACATCGTACCTGGCTTCCCCATTCAGCGGATGCGCCGCTTACGGGAAAACCCCACGGTTCGGGAAATGGTTCGCGAAAATCATCTGCGTCCCGAAGACTTAATCTATCCGCTTTTCGTCGTTCCCGGCGAAAACGTCAACAATCCGGTCTCCTCGATGCCGGGCGTTTCCCAACTGTCCATCGACCTGCTCGTCAAAGAAGCCGTCGATGCCGTCAAAGCGGGCGTCAAGGCCGTGGAGATCTTCGGCATTCCCCCAGAAAAAGACGGATTCGGTTCCGGTGCGTACGATCCCAACGGCATCGTGCAAGAAGCCGTTCGTGCCGTCCGTAAAGCCTGTCCCGATCTGTACATCATCACTGACGTTTGCCTTTGCCAATTCACTGATCACGGTCACTGCGGCATCGTCGAAGGCCATCGCGTGCTCAATGATCCGACACTAGCATACCTGGGACGGGCTGCCGTTTCCCATGCACAGGCCGGTGCCGATATGGTCGCGCCTTCTGACATGATGGACGGTCGGGTCAGTGCGATCCGCGCCGCTTTAGATGAAGCCGGTTTCAATCATATCCCGATTATGTCCTACTCGGCTAAATATGCTTCGGCCTTTTACGGTCCTTTCCGTGAAGCAGCTGAATCGACGCCGCAATGGGGTGACCGCCGGTCCTATCAAATGGATCCGGGCAACTCCAATGAAGCGCTCCGTGAAACGGCTCTGGATATCCAGGAAGGCTGCGACATCATCATGGTCAAGCCGGGCCTGTCCTACATGGACATCATCTACCGCCTCAAGCAAGACTTTGGCATGCCTGTCGCCGTCTACAACGTTTCCGGCGAATACGCCATGGTCAAAGCGGCCGCGGCCAACGGCTGGATCGATGAGAAAAAAACCGTCTTGGAAATCCTGCTTAGCTTCAAACGGTCCGGTGCTGATATGATCATCACCTACCATGCCAAAGACGTTGTCCGCTGGCTGGCCGAGTAGAAGTTTGCCGCATACTTCAGTTCTGCACAATTGTTGCGTTGCTGAACATGGCGATCAACGACAGATACAAAACACCGAATATAGAATGGGGAGGAAGCACCTGTGATCATTTCATGGAATACAACCAACCAGTGCAATATGTTCTGCGATCACTGCTACCGTGATGCCGGAGCCAAAGCCAGTGAAGAGCTTTCCACCGAAGAAGGCAAATCGCTGCTCGACGAGATCGCCAAAGCCGGCTTTAAGATCATGATCTTCTCCGGTGGCGAGCCGCTCATGCGCCCCGACATCGTCGAACTGGTGCAACATGCCACCAACCTGGGCCTCCGCTCGGTTTTCGGCACCAACGGCACCTTGATCACGCTGGAAATGGCTCAAAACCTCAAAAAAGCTGGCGCCATGGGCATCGGGATCTCCCTCGACTCGATGGACAAACAAAAACATGACACCTTCCGCCGCTATCCCAACGCCTGGGATGAAGCCGTCGAAGGCATGAAAAACTGCCGCGCTGCCGGCCTAGGCTTCCAGATCCACACGACTGTCATGGATTGGAATCGCCATGAGGTACATGCGCTGACTGACTTTGCCGTGGAAATGGGCGCTGTTGGCCACCACACCTTCTTCCTTGTACCGACGGGCCGCGCTGTTTCGATCGAAGAAGAGTCGCTGAAAGCCGAAGCCTACGAAGAGATCTTGACGGAGATCCTGGAAAAACAAAAAACCGTCGATATCGAACTGAAACCAACTTGCGCACCGCAGTTCATGCGTATCGCCAAGGAGATGGGCATGGATATGCGCTACAACCGTGGCTGCCTCGCCGGCACCCACTACTGCATCATCTCGCCGAAAGGCATTGTCCAGCCTTGCGCGTACCTGAACATTCCCGCCGGCAACGTCCGTGAAACGCCGTTCTCGCAGATCTGGAAAGAAGCACCGATCTTCAAAGAACTGCGCACCTTGGCCTACAAAGGTGGCTGCGGTTCTTGCAAATACAAATACGCTTGCGGCGGTTGCCGGGCTCGCGCTTACTACTACCACAACAACGACTTCATGGCTGAAGAGCCCTGGTGCCTCTATCACGGACGGAAGGGGTAAGTCCATGACTGCGCAACAACCGTCTAATGCAACGGCAGCGGCTGAAAGTGCCGTGGCGATGGATGAACTTGATCGCCGCCTGCTGAATATCGTCCAGACCGGGTTCCCTATCGTTGCTGAGCCGTACAAAGAGCTTGGGGAGCAACTGGGCACTTCGGAGGAAGATATCCTGGCTCGCTTGCAACGTTTCAAAGATACCGGTGCGATTCGGCGCATCGGCGGCATCTTTGATTCCCGTAAACTGGGCTACCGTTCCACCCTCTGCGCCATGCGCGTTCCCGAAGAGCGCTATGACGAAGTCGCTGAAGTGATCAACGCGGTCCCCGGTGTGACCCACAACTACCGTCGCGAACATGAGTTCAACATGTGGTTCACCCTGATTGCTCCGTCGACGGAAGCGATGGAAGCGACACTGGATCAGATGCGCCAGGCCAGCGGCTGCGACATCCACAACTTGCCGGCGACCCGCTTTTTCAAGATCAAAGTCGACTTTAACCTTTAGAAGCCGTTCATCTTTGCATGCGTAAAAGCACGGACGCCATCGCCCGATCGTCATGATTGATCACGATGGCGTTTGCCGTGCTATCGATACGATGTGACTGAGAACAGTAAAGTCGATAAACAATAAGGATGCGTGAATACCATGTGGACTGAAAAAGACAAAGAGCTTATTCGTCTTTTGCAAGATGATCTGCCGCTGACATCGCGTCCCTATCAGGCGATCGGTGAGCAAATCGGTCTCACTGAAGAGGAAGTACTGGCAGCAGTACAACGCCTAAAAGATACCGGTGCCATGCGCCGTCTTGGCGTAGCACTGCGTCACCGTGAAGTGGGCTATACGGCCAACGGTATGGGTTGCTGGAATGTACCGGAAGAAAAAGCCGATGAGATCGGCAAGATCATGGCCGGTTTTCGGGAAGTTTCCCATTGCTACCAGCGTCCCCGGTTTGAAGGCTGGCCCTACAGCCATTTTACAATGATTCACGGCACAACCCGGGAAGACTGCGAAGCCGTTGCCAAGCGGATTTCCGAAGCGACAGGCATCACCGATTACCGGTTGCTTTTCTCTACAGTGGAACTGAAAAAGACCAGCATGCGTTACTTCATGGAAAAAGAAGCGTAGGAGGCGAAAATTTTGGCTCATCACGGCTATGAACGCTCGGAGGCAATGTTTGCTGAAGCGTTGAAAGTCATTCCCGGCGGCGTCAACTCGCCCGTGCGGGCATTTAAATCGGTCGGTCGTAACCCCGTGTTTATCGATCGGGCGAACGGTGCATACCTCTATGATGTGGACGGCAACCGCTATATCGACTATGTGCAATCATGGGGTCCCATGATCGTCGGTCATAACCATCCCGAAGTGGCGGAAGTGCTCAAAGCGGCTGTAGACCGGGGTACGTCCTACGGTGCGCCGACGGAACTGGAAACGAAGTTGGCCAACATGGTGCTGGAAGCGTTCCCGGCGATGGACAAGGTGCGTATGGTCAACTCCGGTACGGAAGCGACGATGAGCGCACTGCGTCTGGCTCGTGGTTTCACCGGCCGGAGCAAGATCGTCAAGTTTGAAGGCTGCTATCATGGCCATGCTGACAGCCTCTTGATCAAAGCCGGTTCCGGTGCGCTGACCTTTGGCGTGCCGACGAGCCCGGGGGTTCCGGCAAACATTGCCGCCAATACGATCACAGCACCTTATAATGACCTGGAAACGTTGCGGGAGATCTTTGCCCAAGTGGGCAGCGATATTGCGGCCGTGATCATTGAAGGTGTACCGGGCAACATGGGCGTTGTGCCGCCTCGTCCGGGCTACCTGCAAGGTGTACGCGAGCTGACCCAGGAGTTTGGCGCGCTGTTGATCTTCGACGAAGTGATGAGTGGCTTCCGCGTAGCTTACGGCGGAGCTCAGAGCCGGTATAAGATCGACCCCGATATCACCTGTCTCGGCAAAATCATCGGCGGTGGTCTGCCCGTCGGTGCTTATGGTGGTAAAGCGGAGATCATGGAGAAAATCTCGCCGGCCGGCCCGATCTATCAAGCCGGCACACTGTCCGGTAACCCCTTGGCCATGACGGCGGGAATTGCGACGCTGAATATCCTCAAGCGTCCCGGTACCTATGATGAGCTGGAGAAAAAAGCAGCTTATCTGGCCGATGGCTTAGCGCAAGCGGCGCAAGATGCCGGTGTAGCTGTGTCGACGAACCGCGTCGGGGCGATGTTTACAGGCTTCTTTACGGAACAGCCGGTCAATGATTTTGCTTCGGCCTTTACGTCTGATACGGAAGCGTTCGCGACCTACTTCCGGGCGATGCTTGACCGGGGTGTGTATCTGGCATGCTCGCAGTTCGAAGCGGCCTTTATGTCGCTGGCCCATACGCAGGAAGATCTGGATGCGACGATTGCGGCGGCAAGAGAGTCGTTCCAGGTGGTTGCGGAGAGCCGGAAGGGGTAAGTAATATAGTCAAGCAATAGAGATAAATCAAACTGAGCCTAATAGTTATGATTGGAAATATTCTAGCCAGCAGTGATGGAGATTACTGCCGGCTTTTTTTTGGACAAGTTCGTTGCAAACAGCTATGAGTTACATTATGATTTAGTTATATATTGAAAAGTTTGGGGACAACAAAAAGGATAAAATTTATGACTCAGAATATTGTTCCTGTGAGCCGGGATAATTCATAGAACAGAGGATCACAAAAGAACGGAGGAGTACTGTTGAAAAGAAGTTTTCTATCCTTCCTAACAACATCAGCCTTGTTGGCGTTAACGACAACAGCCTGGGCCGCACCTACCGTGACTGTTGATGGCCAAGCACTCGCTTTTGACGTGCCCCCCATCATCGAAAACGGCAGGACCCTGGTGCCGGTGCGGGCGATCAGCACGGCGCTGGGTGCCAACGTCAATTGGGATGTGGCCACCCAGACCGTAATCATCCAAAAAGCAGACAATAACATCCGCTTACCCCTCGGTGGTCAAGCCACCAAAAACGGCAATCCCATGGACCTTGATGTACCGGCTAAAATCATCCAAGATCGCACCATGGTTCCGCTACGATTTGTTTCCGAAGCCTTAGGGTGCCACGTCGTTTGGCATGACTCCACCCAAACCATTGCGATTACAGCGCAGGCCGAACCACAATCCCCATCGACGGCAACCAAAACCATAGACGAAAAAGATAACGGAAAAACGATCACGCGCTTCGCCTTCCTGACCAAACTGATCAAGGAGACCGACCTAAACCTCAATCACATTCGCTTCATCAAAGCGCCCGTTCCCAGCGACTACGTAACCGATGTTCCCCAGGAAGCCAGTTATGCTCACGATGTAGTCATCGCCGGACACTATAACATCATTGACATCGGACAAGCCTTCCGCCCCGATGATGCGATTACCCGTGAGGAAGCCGCCCTTTGGCTCGTAAAAGCATTGGAAAGTAAAAAAGGCTCCTTGATGTATATTCAACTTTTTCAGCAGTTCCGCGATGCCGATCAAATCGCTCCCGAACGGATGACCTATGTCCAGCGCGCCAGTATCATGAAGTTAGTAACGGCTGATCAAGCGGGAAACTTCCACCCGCAAGATAGGCTTTCACCAACCGACGAAGCAAGCCTTTGGATACAATACCGGGTAATTCTGTCACAAGCAAGATAAGCAACCCATAAAGGAAAAGCCGTCTCCCTGCGCGAAATAATGAGCAAGGAGACGGCTTTTTGTATATTGTAGATTACCCCAATTGATTTGCATCAACCAAGCAAAGCAGATAGCATGATGGTGTGCTATCAAGTAATGAAAAAAAGCTTCATGGTACCTGCGCCGTTTGAGCGGGAAGAATCAAGAAAGCAGTAGGAATGAGGCGTACGATATGGAGACAACGGCAATCAAGAATTTGCAGGTATTTACCTTAACCGATGAAAAAACCAACCAAATCTATTATGGCTGCAATCAGGAATGGTACACTTCCTTTTGGAGACGCCTTTCCGGGTGCGGTCCTTCCACCGCCTGCAATATCCTTTTTTATCTTTACCAGACCCGAATGGCCGGTGAGAAGGCCAAAAGATTCCATAATAAAGCCAACTGTGTAGCCTGGATGAACGAAGTATGGCGATATGTGACCCCGACCTTCCGTGGAATACCGACAACCAAATTGTTTTATGAATCGGTACTGGCCTATGCGCAGGCCAAGCAAATGAAAGTTACCTATAATGTATGCAACTTGCCGAAAGCCAAAGCATCCCGTCCCGCTTTCGATGAAGTCGTAACATTTTTAAAAGAAGCATTACGGCAAGACACACCGGTTGCCTTCCTTAACTTATGCAACGGCGAAGAAGTCAACCTTGAAGCATGGCACTGGGTGACGATAGTTGCGCTGGAGTGCTCCGGCGATGAGCGCTCTGTATTCGTCGATATCGCCGATGGGGGAATGATCAAGAAAATTGACCTTTCCTTATGGTACCGTACCACGAAAAAAGGCGGCGGCTTTGTTTACTTTGTTACAGAACCATAGGTTACAGCAAATGTCCTTAAGTTTAAAACAAATGAACTTAAGCTAATACAACTTTCCCTAAGCTAAAACAATTGGCCCAACCCCAACATAAGGACCACACCAAACAAAAAGGAAAAAGTCGCTTGCCCTTCATAGCCATGACCATGGGTTTCCGGGATCAGTTCACGGAAAGTCACATAAAGCATGGAACCGGCGGCAAAGCCCAATGCCAGCGGCAGCAGTTCATTCACTTGTGCCACCAGCACATAGCCGGACACGGCAAAAACCGGTTCGACCAGTGCGGCGCAGGCTAAAAAGAAAAAAGCGTTCCAACGGTTAATCCCTTGCTCCAAAAGCGGCGCCACGATCATCAGACCCTCCGGCATATTCTGAATGCCGATGGTCACGGCCATGAGCAAACCTAACGTGGCCTCCTCCGCGTAACCTACACCGACGACGAGTCCTTCCGGGATATTATGCAGCGATATGGCAATAAACGAAAGCCAGGCAAGTCGTCCGCCTTCAGGGAAAAACCGGATCAGCAAGGACAACAAAAGCGCACCGATCCCCATACCGGCAACCATCAACCAGTAATTATGCGCTTCACTGATCAGTGAAAAGGCAGCGGTAACCATCATGCCGGCAGAAAAACCAAGCAAGTTGTCACGCAGCCGGTGGCTTACCGCCAAAAAGAAAAAAGGTAAGCCACCAAGAATGGTCATCGAACCGGCCAGCAGCGCCATCAACAATACATCATTTATCATACGATTCCTTTATTATATATGGTAGTTGAGATTATCAATGACGGTAGGTAGTTGGCAGAAGGCAGTAAGTAGTAAGCATTTATGCCCCTATTGGAGTTCTTTTTTTCGCCCTTTTTTCCTGCTAGGAACGCTGTTCTTTTTACCGCATAAGATAAAGACAAAAGCGAAACACTATAGGCGGTTCGCTAAGAGAGGAGGAATCACATGTCTCGTCGCCGTCCTGTCATGTCCGAGAAGCTGAAATACGAGTTGGCCCAAGAATTAGGCTTTGCCGATGTGGTCGATCGTGAAGGCTGGGGTGGGGTGACCACTCGGGATGCGGGGAGCTTGGTACGTGCAGCGATTGAACGTGCTGAGCGAGGTGTGACGGGTTCGAAGTAATTCCAATTATCATTGGCGGCCAGGCCAGCGCAATTGATCGATCAAATGCGCTGGCTTTAATTTTTTATTATTTTCAATTCCCGGTGGAATTCGACAACAGGAGATCAAGTTTGGCAGTCGAAGTTATCTATCTATTAAGATCATGGATTGAAGTTATTATGACTAGATATATTATGATTAGATATATTATGATTAGATATATTATGACTTGATTATGACTTGATAGGAGTATGATGGCTTATGGATAGTCTGCGAGAGTGCGAGCCGATGGGAACACCGGTGGCCGAGCAAGGGGAAAGCCCGCTGTTGCAGGCTGAAAATGAGCAAAATGGACAACGAGGTGCTACTGAACGGGAGCAACTGATCAGAGAGATTGCCTTCTCTGTGTTAGAGAATCGTCCTTCAAGTGAGATACTTCCTTATATTTGTCAACAACTTGTTCAACTGTTTCACTTGAAGTTGGTGTGGATCGGTATCAAAGAAATAGATGGAACATTTAGTATTCTTTCTTCGGCGGGGAGTGCTTCTGGGTATCTACAGGGGTTGACCGTCCGGTGGGATCAGGGACCCCATGGAGAAGGGCCATGCGGCAAGGCAGTTCGTATGCGAACAAGTTCCTTTGTTACGGTGAAAGATCCGAATTTTGCGCCTTGGTGCGAACGGGCTCTCCGGTATGGCATTGAATCTACAGGTGCCTTTCCTCTGAAAGTGAGGGGGCAGGTATGGGGAATGATCGCTTGTTATTCGTCGATTGCTGATTTCTTCAATTCGATGCAGATTTCTTTTTTGGAATATATGGCTGACCAGATCTCGATTGTGCTGGATAGCGCCCGGTCGCGGGAAGAATTGGTACGGGCGAAGCAACAAGCGGAATCGGCCAGTCGCCTCAAAAGTGAGTTCCTGAAGATGATGAGCCATGAGCTGCGGACCCCATTAAACGGGATTCTTGGCTCGGCGGAACTACTGACTGAAATTGTACGGGAAGGAGAGCATAAGGAACTTACGACGATGATCATTAATTCAGCCAATACGTTACTGAATGTGATTAACCAGATCCTGACGTTTTCACGACTGGAAACGGAGAATCTGTCGATGACGATGGAAGAAATGAATCTATCGATCTTGGTTGAACATGTCGTAAAGAAATATGAACAGGAAGCGCTAAGCAAAGGCTTGAAGCTTCATCAACATATTGATCCGAGTGTAAGCAGTCCGTTCCGCGGTGCCCCTTTGCGTATTCAGCAAGTGCTGGACAGTTTACTTCATAATGCGCTTAAGTTTACGGAGGCCGGCGAGATCGCATTGCGGGTGAGCGCCGAACCGGTACCCACGATGACCGTTCCCGGTGTAACGATGGTTCGCTTTGAAGTAGCTGATACAGGAATTGGCATTTTGCCGGAAGTGCAGGAAAGCATTTTTCAACCCTTTACCCAAGTGGAATCTTCACTCAATCGTAAATACGGCGGGATAGGCATGAGTCTTGCTGTCTGCCAGCGTATTGTGCGGTTACTAAACGGTAACATCGGTGTAAGCAGTAACTCAGGACAGGGGTCAACTTTTTGGTTCACGCTGCCCATAGAACGAATTGCAGTGCCTGAGAGTGTACCGAAACCAACGATGTCGAACCAAGAAATCTTGAGGCAGAATGTAGTTATTCTGATTGTGGAGAATAATGGGAGCAATGCAATTCTACTTAAGAAACAGCTGAGAAAGATCGGCTTAGCTTCTGAAATTGCGGTAAACGGGCAGATGGCATTGAAGATGATGGAACGGGCAAAATATAGTCTGGTATTGATGGATTGTGAAATGCCGGTGATGGATGGTTTTACGGCCACTCGAATCATTCGGGAACGGGAACGCCGTCGAGGCGGTCATATTCCGGTCATTGCATTGACGGCCCATGCATTGGAGGGCTGCCGTGAGCAGTGCTTGGCTTGCGGTATGGATGACTTTCTCAGCAAACCGATCACGCGGGATCAATTACAAAATGTCGTGAATCAGTGGCTGGATACGCTTACCCATAGGTTGGACAACCGTTCAACGATCGTTCAATGATAGGATTGCTCCGATGACCTCCTGTGTTTTCGGGGCTTTTTTATCGTTTTGCCCGTTGGTGATTGCTTCATTTATTTTTATGGAGATGCGATTTTGAGTTCATGGGCGGCATGCGAAAGCGTCAGCCGGGTTACGGCGTACCTTCGTTGCGGTAAGGCGGCTTTTGTAGTAAAATTATGTATTATATCGATGCATCATGGCTTATCCTAATAAGACGAAGGATGTAACGTTAAGGAGGATGTTTTTATGCAGTGTACTCGCTGTCAACGGATGATCCAAGATGATTTTCGTTTTTGTCCTCACTGTGGAACGGAAACGGCACCGGCGCGTTGTCCCGGTTGTGGCAAAACTACCAATCCCGATTGGGCGGCCTGTCCTTATTGTGGTGTAGCCCTTAAAGGTGCGCCGCCACGTCCGGCCGCTTTTGTGCCGCCGGCAGCGCCGATGCCGCCCCATCCTCCGGTACATCCCCATCCCGGTGGGACGGTCTTTGGCATCCCGGTGCATGGACGGCATTACAGTTCGTCTGCTTATAAGCGTAAAGGTTTTTTAGGCCGCCTGTTCTCATCGTGAACGCTGACCACACCATCACGGACGTATCAACTGGAGGCGCTGCTCGGCTTCGGTAGCTATGGAGCTGTTGTCCGGGCGTGGTATGATGGACACCCCTATGCGATCAAAGGTTTCTGGGATCGCGGCGAAGGTATCGAGATTACGCGATCACGCTTTGCAACGGAAGCAGCGATTTTACGTAGCATCGATCATCCACAGGTGCCAAGGTGTATCGAAGCTTTTGAGCGAGACGGTTGCTTTTATCTGGTGCAGACCTATGTAACGGGGGAACCCTTGAGTGCACAGGTGATGGCCGGTGTACGGTTTACGGAAGAGCAAGTAGTGGCGGTGCTGGATCAATTGCTGGGCATCTTGCAGGCGATCCATGAATCCGCCCGGGGGGCATGGCCTGTCATCCACCGTGACTTGCGCTTGTCCAATGTGTTCTGGTCGAATGGGCAGGTGTTTTTGATCGATTTTGGCTTGGCCCGGCGTATGGGCTGTCCGGCTGATCAAGCGTTGACGGATCCGGTATCGGTTCGTGCCGATGCCGATGGGCCTGAATGCAATGCGTCAGGATGCCAGCAATCATCGATCGAAGAAAGCGCCGATAGGCGTTACCGTATCCGTCGCCGGGCGATTAGTCCACAAAGTGACCTTTTTGGTGCCGGTGTGGTGGCCGTCGATATGATGGTCAATCATGTGCCGCCGGAGATTCGCGATGGGCAAAAGTGGGATCAACTGGTGCCGCTTTCGCCGGGAATGATCGCTTTTTTGCGCCGGCTCATGGGAGAAGCGGCTGTGGAAGCTTGGCCATCGGCGGCGGAAGCGCGGGCAGCGCTACACCGGTTGATACGTACCTGAGTTCGATGGTCGACAGGGTCTCTTGATCTCGGTCCCGGTTTTTGGCTTATTCGTGGCCCTATCCGCGGTCTTATCTGTAGTCTTTTCCGTAGCCTTTTTCGTGCCTTCCTTTGCCGGTGGGTTTTCCGCCGCGCTTTCCTGAGAGGACTTTTGGGCGGCCGCGGTCAAGAGCAGGCCACCGACGGCAACGACAAAGTTACCCAGTACGTTCAGATCGTCGGCACTGAGGTCATCGATGATGAGGATGGCAATGAGGGCAGCGATGATCACCAGTTCTTTGGGGCTAAGGCCTTCTAATAAGGACATACTGAATCGCCTCCTCTTGATTAGATTATGTGAAAATCGAAAATTGGGAATAACGAAAACCGGAGGTCTGCTCATGTGGAGCGACCTCCGGTTTGGCTTTTGATTGGTGCTTGTGCTTTGGTAAAAATAAGAGTTCGAATCAGGGGAGCGGCCAGTCCTCGTGATCAGATTTTGAACTGACTGCTCAAAGCTTTTAACTGTTGAGCAATCTCATCAAGATGATGAATCGATGTGGTAAGTTCCTTGACAAAGTCCAATTGCCCCTTCGCTGCAGTAGCGATGCGCTCGGCGTTACCCGTTGTGATCTGGACACCTTGTTCGACGGAATGAATCTGCGCAACAACTTGTTGGCTTTGACTGGCCATTTGCTCAATTTGCTTGCTTGTATTGCTGACTTGGACGGATAAATTGACGGCTGCTTGTTCAATGTGGGCAAAGGTCTCACCGGTTTTTTCGATGAGGTGTGATCCTTGGTCTAATACAGCCATTTCGGCTTGCATAGATGCGATCGCTTCAGCGGTATCTTTTTGAATGCTTGAGATGATGTCATGAATATCTTTGGCGGAACGGGCCGACTCTTCGGCCAGTGTACGAACTTCTTCAGCGACAATGGTAAATCCCCGGCCCTGCTCACCGGCACGGGCGGCTTCAATGCTGGCATTTAACGCTAAGAGGTTGGTCTGCTCAGCGATGCCGGTGATGACGTCAACGATCTGTCCGACTCTTTGCGAGTTGTCGCCAAGGTGATTAATGATGCATTCCGTATCTTTGGCTTTTTCCATGACCGTTTTCATCTGATTCACCGTTTTATTGACGACTTCCATGCCCGCGTGAGCGGCATCACTGGTTTTTTGGGTAAAAAGGGAAACTGCTTCAGAATCGGTGGCAACTTGCTGAACGCTGGAGGTCATTTCTTGCATCGCCGTAACTGTTTTTTTCACGTTGCCTAAAACCTGGTGAAACGCCACTGTAATTTCTTGTACAGATGCGGAAATTTCTTCGCTGGCTGTGCCCAGGTGTTGGGCATTGGATGAAAGTGTGCCTGTGGATTGGGCAACCGTCACGGCATTTTCATTGGCTCCCTTGACAAGCGCCCGCAAACCTTGGACCATCTGACTATAGGCGCGGCGCATGGCTTGGATTTCCTCATTGCTGCTGACCTGCTGAATTTGCTCTTCGCGCAAATCACCTTCAGAGACTCGTTTTAGGAGCTCTGTTGTGATGTTCATCGGGCCGGCAAAACGGTTCGACATCACAATGCCAAAGCTGACGGCAAGCAAGGTGCTGAATGTCAAAACTGCGAGAGCGATGATGGTCAAGTTGGTTTTGGTTTCCACACTAGCCAAGATCGGGATCGAAGCAGATAGGGTGGCAATCTCTTGTCCGTTGATATCGATGATCGGTTGGTAAGCAGTCAAATACGTGGATTCATGAATGACTTGCTTGGTGATGCTGCCTCCGCTGTTGGCTTGTTGTGCAAAGGCAGGATCAAGGGCAATCGGGACTTGACCGCTGGTATAATGAATAACAACTTGCGAACCCGTAATGTTTTGAATGGTTTCCAAGTGAGCCTGTCCAAGATATTGACCGAAGAGCAGGTAACCGGACGAATTTCCGTTACCTTGGTTTTGGAGAATCTGAGCGGTACCAATAATGGCGAGGCCTTTCGAGGTGATAAAGAGTCCGCTTTTTACTTTTTGGCCTTGCACAACCGGGGATAAGATGGGATGGGTGGTCATATCACCGGAGAAATCTTCGGAACCCGAGTTCAACAGCATTTTTCCATTTTTGTTGCAAACCAATAAGAAATCCAGATCTAAGTCTTCCTTAATCGGGACATATTGTTCTTTGATCCAAGCTACGTTTTCTTGGTCAACGGCATCGTGGGCATCAGTCCAGAATGCATTAGTGCGTACAGCTAGTTCCATTTGTTGATTAAGTACGCTCATTGTATTGGTGGCCGCTTTGCCGGCAAAGAGGGCTTGCTCTTGCTCCATGGAGGAAAGGCCCCGACTGATGCCGATGAAAGCGATCCCTCCGCCAGTAAGAATGGGAAACAACGCAAAGAAGAGCAACGTGACTAAAATCTGTTTTCGTATCGTCATGGGCCTTCTCCTTAATGGTTTATTGATGGTTACAGCTAATTCATTTTAACATAATTAGTATTTAAGTTATAAATAATATTTAAAGGATGTATAGTGCATTTGATGTCCGTAAGGAGAAGCTCAAAGATACTACTGTTATACCAGTGCTAATGTTACGAATTGGTTGTAATAGGTGTTATCAGTGCGCGTTGATCATTTTTGGACAACAACGCAATGTTCACAACGAATGCTATAGTAACCATGAGCGACGCATGGTCAGGGAGACGTACCGAGAGCGTCTCCTGCAACTATAATGTGAAGGGTGGACGAGAATGAGAAAAGCACTGGCAACGATCATGGCAGGTATCTTTGCAGCATCACTTTTTTTCCTGACAGGACCGAATCCAGCAGATGCTTATTGGGCCCGGTACAGTACGTCGCAAGCGATCTCCAAGTATAACAAGTACATCAGCAGCTACCAAAAAGACGAAGTTCCCAAGATCGCCAAATGGCGTCAGAACTATCAATCGATCAACGGCAGTTTGGCCGATCAATTGGTGGAACGAGCGATCTGGTACATGGACCAAGGCTACATGGTCTATGGCCATCAATACAAAGGCTATAAAGACTATGGCATTGTTGATTGCTCGAACTTTGTTTCGCTGGTCTACAGTGATCTCGGCTTTGACATTACGACAACAGCGAAAAAGTATAACACCGTCGGTACTCGCGTGAACGGTGTCTATGCGGCCAAACAAGGCAGCTACTGGACGATCAAAGGCACAGAAAACCTGCGCCCTGGTGACATTTTCACCTATTGGAAAAAGGACTCCAGTGGTAACAAGTACATCGGCCATGTCGCGATTTTCATGGGTATGGTGGACGGGAAACCCTTAGTCATCGGCACGGCCGATACGAACAATCCCACGGCCATCGGCATTGTTGATGATGTTCGCTACTGGTGGGGCAGCAATTTCTACACCGTACGGCGAGTATTGCCGGAAGGCTCCTGGACACCGGGGCAAACGATTGCCGGCCATACGCTCAAAGCACCGGTAATTCCGAAAAAGTATCAATTGCCGCCACGTAAACCGGTGATCCAACCCTTGTCGCCGGATCGGCAGATCGCACCGCTGAGTAACGTCACGCCCTATACTGTACGATCGGGTGATACCCTCTGGAAGATTGCCCAAGCCAACGGGGTGACGGTAACAAAAATCAAAAGCTTAAACAGGCTTACGACCGATTGGCTTTATGTCGGCCAAAAACTGCTGTTACCGACGCCTTCGTATATCGTCGAACCGGGTGATACGCTCCAGCGTATTGCCACGAAAATCGGTGTAAGTCTTACGGATTTGCGCTTGGCCAATCCAACATTGATTAACCCGAACTATCTGTATGTAGGACAGGTGCTGCGTCTGCCGAAAACAACGACGGTGACCCTGCCGACGATGCCAACGGCACCGGCGACAACACCAACGACAACGATACCGACGACAACGTCACCAACACCAACGACGACAACACCGGCAACAACGACGCAGCAAGAGTATACGCGCCAAGTTGCTGATCTGGTAAATGCTGAACGCGCCAAGGCCGGTCTGGCCCCGCTCAAATTGGACAGCAACTTGAGCAATGTAGCCCAAGTGAAAGCCAAAGACATGATCGTCAACAATTACTTCTCCCATACATCGCCGACCTATGGATCGCCTTTTGATATGATGAAATCCTTCGGGATCAACTATTCCTGGGCAGGCGAGAATATTGCCAAGGGACAAACCTCACCGGCCCAAGTGATGCAGGACTGGATGAACAGTTCCGGGCACAAGGCGAATATCTTGAATGCCAACTATAATACGATTGGTGTAGGCTATTATCAGGGTGCTTGGGTGCAGATGTTTATCAAGTAGTGGTATTAGCAAGAGAACGTAAGTTAAGAGAACGGTATTGACCAACAAAGCGCAGCGACGCCCAGATGAAGATCTGGGCGTCGTTTTTTTTTGATGATCCAAATTTGATTGTTACTATTCAATGAATGATTGGAAATAAGTGATTGACATCTATTGATTACATGGTAATTTAAAAATTGGATTAGAATTGAAAGGAGGATAACAGTCTAACTGAATAAGATCATGGTTGGCTAGAAATCAATTCTCGCCAAAGAGTTAGCAACACAACTCATTAAGACAGCTTGTTCATCCGATAGTCCATTCGGTTATGAAAGTAGTGAAAAACAGTGAAACAGATTCGAGTGCTCATGCAATACTGGGTCATGGCTTTATTTGTTGTGCTGAGCATGCCCTCCGGTGCAAGTGCGCTGGAGTGGAATGATGCAACGCAAGATAACCCGAAAATTAGTGAGCTATCTACTTTTCCAGAGAACTTAGAGATTCATTTTGATAAAAAAAATGGGATCCCCCGTTTTATTAGTGGTAATTTTCTATATAACCATCCATCACCGAGAGCACAACAGATGCGGCAGGCACAATTGGACGAAGATAACCTAGAGAATATCGCATTGGCTGCCTTGGACTCCTATAAAACGATATTACAGATTGATAATCCTGTTGAAGAATTCAAGCTCAAGCAAAACATAAAAGATCCCCTTGGATTTCACCATGTTAAATTTCGCCAGCACTTTCAAGGAATCCCCTTATGGGGAAAAGAAATCATTGTCCATATGAACAGGGACGGCGCTGTGTATTTGATTGAAGGGCGCAGTGAGAAAACACCGCAAATGGAGACATCACCTAAAATCTCCATTGAATCAGCCCAAGAAGAGGTAATAAAAGAATTAGGATCAGGAACTATCAGTGCTTCATCCGAATTGACCATCTATATAAAAAATAGCCAACCCTATCTTGTTTATCATATCGAGGCTCAAGATCCTCGAAGCCGGTGGCATTATTTTATTGATGCAGTCGATGGCTCGCTTGTTCACAAATACAAAGACAGAGGGTCCAATGATTCGGTCACACCTGAGAAAGCCAGTCCTACTGTTCAGACTGAACAGTTACCCCGGTTAATCAACTCATTAAGCCTTTCAGAACCTGGGGCATTACCTAACGAACCCGGAGCGGTACCGGGGCGCTTTGAGGCTTCAGGTCTCGATCTAAACGATGAAAAGCAAACATTCTCCGTGTGGCAACAGGTAGACGGAGAGAAATATTATATGGCAGATACTTCGTTGCCAATGCATACAACGCCCCCTGTGCTTCCTGATGATCCTGGAAAAGGGAATATCATTATTTCTGATTATCTTAACAGTTATCATAATCATCCTGATTCAGTCGTTGAAGCGATTTCCTTGGATGGTGATTGGGATAAGTCAGCCGTTTCAGCATTACATAATCTACGGATTACATATAACGCGTATAAAGATAAATTTGACCGTAACAGCCTCGATGATCAGGGTATGAGCATTATAGCCGGAGTTCATTATGGCGTGGATTATGATAACGCTTTTTTTGCTAGCCCTAATATTCTGGCATTCGGTGATGGGGGAGAGCTTTTTTTGCACCCCGTCGGGTCGCTCGACATCGTTGCACATGAATACACACACGGGGTTATCGAAAATACTGCCGATTTGATTTATGATGATATGTCTGGATCATTAAGCGAGTCGCTTAGCGATGTGTTAGCTTGTGTAATCGACAATGATGACTGGTTGCTTGGCGAGGAGGTTACGATAGTCAAGCCCGGATATCTACGTAGTCTGCAAGATCCTGCAACAAGTTATGACCCGATGGCAGCGACAATGGATGAATATCAATCTGTGAACGCATCAGATGACCAAAGAGGTTCCAGTAAATATACTTACAGTGGTATACCCAGCTATGCTGCTTACCTTGTGGCGGAAGGCTTAGGGGCAGACAGCATCGGCAGAGAGAAGATGGGGCAGATTTTTTATCGTGCACTTGCCTTCCATCTGACGCCTCAAAGTGATTTTATCGATGCCCGTTTGGCAACGGTGCAAAGTGCCAAAGAATTATTTGGTGAACAATCACCGGAAGTGGTTGCCGTTGAAAAAGCCTGGGATCGAGTAAAAGTGAAAGAAGATGCTAAGCCGCAGCTTGTCTTGTCGACAGAACCAGTGGATTTCGCATGGACCGGAACAGAATCAGAAAGACTTCGTTCCATCGCAATCACTAACAAAGGGGATTACCCATCGTTTGTTCATGTACGGATAGACGGTAATCATGATTTTCAACCCCAAAAAGATTGGATCATGATTGGACCGGGGGCAACAACAGAATTAGAGATCGGTTTTCAGCCTAAGCGAGAAGGCAAACACACAGCGTTGCTTGTTCTAAATAGCAATGACCCCGATAATTCCGTCATCTCAATACCGCTTTCCGGTATGGGCGATCATCCACCCCAAGTAAAAGGCCATGTGGTCAATGATAGTAATAAAGTTGTGCGTATCATATTTAGCGAGAACATTATCTGTTCGGAAGACGATATGGATAGGGTTATCTCCATTGCAAGGGATGGCAAGCAGTTCACTAAACTTGGGCCCAAAGATGCTGTCAACATTGAGGGAAACGAGATGGTCATCACCCTGTATGAACCGTTACGAGATCCTTTCAATCGTATAAGGATCAATGCTAATGTGATTATGGATCAAAATGGAATTCTTAAAGAACAAGCGATTACGATTGATATCGATATTATTTACCCAATTATTTTTAAAGAAACATTTGATGGACAAGCGTTTCCCGCTGGATGGATGATAAAAAACTATTCAAATGATATTGACTGGGAATATTACAGCGAAAATAAAAACATGGTGGTAGTTGCCTACTATGGTGAAGCTGTAGATGCATGGCTGTTTACCCCGACAATGGATTTTTCGGGCATGCAAAGAGTTGGGCTTCGGTATAAGCAAATTAAAGAGGATGGATTCACTTCAATAAAATTAAGCAAGAACGGACTAGATGGGCCGTGGGAAACGGTTTGGAGCAGCAGTGAAAGCATTGTCGATTTTTCCACCAATAAACTTGACTTGTCTTCCCTTGTGGCTGGACAAACGAATGTAGTTCTATCCTTTACCTTTCAATTAACAACCAACGATTTGGGCTTGGGGATTGATGATCCCGCGGGCTATTGGGTGATTGATGATGTGGAATTTATCGGCGACGCAAGGCCTGTGGTTAGTCGAGGTTCCGGAAATTCGAATTCAAGTCATAAAACGGTGTATGCGGGAACACCTACAGTCATCACCCTAGGGGAAGAGGCGAAAGTACAAATTCCTGCTGATGCGATAGATAAGACGATCGAAGTGGAAGTTCGAGAAATATCAGCACCGTATTTGATTCCTTCTGGGGCTACGCTAGTAAGTAGAATTTTTGAAATTTCAAAAACCCAGCCAGAACCATTTGCCCGGCCTGTTTCTATCACATTGCGCTTTGAGCCATCATTAGTAGGCACCCAGACACCTGCGGTATACTTTTATGATGAAAAGGATAAAAAGTGGGTAAAACTTGGCGGGCTGATCAGCGGAAATAAGATATCTGTCAATGTGGATCACTTTTCTAAATATGCTGTCATGGTGGAGAAAGAAGAACCAAGAAAGCCTGAGGACAAGCATAAACAGCAAGCACAATCTCAATCTCCTTCCGATAAGGAAGATCCGAAAAAAAATAATGTGAAAACAAAGAGGGGCCAACTTCGTGACATCGACGATCACTGGGCCAAATCCGATATCGATGATCTCGTCGCGCGAGGTATCGTCAACGGAATCGACGAAGAAACCTTTGCCCCCAACCGCGATATTACCCGCGCAGAGTTTGCGGCGATTATCAACAAAGCACTTAACCTTACGCCCAGCGGTAAGTCTGGTTCATTCAGTGATGTGCAAGCCGATGACTGGTTCGCCCCTTGCATAGCCAGCGCCTTTGAAAACGGCATCATCCGTGGCCGAAGCAAAACTGAGTTTGCGCCTGCACAGACGATCACCCGTCAGGAAGCGATGGTGATGATCGCCCGAGCGATGAAACATGCTGGTATGGAGACGATTGTTTCCGATGGGGAAGTAACAAAAACGTTAGCTCAATTCGCCGACTACAGCGACTTTGCTGACTGGTCAAAAAACGAAGCAGCCCTATGTATCAAGCATGGCATTGTAAAAGGTGTCAACGCGATGCTGCTGCCCAACACGAACATCAGCCGCGCGGAAACGGCAACGTTGGTTGTGCGGATGTTAGGGAAAATAGAAAAAAAATGAGCGTTGCCGGTATTCCATGAAACGACGGCACCCTGATGATGATCGGGGTGCCGTCGTTTTTATGATCATCGATTTTTGCCTATTCTGCATGATGATATAAGCTGAAATGTACCATCATGATAGAAAAATGCAGTAAAATGGTTAAAATGATGCTAGGGCAAGCAGAAGCGAAAAGGCGGACCTGTCCATGACGAATTTATTTGATGTGATCCCGGAGCGATTCTTTTTGCTTTTTGCCGGGAAGAATAAGCAGTTTTATGCAGAAGTGTTGATGATTCTCTTTGAGCAGTACCAGATTCATCACTTCGGCATCCAGTATGAGATCCTGCGTGACTTGGTACAGGAACTGTTAGAAACGCAAGTTGAGCAGGGCTTTGTCTATGAGGCGGAGGGTGATGATGGGAATGCGGCAAACACAACATCCGCGGAATCTGCTGCCGATAGGGAAAAGCAACAAAAGCATGGCAACGTAGCCGAAGCGGCGGCAAGCATGTTTGCCGAGGATACCATGCGGCTGCAAGCCAATGGCGTGTTGCGACGATTGCGCGATCAAGGTTGGATCGATGTGGAAGTACGCGACGGCTATCGCCAGTATATCGTTTTGCCCCATTACACGAGTCGCCTCTTGGCTGTATTTAAAGATCTTTGTACCGTGCGCACCGTCGAGTACCAGCGTTACGCCTTTGTCACGTACCAATTGCTCACCGGTGAAGAAGCAAAAAAACGTCCGGCTGTTGCAATTATCGAAGCGGAAGAGATGACCAGACAGTTTATTGAGGAACTACGTGTTCTCATCAACAACATGAAGCACCACATGGAACAAGTGGTAACCAAATCATCGATTCAGGACGTGTTGGATCATCATTTCGATGAATACAAAACGAAAATTGTTGACCGCAGTTACCACCGGCTGAAAACATCGGATCATGTGTCCCGTTATCGTCAAGCAATATTGACCCATGTGCAAGATTGCCTGATGGATGATCATTGGATGACCAAGGCCGTTGAAGAAGCGGTTCGCAGCGAATTGTTTTCGTCACCCGAGGAGGCCCAGGAGCGAATCCGCGCGGCCTTGTTGCACATTGATGAAGGCTATCGCAACTTAGATGATATGCTTTACCAGATTGACTTGCGCCACAATCAATATTTGCGGGCATCATTCGATCGCGCCCGTTACTTAACCCAGCACAGCCACGGCATCGATCAGCAACTGGCGACAATTCTCGAATGGGCTTCCGTAGTGCTGCGCCAAGATGAAATCGATCGTGAGGAGTTGATCGAGCAAAGGCTACAAAAGCTGCAAGGGCTTTTTCGCCTGCAACGGCTGGGACAACTGCACGAAGCATCGCTGTTGCCACCGCGCAAACGCCGTCAGCCCCACCGGCCCGAGGAGCATGTCGTCATCGAAGTGCCCGAGGAACTGCGCCGGCAGATGAAGCAACAAAACCTGGAACGCATGAAAAAGACGATCACTCGCGAAAAGGTGCGTGCCTATGTGTTAGCGCAGCTTGGCGAGCGGGAACAGATGTCGATTGTGGAACTGGCACCGACGACGATGGAAGAGTTTCTTTATTTGCACTATGTTTATTTATATGGCTATGACGTTCAAGCCGGGTATCGGTTGGCGCGCAGCAGCGAAAACCGCATCTTGGCCATCGGCGATTATCGCTTTCAAGAACGAACAGTGCAGCGGGTGAAGCAATCAGTGAAGCGGCTCGTGCGCTGATGGGAGCGGTCAGCCCTGCTGAGAGAACCGCAAGGATCCAGCGGCGCGCCCTGCAACAAGCCCTACTACAAGCCCCCCAGTGAAGCAATTGATGGTAGAGGAGCGAGACCTATGTGGGAAGGCATCAGTCAAATAGAGCAGGAAAAGCTGCGCGATGTGATCAATCGCTTGCTGGCCGTCAATTTCCTGCTTAAAGAAAATGACCGGGAGCGCTTTCAAGTGGCGCGGCGGCACTGTGAAGGGCTCGATGCTTTTTTTCGCCTGCTCGGCTGGGAAGTGGTCGTCGATGATCGCCATGAATGCATCTACGTAACGTCACCGGAAAGCATCCACCGGCGCAACTTATCGCGCGACGAAAGCCTTTGGCTCTTGGTACTGCGCTTGATTTACCATGAAAAGCGCCAGGGACTGTCGCTAAGCGAGTTTCCCGAGACGACGCTTTATGAGATCCGCGCCAAGTATGATACGTTTCGGTTGCCCTTTTTGAAAAAAACACGGCTGATCGAGTTGGTGCGCCTCGCTACGCAGTACCAACTGATCCAACCGATGGATCAGGAAGTCTGGATGGATGAAGCGCGCTTTCGTTTGTTTCACACGCTGTTACATGCGATCAACGCCGAGCAGGTAGATCAACTCCATGAAAAGATCACGCGCTATGAACTGGGCGAGGAGGGATTGTTCGATGAAGTGGATGAGGAAGCTGCGGCTGATTAACTGGCACTATTTTCAGGATGAAACGATGGCTTTCGGTTCGCAGACGCTGATCTCCGGGCGCAACAGTGCCGGCAAATCGACGATCATCGATGCGCTCCAAGTGATCTTCATCGCCGATCAGCGGCAGATCCGCTTTAATTCGGCGGCCCACGATGAAGCACGGCGATCGCTGCTCAGCTATCTCCGGGGCAAGATCGGCAGTGACGATCAGCGCCATGTGCGGGAAAATGATTTTACTTCCTATGTGGTCGCTGAGTTTTATGATGAGAAGAAGCGCGAGACCTTTGTCATCGGCGCCGTCTTTGATGTCTATGGCGATAACAGCATTGTGGAAGAATTTTTCATCATTCCCGGCGCCGGCGTCGAAAGCTTAGCCGTGCGCGACGGCAATGGCAAGCTGCGCAACCGTGATGCTTTTCGCCGCCATTATCAAGGAGCCAAGACCTTTTTCGAGCGCAGCAAGTCGGCTTATCAAAAGGCCTTGTTGCAGCGGATGGGACAAGTGCATGACCGCTTTTTTTCCAACTTTGTGCGGGCGCTTTCGTTCAAGCCGATTCACAACGTGCGCGATTTTGTCTTTGACTTCATCTTAGATGAGCGGGAATTGCAGCTTGATCTAATGAAAGAGAATTTTCGCATCCATGAAAATTACCAGCGCGAGTTGACGGAGTTGCAGGCGCGGCGCGACATGCTGCAAACGATCGCAGCGCAGTTTGCCACTTGTCAGAAACTGCGGGAGCGGGTACGGGAGCAGGAATATGTGATTCGCCGTTTGCGCGTGGCGGAGCAGGAAGAACTGCTGGCGCAGGCAACAGAACAAGCGGCGCTGCTGGACGATCAGATCCGCCAAAAAGCCAGCGATCTCGTGCTGGCCGAGGAGCAGCAGCGGGAAGCGGCGGACCGTGCCAAGGAAGCGTATATGGCCTGGCAAGGCAATGAACAGCGCCAGCGGCAGGTGGCATTGAAAGCGGAACTGGCCGAGCGGCAAAAGCAGGCCGATGAGCACCGGCGCATGCTGCAAGTGCTGCGGGACGGCATCAATCGGCAATACAGGCTGGTGACGTCCTTCGCTTCCTGGGGAGGTAACAGCGAGTGGCAGTGGACAGAAGACGATCAAGCGGCGCTGGTGGCGGCCGAAGAGTTGCTGGCGGCGTTACTGGGTGATCTGGAAGGAGCCGGCTCGACGGCCGAGGAAAAAAGCGATGCTTTGGCCGAAGAAAAAAGCCATGCCTTAGCCGAAGAAAAAAGTGACGCCTTGGCCGAGGTCGGCGACATGCTGGCCCAGTTGCAGGACCGCTTGACGAAAACGGTGGGGCGCATCGAAGATCGCCTGGCCGAGATGGAGCAGCGCAAGCAAAGGCTGCAACAACAGATCGCTGATCTGGAAAACCAAAAACGCCCCTATGACCGTTCGCTTTTGGCACTGAAAAAACTGTTGGAGGAACGGCTGGCAGGGCGATCGCCGGTCTGGATCTTTTGTGAAGAAGCAGAGATCGCCGATGAAGCATGGCGCAATGCCGTAGAAGGCTATTTGCATACACAGCGCTTTGACTTGCTTGTGGAGCCAGCCGTATTCGCCGAAGCGCTGGCGCTGTATGAGCAAGAAAAATGGCGGCTTAAATTGGAAGGCGTCGGGCTCGTCGACACGGAAAAAGAGCAGCGCTACCTGGGCAAAGTGGAGCCGGGATCGCTCGCCGAAGTGATGCGTGCCGATCATCCGGTGATACAAGCACGGATCGCTCATCTCCTAGGGCGGGTGTTCAAAGCCAACGATGAGCAAGATCTGCGCCGTCATGCCCAGGCGGTGACGGCGTCGTGCATGACCTATACCAACTTGGTGGCCCGGCAGATGCCCAAAAGCCGCTATGAAGTGCCTTATATCGGGGCGCGGGCGATCGTGCGCCAACTGGAACTAAAGCGAGCCGAATTGGCGGCGTTGGAACAGGAGAGAGCGAGCCTGGCGGCGGCCCGTGAGGAACTGGCGCGATGGGCCGGGCAACTAAGCGATCAGCGTACCCGGTGCCAGCAATTAGCGGGACAATTGCACTTGCCCCGCCTTTTGGCCGCAGCCGAAAGGGAGATCGAGACGTTAGCGGCCGCGCTGGCCCAACTGGATCTGAGTGATGTGGAGCGCCTGGAACAGGAGTACAAACGTTGGCATGGGCAGGAACAGACGTTGCTCCGGCAGATTCGTGAGTTGGAGCGTGCGAAAAGCCAACTGGAAACGGCGCAGCAGGACGTGCAAAGGCGCTGCTTTTTGACCGGTCAAGAGGTCAAGAAGTTAGGGCGGTTGGTGGAGGATTGGATCACCGAGCACGGCCCCGAGCATTTGGCGCGGGCCGAGGAACGCTGGCTGGAAGCGGCGCAGCAAGAGGCAGCGACAGCAAATAAGATCAGCAACTGGCTCAGAAACCAGCAGGGCAATGAGACGAAGCGGCAAAAGGAAGCGGAAAAACTACGTGATGCCCGCAAAGAGTATAATTTGCGCTACACCTACAGCGCTGATGTGGGCGCTGAAGATAACGAAGCCTATCGCAGCTTGCTCGATCATATCGATGCCGTCGATATCCCCGATTATCAAGGGAAGCTGACGGAGGCGCTACGCCAGTCGGAAGAGGAGTTTAAGTCGCACTTTATCTTTAAGCTGCGGGAAGCCATCGAACAGGCGAAGCGTGATTTTCAACAGCTTAACTATGCGCTCAAGCATTTTCCCTTTCATGAGGATCATTATTATTTTGAAGTCAAAGCCAGTGAAAAGTACAAGCGCTTTTATGAAGCGATCATGGATCCGGAGATCAACGAGCGGGGATCCTTGTTTGACGGCGGCGAAGAAAAAGCGCAGGTGTTGCATGAACTGTTTGAGCGGTTGATTCGCGGTGAGGTGGGGGAGCAAGCGGAATTTACCGACTACCGGCGCTATCTGGACTTTGACATTCGGGTGACGAGCCGCGGCACGTCCTACAAGTTTTCGCAGGTGCTCAAAGAAAAGTCCGGCGGCGAAACACAGACGCCTTTTTACATTGCTATCTTGGCATCGTTCAATCATCTCTACGCATCGAACAAAACGATGCGGCTGGTGGTTTTTGATGAGGCTTTTAACAAGATGGATGAGGAGCGCATTCAAACGAGTTTGCGCTTGATCAAGCGGATGAACTTGCAACTGATCGCGGCAGTGCCGGACGAAAAGATGCAGCACATGGCGCCGGAAGTGACGACAACGCTGGTCGTCAACCGGGACGGCTATGTTTGTTTTGTCGATATGATTGGGCGCGAGGAGGTGCCGCAGGCCAATGAGCTTATTTCCGGAGATGGCGACGCTGAGCCCGGCGGAGCAGGAGAAGGCGAAGCAGTATCAACGCAAGATTCTCTCTTTTCTTTTGGATAAATATGAGCGGAGCTCGGCTTTTCGTACGGGACAAGCGGGCAAGCAGCGGCCGCAGATGACGCTAAGCGGCAGCCCACTGGGAACTGCTTATGATGATGAAATGGATTACCGACCCCGCGAATTGATCCACGCCGCCCTGGGCGATCTGGTGCGGCGTGGCATCGTGGCGGTGACGTGGGTGCGCTTTCAGGAAGGTCGCCGGGTGGACAAGGTTTATTTGCTTCTCGATGAGGTGGAACAGGCTTATCGACTCACTGGGCGCACGTCCAAAGCAGATCACTTGGCGATGGTGCAGGCGTTAGCGGAGAAACTCCTTGATCATCCTTTTGAATGGGTGCGGCGCTGGGCGGCAGGGATTGTGCAGGCGGCAGGGGAGCGCAAGTCCGTAGGGCGGCTGGCCGAGGATGGGGAACAGTTGGAACTGCTGGTACGTGTACTACAGGCGCTGCCTACGGTTGCGCCGGGGACGCCCAAACGGGTGTTTAGCCAGGCCGTGCTTGGGGATTCCAAGCGGTTTGAGCAGGTGGTGGAAAAGCCGCTGCTCGCCTTGATGCGCCGAGAGTGTGAAGAGTTTGAACGGGATGAGGAATATCTCGACAGCATCGGGCTTGTTGACCATCCTAAGTTGACATTGCTGGCGGGGCCACTGCAATTTGCCGTCGGTGAAGTGGTGACGGATGTAGGGGCACTGCCGGGCGGGGTGGGTCTGTATGGGCCGACGATTGAAGCGCTGGCGGTGCGCAAGTTGCCGGCGACGGTGGTTACGGTGGAGAACTTGACGAGTTATGAGCAACTGGTGGCAGCGGTTGGCGCTGCACAAGCTGGTGTAGTACAACCCGGTGTTGCACAAGCAGTCGCAGCTCTGGCAACAAAGAAAAATACGGTTTTAATCATTTACACCGGCGGATTTCCGCATCATGGCACGCTGCGGTTGCTGCAAAAGCTGGGGCAGGCGACCCCGGCGGGAACGCGGTTTTGGCACTGGGGCGATATCGATTATGGCGGCATACGCATTTTTGAACATATACGCCATCAAGCGCTGCCGGATTTGCAGCCGCTGGCGATGGATGTAGCGACCTATCGTCGCTATGCCGAAAGGGGGATTACGGTAACGGAAGAGTATCGCCGGAAGCTTGCCAACCTGGTAGAAGATGGACGGTTTGCCCGGTGGCTTTCTGTGCTTCAAGCGTTGCAAATGGAAGGGCGGCGCGTGGAGCAGGAAAGTATTGATATTACGGAAGTTATGCAGAGGTTGATGGAAAAACGCACGACGGCGTTCTGATGATGGTCAGAGCGCCGTCGTTTTTCGTATGCTTCGGGTGGTTACTATTGTTGCTAACATATAATTGCTAAAATATGACGAGATAAAATGTCCGTGAATTGTATTTTGCCTTATTTATAAACCACAGCATACCGCTGGGTATCTAGTTCTAAGTGACATAGCAACGATTGGGGAGCCATATGCCCCCCAGTAGAATAACAGGTTATGGAAATAAAACGATTTCTATGCTAGAATAGAGGATAGAAATACGTTTTGGGAGGGATAGATATCGATAAGGATATTCGTATGCCCAGGAATCATAAAGACATATCGCTACGATCGATGGCCGTAACCTTCCGCGGCGAAATATTTCAATTTTTTAATCTGGCACTACCGAAAGTGGTGGATGCCTTACCAGTGCATGTACCACTCATTGACGTAAAGGATCAGACCATGGATGTGGTCCTCGCTTTGGAAGATGACAGTTTGCTACACTTAGAATTTGAGTCAAGTGAACCCACCATGGCCGATCAGATTCGCTATGGTCACTACGATCTAGAACTTTTTGCGCAGCAGCAGAAATTAATCCGCCGTATCGTTATTTTCGCTGCCGGTATTCAAAAAACGCCGGAACCGTTGCATATCGGAAGCCTAACTACGCATCAGCATGTGATTCACCTGAACCGGCACTTTGACGGTGCCGATGAGTTGGAACGAGCGCTACTCAAGATCCAACGTCACAAACCATTGGATGCACAAGACAAGATCCGCATCATGCTTCTGCCAATGATGTTTGAAAAACCGCAAGAACGTTCGCAAGCGGCCTGGAAAATCACCGAGGCCTTACACCAGGAGAATTCAGACAACAGTACCTACCTAATTGGAACCATGGTAGCTGCCAATTTCAGCAACCTATTAAGTCCGGAAAAAGAAAAGATTCTGGAGGTGCTACGAATGGCTTACGCTTTTCAGGAACTTTATCGAGAATTTGAGGAAAAAGGCCGCGAAGAAGCACGTAAAGAAACTGCCATTACTGCCTTAAAAAATAAGTTTGATGTGGAAACGGTTGCGAAACTTAGTCATTTGCCGCTAGAGAAAGTCTTAGAGATAAAAAAGGAGCTTGGTCTTTAACGCTTTTCATGGCATTTGATGCAACTTGTACAACGTAAAGCAGTTCAGCCCAATCGTGGTTGGATTGCTTTATTTTTTTGAAGAATGGTGGGCAATGAAGGTATCACAGAAAGGCTCTTAGCACGAGACCAACAATAATAAGCCATACCGCCACTATTGCCCCGGTTGCAATCCATTTCCCGACGCTTGTTTGTATAGCCCCTTCAGTAGCCCTAGTTTTCGCTTCTTCAAGTATTGGCGTGGGAACTAACTTTATCGCAAGAGCGATTCCTAGCGGCAGGAGGATTAAATCATCCAAATATCCAAGAATCGGGATAAAGTCTGGAATGAGGTCGAAAGGGCTAAGAGCGTAGGCGATGACGATTCCGATCGCCAATTTTGCATACCATGGAGTTCGGGGATCTTGATAAGCTATCCCTAACGCAGTGATGTCTCTTTTCAGCTTCCTGGCTTTAACTTTCAAATCATCGAGATATTTCATCATAACCTCCAAACCCCGACTTTGCCGCCAAGGTGTTCTTTCATTATTATATAGCCAATGCTATTATTGCCGCTATCTACGCCGTAGCGGTTGAACAGGGGAGCTCAGTGGGCGAGCGGGTAGCCGGAAGGGCAGCGACGAAGATTCCAACGGCAATTTCAGGGGATAAGTGGCTACCGTGCTTGTGCTGTGCTTAAAGCGCCAACTATGGCCTAGTGCGATTCTCCCACGCCACTGGTTGCCGGTTTGATCTCAAGTGGACACACTGACTTGTAATCAGTAGGTTACGGGTTCGAGTCCCATCGTCGGCTCCATAGTGAAAAGGAAGGTCTGCGGTGCAGAAGAAAAGCTTGATTTATCTCGATTATCAATCGACAACACCTTGCGATCCTCGGGTTGTTGAGATAATGATGCCATATTTCTATCAGGTCTATGGTAATCCATCTAGTGGTTATCATCTGCTTGGCCGTGATGCGCAAAAGGCGGTTAACCAAGCGCGTGAGCAGGTAGCTAGTCTGATTGGCGCTCGATCCGACTAGTACAACATATTTGTAAAAAACTATGGTCACAGTCTGGCTCGATTAAACGGAAAGTCTTTTGAGGTATGCTCTCCGGTTTCAGGTAGAATACTATCCTTTGAGTTTCATAACGAAAGGAGAGTGTTCGAAAATGTTACCAGGTATTACCCAGAACAACCAAGTATGTATCGACAAATGCAACCAATGTATGCAGGCTTGTGGTGAATGTTTCGATGCTTGTTTGAAAGAAGCAGATGTTAAGGCCCGAGAAAAATGCGTTAAAATTCTTGTTGATTGTATGCAAATCTGTTCCCTTGCGTCCCAATATATGTCCCGCAACAGTGCGCAAGCAAAAATGCTTTGCGGGCTTTGTGCGCAAATTTGCGACGCCTGTGCCAAAGAATGTGAAATGTTCAAAGATCCCCATTGCCAAGAATGTGCGAAAATCTGCCGTCAATGCGCGGATGAATGCCGCAAGATGGCTCAATAAGAAAAAAGTACGACGGCGCCCTGATGATGGTCAGAGCGCCGTCGTACTTTTTTTCGTTGTAGCTTGTGTCGTGAAATGCTGCTTTACGATGATGTACTGGAATGGTCAATATTTACTTGGCGCTGTTTAATCTGGTTCGCACGTGAAGAGAATTCCATTGCATCATGAGTGCAAGCTGCAATACAATCGCCACAAGCGAAACAATCGGGCCTTAATTTAGCACCTTCAAGCATCGGGGCCGCGTGTCCTGATGGGCAAACTTTCGTACAGGCCTTGCAGTTCGTACATTTCTCAGGGTTAGAATGTATACGCATCCACGCAAAACGCTCGAATAACCATGCAACAGTGCCAAATGGGCAAGCTAACGTGCACCATGGACGATAGATAAACAGTGATAGAAACAAAACGACCAAGATCGAAGCGAGGATCATCGGTGTCCACTTAGCAGGGGCAAACACGGAAAAGGGATCAATGGGACCAATTAAATTCGTTGCCCATCCTACAGCGGCAACTGCACTAATAATTAAAACGGCAAATCTTATCCCAAGAGCCAAAGTAAATGGGACCTTAATTCCCGGTCCTATTTTTTTACCGAATCCAATCTGTTGGCGAAACCGAAACAGTGTCTCTTGCAGTCCACCAAGTTGACAACCCCACCCGCAGATAAAACGGATAGCAATTACGCTTAGCAAAAGGAATACAACCAAGGCAATAAGCCGTGGGGGAAATATTGCCCCGGTCTGTCCGTACAAGACAAAAGCATCATTGACCGTGCCCATTGGGTTGGGGTCACTACCCAGAATAAACCCAAAAATGAGAGCAGCAAGAATATTTGCAGACATACGGATGGAATGCCACTTAGTTTTTAAGATGGTAACACGTCGCAACAAATAACCAGCACCAATTAAAGCTAAAATCCAAAGGGCAAACTTTGTGGCAATCAGTTTCCAGTCTTTACTGCTTTCAGTGGTAGTCAAACCGATTTCTTTTTTTAAAAGATCACTAGTCGTTTGAGGATCGAGACCGAGTTGAGCAAGAGTAGCCGTTTCAGCTACGGGCTCCTGAATTTTTAACACTTGAAATAGTTTTTCCCGACTGAGGTGACTTTGCTGTTCTAATTCAACAATCGTGGTTTGATCAGTTACATGAATTTCGGGTACTCCTACCTCAGCAAAAGTGGGTAAGGGTTTCAAGATAAGAAACACAAATAGGAAGAAAAGAGGTATCAGGCGTAGCGTCCTTATATGACGGTCAGTGACGGTGTGCATGTCGGTCCCCTCCACTTCTTTCGCATTACAGTAGAAGTATTCTATGAAAGCAACGAAATCCCTTGTACCTTATAATACAATCTTGTTACAAACACAAAAGGCTATGATCAGTTTCGAATCATAGCCGCGGAAATCACCATCTTAAAAGTCTTTATTGATATAGATTGAGATTTACTTACAGCAATTGGATTTTTACATACTTGCAGAGATAGGAAAAGCCCTCGATGATTGAGGGCTGTTTTTTCTCTAACTTTTTGCTGAATATTTACGATAAGCTTCCATAAACAGTTTTAAGTGATATTCTTCATCCATGATAATTCGGTTCAAAATAGCTTTTATAAATGGATCTTGGATCTGATCTACATGTCGCCGATACTGTTGAATTGCACCTTTTTCTGCTTCGATGTCAGCAGATAACATTTCTAAAACATGATTACCGTAGTAAACGTATTCTCCGCTATAGTACTGATTGTTATTGTTCTGAAAACCTCGAAAACGAGGATCTCCGCCAAGTTTTAAAATTAACTCACCGATCATTTCCAAGTGATGCATTTCAGTTATCGATATTGCTACTACCAGTTCTGCAATATCTTGAAGGCCTACATCTTTAAATCGTAAGTGATGGTAAAAATATTGATTGATTGCATTTAGTTCGCTTTTTTGGGATGCGTAATCATCCAAAAGTAAACCCGCATAAAAAGGATTTTTAGCACTAACGTTAATCTCCGGATATGGTTCCGGCAGTACATATTTTCCCATTGGATGATGGTGTTCAGGCATATTGTTTAGCGTGTTATACATAAGCGTCACCCTCTCGTAATTCTATAAAATAGCTTCCAAAGTCTATTCGGTTTTGAAGAGAATTATGAGAAGTTCTACGACCGCGACATTCCCAAAATCGCCGAAGAAACCGCCTCGACATAATACACCGATTCCTCTCCTAATGAATACTAATGAAGTTGTAAGGAGGGGAACGATTGCAATGCCTATCGCACAAGGAACATTTTTCCTATACACGGTTTATCCAAGTGACACAATTTACTCGATCGGATTGAGGCTTGGTAGTACGGTTGAGCAGATAGAGCAACTAAACGCATTATATCCACCGTTTACAGATCCAGGACTCGTTTTTCCTGGGCAGATACTTATTGTGCCTTATCGTTATAATCCGACCACTCAAGTCTTTTACTTTATAAGGCCCGGCGATTCGATGTATTCGATTGCTAACCAATTTTCCACAAGTGTTGAAACTCTGAATAGGTTGAATCCGCAAATTGAAAATCCAAATTGGATTTATCCAAGTTTTCCGCTGAAAATTCCCGTTCAGATATACATCGTCTCTCCCGGTGATTCACTTTACAACATAGCAAATAGATCTCGAGTATCGATCGAAGCTTTAATCAGGGCAAATCGAGGTCGACCTGGGTTTTCACCGGATGTACTCTTTCCCGATTATGGATTAGTAATTCCAGACTCACGTCAAACTTAGTCATTTGCCTTTAGAGAAAGTCCTAAAGATAAAAAGGGAGCTTGGTCTTTGCATCGAAACAGCGACTTCGCCACCACAGGCGAGGTCGTTTTTTTCACCAACGCACAGCAATCGAGTTTTTACCGGCTTGGCTAGAGATAGGGAAAGGAAGAGGAAGAGGAAACAAAGGTAACCCGTCTGGATTCTCTGTTTATACCCATAATATATAATTGGCATTATTGACATAGTTTTAACTCCTGCTATAATAAACTAAACACATCGGAAATAATGAATTTGCCGACCAGAAACACTGGAGGTTACGGAATGATTGAGCACCTACTCACCGAGAAATCATCATTCCCGCTTCTTTCACTCACAGCGTACCCCACCGATGTGCACATTCTTGTTTACTTATGAAAGGGGAACCTCCAACTATGAAAAACATCCGGCTACTTACGTTCTTGATCCTTATGACCGTTGTCTCAACGTTCATGATCGGTTGCGGTAGCAATGCATCCAAAAGCAACGAAACCAACGCACCGGCAACGGAAGGTAACGCGAAGGAAGTACGTCTCGCTTATGTACCACTACCTCATTACTCCCCATTGCTAATTGCCAAACAAAATGGCTGGATCGAAGAAAGTCTCAAGCCGTTGAACGTCAACGTAAAGTGGAACTCTTTCTCCATTGGTCCGCTCGTCAGTGAATCCTTTGCTGCTGGGGGCCAAGACGTTGGCGTAATGGGCGATTTTCCGGCTATCATTGGTCGTTCTGCCAATGTGGATACACGCATCGTCGGTATTACTTCAACCTCACCGCAGTCTCTGGCACTGGTAGTGCCCAAAAACTCTTCGATCACCTCTCCTGCCGATCTGAAAGGCAAAAAAGTAGCGACGACCAAAGGTTCCTATGGACAATACCTCTTATCACAACTGCTGGAGAGCAAGGGCTTGACGGTCAATGACATTAAATTCATTCACATGTCGATGGACGATGTGAAATCAGCGCTGCTAACCGGCGACATTGATGCCGGTGTAATCTGGGATCCACTGCTGACGATCCTTGAAGATCAAAATGCCATTCGCATCATTGCTGACGGAACCGGTTATTATCAAGGCATCGCTGTCATGATTGCTGATCACAAGTTTGCTGCAGCCAATCCGAAAGTAGTAACGGCGATCCTCGCTGCCTATGAACGGGGCGCCCAATTTATCAAGAGTAACCCCACGGAAGCCAAAGATCTTGTAGCCAAAGAAGTCAAAATTCCCCCGGCGCAATTAGCGAAAATCATCGATCGTTTTAATTATCAGCCTGCGATCACGCCGGAAATCACCGAAGAGCTGAAGAAAAGCGAAGCTTTTATGGCCAAAAACCAGATCATCAAGAACAGTGTTGATATTGATAAATTTGTCGATAAATCATACTTCCTACTCCAATAGAAGTAGCGTCGAGCGCCATACATAATGGAGTGAAACTGATGAGCTTGCATCTTGGAAAAGGCACCGCACCAAAAGTACGTCGATATCCCAAGAACAACCAAACATTTACCTGGCAACAATTTATCTTGCCTATCGTGCTGCTCATTATCTGGCAGATGTTTTTTGAACTTGGTCTGATCCGTTCCATTGTCCTGCCGCCACCAAGCACCGTGATGAAGACGATTGGTGAGCTTTTACAAAATGGGCAGTTGTTCAAACACTTAGGATTTAGTCTTATCCGCGTGCTCGAAGGGTTCAGCCTGGCTGTTCTCTTCGGCCTCACCTTAGGGATCGCCATGGGCCTCTTTCGTAACGTCTATCTTTGGCTGGATATGCTTATCCAAGTTCTTCGGCCGATTCCGCCGATTGCCTGGATACCCTTAGCCATCTTGTGGTTTGGTATCGATGAAATGTCGAAGATATTCATTATCTTTTTGGGTGCTTTTTTCCCGATCTTAATTAATGTGATTGAAGGAATTAGCCAGACAGATCATAAATTTGTTGAGGTTGCCAAAGTACTGGAAATATCGCGATTGAAATTCACCTCGAAAATCGTTCTTCCCGGTGCGCTGCCCTCGATTATGACAGGGTTACGAGTCGGATTAGGATTTTCTTGGATGTGTGTTGTCGCCGCTGAATTGATTGCCGGCACAGAAGGCATCGGTTATATGATTATGGATGCCCGGCAACTCGCCCAGACCGATGTGGTCTTAGTGGGTATGCTGACCATTGGCATTACCGGTAAGTGCTTTGATTACATGCTCAAAGCCTTGGAAAGAAAACTGTTACGTTGGAAAACGACGTATCAAGGTGCATAAGTAGGCCAATAGGGAGGCTGGATTCCCCATGAGTTTGTTAAATCATCATCCGTATCTGGAAATCAATGACGTAAACAAGCAATTTATCGTTGATGATCAAATCGTGCCGGCCTTATCAGCCATTCAATTAGCGATTCAGGCAGGGGAATTTGTCAGCATTGTTGGCAGCAGTGGTTGCGGCAAAAGCACACTGTTACGGATCGTTGCCGGGCTGGAATGTGATTATCAAGGTACAGTTACGCTGGATGGCAAACGCATCGTCGGCCCAGGCCTTGATCGGGGTATTGTTTTTCAGGAGCATCGGCTGCTTCCTTGGATGACGGTTACCGAAAATATCACGCTTGGGTTAACCGAGTCTGATCCGGAAAGAAAAAAGCAAATCGCCCAAACCTATATTGAATTGGTCGGTCTTGCTGGCTTTGAATCGGCATTTCCCAATCAGTTGTCGGGCGGAATGTCACAACGGGTGGCCATAGCCCGGGCACTGGTTAATAAGCCGCAGCTTCTTTTGCTGGATGAGCCCTTTGGGGCGCTTGATGCACTGACCAAAATCCAATTACAGCAGGAGATTTTACGTATCTGGCAAAGCGAAAAGACAACGATGATGCTGGTAACCCATGATATTGATGAAGCCATTTATCTCGGTGATCGCGTGGTGGTCATGTCCAAACGTCCAGGAATGATCAAGTCCATCATTCCTGTCAACCTCCCGCGGCCGCGAAATCGAACAAGCTATCAATTTTTTGAAATTAAAAAGGCGATCTATCGCGAATTCTTTCACGAAGATGAAGCATCGCTGGAATATGTGATTTGATAAGGAGATGTAAACATGGGGGAAATGAGTAATGTGGTAAGCAATTCGTTGCATTACTTTCGAAATGGCTTGTATTGCAGTGAGGCAATTTTAAAAGCATTCAACGAAGAGTATGATTTGGGACTGACGGAAGAATATTTGAAGATTGCCACCAGCTTTGGTGTTGGAATTGGCGCTTCGAAATGCCTTTGCGGCGCCATTAGCGGTGGAGTTTTGGTTATCAGTTTGTTGGAGGGGCGCGCAAAGCCGAGTGAATCAGAGGGACCGGCTTTTTCGGCGGCAGCGCATCTGCATAAAGAATTTCTAAAGGATTATAAATCATCGTGCTGCCGTGTTTTGACGCGCTCTGTTGAATGGGGAACACCGGATCACCACAAATATTGCGAACAGTTTGTTCAGCGGGCCGCTGAACTCACGGAAGAAGTACTCAAAGAAAAGCTGGAGAATTATCGTAATCATCGTGATCGAATCGATGGTGGTGAGTTACCGGTCGCTTCTGCTTAGGTATAAAATAAGGAGGCCGCTCATGGGAGAGTGGCCTCCTTTATATTTTGATTTTTTTGGGCTTTCAACAAGTTTTGGGCATTTTTGAGTTTACGTTGCCGGGAAGTCAATGGTAAAACCTGAGGAAATATTAGAAAAAAGTTATCACCAAATACTTTGTGGAAGGAACTTGATTACCAGTTGAAGAATCTTATTGTCACGGGAAAGATAGTATAAAACAGAGAACATTTCGATTTAATTAAACATAGAAGGAGTTGTTGTCGTGGGATTTGAACAAAAAAGTCGCAAACAGTTAATCGAAGAACTGGAACGATTGAAGAGCGAAAATGATACCTTGGTAAAAAAATATCAAGAAATTTCATTGATGATAGAGAATAAATGTAATGTATTAAATACACTATTAGATATAATACCTGACCTTGTTTTTGTTAAAAATGTTAATGGTACATACTCGCACTGTAACGAATCGTTTGCCATGTATGTGGGCAGGGAGAAATATGAGATAATTGGAAAAAGCGATCATGATATACTCCCGAAAGATGTTGCTGATTTTTATCGAGAAAAGGATAAATTGGCAATCAAAGAGAAAACATCAAAAAAGAACGAAGAATGGCTCGTCTATCCGAACGGAAAAACGATACTTGTCGAAACCATTAAAACGCCTTTTTCTGGCGATGATGGTCGACTACTAGGATTGCTCGGTATCAGTCGGGATATTACACAATATAAACTGAACATCGATGCATTACGAGATAGTGAACATCGACTGGAAATGTTTTTCGCCCAGTCTCTCGATGGTTTTTTCTACATGATGTTGGACGAGCCAATTCAATGGGATGACAGCGTCGATAAGGCCAACGTGTTAGACTATGTTTTTGACCACCAGCGAATAACCAAAATCAACGATGCCATGCTGGAACAATACAAAGCCACCAAAGAACAAATGTTAGGAATGACCCCAAGAGATTTGTTTAGCCATGATCTTGAGCAAGGAAAAAAAGTATGGCAAGATTTTTTTGATAAGGGCAAACTTCATATCGAAACATATGAGCAACGATTAGATGGTACGTTTATGTATGTGGAGGGGGATTATATATGTTTTTATGATGAAGAGGGCAGGATCATTGGCCACTTCGGTGTTCAACGTGATGTAACCGAACGAAAACGGGCCGAAGAAAAACTAAAAGAAGCAAAAGAACTGGCCGAAGCAGCGAATAAGGCGAAAAGCCAGTTTCTTGCTAATATGAGCCATGAAATCCGAACCCCGATGAACGCAATTTTAGGCATGGCAGAATTATTAAAAGATACACAGCTTAGCGAAGAACAAAATAATTATGCCAGTACAATCTATGAATCGACGGAAGCGTTATTAACGGTTATCAATGATATATTGGATCTTTCGAAAATAGAATACGGGAAAGTTTCTGTTGATCAAGTTGAGGTTAACATACAAGAAACGATATCGAGTGTTATAAACTTGATGAGTATAAAGGCGGAAAAAAGAGGGATAAAATTACATACGTTCATTGATCAAGAATTAGACCATATAATCATGGCTGATCCGGCGCGGTTAAGGCAGGTCATTCTCAATTTAGTTGGGAATGCAATTAAATTTACTCCTCATGGCGAAGTTTCACTTTATGTCAAATCGGAAACAGAAGAACCCTCATCGGAATCAGATGAAACATCCTGTAGAATGATTCGATTTGAAATCATCGATACGGGTATCGGTATTAGTCTGGAAGATCAGCCAAAGATTTTTGAACCCTTTACACAAGTTGAAAATTTTCTATCCAGAAAGTACGGCGGTAACGGTCTCGGCTTATCCATCTGTAAACGTCTTGTGGAACTCATGGGTGGGACAATCGGTGTACAAAGTGAGTTGGGGAAAGGATCAAAATTCTGGTTTACCATTCCTTTGATTCGGTCCCCCTTTAGTTACCACAATCAAATCCAAAATAAAAAGAGGATCGGTTGACATACATAAGATTGAATCAGACCAAAATATGCTGAAAAATTACCATTTGAGGTATCCGATTGGATTATCCATCACACATCCCAACTCCAAAACGGAACAGCAAATAATGCCGCCTGCAACGAAGCAAGCGGCATTCATCCGTCGAAGCCGATTAGGATTTCTTCATTTCAATCAGCATGTTGTGCGAACGTTCCGTTGCTTTTAAGGTAATCGATTCTTCGGTGACTTCCAGGGCATCTCTTGCATTAAGGGCTACATCGTTGATTTGTGATGAACCTTCAATTTGTACTACATAAGCTTGTCTGCCCGATTCTACCGAAAAATTGATTTCCTTCCCTTGATCCAGCTCCAGTACATAAAAGTTGACATCTTGGTTGATTTTAATCGGTGCCTCGCCGTTTTTACCCGAAACAATCGGTAACCATTTGTTTTGCCGATCGGACCAAGCAAATCGATAATCTCCATAGGTTGGTGCATAACCTTTTTGGTCAGGTAGTACCCAAATCTGTAGAAGTCTCAGCAGATTATCGCCTAAATTATGCTCGCTGTGCCATACGCCGGTTCCGGCGCTCATATATTGAACTTGCCCTCGGGTGAGGGTTTCTCGATTCCCCATGCTGTCGCCATGGGTCAACGATCCCTGCACCACATAAGAAATGATCTCCATATCCCGGTGCGGGTGCGTATCAAATCCGGTTTGAGGTTCAATAAGATCGTCGTTGAGTACCCGTAACACCCCGAAATTGATGTTCTTAGGGTTATAATATTCAGCAAAAGAAAAGTGGAAGGTACTTTGTAACCAGCCCAAATCACTTTTCCCCATGTTTTTGCTTTCGATTTTTCGTAACATAAACAATTGACCTCCTATTTTTTAATCGATTTTTTCATCTCCAGCAGACTTCTTACTAAGATCTTTTTGGAGTTATCATCCATATCGGCTAAGAGATGATCGATAAACTGTTGATGTTTCGGAAAAATGTCTGCAATCACTTCTTCACCTTTTGGCGTTAGACTAACATAATAAACTCTTTTGTCCTTCGCGCATTTCTTACGTACTACGAAGTCCTTCTTTTGCAGCTTATCGATGATATAAGTGATCGTACCGCTTGTGACCAGAATCTTCTCGGCCACCTTTTGAATCGGTTGCTCTCCTTTGTGCCATAACAATTCCAAAACGCCAAATTCACTGATGGTAAAACCGTATGCCTGAACGTTTTTTTCAATCTGCGCGAACAGTTGGTTATAGCTTCTGGCCATAGCAACAACCAATTTTAAATTGATCTTGTTCATGATGTTATTACCAAGGTCCCTTCTGCTATAATATCTTGGTTTCGAGATAATTATACAGCGCGAATAATCTTGATGTCAAGATACATTCGCGAAAAAGATTGACACTGTCATGAGGTCAGTGTTAAGATAACGCCTGTCGCCAAAACGGCGGTGTACTCCTGAGGATAAAAAAACCTCTTGCGCAGCACGAATGAGTATGCTAGAATCTACAACTGTCGCCGCAAGTTGAAGCGAGACGAACGATGTCGAAATTAGTTAATCAACTGCGTTAAGTAATTAGCTGATGAGATGATTGACAATTTGACGGGTTTCATTGAGAAGCAACAATCGGCACAACTTGGTCCTTGAAAATCAAACAGTTGGAAAAAGCGTGATAACCTTTAATTCATTTATTCCAGTTAGTAAGTAAACGAGCTTGACTCGAACACTTCATATTTTATGGAGAGTTTGATCCTGGCTCAGGACGAACGCTGGCGGCATGCCTAA
>NZ_SLXT01000018.1 GCF_004341395.1 Heliophilum fasciatum
TGGTCGATCGGCCCGGCATGTACGCACCGCGAGGTGTTTAGTGGACGGGTACGAATCAGTCGAGGTCTTGACCTCACAGGACGTGAGGTCGTTCGCGGTGGCCCGGACGGCCACAACCGCGAACTTCCTTTCGTCCGCAGGATATTCATCAATCACTAAAATCACTGTGTAGTTTTCAGGGAGTAACACACCATTCTAACAAAGCAGTATTTGTCGCATTATACCTACCTGCATAAATCGCAAAGAAAATGCATATAAAAGTGTATATTGTTCCTCGATAGCTCAACGGTAGAGCAATCGGCTGTTAACCGATAGGTTGTAGGTTCGAATCCTACTCGAGGAGCCATTATCGCGGGGTGGAGCAGTTGGTAGCTCGTCGGGCTCATAACCCGAAGGTCACAGGTTCGAGTCCTGTCCCCGCAACCAAAAGTCTAGCAAAGCAGGTTCACCGGAACCTGCTTTTTATATTGATCAGGGAGTTGAGCACGTTGAAGCGGACAATCGGTCGAACTGCCGGTTTTTTTAGCATTGTGTTCCTGATTGCTTTTATTGCTTTTTTAATAGTCGATATTGTGCTTCTTTCTCCACCGGAACTGGTGCAAAGTAAATTAACAACGAACCCGTCATTGACTTTGCCGATCAAGCCGATTGAAATCCCAGATCAACCGGATCCCTCCACGGATTCAGCAATCGTACTCGGACCTGATCTAGAACCGGGTGAAACTGGTAATAATAACCAGGTGCAAGAAAAAAAGTTCGCGGAAGCGGACAAAAATAAGCAAGTACAAAAAGTTGCCTACTTGACCTTTGACGACGGACCCAGTGATATTACACCTTATGTCCTGGATATTTTACGTGAACAGCAAGTACCGGCAACTTTTTTTGTTATCGCTTCATTGGCACAAAATTATCCTGATTATATACGGCGCGCTGTGGCTGATGGTCATCGCATCGGCAATCATACCTACTCGCATAAATATCGGTTGATTTATTCCAGTCCCCAAGCTTTTATTGATGATATCAGTCATGCTGAAGCAACGTTACAGACGATCATTGGTTACCGGCCCACACTGTTGCGAGCTCCTGGTGGTACTGTTGGCAACCTATCTAAAACATTGGCCAGTGAATTACGATCGATGGGATTTATTTTGCATGACTGGAACGTTGATTCCAAAGATACGATGGCGGCTCTGATGCCTGCTGAGAAGATTCGTGAGAATGTAGTTGAACAAACAAAAAGCAAACATGTAGCTGTCATCTTATTTCACGATGGCCCCGGCAAAACAACGCTTCCTGAAGCGTTGCGATCAGTGATTACGGAATTAAAGCAAGAAGGATATCAGTTCAAGACCCTCGATCATCTTTACCAACCCATTGTAGCTATCGATCGATAAGTCGGTGAATGAACTACAAACGAATGGTTATCTGCCAATAAGTAAAGAGCAAACACAAAAGCCGGATCGACAACGATCCGGCTTTTTGCATGAATTTTTTTATTCCAGGCATACTAAAGGAGAAGCAATAGTCACGAAAGTAACGCGAAAAATAAGGAGAATATCAATTATTGTGCCATCGCAGCCCGGGCTTGATTGATAATCTGCGCCATTTCTGCTCGTGTTACCGGCTTTTGCGGACCAAAGGTCCCGTTGGGATAGCCATTAACCCAATGGCGGGCAGCAATGGTGGCAATGGACTGAGCGGCAAAATGATCATCGGTCACATCTGAGAAAGAAGACGATTGTTTTGGCAGTAGCGGTAATTGATAAGCTTTGCATAACAAAAGTGCTACTTCACCGCGGGTGATGGGTTGATCGGGATGAACGGTGTTATCCGGGTATCCTGTAAGCAAGCGAGCGCCATAAGCACGACTGATGCTGTCATAGGCCCAGTGATCTTGCGACAGATCACGAAAGGGCAGTGCCTTGCCTGCCGGCAGTTTTAATAAACCGGTAAGTATTTTCGCCGCTTCTGCACGGGTTACCGCTTGATCGGGATAGAAGCGTCCATCGGTGCGTCCGCTCATGATATCCTTGAGGACGAGTTCACGAATTGCCCCTGAGGCCCAATGACCGACTGTATCCAGATAGTCCAACTGCTGCAACCATGGTTGGAATCCTTGCCAGACCAGGGGATCTTCCTGGCCAAGACGCCAAGCGGCGACGCCACCAAGATTATAAGTATGGATAAAACGCATTTTACTCATTAGCGACGCTCGATCATCAATCCAGATCTCATGGGGACCTTGCTCATCTACATACTTGATTTGCCAGGAACTTTCTGTAGCATCCCAGATGAGAGGTGCTTGATGCGTTTGGGCCAGCTTGATGGCTTGAGGATAAAGTAGACCGTCTCCTTTTTTGCCATTACCCCAATAGCGGCCGTAAAAGGGGATACCTAGAATGAGTTTTTCATGGGGTATCTGTTGGGCGATGGTTTGAACTACTTTTTCAACCCAAGGTTTGCCGGCGACGGGGCCCGGTTCTGAACCATTCCAATGTTGATCATAACTCATGATGATCACACGATCGACGATCGTACCAATTTTTTCGTAGTCATAGGCAGCCGCCAAGCTTGCTGGATGCGGCGTCAGTGAAGTAGAGGCAATCACAGCGACGGATAACTCTTTGTTCATCCGGTTCAACTTTTGGTTAAGGTCATTGAGAAATAAGATAAAGTTATTTTTTTCTGCAGGGCTGAAGTTTTCCAGATCGATATTGACGCCATCACAACCGGTAGCCCGAACAAAGTCAACAATCTGATCAACCAGTTGCGAGCGTTGATCCGGTTGAAGCACTTTGTCACCGGAGGTACGATTAAAGTGATTGGTAAGATAGGGATAAACTTTATATCCTTCTTGATGAAGCCAGGTAAGAAAAGCGGGATCCGTTGTTGTCTTTAAGACACCTTGAGCGTCAATATCAAGCCATGGAACAAAAACTCCATCAATATTGCCTTTGGTTTGTGTTAATTGTTTTTTATAAGTATCGTTACTACCGCCAAAAAGATAGACGTATGCTTTCTTTGTTGTATTTTGAGCCGCAAGTTGATTGATTGCAGCGTCAGCACAACCATAAGGAAAGACGGAAGTTGTTAGTAATGCGAGACATATGAGAAAAATCTGCCAGTATCGTGTTCGCATCATAGTTATCTCCTTTTCAAGTCGTGTTATAATAGAGGCAATGGATTAGGGGGGATGACACGTTGTTAGAACAAAATTGGGCTTCTGAAGCAGTGATCCTGGTTGTTGATGATGTTGTAACGAATGTGGAATTAATGAAGCTACAACTTTCGCGTGCGGGCTACCAAATCTTAACGGCTAGCAATGGCGAAGAAGCACTTGAAATAATTCGTCGGTCCTTGCCCGACTTGATACTCTTGGATGTCATGATGCCGGGAATGAACGGTTTTGAAGTTTGTGCAGCACTCAAGGATGATCCGCATACCCAATTGATTCCGGTTGTGCTCGTTACGGCATTGCATGAAGTGGAAGATCGTATCAAAGGGATCGAGGCCGGTGCTGATGACTTCATCAGCAAACCCTTCAACCGGGTCGAACTGTTAACACGGGTGCGTTCCTTGTTGCGCATTCGCAAATTATACCGGCAGTTGGAACGAAGCTACCAAGAGATAGAAGCAAAAAATGCTATTTTAACGGAAGAGTTAAAAATGGCGCGTCATGTACAACAGCATCTGTTGCCGGCAAAATATCCGGCGTTAAGCAAATTGACCTTTTCAGTTGTATATCGCCCAACGATTGAAATCGGCGGCGATTTTTATGACTTCCTCAACGTATCGGATCAAGAAGTCGGACTTTTTCTTTCTGATGTCTCCGGACATGGTGTGTCCGCAGCGATGTTAACCATGGTCATCAGCACGATTATGCGTGCAGTAGCACAAAAGGTTCAGGAACCTGGCGCTGTGCTTAAGCAGATCAATGAACAGTTCAGCACGATGGTAGAAGGCGAATTGACCGGTACTTTTGTTACGGCCTTTAGTGTCTTAATCAATCAAGCCACGGGCGAAGTGAAGTATGGTAATGCCGGACATCCGACGCCGATCTTGATTCGTGGTGATGGGCGGACAGTGGAACGGTTAGATACCGATGGATTTCCTCTGGGCTTATTTGATTACAGTAACTACGAGCAAAAAGTGGTTCAAATGGAGCCAGGTGACAAGCTTGTCCTCTATACCGATGGCATCTACGATGTGATGAATAAACAACGGCGCATCTTGGGAATGAACAAGTTTATGGACATCGTTTGGGAACTGCGCCAGCTCGATGCTCACAGTTTGTCTGATGAAATCATGCGGCGAATCCATGATTTTGCCGGAGGAGCGGCGCAGCCCGATGATATCTGTTTGATGGTTGTCGAGTATCTAAAATAAAGGTTTGCCGCTTAAGGGATCGATGGTAGACCGGAAGGGCCGGGCGGTGCAGAGCGTGTTGGGGAGAAGCTAGGTACCGCCAGTGCCGGCGGCAGTTCCGGGGGAATTAATTCCAGGCGCCCGAGTGTTTGTGTCTTTGCGCCGTAATCAAAGGCAAGACGATCTTGCCAGTGCAGCGTAGGAAGTTCCATTTGTGGCGGGATGCGTAGGCTGACTACGCGTCCGTCCATTTCCAAGCGTAAGTCATCTTCTTCGCGACCGACAAAGCGGCCTTCACCGTAGGTGGGGTGACCGGCATCCAGATAAGCATAGTAGGTGTTATACCCGTGGATGGCGATCATGGTGATTTCAAAGATCATGGCGATGGCCATCACAATGAAGAACGTTTTAATTTTCCAATACCCTTGAGAATTCAGCGGCGGACGCTTCGCAACTTTTTCGAAAAAAAACTGCCACAGTAACAAGGAAATGAGCATAGCGCTCAAATAAAGTACAACCTGTACCAGTCCTTGATAATAGGCATTCGCATGGATTTGCCAGTATGTTGTGGGTTGCAAGTAAAGATAAAGCAAAAAGATTCCGAGAACGATCAGCACAACACAAAGCAAAGAAAGCAGAAAAAACAAGAATAATCGAAAGGGATTGGCGATCTTTCGTCGTCGTCGACGTACGACTTTTTTGGCACGGGACTGTTGCACAGACAGTTTGATTCACCTCCAGCATATTTCAATACATTTCGTGATTCGACAAGGTATCTCCTGCTTTTTACTATTTCTTTTCTTTTCCAAAGGAGCCAAAGAAGGAAAGACCGATCATAGTGGCGAAAGATTCTGATGATTCCGAAGTAAGGGCGGGTGTATTCATGGCCAGTCAAATGGTTAAAATTCCACGTACCCCTAAAACGATTGAGACGGATCAAGGAACGGTTCACGTTTTTGGTCCCGTCTCCCCTGCTGAAATTATGCAGTATTCCATTTCCGAAGGATTATCAGCGTTTCGTCGTCCCGTAGAACAGCAGCAGGCATTGGCGGAGATTGCCGATTTGCCGGAAGGGCAGATCTGCTTAGCCGTATGTAATCAGTGCATTGTTGGCTACATTACGTTTCATCCACCGGAAGAATTCGAACGCTGGCATCCCAGTAAGGTCCCCAGTGTTTTGGAAATGGGCGCTATCGAAACAAGTAAAGATTGGCGCAAATATGGAATTGGCAGAGCCTTACTGCAAGTGGGTTATGGCGATGGATCGGTTGACGATTACATCGTGATCGCTACGGAGTACTATTGGCATTGGGATCTTAAGGACTCTGGGCTCTCTATTTGGCAGTATCAAAAAATGCTGGAAAATGTTTTTAAATCCATTGGGTTACGACGAGTCGGTACGGATGAACAGGATATATTGGCGCACCCGGCCAATATGCTCATGGCGCGTGTAGGTTCCCGCGTACCGACCGATACAGTAATTTTGTTTGAAGAATCGTTGTTCCTGGACCATATGATGTTCTAAGAAATTGAGAAAGTGAGAGTGAGATTTGATGCTCGTTGAGGAAATCATGGAGCGTAATATCCATTATGTGGGCCCGGAAGCTTCTATCTGGGATACACTAATGCTATCGAATGAGAAGCGCGTCCGTCACGTTCCCATTGTCGAAGACGGCAAACTGCTGGGGATTGTATCGGACCGTGATCTGCGTGACGTTAGCCCGTCAACGTTGGTCGACGGTGATACGTTGCTGCTGCGCAGTACCAAGGTCAAAGAAATCATGCACACCAATTTAATCACCGTCCATCCGCTTGATGCGATGGAAGATGCGGCTCGTATGATTTACGATCACCGGATCGGTTGTCTGCCGGTGGTACAAGAAGATCACTTGGTGGGCATGGTGACGACGTCTGATTTGCTTCATGCAATGGTTGATGTGATGGGCGTTTCACAACCAGGCTCCTATATTGAAATTGAAGTGCCCGATCAACCGGGGGCACTTCTGGAAGTTGCAACGATTGTCAAAGAGCAAAATACCAATATCATCAGTCTTTACATTACGCCCGGTAAGCGCGAAGGATATCGCATCATTGTGTTACGTGTAGCCACTTGGGATCCTCGGGCCATTATCGATCGAATCGGTCAAGCGGGCTATACTTTGTTGTTCCCCGTTTGTTTCCTGAATCAAGGGGGAGTAAAATGATCAAGCGTCCACGGCTTATCTACTCGGATGCCTTCAAGTCCTATGAATTCGCCCCTGATCATCCCTTTCACCCGTTGCGCATCGAGTTGGCCATGGATATGATTCGCTATTGCAACTGGCTGAAAGATGATCAAATCGTACCGCCGGAACCGTGCACACGGGAGGACTTGCTGACCGTTCATCCGACCGGTTTTGTTGATGCTGTTCATGCGGCCAGCACGACCGAAGTCAATCCTTTGACGTTGCGGATGTATGGGCTGGGAACGGATGATACGCCCGTCTTTCCCGGTATGGATGACGCCGCTCGCTTGGTGGTCGGGGCTACACTGCAAGGGGCAAAAATGATCATGGAAGGCCAGACCGATCATGTTTTTCAAATCGCCGGCGGCCTTCACCATGCGCACCGCCATCGTGCATCCGGTTTTTGTATCTACAATGATGCTGCAGTAGCGATTGCTTACCTGCAGCGGCAGCATGGGTTACGCGTCGCATACATAGACACCGATGCCCATCATGGCGATGGCGTACAGTCCATTTTTTACGATGATCCTTCGGTGTTGACGATCTCCATTCATGAGACGGGTCGCTACCTGTTCCCCGGTACGGGCAACGTGGAAGAGCGCGGTCGTTTTGACGGCTACGGTTTCAGTGTCAACCTTCCCTTGGAAGCGTACACGGAAGATGATTCGTTTCTGGAGCTCTATGAGCAATCCGTAGGAGCGTTGCTGGAAGCTTTTCAACCGGATTTCTTGATTACACAAAACGGTGTTGACGCTCATCATCTCGATCCCTTGACCCACTTATGTTTGACGACGCGTTCTTATGTGCAGATTCCTCGCCTGGCCCATCAATGGGCGCACAAGTACTGTAAAGGGCGTTGGTTGGCCATTGGCGGCGGTGGTTATGATCACTGGCGTGTGGTTTCCCGGGCATGGCCGATCGTCTGGGCGGAAATGAATGAAATTAACGACTATGGCCCGATTCCCGAGGCCTGGATGCAGAAGTGGCAATCGCAGAGCCCGGTTGATCTTCCGCCGAATATCCTCGATGGCGAAGATGATTTTGCACCGATGCCGCGCCGTGCCATTATCACCGATAAAAACCGGACGACGTTGCAACGGGTGATGCGTGACGCTCAAAAATTAGTTGCAGAACGCCATACGAATGAATAATGATTTTTTCAGTCGGCTCAGGAAGCCGACTTTTTTTGTCTTGTTGAGGTTTTGGCCTGTAAGGGGTATGCTAGGTAATGAGAGGGTGTGTTCTATTGGCAGCAACTTTTTTACCGATGTCGAAAGCAGAGATGGCAGCACTGGAATGGGATGCTTGTGATTTTATCTTAGTTACGGGCGATGCTTATGTGGATCACCCCAGTTTCAATGCTGCTCTAATCGGACGAACCTTAGAAGCGCAAGGCTATCGGGTGGGCATCATCAGTCAACCGCGCTGGCAAGATGCGCAGGACTTCAAGCGCTTGGGACGGCCGCGCTTAGGCTGGCTGGTGACCGCCGGGAACTTAGACTCCATGGTCAACCATTACACAGCCGCCAAAAAGCGGCGCTCGGAAGATGCCTATACGGCCGGCGGAGAAGCAGGGAAGCGACCGGACCGGGCCACGATTGTCTACGCCCAGCGCTGCCGTCAAGCTTATAAAGAGCCACCGATCATCATCGGCGGGATTGAGGCCAGCTTACGTCGTTTTGCTCATTATGATTATTGGGACGACCGGGTACGGCGCTCGATTCTCGTTGATGCCAAAGCAGACTTACTGATCTTTGGCATGGGCGAAGCGACGATTGGGCACATCGCCGATGAACTGAAGCGTCGGCGCAGCGGTGAGACTTTTCCTTATCCCTTGGGACAAACGATCGCTGGGGTATGTTTTCTTACGACCGACCGGAGCACCTTGCCGCCGGAAGCTGCTTTGGAAATTCCTCCCTTTGAGCAAGTGAGCAGCGATAAGCGGGCCTATGCCCAGGCCTACATGGCGCAAGAAAAAGAACAAAATCCTTTTGCCGGAAAACGCTTGATTCAGGAACATGACGGCGTCTTCCTGGTCCAAAACCGTCCGGCTCTGCCGCTGTCGACGGAAGAACTCGATCGCGTCTATGGACTGCCCTTTGCCCGGCAGCCTCATCCTTCCTATACTGACCGGGGCGTACCGGCACTGGCAGAAGTGGAATTTAGCTTAACAGCCCAACGCGGTTGTTTTGGCGGATGCTCCTTTTGTGCGTTAACCTTTCATCAAGGCCGCATTATTCAAGCGCGCAGTGATGACTCGCTGGTGCAGGAAGCGGAACAATTGATCAAGCAACCGGGCTTTAAAGGGTACATTCACGACGTGGGCGGTCCCACAGCGAACTTTCGCCAACCGGCCTGTGCCAAGCAAGCTAAACATGGAGCTTGCCGTGATCAGCAATGTTTATTTCCGGAGCCCTGCCGCCAACTGGTCGTTGACCATGCCGGTTACTTGCGTCTCCTTCGTCGCTTGCGCGCCCTCAAAGGCGTCAAAAAAGTATTTATCCGTTCCGGCCTTCGCTATGATTATCTCATGGCTGATAAGCCCGAGCGGCGGCGTCAGTTTTTACGGGAGATCTGTGAGCATCATGTGAGCGGTCAACTGAAAGTTGCGCCGGAGCATGCGTCACCGAAAGTGTTGCGCATGATGGGTAAGCCTTCGTTAAAGGTCTATGATGCTTTTCAGAAAGAGTATATGGCTGCTAACGAAGCCCTGGGCAAAAAACAATACTTGGTGCCTTATCTCATGTCCAGTCATCCCGGTTGTGGCTTGCCGGAAGCGATGGAAATGTTCGATACCTTGCAGACGTGGCACCATCGTCCGGAACAAGTGCAGGATTTTATTCCGACGCCAGGCAGTTTGTCCACTTGTATGTACTATACCGGCTTCGATCCGCGTACCATGGAACCCTTGACGGTTCCTCGTACCACCCGTGAGAAGGCCATGCAGCGGGCCTTGTTACAACCGCATTTACCGGTCAATCGTTCGCTCGTTTATGCTGCGCTGGCAGCTGTTGGACGCGGTAGCGGTGCAAAGAAAACGCCGAAAAATCACCAAAGCGCGGCACCGTCTCGCGAGCGTCGGCGCAGCGATAAAAACAAAGGCGGCAAACGTCGTTTTTGACAGTTCTTCCTGAACCCGTTATACTGATAAATTATGAGGATCACTACCAAAGGCAGTGGCAACCGGGGAAAGGGCGGAACGATTTTGACCGTATCGATACATCTCGCCAGCTTAGGCTGCGCAAAAAATCGTGTAGATGCAGAAGTCATACTGGGCCAGTTGCAAGGGGCCGGCTATCACATTGTGGAGCGTCCTGACGATGCAACCGTGCTGATTGTGAATACCTGTGGCTTTATCTTACCGGCCAAAGAAGAGTCCATTGAAACGATTTTGGACATGGCGCGGTATAAGCAAGAAGGGTGTTGCCAATTGTTACTTGTCGGTGGTTGTTTGGCGCAAGGTTATGTCGATGAACTGGCACCAGCCCTGCCTGAGGTGGACGGGTATTTTGGCCCCGATGATGTAGGGCAGATCGTTGCGATTGTCAACAAAGCGTTGGGGGAGAAGCTCGCTGTGCCCCATTTGGCGTCACCGCAGTTTCTTTATGATCATACAATGGCACGAGTCTTAACCACACCGCGCCATTATGCTTATATCAAGGTGGCCGATGGCTGCGACAATCATTGCAGCTACTGCATGATTCCTGCGCTGCGCGGCTCCTTTCGCTCCCGCGATGAAGCATCGGTGATTGCCGAAGCGAAGGCGCTGGTCGAGCAAGGTGTTCAGGAACTGCTTTTGATTGCACAAGATACAACCCGCTATGGTTTGGATAAAACCGGTGAATTTCGCTTACCGGCATTGCTTGATGCCTTGGCACCGGCCGTTGCTCCTGCGTGGATTCGCTTGATGTATTGTCATCCGGCGCATTTTACACCGGCCATGATTGAAGTGATGGCCCGTCATGGTAACATTTGCCGTTATGTGGATCTGCCGTTACAGCATGTAGATGATCAGATTTTAACGGCGATGAACCGCCGGACTACGCAGGCCAAGATCCGCCAACTGGTAGCGGACTTGCGGGCGGCCATGCCTGGTATTGCCTTGCGTACATCGTTGATCGTTGGTTATCCCGGGGAAACAGACACACAATTTCAGTCCATGCTCGATTTCTTGACAGAAATGCGCTTTGAACGGGTCGGTGTGTTTACATATTCCCAAGAGGAAGCGACACCGGCGGGACAGCGTGATGATCAAATCCCGGAAGCCATCAAGCAAGAGCGCTTTGATCGAGCTATGGCTCATCAGCAAGACATTTCGCTGGCAATCCAGCGTGAGCAGATGGGCAAAATCTTAGCTGTGCTTGTCGATGAAGAAGTGGAGCCCGGGCGTTATCGCGGGCGCAGTCACCGTGAGGCACCGGAAGTAGATGGTTATATTGAATTTACAGGTCAAGGTTGGCAACCGGGTCAAGTCGTTCCGGTACGGATTACCGCCGCACACCACTATGATCTGATGGGAGAAGCGTTACATGAACCTGGCGAATAAAATTACTCTGACCCGTGTGTTGTTTGTTCCCTTGTTCATGGTGATTTTACTGATCCCCGGTATTCCCTACCGCCAGTATTTAGCGGCTGCCGTTTTTATTTTAGCGGCAAGTACCGATGGGCTCGACGGATATATTGCAAGGTCGCGCAAGCAGATCACCCGCTTTGGTACCTTTTTGGATCCCCTGGCTGACAAGCTGTTAATCTCGGCCGCCTTGATTTCCTTGGTCGAACTCGGTGATATTCCGGCTTGGATCGCCGTGACGATCGTCGGTCGCGAGTTTGCCGTTACGGGCTTGCGATCCATTTTGGCGACGGAAGGCCATACCGTTTCGGCCAGCAAGCTGGGAAAATTAAAAACAGTCTTTCAGATCATCACCGTTGTGGTGATCCTGATCGATGAAGCGCTGTCGATTGTCATACCGGTGCGTATTTCACAATTCATCCTTTATCTCACGGTGATTTTCACACTTTGGTCCGGTATTGATTATTTCATTAAAGCCAAACCGATTCTCCAAAACCGCATGGATATGTAATATATCCAGCGGTTTTTTCTTTTCCATTGCTTACATAATGAAATTGCATCCAAGAATAAGTATAATCAACGTTGATATGATGAACGAATCGGGATACTGGAAAGGAGCGTTGACCTTGTTCGGAGGCATTCGCTGGTTGCCTGTACTGCTTTTTACAGTGGTAGCGTTAGGTGGACTTGGAGCAGGACAAGTTGTTTATGATCGGTATTGGGTGGAAGCGCCTTATGCGCAAGCCATTGCCTCCGTATTGCCGGAAGCGGCGATTCAAGTACACAAAGAAAGTGATCATACCCGCATCGAATTGCAAGGCCCACCGATCGAAGATCTGGGCGCAAGTTATCCGGTGATTTATCAAGCCAGCCAAGAACGTTTTGGCCCGAATGTGCAGATTAGCTGGCCGCCGACCGATGATCCCCTGTTGCAATCCCTGTGGGATCAACTGCAGTTTCTGATTTACCAAGGGATTGAAACTGGCAACTATACAGTGATGAAAGAATCGAGCGATCAACTGATTCAGGGCTATAGCGGTGTAACCGGCAAAGTAGCGATGGATCGTGATTTTGTTTATGTACAATTAGTCCATGGTGATGATTGCTTGTACCAAGTGATCCCCCGTGAAAAACGAGGTGAAACACGATGAATCGAGCTGATCGTTCACATTATGGCAAAGAAATCGCCGTAGGCGCTGTGGTCGCGCTGGCGTTATTTCTTGCCTGGAAATGGCTGTCCCTGATGCCCGTCTTGTTTTTACTTTCCTCGGGGGCGCTGATTTATTTTTTGGTGGAGAAGCAAGGTTTTGGTAGCAGCAGCCCTGGAGAACGGGCGAATGATTCTAACTTTACTTTTGATGAAATCGGCGGGCAGGAAGTGGCTAAGCAGGAATTGAAGGAAGCCCTTGATTTTATGGTGCAAAGCCAGGCAGCCCGTGAGCTGGGCATCCGCGCCTTAAAAGGAATTTTGCTTTGCGGTTTGCCAGGGACCGGCAAGACCTTGCTGGCCAAAGCGGCCGCTACCTATACCGACAGTGTTTTTCTCAGTTGTGCCGGCAGTGATTTTATCGAAGTCTATGCCGGTGTTGGTGCCAGTCGTGTGCGCAGCTTGTTTAAGAAGGCCCGTGATCAAGCCAAAAAAGAAAACAAAACGGGCGCGATTGTTTTTATTGATGAGATGGATGTGCTTGGTGCCCAGCGTGGTGGCAATCGCGGCCACATGGAATATGAACAAACGCTCAATGCCTTACTTGTGGAAATGGACGGCTTAAAAGATGATCACCCAGTGCGGTTATTGGTCATCGGTGCTACCAACCGGCCCGATTTGCTTGACCCGGCATTGCTTCGTCCGGGTCGTTTTGATCGGCAGATTCAAGTGGATCTTCCCGATCGGGAAGGCCGCAAGCATATTCTGGCGATTCACACTCGGAATAAACCGATGGCTGATGACGTCGATTTAGATGTATTGGCGCAAGAGACCATTGGTTTTTCTGGGGCTCAATTAGAAAGCGTGGCCAATGAAGCAGCCATATTAACCTTACGCGCTCAAGAGCAAACGATTAACTTAGAACGCATGAAGGAATCCATTGAAAAAGTATTGCTCGGTGCCAGTCGTGATCGCCGGGCGCTGGACGAAGAACTGTGGCGCGTCGCTGTCCATGAAACGGCCCATGCCATGGTCAGTGAATGGGAGCAAAAAGGCTCCGTCGTGCGCTTGACGATTTCGCCGCGGGGGCGTGCCCTTGGCTATTTGCGGCAAGTTCCTACGGAGGAGCGCATTCTCGATACGCGCAATGATCTGCTTGGTGGCATTCGTGTCGCTCTGGCTGGTTTGATTGCCGAAGAACTCATTCTGGGTCAAGGATCGACTGGGGCACAGCAGGATTTGCGTGTTGCTTCGGATCTGGCCCGGCGCTTATTGTTGTCCGGCCTTTCTCATCTGGGCCCTATTGATACGGCCGAGTTACCGGAGACGGTGCGCTTTCAGGAAATCCAAAAGATCCTGGCTGCGGAAACGGCCCTGATCCGGGAGCGGTTAGCAGCGGTCCGGGCTCAGTTAGAGAAAACAGCGCGCCATTTGCGCGAACGAGAAAGCCTTTCGGGACAAGACTTCCGAGCATTGATGGAACAGTGTGCCTAGCTTCGAGCAGGACGATCGTTGTGATTTGGTAAAATCTACGCTATCACTTGCATATTTGGGCTAAAGCGCTCTACAATAAAGGGAGGATCTGAAAAGGATCCTCTCTTTTTTGAGCACTTTCGTTGAAATTGTACAAAGTGGGTGTTATGATGATAAGCGCCGAAATAGTGTCTACAGGTACGGAACTGTTGTTAGGGCAGTCGCTGAATACGAATGCCCAGTACCTGGCAGAACAACTTGCCGCGTTAGGGATCGCTTGTTATTATCAGACAACGGTCGGGGACAATGCAGAACGCATTCGTTCTGTGATCACCCATGCGCTGGAACGAGCCGATATGGTGATTACGACCGGGGGACTTGGCCCGACGATGGACGATTTAACGAAGGAAGTCGTCGCGGATCTCTGGAAACTGGAGCTGCAAATGGATGCAGAAGAACTGGCACGCATTGAAGCGTTTTTTGCTCGCCGAGGCAAAAAAATGCCGGAAAATAATAAGAAGCAAGCGCTACTACCCGCAGGAGCGCAAAAGGTACCTAATGCTATCGGAACCGCCCCGGGAATCATTGTCGAAAAAGGCAACAAAACGATTATTTTGCTTCCAGGACCACCTTTTGAGATGCAGCCCATGGTCGAGACCACCGTCATTCCCTACTTGGCCCGCAAGGTGGGGACGGAGCCGACTGTGCTTTTTTCGCGTGTACTGAAGGTGGTAGGACCGGGCGAGTCGGTCATCGAAGATCGCTTGCGCGATTTGTTGGAGCATCAATCGAATCCAACGATTGCGTTGTTGGCCAAAGATGCTGAGGTTCATGTGCGCTTTACGGCACGGGGGCATTCCCAAGAAGCAGCCAAAGGGTGCATCCATCGTTTAGAGCAAGAAGTTCGTCAACGTCTTCATCCCTACGTCTATGGTGCTGATGATGCGACACTGGCCAGTGTGGTAGGTACGCTGCTACGGCAGCAAAGCAAAACACTGGCGATTGCGGAATCTTGCACAGGCGGATTGATCGCCGATCAGATGACGAATATTCCGGGATCTTCCGATTACCTATTACTCGGCGTCACTTCCTATGCCAATCGTGCAAAACAAGAAGTGCTCCAGGTTCCGGCGACAACACTGGAACAAGTAGGGGCCGTGAGCGCGGAAACAGCGCTGGCGATGGTACGAGGCGTGCAAGCCTTGGCCGGTGCCGACGCCGCCGTGGCGGTAACAGGCATTGCCGGTCCAGGAGGAGGAACAGCGGACAAACCGGTAGGCCTCGTATACATTGCTGTGCGCAACGGCCAAGAAGAAATCGTGAAAAAGATACAAACCTTTGGCGATCGGCGGACGATCAAGTTGAAGACAGCGGCAGCTGCATTGGATCTACTGCGGGGACAACTGATGGCGAATGAAACATAAGGAGAGCTGTAAGTAATGGAAAATCAAACGACAAAAGAAGCAGGCACGGATCGGACCTTATTTGGTCAAATTGAGTTAAGTAAAAAAGTAGCACAAGCTATCTTCGACATGGGCTTTGAAGAGCCGTCGCCGATTCAAGCCAAAGCAATTCCGGCGATTTTGGAAGGCAAGGACATGATCGGTCAGGCCCAAACGGGAACCGGCAAAACGGCAACCTTTGGCATTCCGATGGCTGAACGACTCGATCCCAAAGATGGTCGCGTGCAAGCACTGGTACTTTGTCCTACCCGCGAATTGGCCATTCAAGTGGCCCAGGAAATTGCCAAAATCGGCCGCTTGATCGATGTGAAAGCGCTGCCTGTCTATGGCGGTCAATCCATCGATCGCCAGATTCGCGCATTGCGCTATGGCGTACAAGTCGTCATCGGCACGCCGGGGCGGATTCTCGATCACCTGAGCCGTAAAACCTTGCGCCTGAACAATGTGCGTATGGTTGTTCTTGATGAAGCCGATGAAATGCTCGACATGGGCTTTATTGAAGATATTGAGTCGATCATCAAAGAAACGCCGGAAGAGCGTCAAACGCTGCTTTTCTCAGCGACGATGCCGGCTCCCATTCAAAAGCTGGCCCGCCAGTACATGAAAAATCCTGAATTTGTAACCATTTCCCGCGACAAGCTGACCGTACCTTTGATCGAACAAGTGTACTATGAGTGCAAAGAATCGCAAAAAGCCGATGCTCTTTGCCGTGTCTTGGATATGGAAGAAATTGGCGCAGCCATCGTCTTTTGCCGCACCAAACGCGGTGTTGATGAACTGGTCGCATCCTTAGAGTCGCGCGGCTATTTTGCCGAAGGGCTTCATGGCGATCTGACCCAAACCCAGCGCGATCGGGTCATGAAAAAATTCCGTGAAGGCAAAGCGGAACTGCTCGTCGCTACCGATGTGGCTGCCCGCGGTCTCGACGTGGAAAATGTTACCCACGTCATTAACTATGACGTTCCGCAAGATCCCGAATCCTATGTTCACCGTATCGGCCGTACCGGTCGCGCCGGGCGCAAAGGGATTGCGGTGACCTTGATCAACTATCGCGAGTATCGCCAGTTAAAACTGATCGAGCGCGTGACCAAAGCACGGATCCAACGCCGTGAATTGCCGTCCATGGCCGATATCATGGAGCGTCAAAAAGAAGCCCATAAACAACGGGTGTTGCAGCTGCTGCAAGCCGGTCATTTTGGCGATTACAAAAGCATCATCAGCGAAATGGCCGATGAATATGATCCGATGGAAATCGCTGCTGCCGCTTTAAAACTGCTCGTGGAAGGACCGGAAGCGGAAAAAGAAGCAGAAGACGAAGTTTCCGAATTTGGCAATACCGGGGCTGAGCCAGGGATGGTTCGCTTGTTCATGAACATTGGCCGGGCCCAAGGGATCCGTCCCCAAGACATCGTACGCACCGTTGCCGAAGAAGCCGGAATTCCCGGTAATGTCATCGGCGTGATCAATATTTATGATAAATTCACCTTTGTGGAAGTGCCGGAAGATGTAGCCGGTCGCGTGCTCGGTGTCATGCATCAAAACATGATCAAAGGGCGCAAGATCAGCGTAGAGCCTGCAAAAGCTCGTTAATCGAAGGCGTATTGCCCGGCAGGAGGGGTAAGCATTGTCCAATGAGGCGCGCCGTCAGGCGATCTTGGTCCTGACCATTGTCTGTTTTTTTATCGGCTTGATCACCATGGTACAATGGCGAACGCAAGCAGAAATCACTCGTCAGACCGGCACAGCATCGATTGACGAGCTTACCTCGACCCTGATCCAAGCGGAAAAATCCAAAGACGCTTTAGCCAGTCAGCTTGTGGAACTGCAAAACCAAGTGAATCGCTACCGCGATGGCGAAAGTGCCAAGCATACGGTGCAGCAACTGCTGACGCAGTCACAAATGGCAGCCGGGATGGTGGCGGTGGAAGGACCCGGTGTTGTGATCACCTTGGACGACAGCCCCTTAGCCCGTCAATTTGATGAACAGTCGCGGAAAGACATCCGTAACGAGTACTATATCCATGACACCTATTTGCGCGAACTGGTCAACGCCTTGTGGATGGCCGGTGCGGAAGCCGTCAGCGTCAACCAACAGCGGTTAGTGGCGAATTCCGAGATTTTTTGCGGAGGCACGACCATCTTTATCAACCGGGATTATGTAACACCGCCCTTTGTGATTCGTGCTGTCGGCGATCCCAAGACCTTGACGGCATCATTAAATATGGTCTTGACGTCGCTTTTACTTAAAGATTTGAACCAGCGATTTGGCGTTGTCTTTGACATTGCGCCCAGCGATCGTGTGCAAATTCCCGAATATCGCGGCGATATCCAATATCAACATGCTAAAATCTCGACGAAGGATCCGGCAGCGGAGGCCAAGCCATGATGAAGATGCACATGAAGATGCAGTGGAAAAAATGGCAAGTGGCGGCGACGATTGTTGCCTTAGCCATGGGCATGTTGCTGGTTACGCAGTTTAATACAACGATTCAATTGGCCAAAGTTCGTCTTGAACAGGGAGAACGGCAGCGTTCCTTACAAGTGCTTTTACAAAAAATCGATGCTGATAAAGCCGAGATGGACAAAAAGGTCGCTGAATTAAAGAGCCAGACAGCTAAGTATGAGCAGATGACCACCGGTCAGGTGTCATCGGGCTTATCGGAAGAACTGGATCGACTGCGCATGGCCACGGGCTATTATGCGCTGGAAGGACCGGGTGTTCAAATCACGATTGATGATCGACTGGCACCCAATACCCCTGTCGACATCAATGATTTGATGGCCATTGTCAATATCTTGCGCTATGCCGGTGCCGAGGCGATTGCTGTCAATGGTCAGCGCATTGTCGCCCATTCGGAGATCTATGTTTCTGGTAAAAATATGCTGATCAACAAAACGCCGATCAGCAGTGATAAAGACCATGTCTATGTGATTGAAGCCATCGGGCCCAGTCAACAACTGGCGCAGTGGTTGCAAGTGACCGATGGGTTGGTGCTCAGTATGCGTGAGTCCAAAATCGATGTTAAAATTACGACGCAAAATAAAGTGGAAATTCCCGCCTACAGCGGTATTCACAAATTTACCTATGCCAAACCCCTGGTACCCGCTAAAAAGAGACCATAAACGGATCATCTAAGATTTTTACTTCTGCACATTGACAAAGAATTACATGGTATGTATAGTAAAAATATCCTCAAAGCGATACAAGCGATGATCATTTACAGCGATGATCATTTGCAGAGAGAATAAAGGGGGAGCATGACCGTGGCGACAGACAAACTGCAAGCGCTTCAACAAGCTCTGAATCAAATCGAAAAATCCTTTGGCAAAGGTTCCATCATGCGGCTTGGGGAAGCAGAAGCGAAAATGGCTGTAGAAACGATCCCCACCGGATCCATTGCCCTCGATATGGCCCTTGGCGTCGGTGGTGTTCCACGCGGTCGAATTGTGGAGGTCTATGGTCCTGAATCATCCGGTAAAACGACTGTCGCCTTACATATCATTGCGGAAGCGCAAAAACGAGGTGGCCTGGCGGCGTTTATTGATGCAGAGCATGCCCTGGATCCGGTCTATGCCCGTAAGCTCGGTGTGGATATCGACAACCTCTTGCTTTCGCAACCGGACACAGGCGAACAAGCATTGGAGATCTGTGAAGCCCTCGTGCGTTCCGGTGCTATTGACATTGTCGTCATTGACTCGGTAGCGGCACTGGTGCCGAAAGCGGAAATTGACGGCGAGATGGGCGATTCCCACATGGGGTTACAAGCGCGGTTGATGTCGCAAGCGCTGCGTAAGCTGACCGGTGTGGTCTCCAAATCCAAAACGTGTTGCTTGTTTATCAATCAGGTTCGTGAAAAAATCGGTGTTATGTTCGGCAATCCCGAAACTACTACGGGCGGCCGGGCGTTGAAGTTTTATGCGACTGTACGTATGGAAGTGCGCCGTGTCGATACGCTGAAACAAGGATCGGAAATGATCGGCTCGCGAACCCGCGTGAAAGTTGTCAAAAACAAAGTAGCGCCTCCCTTTAAACAAGCTGATTTCGATATCATGTACGGCGAAGGCATTTCCCGTGAGGGCGGTTTGATCGATATGGCTGCTGAAATGGACATTATCGAAAAAAGCGGTGCCTGGTATTCCTATAAAGGTGAGCGCATGGGCCAAGGCCGTGAAAATGCCAAAGAGTACTTGCGCAATCATCCGGAAATTGCCCTGCAAATTGAGCAGGCCATTCGTGGACAAGTCGCTCCAACGGATGCACTGCCCGTAAGTGATGCGGAATAACCTAGAACCGCCGACGGTGGAACAAGCCTGCACCAAAGCGTTGCGCTGGTTAGCGACGCGTTCGTTGAGCACGATGGAAATCCAACAACGTCTGCAGCGCTTAGGTGCTGCAGACGTTGTGATTGAACAAGTGATGGCGCAACTGCAGGCCTGGGGTTATGTTAATGATCGGCGTTTTGCTGAAGGCTATGCTCGTTATCGCAAAGAGACCTGCTCTCACGGTTCGCGCCGTTTGACCTATGATCTGATACGCAAAGGAATTGATGCGGAACAAGCCGGGGAAATCGTCAATGCTTTGCTTCCGGAAAGGGAAGACCGTGCACGAGCGCTTCATCTGGCCCAGCAGCAATGGCAGCGTTTGCAAAAATCCGGGCGAACCGACCGCCTCCGCGATCGCCTCGGTGTTTTTCTGCAACGCAGAGGTTATCCTTTTGAAGTGATCGTTGCTGTTCTTGAAGAAGTGATGGGTAAAGCCGCTATGGATGGAAACCACGATAACTTGACACTGTAGATAAAAACTAATAAAATGTATCTACGGAAACTTGTTATCGTTGAGTTTCATACCACCTGTTTAGGCGGTTCTTATATAGCATCTACCAGCAGTTGAATTATCGATAATAGTAAGGTAAAGCCCTGCCTGGAGGATGGAAACAGCATATAAGATAAAATAGGCTCAGTCGGCTGTAGTTGACTGCTAGTCAGCCGCCGTCCATGTAGATGTGGGATGAGTTCTCTTCGAAACCGAGTTTCTGCTCGGTTTTTTCTTTTGCTTGATTATGTAATGCAAACACATCAGTAGATAATGAGGAGGTGACAACATATTTTGGAATGGATCATTAGCATTGTTTTAGCTGTTCTGGGTTTTGGCGGCGGTGTTGTTTATCGGAAGAACATAGCGGAAGCGAAGATTGGCGGTGCCGAAGAGCAAGCCCGTCAAATCGTTGATGATGCAACGAGAGATGCGGAAGCCAAACGCCGCGAAGCTGTGTTGGCAGCCAAAGACGAAGTGCACCAGATGCGTACCGAAGCAGAACGGGAAAACCGTGATCGGCGCAATGAACTGCAGCGTCTGGAACGCCGTCTGTTGCAAAAAGAAGAATCTTTGGATCGTAAGATGGAAACGATGGAGCGCAAGGAAGAAGCCTTCCAGCGCCGTGAGGAAGAAGTCGAAAGGATCCGAGTCGATTTAGCAGAGATGCTGCAAAAGCAAGTCTCTGAGCTGGAGCGTTTGTCGGGATTAACGACCGATGAAGCGCGAAGCATTCTTTTGTCGAACGTGGAAGAGGAAGTAAAACATGAAATGGCCATGATGATCAAGAACATTGAGAATCAGGCCAAAGAAGAAGCAGACAAACGGGCCCGGGAAATTATCTCGTTGGCGATTCAGCGTTGTGCTGCTGATCATGTGGCGGAGTCGACCGTTTCGGTGGTGGCATTGCCCAATGATGAGATGAAAGGGCGCATTATCGGTCGTGAAGGCCGTAACATCCGCACCTTAGAGACCTTGACGGGGATCGATTTGATCATTGATGACACTCCGGAAGCCGTAATCTTGTCAGGTTTTGATCCGGTGCGCCGCGAAGTTGCCCGGGTTGCTTTAGAGAAACTGATCTTGGACGGTCGAATTCACCCGGCTCGCATTGAAGAGATGGTGGAAAAGGCCCAAAAAGAAGTGGAGCAACGCCTGCGTGAAGAGGGCGAACAAGCTACCTTTGAAACCGGTGTTCATGGGTTGCATCCTGAATTGATCAAGCTCTTAGGCCGCTTAAAGTGGCGTACCTCTTATGGTCAAAATGTGCTCAAGCACAGCATTGAAGTGGCGCACTTGGCCGGCTTGATGGCCTCTGAACTCGGTGCCGATCCCATCTTGGCCCGTCGTGCAGGTTTGCTGCATGATATCGGTAAAGCAGCGGATCATGAAGTTGAAGGCAACCATGTCAGCATTGGCATGGATTTAGCGAAAAAATATCGTGAGTCCCGCGATGTAATTCATTGCATCGCTGCCCACCATGGTGATGAAGAGCCACGTACCATTGAGGCCGTGCTTGTCGCAGCAGCTGATGCTGTTTCGGCAGCTCGTCCCGGGGCGCGTCGCGAGACCTTGGAGTCCTATATCAAGCGTCTCCAAAAACTCGAAGAAATCGCCGACTCCTTTGAAGGCGTGGAAAAATCCTTCGCTATCCAAGCGGGCCGGGAGATTCGCATCATGGTCAAGCCCGATAAAGTGGATGATGCCGATTCTTTGCGGATTGTCCGTGAGATTGTCAAACGGATCGAGTCCGAACTCGAATACCCAGGTCACATCAAAGTAGTGGTTATTCGGGAAACAAGGGCGATTGATTACGCCAAGTAATTCTTGAGACCGGATCCTTGTGAGGATTCGGTCTTTTTTTTGCAGTGCCAACAATTTCATGATCAAGTAGGGCAGGAATTCAACGAAATAATGTAGAAATAAAGATTCTTATGAAGAGTTATCGTAAGGATGGTGACTAGGTTGGCGCTGCGTTATAAGAAAGGACATGAAGTAAATGCGAGTACGGGGTTGTTGATTTCTGTGCTACTACGTTTTCCTGAAGTAGGCACGGTCAACTTTGATCCTACCTCCAAGACATTGCGCTTTTCCTTCTTGCTCCATCCCGAACGGTTTCATGGTAAGATGCGGGAATTAACTAAGCGAATTACGTCCGCCCTCGATCTCTACCATGCTTTTGATGGGATTGAGCCCATCATTTTTACCATTCATTCACGCAACGAAGAGAAACTGTTGTCGATTGAAGTAGTTCGTGATGTGGTGACGCTCGGTTTGGTTGAGATTGGCTTACTTGTTGATTTGTTGCGCCAGCAAGCAAGCGGTGGTTTATGGGTGGAGGAAGAACAAGCGCCCTTGCAAGATGACGAAAAAGAATGGCAAGAAGAATTGATTGCCAATATGTTGGACAACCTGAAAAGAGATAACCAAGTTCAAAAGCTCTTTGCTTTTCGGGAAGAAGGGCGCGTTGTCGTATATAATCAATAAGGTTACCGAGAACAATGAAACTGTGGTAAATACCACAGTTTCATTGTTCATTCGGCCAAAATAACGTCAGGATCAAGGCAATTGATGCACCACAATTGTGTAGAAACCTGATGAAAGCCAGCGATTCATTACAAGCAAGGTGGGAATTTTTTGAACTTATTATTTATCGGTGATATTGTCGGCAAGCCCGGACGCAAAGCTGTCGAAGAATTACTGCCGCAAGTCCGCAAAAGCTATGCTGTTGACTTTGTCATTGCCAATGCGGAAAATGCCGCCGGTGGCAATGGGTTGACCCGAGACATTGCCCATGAACTGCTGGGCCGCGGCATTGATGTCTTGACGATGGGGAATCACACCTGGGATAAACGAGAGATCCTTGATTTCATCGACAGTGAGCCGAAGTTATTGCGGCCAGCGAACTATCCCGTAGGTACACCGGGACGGGGCAGTGCGATTTTTACTTTGCCCAACGGCAAGCATCTGGCTGTGGCGAATTATTGCGGACGAATTTTTATGAATCCTCTGGAGTGTCCTTTTCAACACGTGGGCCGTTTGATTGAATCACTTCGGGGAAAAGCGGACTATCTCTTTATCGATTTTCATGCCGAAGCGACATCGGAGAAAATCGCTTTTGGTTGGCACGTGAACGGGCGAGCCACGGCCGTTGTGGGAACACATACCCATGTGCAAACGGCCGATGAACGCATTCTTCCCGCCGGAACAGCATATATATCCGATGTCGGCATGACCGGACCGCGTGACGGTGTATTGGGGGTCAAAAAAGAACTGGTACTCAACAAGTTCATCACGCAATTGCCGGTGCGCTTTGAAACGGCGACCGGGCCAATCCAAATGAACGCTGTGCTCATCACCTTAGGCCTGCAAGGGAAGGCCGAAAAAATTGAGCGAATAAATATCATCAAAGAAGTGTAAAAAGAAGGATTTTGCCCCCGAACATAGAAATAAACAATAGTGGAAATAAAAGAAAATCATAACAAGTAAGGGGGCAATATTCTTGGAAGTTTTGAAGGTATCAGCAAAATCCAGTCCGAACCGTGTTGCCGGTGCATTGGCAGGTGTGCTTAGGGAAAAAGGAGGAGCAGAAATCCAAGCGATCGGTGCAGGCGCGCTTAACCAAGCGGTCAAAGCCGTTGCGATTGCGCGTGGATTTGAGGCGCCACGCGGTGTAGATCTGATCTGCATCCCGGCGTTTACGGATATTCAAATCGATGGTGAAGAGCGGACGGCGATTAAGCTGATCGTTGAACCACGCTAATTTCCACTTTTGTAAGCACAACATACCAAGGACGCCTGCTCAATTTTGAGCAGGTGTTTTTTTTCGATGAAGGGGTGATTCCATGGCGGGAAAAAGCTTCTTGGCCATCGATGGACACTGTGATACACTGCTACGCTGGCATGCCCAAGGTGGCGCTGATCCTTGTGATCTTGAGCGATGGCAGCAAGGCGATGTGCAGGTACAATTTATGGCCGCTTATATTGAAGAGGCCTATAAACCGGTAGACAGCTTTGCTCGTGCTGTGCAGTTGATTGATACGTATCATCGTTCACTGCGGCAGTTGGGCAACGCGGTGATGCCCGTTCTCTGGCGTGAAGATCTGGAAAAGGTACCGGTGAACGTTGAAGCAGGCAGGAGCAATGATGAACAAGGCGGAAGCAACGATGAACAAGGCGGAAGCAACGATGAACAAGGGGCGAGAGGCAGGGGGTTGCCTCGGCCCATCGGTACGCTTTTGACAATTGAAGGCGGCGAGGCCTTGGAAGGTTCCTTGGAACAGGTAGCCTTCTTTTTTCGGTTGGGTGTGCGCTCCATCGGTTTGACTTGGAACCAGCGCAATGCCTTGGCGGACGGTTCTTGGCACAGCGGCGGCCTTAGCGCTTTTGGACGACAGGTCGTGACGGCTATGAATCAGCAGGGCATGATCATCGACCTTGCCCATATCGCACCGGCCGGTTTTTGGGACACACTGGCCCTAACGGCAAAGCCGGTGATTGTTTCCCATGCCAATTGTCGGCACTTGTGTGACCATCGGCGCAATCTTGATGATCGGCAGATACGTGCATTGGCCGCCCAAGGGGGCGTACTTGGGATCAGCTTTTATCAAGAGTTTCTTGGGAAAGGGCCTGCTGACGTAGGGACCGTAGCTGATCATATTGAACATGTGTGCCACGTCAGTGGTCATGCCGGCGCCGTAGGCATTGGCTCCGATTTTGACGGGATGGATCAACCGGCCAAAGGCTTAGCCAGTACTGCTGAGCTGCCGCGCATCTGGGAAGAACTGCTGCGGCGTCGTTTTCCGGAAGCTGCTATCCAAGCGATCGCTGGAACAAACTTTTTACGCGTGCTGAAGGAGATTTTGCCGGAAAAGGGGAATTCATAAGTTTGATGGACAACTTTCGGTTTCAGGGAGTGACGCATTGCCAAAGCGGTGGAGCGTATCAAGCAAAGTTTCGGTAATTTTGTGATTTAAGGATAAAGCGATCGTCGTTGGCATAAACTGGGCTTTAGAAGAAGACCAGGGAGGCACGATGATGGATCGAGAGACACGGGATGTGGTAGAAAGTCTGCTTGATCAGGTAGCTTATCTGCAGGCACGCGTCAATCAGTTGCGCAGCAGCCGGCGCGTGTTAATGACACTCCTGGCGGCGGTCGATCAAGAACGGCGAATTGCGGAAATGCGCTTGGCTGTCCGAAAACAACGACGGCGACAGCAGCGAATCGTTAGCGAACAAAGACAAGGAAAAATTATCTCCTTAAGCAGGAATAGCACGAAATGTGGCGAATGATTACTACGAACACACCCACACCTCCATTCGGTGCGGGTGTGTTCTTTATGTGATTTGATTTTTTAAATAATTTGCCTGATTTGATGAAAGGCGGGGATTAACCCTGCGCAGAGGATATACAACGGGCTCATCGGCGGCGGCGGCCGCTAAATTAGCCACGGCGCTGCTCTACGGTACGCTGACCGATCTTCGATTGGAGTTGGATCGGGAAGGACCGATCACCGTGGAGATCCCCTTACCGCAAGGCGGACGACTTTGTGTACCGGCGGCGGTTGTCGCAGCGCCGGCAACAACGGGGGCGCTTCCATCACAGGCCGACGTTGTCGATACCACAGTGCCGGCCGTTACTTGTCAAGTTGATAAAGATGGCGGTGATGATCCGGATGTGACTCATGGTTTAGCCATTCAGGTGACAGCTGTCATGGCCGATCAGGAGATTCACATCGCCGGCGGTCGTGGTGTAGGCATCGTTACGCGGGAAGGGCTGGCCCTGCCAGTAGGCGAGGCGGCGATCAATCCGGTCCCCCGGGCGATGATCAGGGCTGCGGTGGCGGAAGTGCTACCGCCTAATCGCGGCGTACATTTGACGGTGGAAGTGCCTGAAGGCAAGGAAGTCAGCCAACGTACCTTAAATCCGCGCTTAGGCATTATGGGCGGTATATCGATTTTAGGGACCACCGGCATCGTAGAGCCCATGTCGGAAGAGGCCTTTAAGCACAGCTTAGAACCGCAAGTCGATGTGGCGCTGGCCGCCGGTTATCGCACCCTAATTTTGACGCCCGGCCGGATGGGACAGCGTGCCTTAAAAGAGCGCGGCATACCGGAAGCGGCGGTGGTGCTTATGAGTAACTTCGTCGGCCATCTGCTAGACACATGCCGTCAAAAAGGTGTAGGCGCGGTGCTGCTTTGGGGACACCTCGGCAAACTGGTCAAGCTCTGCGGCGGCATTTTTCATACGCACAGCGCTGTGGCCGACGGCCGCCGTGAAATCATCGCCGTCCATGCTGCGCTGCAGGGGTTACCGCTGGAACTGGTCCGTTCCATTATGGAAGCGAATACGGCGGAAGAAACGATCGCTTTGATCCAAGCATCACCGGCGGGTCCGGGGTTTTTTGATTACTTGGCGGAGATTGCTGCCGGCAAAGCAGCGGAACGGCTACAAGGGAACGTCGGTGTTGTTTTTACCAATTTAAAGGGGGAACCATTAGGGTGGAGTCAGCAAGCGCGCAACCTGGCAGCACAAATTACAACGGCCACAGGGTAACGGTGATCGGCATCGGACCGGGTACGCCGGAGCACTTGACGCCGCAAGCACGTAAGGCTGCCCAAGAAGCCGATCTCTTGATCGGCGGACCGCGGGCCTTGGCGCTGTTTGCTGATCTCGGCAAACCGACGCTGATTATTGACCGCCATTTGGAGGATTTGATGCAGGTCATCGCGCGGGAACGACAGGCAAAACGGCTGGCCGTGCTTGTTTCCGGTGATCCTGGTTTTTATAGCTTGCTGCCTATGCTGCGGGAAAAGATTGGCGCGGAACATCTTCAGGTGATCCCGGGGTTAAGCTCCTTACAGATGGCCTTTGCGGCGCTGGCACTGCCGTGGCAAGAGGTGCGGTGGCTGTCGATGCACGGGCGATGTCAAAAATTGACAGACGACACTTTTTCGGCGCCCGGTTGGGTCGCTTTTTTGACCGATCCCCAGCATCGGCCGGAACAGATCGCGCAGGAATGTGTGGAACTGGGACAAGGCTGGCGCCGGGGGTACATTCTTTGTTCCTTAGGCTATGCCGATCAAACGACCGATGCCGGCACGGTGGCCCAGTTGGCGGAGCGTCCCGTTGGCGCTTATCGCCCTGCTGTTTTGATCGTGCAAGGCGGGGAAGCGCCGCCGTCGCCTGCAAAGGGTGAGACGGATAGCGCAGTAACGCCCCCCGGCGGTACCGGCTGGCCCGATGATCTGTTTTTGCGTAGTCCCAAGATACCGATGACCAAATCGGATATTCGTGCGCTGACGCTGGCCCGCGCTCAGATTGGGCCTAGGGACACTGTGTGGGACATTGGTGCAGGTACGGGATCGATCAGCATTGAAGCGGCCGGCCTCGCCGCCCAAGGTACGGTATGGGCTGTAGAGCGACTGCCGGAAGCGTGCGACTTGATCCGCCAAAATGCAGTGCGGTTTGGGCGTCACAACCTTCACCTTTGTCCCGGGGCGGCGCCGGACGTACTGGCAACGCTGCCGTCACCGGATGTTGTCATCGTCGGTGGTTCCGGTGGCCAATTAGAAGCGATTTTAGCAGAAGCCTGGCGGCGCTTACCGGCAGCAGGGCGGTTGGTAGTTAACGCCGTAACCGTCGAAACGATCAGCACAACCACAGCATGGCTATCGGCACAAGGGATCGATTTTTTCGCTTCCCAGGTAACCACGCAAACGATGGTCGCCGCCGGCGCCTATCACTTGTGGAAAAGCCAAAATCCGATCACTTTGTTTTGGGCTGTCAAACCGGCGTAGGAACCTGTAGTTTGAGGAGGAATCATCGATGGTAACCTTTATCGGCGCGGGACCGGGCGATCCTGAACTGATCACTGTCAAAGGACAAAAGCGACTGGCCGATGCCGATGTCGTAATTTATGCCGGTTCACTGGTAAACCCGGAAATTCTGACATGGTGCCGACCGGAGGCGGTCATTCATAACAGCGCGAGCTTGTCCTTAGAACAAGTGATTGCCCTTATCGGCCAAGCTGTTGCTGAAGGGAAAAAAGTAGCCCGTGTTCATACCGGCGATCCCAGCATCTACGGTGCCATCCGTGAGCAAATGGATGTGCTCGATGAACTGGGGATTGCCTATGAGGTCATCCCCGGTGTTAGTTCCTTTTTGGCTTCGGCAGCAGCCGTGCAAAAAGAATTTACCTTACCCGGTGTTTCCCAAACGGTGATCATCACACGGCTGGCCGGGCGCACACCGGTACCGGAACGGGAATCGCTCCGGTCATTGGCGCAGCATCAAGCGTCCCTTTGTATTTTTCTCAGCACCGCGATGATCGGCGAAGTAGTCGCTGAGTTGCGTGATGGCGGCTACAGCGAAGATACGCCGGTTGCTGTGGTTTATAAGGCAAGCTGGCCGGAACAAAAAATTGTACAAGGCACCTTGGCCGATATTGCGGACAAGGTACAGGCGGCCAAGTTGAGCCGGACAGCCATGATCATGGTGGGACGCTTTTTAGAAGGCCCCTATGAACGATCGCTTTTGTATGATCCCACCTTCAGCCATGGTTACCGTCAAGCCGTTGAGGAAAAAAAATCGTGAACATTGTCGCAGTTACGGCCGGCGGAGCGCAGCTGGCTCGGCGCCTCGGCGCTCTGTGGCCGGAAGCGACGCTGTGGTTGCCGGCAGCGGTTATCGATGCGATGGAGCAAGCCGATGGGGTTAAGCAAACCGACGGAACTGAGCAAACGTGGGCGCCTTCGTTGCGTGCGACCTTGGCCCGGTTGTTTTGTGCGGGAAAACCACTTTTTTTTATTGGGGCTCTCGGTATTTTAGTGCGGATGATTGCTCCGCTGATTCAGGATAAGCGTCATGATCCGCCGGTGCTGGTTCTTGATGAGGCCGGCCAGCATGTGATCAGCGTACTTTCCGGTCACTGGGGCCGGGCCAATGAGATCACCCGTCAGGTTGCCACTGCCATCGGTGCAGTGCCGGTGATCACGACGGCCACCGATGTGGCCGGTTTGCCGGCGGTCGATACCTTTGCCCGCAGGGTGGAAGCTGTCATCGCGCCTTGGTCTGCTGTTAAGCAGATCGCCTCGGCCATGCTGCGTGGTGAACAAGGAACTTGGTATGCTGAACGGCGATGGTTGCCGGCATTGACCACCAACGCATCATCAGCGATGGAGCCGTTTCCGTGGCAACCACTTGATGCGGCGGCACCGGAGACAACACCCCCGTCCTCAACCCCACCGTCAACTTGGTCCGTTGTCCTCAGTGCCAAGGCGGTACCGCAGGCAACGCTGATGTTATATCCCCAGTATTTGATTGCCGGCGTCGGCTGTCGTCGCGGCGTTACAGTGGAGCAAGTCGATCAAGCGCTGCGCCATGCTTGTGCCCTGGTAGGGGCCGATAGCCGCTGTTTACGTGGCCTCTCTACCGGGTGGGTCAAAGCCGATGAAGAAGCATTGCTGGCTTGGGCCGGCCAACATGAACTGCCCGTAACGATCTGTGAAGCGGCACAAATCGGCGCCATGATCAAAGAACACCCGGAAATCCCCAAGTCATCTTTTGTGGAGAGAACGATTGGAGTGAGTGCCCTGTGCGAGCCAGCAGCCCTCTTAGCCCATCCCCAAGCCCAATTGATTTTGAACAAGACCATTGTTGGGCCAGTGACCGTTGCCCTAGCGCAGGTTCCGTGGCCGTTGTTGGTATCGGACCCGGTAACCGCGAACACATGACCGTAAAAGCACTGCGTGTTCTGGAGCAGTGTGATACGGTTGTGGGCTATAACACCTATGTCGATTTAATTGCTGATCTGTTGGAAGGCAAAGAAGTACATGCCAACGGCATGCGCCAAGAAGTAGCCCGCTGCTTGCATGCGGTGGAACTGGCACTGCAAGGACGACACGTGGCCGTCGTTTCCAGCGGTGATGCCGGTGTGTACGGCATGGCCGGCGTCATCTTGGAAGCATTGATCCAGCGTGGTGCCGTGAAGAAAGTACCCGTCGAGATCGTCCCCGGTGTAACGGCTGCTACAGCTGCTGCCGCTGCATTAGGTGCTCCGTTGATGCATGATTTCGCCGTCATCTCCCTGAGCGATCTGTTGACGCCTTGGGAGTTGATCCTCAAGCGTATCGATCATGCGGCGCAATCGGATATGATTATTGCCATCTACAATCCTAAGAGCCAAAAACGTGTTCAGCAGATCATGGAAGTGCAAGAACATCTGTTGCGCTATTGCCGCCCCGATACGCCGGTCGGGATTGTTCGTAATGCCGGCCGTGCCGGCGAAGAAAAACGCCTTTCTACGCTGGCCGATTTTACCAGCGAACCGATCGATATGTTTACTACGGTGATCATCGGCAATTCTCAGACCTTTGTTCATGGAGAATGGCTGATCACACCGCGGGGGTATGTCTGGTGATCTGGGTTGTTGCCGGGACCCGTGACGCACGCCAACTGATCGAAAAACTGGAACAAAAGCGGATCAAGGTCCTGGCTACCGTTGTCAGTGACTATGGTGAGCAATTGCTGCGTCAGCAAGCGTCAGCGGACTTGCGGATTTTCAAAGGTGCCCTTACGCCGGAAGGGATGATCACTTTTGTACAAACACAACAGGTTCGGGCCATTGTCGATGCGACCCATCCCTACGCACAGGTGGTTTCCTCCGCTTTGATCGATGTGGCCCGTCAATGCCAGATTCCTTATCTTCGTTATGAACGTGCGTCAAGTCAGCTGCCGGAAGCAGAACGTTTAAAAGTGGCCGCTACATGGGATGAGTGCCTTGCGTGGCTCCAACAGCTCCCGCCTGGCCAAGGCGTTTTTTTAGCGACGGGTAGCCGCAAATTACCGGACCTGGTGCCCGCACTTCAGGCCATGGGCCACCGGCCCGTTGTTCGCATCTTACCGGATCCGGAACAAGTGGCCCTTTGTCTGCAGATGGGCTTGTCGCCGGCCCAGGTGATTGCTATGCAAGGCCCTTTTAGTGCCGATATGAACCGAGCCATGTTCCAACAAGTCGGTGCCGATTGTTTGGTCACCAAAGACAGCGGTCACGTGGGCGGAGCGCTCGATAAAATTGAGCCGGCCCTAGCTTTAGGCATGGATGTTATCGTCGTCGGACGGCCATCGCTGGCCTATCCGGAAATGACCGACGACGCTCAGCACGTACTGAACTGGGTGGCTCATGTGCTGGAACAACCTGCCCGATGAGTTGCTGATAAAAGAAAGGTGAGCGCAATGGATTTTATACAAGACCCCACGGCCATTGAGACCAAAAGCATGGCGATCATCGATGAACTGTTGGGCCCTTTGGCGGTGACAGCGGAAGAACGCAACGTGATCAAGCGGATCGTTCATACCACCGGTGACCCAGGATTTGCCGAACTTGTCCATCTTCACCCCGATGCCGTACCGAATGGGATCGCCGCACTGGCCCGCGGTGCCAAGATTTTTACAGACGTGCACATGCTGGCCACAGGCATCAAACGCAACTTGGTGGAGGAGCGCGGCGGCGACATTATCTGCGCGATCCGCGATTCCCGGGTCATCGAAGCGGCCAAAGCATCGGGACGGACCCGGGCGATGACAGCTTTTGAATTGCTGGCCCCGGAGATGGACGGCGCCGTTGTGGCCATCGGCAATGCACCGACAGCCTTGTTTCAACTGCTCGACGCCATCAAAAAAGGGATTTGTCTGCCTGCTTGTGTGGTAGGCACACCGGTCGGTTTTGTCGGTGCTGCCGAATCAAAAGAGTGTTTAATTGAAGCCGGCATTCCGGCGATTTCTATACGCGGTACCAAAGGCGGCAGCACCATCGCCGTGGCGATCATCAATGCACTGCTGCTGCAGATGCCCAAATAAAAAAGCCAGCATCAAATGCTGGCTAGCACCGGTTATCGGCATCTTGAAGGAGTTGTAAAAGGTGCCACGGATGCCTGCGGCCGCTTATCAGTAGCGGCGGGCTGTGATGATGACGAATCAAAAACACAAGTTCATCGTCCCAGTTTTTTTGTGTTGCTTCCCGGGCCCCCAGATGAGCGTGATGGACAATCACTGCCAGCGGTGAGACGGCCAGCGATGGCGCCGTGGGCCGATCCAGAGGGCGCCCGGCGGCCTTGAGCAGAACATAAAGAATGCGGTGCCAAAGGCGCAAGCGTGCCCGCCGTTTCCCCAAATCATGAAGCAGGGCAGCCCGTAACAGCAGCGTTTGCTCCGGAGCTGAGAGATGACGGCTGTGGTCGTAGCAAAGCTTGGCTACATCACAAGTGTGACGACGATCAGCCAAGGCCATCTCTTGCCACACCTGATACTCTTTGTCTTGCAGCCACTGCTGGACCCAGGCGGCTTCATCGGCGGTAATCGTCGCGCTCACGGCGCGCCAAACTTGACGGCAACGATAGATGATCTTTTTCATAGAAGCAGTATAGCACGGTAAACTTGTTCCTTGAAGGGGTGCTAAACAAGATGCAGACCAAGCCAACGCCGATGCCAACGGCGATGTCAACAGCAGCGAAAACGTCGATAGCCCCAGGTGAACTGGTGCTCGTTACCGGCGGCGCTCGCAGCGGAAAAAGCCAGTGGGCAGAGCAACTGGCAACGATGGTCGTCTCATCACCGGAGCAGGTCGTATATGTAGCTACGGCCGGCAGGCGTGACGGCGATGATGAGATGGACGCCCGCGTTGCCCGTCATCGTGAGCGTCGTCCCCATGCCTGGCAGACCGTCGAAGAAACGGAAGATCTGGAAAGCGTGCTGACCCAGTGGGATCAACCCGGTACGGTCATCTTGATCGACTGTTTGACCTTATGGTTGACGAATGTGTTTTTGCGCCAGTATGATCCAGACACCTGGACAAGCGATGCGGAAGTAACGCTACTGGACCGGGCCGAACGTTTAGCCAAGATCGCACGAGCGTCGCAAGCAACGGTGATTGCCGTCGGCAATGAAATCGGCTACGGCATCGTCCCAATGGATAAAATGAGCCGCATCTTTCGCGACCTATCCGGCGGGATCCAGCAGCGATTTGGTCAGCAAGCACAGCGGATTTACTTGACCGTATGTGGCGCACCGATCACCGTAAAATCGGCGGCCGGGGAAGAGGAGAGATAACCACCATGGCCCAGGCAATTATGTTCCAAGGCACCAGTTCCAATGTCGGCAAAAGTGTGCTGGCAGCCGCTTTGTGCCGGATTCTTTATCAAGACGGCTACCGCGTTGTTCCATTTAAATCGCAAAATATGGCGCTTAATTCTTATGTGACTAAAGACGGCGGCGAAATGGGCCGGGCTCAAGTCGTGCAAGCCGAAGCGGCCGGAATTGAACCGTCCGTGGAGATGAACCCGATTTTGCTGAAACCTACCGGACAAGCGTCGTCGCAGGTGGTCTTGTTAGGCAAACCGATCGGTACCTATTCAGCTCGTGATTATCATTTGACCTATGCGCCCCAAGCGTTAGCGACGATCGCCGAGTGCTTGGAAAAGCTGCATACCGATTATGATATGATCGTCATCGAAGGCGCCGGTTCACCGGCAGAAGTCAACTTAAAAGCGCGTGATATTGCCAATATGCGCGTGGCCAAGATGGCCAAAGCGCCGGTGCTATTAGTGGCCGATATCGATCGGGGCGGCGCCCTCGCTTCGGTTGTCGGCACCTTGGCGCTGCTGGATCCGGACGAACAAGCGCTGATTCGCGGCATCGTGATCAATAAGTTTCGCGGCGATCGCAGTTTGCTTCAGCCGGCTCTTGATTTCCTCGAGGAAAAAACCGGCATCCCCGTAGTCGGTGTGATTCCCTATTTTCGCGGCATTGCCTTACAAGAAGAAGATTCAGTGGTTTTGGAGAAGGCCGAAACCAAAGTCGGTTCAGGCGAAGTCTTAGACATCGCTGTCATTCGTTTGCCGCGCATTTCGAACTTTACCGATTTTGATGCGCTTTCTCTGGAAGGGACCGCTCACGTTCGTTTTGTAGAGCATCCCGAGCAACTGGGACAGCCTGATATGGTGATTTTACCGGGAACCAAAAACACGATTGCCGATATGCGTTGGCTCGAAGGGACCGGCCTGGCAACGGCAGTTCGTGATTTTGCGTCACGAGGCAAACTGGTCTGGGGCATCTGCGGCGGTTATCAAATGCTGGGACAGCGCATTGACGACCCGCAAGGTGTGGAAGGGGATGTGACCACAACCGCCGGACTTGGTTTGTTGCCGATGATCACGACGATGGAAGCGGAAAAAATCACGGAACGGGCCGAATCAATCCTGGAAGGTCATGGGCCTTTTCTCGGTCCATTAGCCGGCATGCGTGTGACCGGCTACGAGATTCACATGGGACGCAGTGAAGCCACCACCGATGTCAGGGCTTTTGGCCGTATTGTGCGCCGTGGTGAGACAAGCTGTGATGCCTTCGAAGGTATGGTGGAAAAAGACGGCCTGGTCATCGGCACCTATCTGCACGGCATTTTTGACAACAGCGAACTGCGGCGGGGCTTGTTCAATGAGCTTCGGCGCAAGCGCGGTTGGGCACCGCTGGCAGGGGCCATGGAATCGGCGCTGGAGCGACGCCAGCAAGATTATGACCGCTTAGCCGATGTGGTGCGTCAAAACATCGATATGGAACGGATTTACCGGTGGATGCGCGAAGGCGTAAATGTGAACGGACAAGGCGAACAGGCAGATCAGCAAGGCGTGGAAGGACAAGAGGTAGTGCGGGAACAAGGAGCAGTGACCGATGGGCGGCATGCTTGATCAAAGCCCCTTTGCCGCCATCGTCCTCTTTGTATTGATCGGGCTGCTGGTTGATCTGTTGCTCGGTGATCCGCGCTGGCTGCCCCACCCGGTCATTGGCATCGGCCGTTTGATCAGCTTATTGGAAAAGCGGTTCTATCCGCCACCGGGAGCAGCGCCGGCGATTTTTTGGCAGCGCGGCGCTTTGGTCGCGATGGTTGTTGTAACCGTGACGGCCCTAGTTGCCTGGGCTGCGATGGCGCTCATCGCTTGGTTGTCCGGCGGCGCATCAATGGTGATGATCATTGCCGGCGGGATCGCTCTCGGGGTGGCCTTAGCGAGTCGTTCCCTCGCCGAAGCGGGGAGGGAGATTCAACAGTTGCTGGAACAAGGACAGCTTGAAGAAGCGCGCAAGCAGCTGTCCTACATTGTGGGACGTGATACGGCCCATCTCGATGAAAGCGAGATCGTCCGGGCCACCGTCGAAACAGTGGCGGAAAATACCGTTGACGGCATTGTGAGCCCCTTATTTTACGCATTTTTGGCCGGTGTGCCCGGTGCTTATGCGTACAAAGCAGTGAATACCCTCGATTCGATGATCGCCTATCGCAATGAGCGCTATCAATTCTTCGGTACCTTTGCCGCGCGACTTGATGATGTGGCCAATTACCTGCCGGCTCGGCTGACCGGTTTTTGCATGATCGTCGCCGGAGCTTTGCTTGGCCATCCGGTTGCGCGCATGATCAACACCTGGCGCCGTGATGCCGCCGGTCATCCCAGCCCTAATTCCGGTATCCCCGAAGCCGTCACGGCCGGGGCGCTGGGCGTACAACTGGGCGGCCAAAACAGCTACGGCGGTGTTGTTTCGTACCGGGCGACGATGGGCGATCCCCTGACGAAGATGCAAGCGCGTCATATTGGCCAAACGATCCAATTGATGGCGCTGACGACGGTGATTGTTACGATAGTGGGCATTGCCTTGCTCTATGCCGGCCTGCTTTGGCTAGGAAGGTGATATACAAATGGCAGCATTGATGATCGCAGGTACGCACAGCGGTGCAGGCAAAACGACCTTGACGATGGGCTTACTGGCCGCTTTTGTGGAGCGCGGGGAGACGGTACAAAGTTTTAAGACCGGTCCCGATTATATTGATCCGACCTTTCATCGCCGCATTACCGGTCGCGCTTGTTCTAATCTCGATACGTGGATGATGGATGAAGCTACGGTAAAACGGTTGTACAGCCGGGCCATGGAAGGGGCGACCATGGGCATTGTCGAAGGCGTCATGGGCCTTTTTGACGGTGCAGCGGGCCAGCGTCCCGGCGGGGCCGGCAGTTCGGCTGATTTGGCGCGCCGGTTAGGTCTACCGATATTATTGGTGATTGACGCTCGTTCGGCTGCGCAAAGTGTGGCGGCCGTTGTGCATGGCTTTACTACCCTTGATCCGTCGTTGCGCTTTGCCGGTATTGTGATTAACCGCATTGGCTCGGAACGGCACGGACGGATGATTCGTGAGGCCATTGAACATCTTTCGCCAATTCCGGTGCTGGGCTGTTTGCCGCGCGATGCTTTTTCTTCCTTGCCGGAGCGCCATCTGGGTTTGGTTTCGGCCGAGGAGGCCACACCGGCACTGCGGGCGTACTGGAAGACCTTAGCCAAACAGATCGCCTTGCATATCGATCTCGATCGTTTGCGGGCGATCATGCGCGATGAGGAGCAGGCAACCGGCACGGCAGCGGTGACGACGACGGGAACAGGGGCGGCGTCATCGGCCTTGCTGTCGGCAACGACCAAAAGCGCCAGGCCCTACCGCATGGCCATCGCTCGCGATCGCGCTTTTCATTTTTACTACGATGATGCGCTGCGCGATTTAGCCGATATGGGTATTGAATGGGTACCCTTTCAACCGGCGGCGGGGGAGACCTTTGCCGCTGATGTGGACGGTATCTATCTCGGCGGCGGCTATCCTGAACTGTATCTGGCCGAGCTAAGTAATAATCAGCGATTTTGGGATGATCTTCGCCATGCCCACCGGCGCCAACTACCTATCTTCGCCGAATGCGGCGGCTACATGAGCTTATGCACTTCGATCTCGGATGGACAAGAGTCCTACGCTATGGGTGGATTGATCCCAGCCACGTGCCGCATGCTGGATCGGCGCAAAGCGCTGGGCTATGTTCATGCGGAAATTGCCGGTGATCATTTGCTGGGACCGGCCGGAACGCGCTTGCGGGGCCATGAGTTTCATTATTCCGATGTCACTTTTTTGGCTGAAAGGGAAGCGCCGGCCTTTTGGCTACAAAAAAACGGTGAACAAGGGGAGAAAGTAGCAGCCGGATACCGGGCACCGGGATTAACGGCTTCCTATTTGCACGTCCATCTTTCGGCATTTCCGCAAGCGCGGGAAGCCCTAGTACAGGCGCTGGCCGGGAGAACGCGATGAGCGGTTATATCCAAGTGATCACCGGTAACGGCAAAGGCAAAACGACGATGGCCTTGGGCGAATGTCTCCAAGTAGCAGCGCAAGGATTGAAAGTGCACATCGTGCAGTTTCAAAAAGGCAGTTCTTATATGGGAGAACTGTTTTCTTTACAGCGCATACCGACATTGACGATTACCCAGTTTGGCTTTGGCTGCCCGCAGTCAGCCATGATCCGGTCCGGGTTGGCGCATTGCGTATCTTGCGGTGATTGTTTTCGCCGGAACCGCGATCGGCAAAATCCTTGGCCGGGGCAGGGATTTGCTTTTGCCTGCACACTCTTACAGGATGAACAGGCCAATTTGGTCGTTCTTGATGAGATCAGCCATATTATCAACGCCGGTTTCATCTCGGTCGAGCAGGTTTTAACAGCATTAGCTAAGCGTCGGCCGTCCCTGTCGGTCATTCTTACGGGGCGGCGGATGCCGGAACAACTGATCGCGATAAGTGATCGGGCCGTCGAATGTTGCGCCGTAAAACATCCTTTGGCCGATGGGATTGCCCCTTCCCGGCGGGGAATTGAATATTAATCAAAGGCCGGCGATGGAGTACAGAGGCGAAAAAATATGAGCATGAGCAAAAGATGGTTGCGGCTACGCTTGGCCATCAGTTTCTTTTCACGGCTGCCCGTAGGTGATCTGGGGATTTGTCCTGATGAAGATTTTGGGCGATCCTTTGGCTATTTGCCGGCGGTGGCGCTGATCTTAGGTGGCGTTTTGGCGCTGGCTGCTTGGCTTCTCGGCATGCTTTTGCCGCCGTTGGTCTGGGCGCTGCTGATCTTGGCTTATGAGATTTATCTGTCCGGCGGCACGCTCTTAGATGGCTTTATGGACACGATGGATGGGATCTTTTCCGGCCGTTCGCCGGAACGGATTTTGACGATCATGCGTGATTCGCGCGTGGGTGCCCATGCGGTTGTGGCCGTTGTGCTTTTATTGATGGTCAAGGGAGCTGCACTTTTTGTCCTTTGTTCGCCCGAAAGTGGCGGCGCTGTGCACGGGACATTAAGTCCAAGCGGAGCAGCGCCGGAGGTACCAAGCATCGCCGGATGGTCGCCGCTGATGGGCTGGTATGAACTTACGGCCCAGGCGCCGCTTTATCTGACCTTGTTGTGGATGCCCTTGGTCGGTCGCTGGGCCGTCATCTTGGGAATGTGCCGCTTTCCCTATGCGCGGGAACGTGGGATGGCCAGTTTGTTTCATCAGTATCTTGACCGCCGGATGCTACCGTGGGCGACGCTGGTTGTGCTGTTGGTGACGGGCTTCTTGGCCGGTGTTATGGGAATGCTGGTCTTTGCCGTAATTGCCTTACTGATGTTGCGTATGGGACAGACCTTGACCGGGCAGCTCGGGGGATTGACTGGTGATATCTACGGTGCTATGGCGGAGTTAAGTGAAGTGATGGTGTTACTCGGTGTACTGATGCTGCAAAAGGCGGTTGGCTAAGCGAAATCGTTGGAGCGGAGCACCGGTTGGCCGGTTCGAGCAAGGAGGGAGAATGATGCAAGGATTTGCCCGGGTACCGGGAACCTGTGGCGAATTGGCCCAGGGCTTGATCGGTGACCGTATCTTGCACATTACCTGTCCCATTGATGCTTGGGTAACGGCAGAGGTGATGGCACGGCCCGGTAACGGCAGGATCAGTGGCCTTGACAATAAACCCAAAACAGAACAAGCCCTGCGGCAGTTGCTTCGGCAGCATGCAACTCAGGATAAGTTGTCTGAGACTTTGGATCTGACAGTGACGCTGACCAACCCCTTACCGGGTGGCAAAGGGTTAGCATCAAGCAGTGCCGATATCTGTGCTGCTTGCAGTGCCGTTGCGTCGGCACTGGGCATCGTCTTATCGCCGGAGTTGCTTGGCGCTATCGCGGTGACGGTGGAACCGACCGATGGTTTGTTTTATCCTGGCATCGCAATTTATGATCATCGTGGCGGCACTTGGGGTAAAGTTATTGGGTATCCACCAACCCCGCCGCTTCATATCTTGGTTTATGATAGCGGCGGTACTGTGGACACCACGTTGTTTAATCGCCGACCGGACTTACCGAGCTTGCATCGCGCCAATGCCCCGGTCATGCGTGAGGCTTTTCGCCATGTGGTGCGCGGATTGCGCCAAGGTAACGGCAAGGAAATTGCCCGGGGGGCTACGATCAGCGCGCTGGCTAATCAGCGCATCCTCATGAAAACCGATTTGCAAGAAGTCATTGCCGGTACCGCTGAACTTGGTGCGTGGGGTGTTAATGTGGCCCACAGCGGAACTGTTGTGGGCATCTGGCTACCGGAAGAACGGATCGACACTATCCGGCGATGGATGGAAATAGAACGGACTGGTTGGGCTTTTCTGGGTGTTCATCGCTTGGTGAGCGGCGGAGTTCGTGCGTAGGCAGGGTACAAAAGAGCAGCGGAGAAAAGAGCAGAGTAGAAACGGCACTGATCAACCAAGCAGAACCGATAGGACTGATGAAACGGTGGAACCGAGGGAATCGATGATAACGCACGCGTACCGTCACGGTGGCGATGTCTGGAGTGTCAAGGCACAGGGCGACGCGCGGCAATGGATTGACTTTAGTGCGAATATTAATTTTTTAGGGCTTTCTCCTCAGGTGAAGGCAGCGATGGTGAACGCGATTGATGATGTGATTCATTATCCCGATCCCCATTGCCGCCATCTGCGAGCGGCTTTATCGACCCATCTTCAAGTGCCAACGGCGGCGATCGCCGCCGGGAATGGTGCTGTCGATCTTTTGGATCAATGGCTCAGAACGGTGCAACCTCGTCGCGTGCTGATCACCGACCCGGGTTTTGGCCAGTACTTACGGGCAATCAAATCGGTCGGTGCGGAAGCGGTAGTGATGCGCTTAACCGAGCAAAATCAGTTTGCTTTTGATGGGGAAGCGTGGCAGCGCGCCATGCAACTGGGTCAGTGTGACAGTGCAATCCTCTGTTCACCACACAATCCTGTGGGCTGGACGTGGACGAAGGAGCAGCGTGACCAAGTCTTGGCCCGAGCAGAAAAAGCGGGGATCCACTTGCTTGTCGATGAATCGTTTTTGGATTTTTTACCGGACGGGCGCGGGCGCAGTTGTGTGGCCACAGCCGCGCAATCAGCACAGGTGGCCGTGCTTTATTCGTTGACGAAATTTTTCGCTTTACCGGGGATTCGCTTGGGCGCCTTGATTGCTCATCCTGCACGAATCGCGGCTTTGGAAGCGCAACGTGATCCCTGGTCGGTCAATCACTTGGCGCAAGTGGCCGGCGTAGCGGCCCTACAGGATCAAGCCTATCAAGAACAAACATGGAACCAGTTGCCGGCACTGCGCGAGCAGTTGATCCATACGCTGCGAGCAATACCGGGCTGCCGACCTTATTCGTCGACGGTGAATTTTGTTTTGGCCGACATTCGGGCGACTTCACTACCAGCTCCGGTATGGACTGGGCGCCTGCGCGACAGGGGGCTGCTGGTTCGTGATTGTTCAACCTTTGATGGGCTGGGCAGCGGTTATTTGCGCTTTGCTGTGCGTCCGGCACCGGCGATTGAACAACTCGGTGCGGCGATGAAGGAGGTTCTGGCCCAACGATGAAGAAAACACGGGTATATTTGATCCGGCATGGCGAGACGGAATGGAACCAGTACCGGCGTTTTCAAGGACATAGTGATGTCGAACTAAGTGCGCAGGGTCGTCATCAGGCCCGGCGCTTGCTTTTACGTTTGGCCGGAGAGCCCTTAGATCACATTTATGCCAGCGACTTACGCCGGGCCGCCGAGACGGCGCGCATTATCGCTGAAGCTCGGAGTGTTCCCCTGGAAGAAGACCGGCGGTTTCGTGAGTGTCACTTTGGCCACTGGGAAGGGATGACCTTTGCCGAAATCCACCAAGCCTACCCGGAAGAAAGCCAAACGTGGATGAAAGCACCTAATCGCTTTCAAGCACCTGGCGGCGAGAGCTTCGCCGATGTGCAACAACGAACCTATCCGGCGCTGCTGGAGCGCGTCGAGCAGCATGTGGGCCAAAGCATTGCCATCGTCGCGCATGGCGGGACGCTCCGGATTTTGCTGTGCGCGATCTTAGGTGTTGACCTGGATCGAGCCTGGCAATTTCGCCAGGACAACACAGCATTGAATATCATCGATTTTTTAGACGATACACCCTTTATTGAACGTATTAATGATGTTACTCATCTGCAGGCAGGGGCTTTTCCCGAAGGGTAATTCGGGGTAGAATAGAGATAGATAGCTCGATGGGAGGCTCGGCTGTGCGGTTCACTCGGCGATGGAGTTTTTGGCAGCGCTTGCGTCTTTGGTTTGATCTTCCCCGTACAGTTCGCTTGATCTACGCGTTGCTTCGTGATGAGCGTGTACCGGTGGGGAACAAGCTGTTGTTTTTGGCAGTCGGTGCTACTTACTTTTTGCTTCCTTTTGACGTGTTGCCGGACATACTGCCGCTGGTAGGGCAGATCGATGATGCTACCGTGTTGTTGCTATTGCTTGATCGGTTTATCGCGGCAGCGCCTACCTATGTGGTTGATGAATATCTGCAAAAAAATCGCAGGTAAAGGAGGGAGTGCCCCTCCCCTTTTCTTATGAGCTTATTCATGGTCTGAATGATGTTATTGTATTAATCATTGCCACTGCTGGATCAATTGTGCTAAAATCGATCAATAATATTTGAGCGGTCAAATTCAGGCTGCGGAAGGGGTTGTTACGTTTGCGTGACATGCAAACAATTCGTGAAGGACTGACTTTTGATGATGTATTACTGGTGCCGGCCAAGTCTGAAGTATTGCCCCGTGATGTGGATACAACAACACAACTGACTCGGCGCATTCGGTTAAACATTCCACTTATGTCGGCAGGGATGGACACGGTGACCGATTCCCGGATGGCCATCGCCATGGCTCGTGAAGGCGGCATCGGTGTGATCCATAAAAATATGACGATTGATGAGCAGGCCCATGAAGTGGATCGGGTAAAACGGTCGGAACACGGTGTAATCACCGACCCGGTCTTTCTCTCTCCGGATCATCGCATCTCCGATGCACTGGAGATCATGGAACGTTATCACATCTCCGGTGTGCCCATTGCCAACGAGCATGGCAAATTGGTCGGGATTTTGACGAACCGTGACTTGCGCTTCGAACAAGATTATTCGAAAAAAATCGATATGGTAATGACCAAAAATCAACTGATCACAGCGCCGGTGGGCACATCCCTGGAACAAGCCACGGAAATCTTGCGTGGTTATAAGGTGGAAAAGCTTCCCCTCGTCGACAGCGAAGGTCATCTGCGCGGTTTGATTACGATCAAAGATATTCAAAAAGCCCGTAAATACCCGAATTCAACGAAGGATGAAAGCGGACGCTTGCGCGCTTGTGCGGCCGTCGGTGTAACCGGTGATGCGATGGATCGAGTGGCAGCGCTGGTCAAAGAAGGCGTCGATGCCATCGTGGTTGATACGGCCCATGGTCATTCCCTTGGCGTACTCGAAATGGTTACCCGCGTGAAACGAGCCTATCCGAACCTCGATGTGATTGCCGGTAACGTGGCCACCTATGAAGCGACTGTCGACTTGGCCAAAGCCGGCGCCGACTGCGTCAAAGTCGGTATCGGACCTGGTTCGATTTGTACAACACGGGTTGTTGCCGGTATCGGCGTACCGCAGATCACCGCGATCTGGGAATGTGCTCGGGCGGCCCGCGAATGTGGTATCCCCATCATCGCCGACGGCGGGATCAAATTCTCCGGCGATATTGTCAAAGGGATTGCCGCCGGCGCCAATGTGGTCATGATCGGTAGCCTCCTGGCCGGGACGGAAGAAAGCCCGGGCGAAGTGGAAATCTACCAAGGCCGGAGCTTCAAAGTCTACCGGGGCATGGGCTCGCTGGCAGCGATGAAAGAAGGATCGAAAGATCGCTACTTCCAAGAAGACGAGAAAAAACTGGTGCCGGAAGGAATCGAAGGACGGGTTCCTTACAAAGGTACCTTGGCTGATACGGTGTTCCAATTGGTCGGCGGAATCCGTTCCGGTATGGGGTACTGCGGTTGTCCCGATATCGAAGCGCTGATGAGCAAGACAGAGTTTATCCGGATTACGGCGGCCGGACTCCGTGAAAGCCATCCCCATGATGTAACGATTACCAAAGAAGCACCGAACTACAGCGTATAAGCTTGACTAATAAAGAGGACAAAAAATGGGTACCTATTATTTAAACGGCAGCGAGTATGTAACATCGAGGCCACAAGAAAAAGAGCTGGCCCTGGCGCTGGGTACGATGGTGGGGCTGCAGGGTGTGCTGCGGTTGCAGACAGGCCAGCATACCGTTGTCTGGCGCGGTGGCGGGAAGATAGCTTCCGTGGTGCGCCGTGAAGAGCGCATCGAAGAAGGACACCTGACCGTTGATTCGATCTTTTTTCAACTGCTTCCTGAACCGGCCGGCGAAGAACCGTGGACAGTGACCTTGCCGCTTGATCAATATCTTGGCCTTACGCGCTATGGACAAGATATGCTGATGCGTTTTGAAGGGTATACCTGGCATTGGACCCCGCAATGAAGAACAAACGACTGGTTGCCTTTGATTTAGATGGCACACTGTTGGACGAGCATCGCCGGATCCCGGCCATGCTCGTTCAACGCATTCAAGAATTGCAATCGTTGGGCATACTTTTTACCATTGCGACAGGGCGTATGTACCCTGCCGCAACTCGTTATATCGAACAGCTACGCTTGCATGTGCCGATCATTACCTGCAATGGTGCCATGATCCGTGATCACCGGCAGGATCAAGTGATGCATCACCAAGTACTTGATCAAGGGCAGACTGACAAGGTATTGCAATGGCTGCGAGAAAAAGGCCACCGAGTATTACGCTACAGCTTTTATGGCGATGACGTCTTTACCGATACACCGCATGAGCAAACCACTCGTTACGAAGAAGGCTTGGGCGTAACGTTTATGTCTGTGCCTGATTTGGAATTACAAGTTCAACAGTTGGCCAAGCATCGCCATCCAACTATGTTGGTACTCATGCTGGAAGCCGGCGTGGCTCAGGCCTTGTCGGAGGAGTTAATGAGCTTACTTGGCTCATCGGCTTGTATTACCAGTTCAAATGATTATTTTATTGAGATCTTGCATCCGGAGGCTTCCAAAGGGGAAGCCTTGGCCTGTTTGGCGGCCAAACTGGGCATCGACCAGGAGCAGGTGATCGCCATCGGGGACAATCGCAATGATCTCAGCATGATCCGCTGGGCCGGCACCGGCGTACTGGTCGGTAATGCACCGCCGGCAATTCATCATGAAGCCAATCTGATCACCCAGGGGCACCGCTCCTATGGGGTATTGGAAGCGTTAGAAAAGTTATTTCCATAACTACAGGAGTGTTCAACGAAAACGAAGTAATAAAGGAGCAACTATGAACAATTCGCAAGGATCTACGCCGGCTAAGCCAGCGGCGCCGCGGGCGCACAAAGGCTATCGTTCGCGCCGTCCCCGACCGAAGGTCAAACAACCGGTACCCCAGAACAAACCAAGCGTATCGGTGATCCCCCTTGGTGGTGTGGGCGAAGTCGGCAAAAACATGACGGTCATCGAGTACGGTGATGATATTGTCGTTATTGATGCCGGTGTGAAATTCCCCGGGGAAGAACTGCTCGGGATTGACTTGGTCATTCCGGACATTACCTACCTGGTGGAGAATGTGTCTAAAATAAGAGGCATTTTTCTGACCCATGGTCACGAAGATCATATCGGAGCATTGCCTTTTGTATTACGGCAGATTCAAGTACCGATCTATGGAACACGCTTAACGCTGGGGCTGGTTAAAAACAAATTGACGGAACATGGCTTGATGCGTGATGCCCAGCTTCATGAAATCACGGCCGATGATATCATCAATGTGGGATCGCTGGAGTTGGAATTTTTCCGTGTTAACCACTCGATTCCTGACGGGATCGGCATCGCTGTACGCACGCCGGTGGGCTTGATCGTTCATTCGGGCGACTTTAAGCTCGATCAAACACCTGTCGATGACAAAGTGTTGGAATTCAGCAAGCTGGCCCGTTATGGCGATGAAGGGGTCTTGCTGTTTATCTGTGACTCCACGAACGTGGAGCGTCCGGGCTATACACCGTCGGAACGAACCGTAGGTGATACGTTCCGGTCGGTTTTTGCCAAAACCCAAAGCCGGATTATTATTGCAACTTTTGCTTCGAATGTTCACCGTATTCAACAGGTGATCAATACAGCCGCTGAGTTCAATCGCAAGGTGGCCGTCGTCGGTCGGAGCATGGTGACCGTTGTCGATGTGGCGCAGCAATTGGGCTACTTGACGGTACCGAAAGGTATGCTCGTCGAGACGGAAGAAGTGGATCGCTTACCGGATAACCAAGTGACGATCATCACCACTGGCTCGCAAGGCGAACCGATGGCAGCGCTGACGCGCATGGCAACGAACAACCATCGACAGATCGCCATTCGTGAAGGTGACACGGTGATCATTTCGGCCACACCGATTCCGGGCAATGAAAAGCTGGTGGCACGAACCATCGATAATTTGTTCCGCATCGGTGCTGACGTGGTCTATAAAGATGTAGCCATGGTTCACGTCTCCGGGCACGCAGCGCAGCAAGAGATTAAGCTCATGCTCAATCTGCTTCGTCCCAAGTATGCGATTCCGTTTCACGGGGAATACCGTCATCAAACGACCTTTTCGAAGCTGGCGCAGACCATGGGCATTCCGGCCGATCATATCATTCGCTGCAATATCGGTGATCGCATTGAGTTTAATGCGGAGCAAGGACAGATCACTGGCTCCGTGGAAGCCGGCGCGGTCATGGTTGACGGTATCGGTGTCGGCGATGTAGGCAACATCGTGCTTCGTGACCGTCATCATCTGGCGCAAGACGGTGTTGTCATTGCCGTCGTGACGATCGATAAGGAAAACGGTACGATTCTGGCCGGACCCGATCTGGTGTCGCGGGGCTTTGTCTTTGTCCGTGAAGCCGGTGATCTACTCGGTGAAGCCAAGTCAAAGGTGCGGGAAGCATTGACGACGAGGACCGCGGCAAATACTACGGAATGGTCGATTTTGAAAAATTTGATCCGCGATACGTTGAATGAGTATTTTTACTTGAAGACGAAGCGGCGACCGATCGTATTACCGATTATCATGGAAATATAATCGATTTGGGAGGGAGTTTTCTGACCATGACATTTTTGGAAGCTGTGCAAGCGAGAAGAACCTACTACTCGATCAGTAAGGAGTCGGTTGTATCCGATGAGCGCATCCAGGAGATTGTCAATGAAGCCGTGAAACACTCACCGTCAGCCTTTAATTCCCAAAGTGCCAGAGTCGTTCTTCTCCTGGGTAAATCCCATGATCGCTTATGGGACATCACCAAAGAAGAACTGAAAAAAATCGTACCTGCCGATCGATTTAAAGCGACAGAAGAAAAGATCGATGGGGCTTTTCGCAGTGGCTATGGCTCGATTCTTTATTTTGAGGATATGAGCGTTATCGAAGGTTTGCAAAACCAATTTCCAGCGTATAAAGATGCTTTTCCGATTTTTTCTCATCATTCGTCAGGGATGTTACAGTTTATAATCTGGACAGCATTAGAAGAAGCTGGATTTGGGGCTTCGCTTCAGCACTATAATCCGGTGATTGATAACGCAGTAAAAGCGGAATGGGACATCCCCGATAACTGGAAGCTCATCGCCCAAATGCCCTTTGGTAAACCGGTGGCGGCCCCTGGGGAGAAGGAGTTCCAACCATTGGAACAACGAGTAAGGGTTATAAAGTAAGCAAACAATAAAAAAACCTCGAACTGCTATGCAAGAGTTCGAGGTTTTTGCTTGCCTATACCTTTTTGTTCACTTTATCTTGGCCTTGTTCGCTTTATCTTACGTTACCCTTGCTCACTTCGCTTACCTAAATAGACGGTACGAGTCGTTGCGTCCCAGGATACTTCCTTACCAAAGGCTTCGCTAATAAGCCGAAGTGGCACCATGACGCGATCATTGATGAGCAATGGCGGTGTTTCCAGGGGAATCTCAAAACCGTTAATGACTGCGCTTGATTTGCCTACTCGGATGCCACAACGTAATGTATCTTTCGTAAAAAGTGCAAATTTCTCTTGTTGATCCCAATATTCAAGGGTAGCTCCCAGCGCTTCAACGGCGCGAAGCGGAACCATCGTTCGATTCTCCATGAGTAATGGTTTTTGTCCGAATTTAGAGAAATCAACATATTTCCCGTCCACTGCGAGTTGAAGATCATCGGCAAAAGCAGGGGAACTACCATAGATCATCATACCTACCAGCATCATTCCTGCTGCTGATAGGATGGTCAATCGGCAACTCCGTTGTTCGTGCAAAACGACGAAACCTCCTGATATTATTTAAAATGAATTCATCCAGGTTAATGAATGGCAAGCCAGAACCGGAGCCCCAACCTTTCGGGGGTTCTGATCTTTTCGAACAAGAGGTGATGCTCGCCGTTGCGAAAGCGATAATCGAGAACACCATAATAAACCGTAGCATCTTTTCCGGTTTCCGCATATTTGACCGGTAGTGAGTGATGATGGCGTTCGAGAATCGGTAATCCTAACTGCGCTACGGCCTGGTGGACAATCGTCGACGAAGCGCAAACACCGCCGCCAACATCTTGGGCGTACCCGTTGCCGGAAAAGATCGTGCCTTCGATAAAGCCGCTTTCCAGGGTGCGCTGACCTACCTTTTGATTAAATGAAAAAAGTGCATAGGGCTCAAGTACCAAACTATCTAAATAATCCAAAGCTTTTGAGGCATTGTAAAGCCCGTTCTCACTGAGATGCTCAATCGCTAGACTGGCATTTGACGATAGCCGCCAAATGGGAACGGCAATTTCCTTATCTTGGCCTGCAAGTAAAGCCGTAGTGATCAGTTTCTCGCCGGCTTCTCGTAAGCGAATATGATCGGGCAATTTTTTCTTTAAGTCAGTTAGGATATCTTGGGCATCTTCATTCGTTAACGACTTGGGATAGGACCACACATCCGGTGCTACCAGGCCAAAGGTCTTTCCCGGTAAGAGCACAAAAGTCGCGTCATGAATATGCAGAACAATTTTTCCATGGGCATATGTATTTGCTTCATTACGTACAGGTTTTTCTACATCAGGATTTGTTAACACTCCATAAGTAGCGCTGATGGGTACCGATGGGGTGTCTTTATCGGCTATCGGCGAATTCGCTTCAGCCCGCTCCATATTCGTTGTCAGCCAAAGCAATACACTGAAAACAATAGATAAAAAGAAACGGCTGCGATTCGATTGAAAAATCTTTCTCACCTCCTCGTAAGTTGATCAGGACCTTTGCAGCCAAGCAATAATGTGCGTAATCACAATATGATTCAGCATCTTTTTTTATGCTATATTTATAGAATGAATAAGTAGGAAGGGGTATCGATGTGACAGAATCGAACCAACCGTGGTTAACCAATACCGAGCAGGTCAAGTGGGTTGTAGAATATGGTCAATCCCATGCCAGCCACCCCTTGAACATAACCTTACGTGACTGGCCCCAAGCAATTCGGCGTGCCTTAGCCTCCAAAGACGATCTCGGACCGAGCCAAAACCTTTACTTTGCCGCAGCGATTCTGGCAAGTGCTTTCGCTGAAAAAAATAAAAGTGACTATGATCACAGCGACAGTCACTTGCTGTTTATCTTATCGCATGCACTTTTTATCGAGATCACGCAAATTGAACTGGAAGAGATGAACTGTATCAAGTTTAAAGGCGTACATTGTCCTAAAGAGAACCAACAGTGGCCAGGACCGGTAGCCGCCTTTTTCAGCATGTGGCAGGAGGCCATTACGCAGGAGACAGTTCTTGACGCTTGGATGAATGAGTTCTTCTGGTCGGTACACATGGATATTACTTTGCTTTCCAAAAAAGGTGGAGAAAAAGAAGCACATGTTAATCCGGCGATTGGTACACTGATTCATGAGACCAGCAAAGCCGCCTATATGATTCAAGCCCATGAAGAAGCGCAAAAAGAAAACGACTAAAAAAGCAGTAGGCCGATCGGTAATCACCAATCGGCCTACTGCTTTTTTACTTTGTTTTCATGAACGATGGCAACGAGCGGAGAGCATGGCAACCATTATCTTGATTTTTTAGCGAGAAATCTTGCTTCGATGAGTTCCGCAAGGCCAACAGCGTCATCGAGCGACAAGCAAGGAACACCTATGTCCCAAGGAATATCGGAAGCAATCGCGATCAACTCATCGGCTGGGCAAAGCAATTCTTGGCAGACGCAGGACCGAAAGACTTCAATCTTCGGTTTGTTGCCCCGCTTAAAACCTTCGGTAATGATGATATCGACATTTTGTATACGCGATAGGATTTCATCCAGGGAAGGTTCTTGCTGCACCTTTTCGATCATCGTGATTTTGGACGGTGACGCGATGACGACCACATCAGCGCCGGCTTGGGCGTGGCGCCAGCTATCTTTGCCGGGGTGGTCCACGTCGTAGTCGTGAGCACTGTGTTTAAGCGTGGCCACGCGGTAGCCTCTTTTTTTTAACTCCGGCAACAGTTTCTCTACCAAGGTAGTTTTCCCCGAATTGGATGTACCGACGATCGAAATGACCGGGATGGGTGATTGTAGCTCTTTTTCGGCAAGCTCCCGGGCCCGGCGCAGGTCAGCGGGGGTGTTCACATTATAAAAGATTTTTTCGAGGTCACCGCAATCACCGATTTCACACTCGTCTACATAGCGCAACGGAACTTGCCGGCAAAAATCAGTCATTTTACGCATGTCATGTAGCAGGCATTGCTCCAGCGCAGCCAAGCAGTTTTTCGTGTACACCGCAAAAAGCGGTTGCAGATACTTCCCTTGGCGCGGGACTACACCATCATAGCCTGGGGCCATGGCCAGCAGCTTTTGCGCTAAACCCCGGTGGATGAAGGGCAGATCACAGGCCGTGATCAAATTGTAAAAATGCGGCGAAAGGGTGAGTCCGGCGTGGATACCGCTGAGCGGGCCTTGCCCAGGGATGATGTCCGTCGTAATCTGCACATCGAGGTGCCGATAAGAAGCAGGATCATTCGTCACGACGATGATTTCATCAACAATCGGCCGTAGTTCTTCGATGATCGCTGCGATGATCGATTGATGGCCCACAGGGAGGAAGGCTTTGTTGGTACCCATCCTTGAGCTTTGGCCGCCGGCAAGGATAATGGCTGCTGCTTTCATGGCAACTGTCATGGCGCTCATCGCACCCATGTGCCAAGCCACTGTTCGATCGGTAACGTCAGCGGCAAATGATGGCGAATACAAAATTCCCGATAGGATTCGCTCGATCCCGGCAAATCACCTTGCGTTAATAAAGACACCGCAAAAATGTTCGCTTGGCGTTCGAATTTGCTCGAGGCAAAGAACGTGTGATCCTCAATAAAGTAGTAGCCCATACCCCGGTGGAGAATATCGTGCCCTAACTCATGGGCGCAGGTAAAGCGCTGAACGTCATAGGGATCGGCTTCATTGATGACGATAAACCGGCGCTGCAAAACAGCATAATAAAAGCCGTGAACTTCTGACGGCAACGATTTATAGCGTACCAAGATACCTAACTGGTCGGCCAGGGTAAAAGGACAGTTGGTCCCATATGTTTTGATGAGCGTAAGAACATCGTTCTTGATGTCTACCCCCTCCAAAGAAGGATGATTGATTACGAAGCCGGTGACGGCTTGCGTTTGTTCATTTGCTTGGCTTCCCAAAACAAACCGATCATGACACCTTGAATGCGTTGTTTGTCTTCATCAGAAAGAGGCACACCGTTAAACAATAACTCTTCCCGTTCCAGAATCATCAGCAGATCCTTGGGCTTCGGCGCATGAGGACTGTAGCCATTGGGATCGTCTGTATAGCCGGCAAGATAATCGGCCGTTACGCCGATCATTTCTGCCAGCTTATATAACGTGGAGATCCCCGGCAGTGATGGCGGTTCCGTCATCAATTGCTGCAGATAGCCCAGCGTAACCTTACACTCCACCGATGCTTCTTCGGGAGTAAGCGAAACAGCAGCAAGGCCGGCACGGAGCCGAGAAGCAAAAACCGATACATCGGGTCGGGCTTCATGGGTGGAAGCGGCATTACCATGATCGCCAAGGTGCGGAGAATCGATACGGCCATAAAGATAATCAAGACTGACGTTTAACGTATTGACGAGCTTTAATAGTACATCTTTTCCCGGTTCACGTTTATCACTTTCATAAAAAGAAATCGTTGATTCGCCAACACCAATAGCATCGGCCAACTCTTTTTGCGTTAAACCGGCTTTTTCGCGCATGGATCTAAGCTTTTTACCAAACGTCATACATATCACCTGACATCATTATAACCTTGCCACCATACTTTTCAATATGGATAGCCCCATCATCGTAAAAAAACATGACAAAGTAGAAAGTTATCGAGATATAACTTGACGAAATGACAAGTTATAAGTATTCTTTGATCGGGTAAACTTTGCGTATCGCCAAGTCAAGCGCAGGTGATGAAAAATGGCACAGCCCATCCCGACCATTTTGCTGGCCGATATGAATACCTTTTATGCCAGCGTAGAAATCGCTCATAATCCCACTCTTCGCGGCAAGCCGGTCTTAGTTTGCGGTGATCCGGAACGGCGTCACGGCATCATTCTTGCTGCCTCGCGGGAAGCCAAGGCTTGTGGTGTCAAAACGGCCATGACCGTAGGAGAGGCCATCGCTTGTTGCCCGCGGGCGGTTTGTGTTCGGCCCCGCATGGCTACCTACATCAAAGCTGCACAAAAAATCCGACAGATCGCCCAGACGATCTCACCGGTGGTTGAACCCTACAGCATTGATGAACTTTTCATGGATGTTTCCCGCATGGAAAAAATCTGGCCATCGCCGGAAGCGGCGGCCCAAGCGTTCCAACGCCGCGTTATGGACGAGGTAGGCGTCCCCTGTTCCGTCGGCATCGGCTCGAACAAATTCATGGCCAAGATGGCCTGTGATATTGAAGCGAAGAAAAAAGCCTCCGGGGTGGCCCTTTGGAACGATGCCGATATTCCCGTGAAACTGCACCCGCTACCGCTGCGGGAAATGTTTATGGTCGGCTCCAAAATGGAGCGCCACTTCAAAAACATGGGGTTGCTGACGATAGGCGACTTGGCTCGCTATCCGCTGCGTTTTTTGCAGCACCGTTTTGGCCGTAACGGTCTCATGTACCATCAATTGGCTTGGGGCAAGGACGATTCGCTGATTTTCCACCAATTAGGTTTAGTCAAAGACGATGGCTGGCGGTGAACAGTTACGATGAACACAGCCACGATGAACTCAAGAGCATCGGTCACATGGCGACCTTACCTCGCGATTACCGCCACGCCAAAGACATTGAAACCGTTTTAATGGAACTAACCGATGAAGTCTGTCAGCGCGCGCGCAGTCACCACAAAGCCGGAAAAACCGTTACCGTCAGCGTCCGGCGCTATGATTTACGCTCCGGTTTTCACCGGCAATCATCCCTAGTGGCGCCGAGCAATTTGAGCTCCGTTATTTTCAAAAAAGCGAAGGCGATCTTTGAGCAACATTGGGATGGTCAGCCTGTGCGCAGCATCGGTGTCAGCATCTCGAACTTGCACGACGATCAAGACATTCAACTGGAGCTATTTACGAATCTCGACAAAGAAGAGCGTATCAGCCGGGTGCTGGATCAGACCCATGCCCGTTTCGGTAAAACGGCTCTTTTGCGGGCTTCCGCTTTGACGACGGCAGGGATCAGCCGCGATCGCGCCACTAAAATCGGCGGTCATTACAAGTAAAAGGGGCTGTTGCATGATGCAACGGCCCCTTTGGGTTTGGCCTGCTAGTTTTGTTTCCACACTGCCATCACCGTATAGAACGAAGGAACAATAATCAACGTAAGCATCGTCGAGAAGAATAATCCAGAGATAATGGTTATGGCCATCGGTTGAAAAAGCACGTCACCGGAAAGTGCCAGCGGAAGCAGCCCGGCGATGGCTGTCCCCGATGTCAGCAGAATTGGGCGCAGCCGCGCTTCACCGGCAGCGATCACCGCCGGGATCACATCGAGGCCGCCATGACGAGCTTCTTCGATAAACTCAACAAGAATAATCCCGTTACGGACCACAATCCCGGCTAAGCAAATGGCGCCCATCATGGTCATGAAACCAAGGGGGGTGCGAGTGATAAACAATCCGATGAGACTGCCGGCAAAGGCCAGGAAGATGGTGCTCAAGATGAGCAGCGGGATCGACAGGGAATAAAACTGCATAGCGATCAGCATGATGATGAGAAAAACAACGACGATCGACAGTTTGCCCATGTCAATGAACACATCATTTTGTTCAGAGATTTCGCCGCCGAGCTCATAGCGGTACCCTTCAGGCAAAGAAAGTGCTGCCAATTGCGGTTTTAACTCATTAATCGCCTCAGTAGCCGTCCGCCCCTTAAGATCAGACGTCACGGTGACCACACGAGAAAGATCACGGTGGGGAATCGAAGCGATGGAGAAGCCCGGCTGGATGTCAGCTAACTGATAGAGCGGAATCTGTTCGCCCCGGCTGTTCGGAACGGTCAACCGTTGCAGGGCGATCAAGGGATCGACAGCGCTGGCTTCGCTATACAAGGTAATATCGATGAGATCGCGCCCTGTATCGAATTTGCTGATCGATAAGCCTTCGCTGACCAGGCGGATCGTGCGGGATAAGTCGCTTTCATTGACGCCAAGGGCATCCATCGTATCTTTACGGATTTTGATATCGAGAGCATACTTATCGACACCAAAAGAGTCATTCACATCAAAGGTTCCCGGCAGAGCTCGAATACGATCTTGAATTTGTTGGGACAGAGTGCGCAGTTTCTCGATATCGCTGCCGTAGAGGCGAACTTCAATGGGTGCACCGACAGGGGGGCCGGCTTGCAGTTCTTTGGGAATGACGGAGGCATGGGGAAAGCGTTCGGCCAGTGCTTCTGTCCATAAAGCAACTGCTTTTTCTGTCGTCAAATTCTTTTGATCGACTTTAACGACAATTTGACCGATCGTATCACCGGTACCGAAACCGGTAGCGCCGCTAAACATCTTGGGTGTAAAGCTTCCGGCATAACCGGCCGTCATGATGACGCCCGGTTGTTCATCGATCCATTGGCCGACCGCCTGGACGGTGCGCGCCGTTTCCGTAATGCTGCTGCCAACAGGGGTGCGGATGTTGATCAACATTTCGGCCCGGTCCGCATTGGGAAATAACTGAACCGGTGTGAGCGGAATCAGGGCGTAACCAAGCAGGGCGATACCAACACCGATCAGTCCTGTACGTAAGGGGCGGCGCAGCATCTTGGGCATCAAGGTGCCCGCGTAAAACAGGGTCAAACGTTGAATTTGCGGCCCCAGAAGCCCTGCCGGTTTACGGAAAAACTCTGCACTGGAAGCGGCGTCCTGGCCAGGGTGAACCCGATTACGCCGGTTTTCCCGCCACTCCCGGAAGATGGGGATGACCGACAGCGACATGACCATCGATGCCAGCATCGCTAACGTGATGATGATCGGAATCGGTTTGATGAAGGAACCGACGTTGCCATTTAACAATGCTAAGGGTGCAAAAGCGCAGATGGTGGCTAAGGTAGCCGTCAGGATCGAAAGGCCCACTTCTTTACTGCCGCGAACGGCCGCTTCCGTCGGCGTCTCGCCGAGAACCACCAGGCGGCGTTCAATATTATCGTTGACAACAACGGCGTCATCGACGAGAATTCCCAGCACGATAATCAGCGCAATCACCGAGATCTGGTTTAAGGTCACATCCATACTCTTTAAAGGGATGAGGCCGACGGCGAGGGAGATTGGCAACGCCATCATGACCACAAAGGAAGTGGTCACATTGAGGCCAAGCGTACAAACCAGGATCACCGCGACGATGGCGATCAAGGTTTCCCGGGTCAGATCCGAAAAAAGTTCATCGATGCGTTCATTTTGTGCATAGACAAGTTCGACTTGCGCCCAGGTAGGTAAGGTCGTTTGCAGGTACGCAAGGGTCTTGTCGATATTGGCCTGAACGGCCGGCACGTCGCTACCGGTCTCGGCACTGAGGCTGATGCTGATCGCCGGACGGCCGTTGTGATAGGCATAAACTTCCGTGTTTTTGTGCGTCAGTTCTACCGTCCCAAGGTCGCGTAGATATACCGGCGTTCCGTCTGCCGTTCGAGTGATCAGGGAACGGCTGAATTCCTGCACATCCGTCACTTCGCGCAGCGTCAACTCATAGGAACGCGCGCTGCCATCCATAGCACCGAGGGGTGCTTTTTCGTTGGATTGTTTAATCGCATTTAAGACTTGCCCCCACGATAAGCCGAAATTACGCAGCTTTTGGCTGTCAATGGTGACACGAACTTCTTCATCAGGCAGACCGGTAACGGTGACGTTGGACACATGAGGGATGGTGCGCAGTTGATCTTTCCAGTTTTGGATCATCGGGCGGAGCTCGTACAGGTCATCGAGGCGATCGGCCGTGATATTAAAGGTCATGAGAAAAATCCGGTTGAGATCGTCGTTGATGATCGGCTGCTTACAATCGGCAGGAAGGTCTTTCTCGGCATCTTTGACTTTTTTGCGCAGTTCTTCCCAGCGACCTTCCGGTTCAACATCATCCTTGCATTCGATAATGATCGAGGATACACCCAGACCCGACGTCGACACAATCGATTTGATACCTTCGATCCCTTTGATTTGCTCTTCAATCTTGCGGGTGACGGCTTGTTCGACTTTCGCCGGCATGGCCCCCGGGTAGACCGTCGTCACCGAAGCGGTGCGAACCACAATATCCGGTGTTTCCTGTTTGGGTAATCCCCAAAAACTAAATAACCCAAGCAAGGTGACCATGACGAAAAAAAGCAAGGTGATTTTCCGTTTTTTCACGACGTACTCGATCATTATCCTCATCCTCCCGTCGCAGGGAGCGGTGGAGTTGTACCGGAAGCATTGCCGTCAGGCGCCAGCGGAGCGACCGGATCGCCGTCAAAAAGCCGATCGGCGCTGCTGGTGATGATCGGGTCACCGGCTTGGATGCCCTGGAGAATCTCCAGATGATCGTTGATCAACGCGCCCAGTTCCACAGGACGCTTTACAGCATGGCCATCTTGCAGGACAAAGAGGTAAGGTTGTTCGGCACCACGGCGGACAACGGCGCCCACAGGCACCCAAAGCGCTTCTTTTTCCTGCAAAAGATGGTATACGTGGACGACTTGACCGGGGAGCCAGTCTTGGTTGGGATTATCAACCCAGATCTCCACACCGACGGTCCCCGTATTTTGACTGGCCGCAGGATAAATGTACTTGACGAGGCCTTCCCGTCGTTGGCCGTAAAGCTCCAGCGTTACCTTGTCATCTTTGCGCCAACGGGCGATGTCCCGGTCGGGCACAGGAATGACGACTTTTAAAGTACGCATCGAAGCAATTTTGTAGACGGTCGTGCCGGCACCGACCATTTGGCCGGCCTGGGTCACTTTGGCTGTGACGGTGCCGGAAAAAGGCGCTTTTAAGCGGGTCTTGTCTAGCGTGTAGGCGGCTTTCTGCTGCCTCGTGAGCGACTGTTCATAAAGCGCGCGTGTTTGTTCTTTTACTTCATCACGGGCACCGCTGATTATGTTTTGATAAGCTTGCTCGGCAACGGTGAAGTCATTTTCGGCAATGGTCAATTGCGTCTGGGCGCTTTCATAGTCTTTGCGGGACAAACTACCGCTTTCAAATAGTGCTTGGTAACGTTCGAAATCCGCTTTGGACTTTTCTAGGTTAGCCCGGGCTTTTTCCCTGAGTGCCTGGGCTTGGTTGATCTCGTAGGAAGTCGCCCCGTTTTCCACTTGGCGAAGGCTGGCTCCGGTTTGGGCGGCGGTGGCGGAAGCGGCGGCCAGGTCGTAACTGTAATCGGTCGGGTCGATCTGGGCCAACACATCACCGGCGGCAAGCTGATCCCCTTCCTTGACATAAGTGGCACTGATGCGTCCGCCCACTTCAAAAGCTAAGGTAGCTTCTTCGATGCCTTGCAGCGTTCCCGAGAACTCGCTGTGCAATTGCTGGCGACTGGCGGCCATCGTCATGACTTCGACGGTGCGGCTAGGTTCAGCAATGGTGGATGGCCCGCAGGCTGTCAGCGTCAGCGATAAGCTGAGAACAGCAGCCAGCGCGATGCGGCGATGATTCATGGTGACACCCCTTTTCTGTCACTTCAGCGATGCATTCTTCCACAGCAGCCAGGCCGGACTCATGGATGGCGGTACCGATTTTGAGGGCTAATTTTCTGCCGGAAGAAAGACTATCATCCTTTGCTAATGCTTGGAACTTCAACAAATCGGCTTTGAGCTGAGACGCTTCGTGGGTCAACCATGTAAGGATTTGTTCCGATGAAACATGGTGGCTAAAAACCAAGCGCATCATAAAGTCGTATTTTACGACCTTAGGCTCCACGGGGCCGTTGAGGTAGGTAAAAAAAGCTTCCTTTCCCTGAGCCGTGATGTGATAGAGATGCTTGTTGGGCTTGCCGTCCTGAGGAATGATCTCTTTCTTGATATAACCTTCTTTTTCCATACGGTTTAATGTGGGGTAAATCGTCCCGAAGGAAGCGACAAACATATCAGGAAAGTGTTTTTCAAAATGCTGTTTAATGTCGTAGCCGGACAGGGGCTCTTCGAAGAGCAGGCCGAGGATTACATCTTGACCTTTCACGTAAACACTCCTTTTGCCATAGCTTAAGGTGAGGTTGAAGCCATGCGTATTCAGCCTGGCCATTCGACCCGGCAACCGACCTGGCCACTCATGAAGATTCGTCGTTATAAAATCGATGAAGGCTTTTGGGTATGATACTTGTTCATATTCATAATGTTAATATAGATCCGAAGGGAGAGACGGTCAAGTGAAAAACTACTCCTTGACATATCAAAAAATCTTGATACAATGACAGCAGGAGATGACTGCAAAAATGGATGTAACACGGGTGGCCAAAGCCTTGTCGGATCCACTCCGGTTTCAAATCTTAAAAAGGATCGCCATGCAGGGGTCAGCTTCACACCGTACTTCCGATGAGTACTCCTGTGAAGCGAATACAGGGCTTTGTGTGTGCGAGCTGGTGGAGGGGATGGGACTGATGCAATCGAAAGTTTCCTATCATCTCAAAGAGTTAAAAGAAGCCGGTTTGGTTCGCGAAGAAAATCGCGGAAAATGGAACTACTATTCATTGAAAAAGGAAACACTGGATACCTACCTGACGACGCTTCAAGGGGAGCTTTTTATGTAGTATTTTGCCGCATTATTTTTTTGTTTTGTTATATCAAAAAAAATTGATTAATTTAGAAAAGAGGGTATGATGTTGAAAAAGATTTTGTTTCTTTGCACCGGTAATTCCTGTCGAAGTCAGATGGCCGAAGGATTTGGAAAAATGTATGGAAAAGGAATGGAAATCATCAGTGCCGGTATTGAAGCCCACGGTCTGAATCCCCGGGCCGTTCAAGTGATGCAGGAAGCCGGAGTGGACATATCTCAGCAAACATCGGATGTGCTAACGCCGACCATGCTCACGGATGTTGATCTGGTCGTAACCCTTTGTGGTGATGCCAAAGATAATTGCCCGATACTCCCCGCAGGAAGTGCGCACCGCCACTGGGGATTGGAAGATCCGGCTCGTAGCACAGGTTCAGAAGAAGAAATGATGAACAAATTTCGCCATGTCCGTAATCAAATTGAGCAGCTCGTCAAAGAGTTGATGCAGGTGCAACAATGACAGAACGTGTGGGTGATAAACTATCCCTTTTGGATCGCAATTTGACCGTCTTGATTTTTGCCGCCATGGCCGTCGGGATCGCGCTGGGCAACTTTTTCCCCGGCTTCGTGGAATGGTTGAACCGGTTCCAGATCGGCACCACATCGCTGCCGATCGCCGTTGGCTTGATCTTGATGATGTATCCGCCGCTGGCGAAAGTCCGTTACGAGAAGATGGGCGAAGTATTTCGCGATTTTAAAATCCTTGGCCTATCGCTGGTGCAAAACTGGATCATCGGCCCGATCCTGATGTTCGGGTTAGCGATGGCTTTTCTCAGCGACTATCCGGACTTTTTTATCGGCTTGATCCTGATTGGGCTGGCCCGTTGCATCGCTATGGTGATCGTGTGGAACGATCTGGCCAAAGGCGATGCCGAATATGCAGCGGGGCTCGTAGCGTTTAACTCGGTGTTTCAGGTGTTGTTTTACTCGGTGTACGCCTATGCCTTTATCACGGTGCTTCCGTCGTGGTTCGGCCTTACCGGGATGGAAGTGAACGTGACGATTGGCCAAATCGCCGAGAGCGTGTTTATCTATCTGGGGATTCCTTTTCTGGCGGGCATGGCCACACGACTGACGCTGACCAAGGCAAAAGGCCAGGAATGGTACCAAGCGCAATTTATTCCGCGGATCAGTCCGATCACCCTAGTGGCCTTACTGTTTACGATCATCGTCATGTTTTCCTTGAAGGGGAAGGTAATCGTTCAACTGCCCATGGACGTGGTGCGCATTGCCATACCGCTGCTGATCTACTTTATCGTGATGTTTTTGCTGTCCTTTTTCTTGAGCAAAAAAGCGGGAGCCGATTATTCGAAAACGACGACCTTATCCTTTACGGCGGCGAGCAACAACTTTGAATTGGCTATCGCTGTGGCCGTCGGCGTTTTTGGCATTGAATCGGGAGCCGCTTTTGCCGCCGTCATCGGCCCGTTAATCGAAGTGCCTGTGATGATTGCTCTGGTCAAAGTAGCGTTGCGATTTCAGGATAAATTCAAACCGGTAGGGAGTAGTAATTCATAATGCTTCAACAATGGATAGAAAGACAATGATCGAAGAATAAATAGAATGACGAATAAATAAAATATGGTATAATATGGGCAAGTCATCTGTTAGCTGGAAAGGGGCAAATTGCAATGCTTTCTCAAGAACTGGTTTCTACCATCATTTCGACAGTTCGTGATACCGTACATCCCTATGCAATTATCCTTTTTGGCACAGCAGCACACCGGCAATTGCGTCCGGATAGCGACATTGACATTGCGTTTTTAGCCGATTCTCCCTGTGATGAGCTTACCGTTTTTCGCTTGGGCCAGGAGTTATCGGTCCAATTAAATCGGGACATCGATCTAATTGATTTGTCCCAAGCATCTACGGTATTTCAAGCTCAAATTTTATCTACTGGTAAAGTCATTGATTGTGATGATAAAGACCGATTATTGGCTTTTCATGCATTAACATTAAAGCAATATGCTCGGCTCAATGAGGAGCGTCAATGTATCTTTATCGCCGAAAAAAGGAGGATGGGTATACGAAATGACCCCGGATGTGGCATGGAACAAACGAGAGAGCATTGAACGATGTTGGCGGCGTATTCAAGAAGAATACGCGCACGATCCTGCTAATTTGCATAATTACACGAAACAAGACGCAATTGTACTTAATATCCAGCGTATGTGTGAAACTGCTATTGATCTGGCTGCTCACACAATCGCTGTTTATGGGTGGGGGATTCCGCAAAACAGCCGTGACATGTTTGCGATTCTTTGCCAACAAGGAGTTATCGATTCACGCCTTGAAAAAGCGTTGAAAGCGATGGTTGGTTTTCGCAATATCGCTGTTCATGAATATCAGCGAATGAATTTGCGTATTTTGCAGAATATCATTGAGAAAGATCTTGAAGATGTTCGCTTCTTTGCGCAGGTGATTGTTAAATTGCTCGATAACTCGATTGATAACTTGATTGAAAACAAATAAAGGCAGGCCGATTGATCATGCTCAATCGGCCTGTTGGCTTTCGAAGAAGGAGGAGGGCAGGATGAATCACGAAGATAAGCCAAATCACCACGGAAAAATGATTCTTGTCGTAGAAGATGAAGTCAAGATTGCTGAAGTTATCCGCTCCTACTTGGAGAACAGCGGTTATCAAGTATGCATCGCCGTCAACGTTAAGCAAGCGCTGGACCTATTTGCGCAGTGCCGCCCTGCGCTCGTGATCCTCGATCTCATGCTGCCCGACATGAGCGGGGAAGCGATCTGTTCCCATCTGCGCAAGCAGTCACGGGTACCGGTGATCATGGTCACCGCCAAAACGGAAGAGGGCGATATTATCGCCGGTCTCGAGATGGGCGCCGATGATTATGTAACGAAGCCGTTTAGCCCCCGGCAGCTAGTCGCCCGCGTGGCAGCCTTACTGCGTCGGAGCGAAGAAGCGTTACCGCTGGCCCGCGTGATGACCTTCGCCGGCGGCGATCTGACCATTGATTTTCAAAGTCATGAAATCAAAAAATCCGGCGTCCTTGTCAACTTGACGCCTAACGAGTTTAAACTGCTCAGTGCCATGTTAAGATATCCGAAAAAGGTGTTTACCCGAGAAGAACTGATCTATCTGACCATGGGCCAAGACTTTGACGGGTCCGATCGCATCATCGACACCCACATCAAAAACCTGCGGCAAAAAATCGAAACAGACTCGCGTAATCCTCGCTACATTCTCACCGTTCACGGCGTCGGCTACCGGTTTGGCGGTGAATAAGATGCAAATGCGATTACGAACCCGCTTGTCCCTTGCCTATGCGCTGCTTGCCGTTTTTTTGGTCGTGCTGATCAGTGTGCTGACTAATGTGTTTTTGGAAAAACAATTCAAAGAGTACATTGTCCGGCAGCAAGAAGCTCGCAACATTGAGATCGTCAGTATGCTTAGCCGGCAATACGATCAAGGAGAAAATCGCTGGAACAACAGCACCGTCCAGAATATCGGCGTCAGCGCGTTGGAACAGGGCTTGATTGTCAAAGTCATGAACCCGGACGGGAGCACGGTCTGGGATGCCGTCGTTCATAACAACGGGCTTTGCACGCAAATGATCGATCACATGGCTCACAACATGACCAGTCGCTATCCGGACTTTGAGGGAGCCTATGAAGTTCAGACCTATCCCTTGATGCAGGATGGGGTGCCGATTGGTACCGTCGATATCGGTTACTACGGTCCCTTTTACTTTACCGATAACGATCTTGCCTTTATTAACACCTTGAATCAACTGTTAGCAGGGGCCGGGTTGATCGCGTTGCTGCTGGCCTTGCTCTTAGGCAGTGTCACCGCAAAACGCTTAAGCCGACCTATATCCAAAGCGGTGGAGATTGCCAAGGAAATCGGCCACGGTCATTATGACAGCCGCATTCTCGACACATCCAATACGCTGGAAATCAATAAACTGACGTCGACCATCAACGAACTGGCAGAAGGGTTAGCTAATCAGGAAAAACTACGCAAACGTCTCACCGTGGATATCGCTCATGAACTGCGGACGCCCTTAACCACCTTACAAAGTCACATGGAGGCCATGATCGACGGGATCTGGCAAGCTGATAGGTCCCGATTGGAAAGCTGCCATGAAGAAATCCTGCGAATCAACCGGATGGTCGGCGATTTAGAAAAGTTAGCCCGTTATGAAAGTGAAGACTTGGTGCTCTATAAAGAAGAATTTGACCTGCAGGAATTGACCGGTTACTTGCTGAAAAACTTTGAGGCCGACTTTAGGAACAAAAACATCGCCGTCACCCTGCAAGGGGAACAGGCCCTCATCGTGGCCGATCGGGATAAAATCAGCCAGGTTATCGTGAATTTGCTTTCCAACGCCATAAAATATACATCGGCAGAGGGCGCAGTGGCCATCACCATCACTTGTGAGCAAGACCAAATCCGTCTCAACGTCAGGGATAACGGGATCGGCATTGCGCCGAAAGATTTACCGCATATCTTTGAACGCTTCTACCGGGCCGATCGATCGCGTACGCGCAATACCGGTGGCGCCGGTGTCGGACTGGCTATTGTCAAAGCCATCGTCACTGCCCACGGGGGAACTGTCCGTGCCAGCAGTACAGATGAAGAGGGCACGGTCTTTACCGTAACCCTACCGGCTCCATAAAATCTTCATATCATTCCCTTGGGCGGAATTGCCCTATTAGAATTAGGAATGATCGGCAAGTCTCGTAATCAAATGGACAAACTTAAATTGCATGCGATCTTTGTGGCGATCTTCCTAGTCGTCGCCCATGTTGCGATGATTTTCGGGATACTCGATCCACAGTTGATGATGGCCGGCGCGTCGGCACCGCCGGTAGAGATGCAGCATTCAAGTCACTAAAGGAGGAAAACCGGATGCGTGCCATTCTAATGAAGGCCTTCGGCGAAGCCGATGTGCTTCAACTCGCCGAAGTACCTGTACCTGAGCCAGGCCCGGGGGAAGTACGGGTACAATTGCATTATGCCGGCGTCAACCCAGCCGAAGCATATATTCGGACCGGCACCTACGCTTTTTTCAAACCGGATCTGCCTTATGTTCCCGGGTTTGACGGAGCCGGTGTCGTAGATACTGTTGGTGTCAATGTTCAGGGCCTGCAAAAAGGCGACCGCGTATTTGTCGCATCCATGCTGGCCAAAAACAAAACAGGCACCTATGCGGAATATGTGGTCTGTGATGCGGATGCCGTTCACCGGTTACCAGACCGGACATCTTTTGCGCAGGGAGCGGCCATCGGGATTCCCGGCCTCACGGCATACCGGGCACTTTTTCAGCGAGCGCAACTAAAACCCGGTGAAACGGTCTTGATCCATGGTGCCAGCGGTGGCGTCGGTACTGTAGCAGTGCAACTGGCCCGCGCCCACGGTGCCTATGTCATCGGGACGGCCGGGAACGATAGCGAATTGGCTTTTTTGCGGGATCAGGGGGTGCATGAAGCATTCAACCATCATGATCCCCAGCATTTTCAAAAGATCGTTGATTTTACGGGAGGAGCCGGTGTTGATGTCATCATCGAGATGCTGGCTAATGTGAACTTAGAGCGTGATGCCGAGATCCTAGCCATGTTCGGCCGTATTGTCGTGGTGGGCAACCGGGGAAGCATTCCGTTCACGCCGCGACTGTTAATGATCAAAGAATCGGCTGTTCTGGGTATGGCACTGTGGAACGCAACACCGGCCGACAATCGAGAGGCACTGGCTGCGCTATCGGCTTCCCTGGAATCAGGTGTGCTTCGTCCAGTGGTGGGGCGGGAATACCCCCTTGCCGAGGCCAAGCAAGGGCAGATCGATATCCTGGAAAAAAGCGCGCGCGGGAAGATGCTGTTAAAAATCAGTGAGAATTAGGTATGTATTTGCACTCCTGTGCCGCGTCATTCAGGCACAGTGGCCTTTCGGTTCATCAAATACTGTTTTCAAAAGGATTGAATAACCATCTCCGATTGACTCAGGAGTGTACCATGGTTTAGACAGGCATATTGTTTTACTCTTACAGCCATATTGTTTGATCCAGCATTAAGGCTCCCGCCGATTCATCGGCAGGAGCCTTCTTACATCATCCCAACTTCATAAAAACCACACAATCGAGAGCTATGATGGTACATATCCAGGATGAAACTAAGGTCCGGCAGGCTGACCATTTTGGAGGATAAAATATGAACAACCAAAAAACTTGTATTGGGTTTGGGTGCCATCAGCTCTTTCTTAAACAGCAAATTCAAGCAGCGGATGGTTCAGGTCAGTGGGGTATTGGTGATCATACTGGGGATAATGATGCTTAGCCGTGGCATCCATCTTTCCGGAATCAACATAACATCCTTCGCGTTGGCTGCATCAGGGACCGCAAAAACGGCCGGTACAGTAACCGGTCGGGATGTGGCCAAGATAGAAGGGAAGAGCCAGATCGTCGAAAGTACCATCGAAGCAGGGCGCTACCGGCCCATCGTTGTACAAAAAGGTATTCCCGTAACATGGACAATCTACGCTACCGATAAAAATTTAAATGGCTGCAATAACCCGGTGACGATACCCAAGTTCAATATGGAAAAAACCTTGGTACCGGGGGCCAACGTCATCGAATTCATTCCCATGGAAGAAGGCACGATTACCTACACTTGCTGGATGGGGATGATCAGTAGTACCATTACCGTAGTCAATGACCTTTCTCAGCTACAAGAGAAAGATTTACAGCTCTCGAATCCGGCCGGTTCTTCGCGGAGAGCCTACGGCATGGGATGCTGTAATTGATGAAGTCTCTAAGCGAGGAGTGAACCATAATGAAAGTTAGCTTTAATATCAAAGGAATGACTTGCGCTGCTTGTGCGACAAGGATCGAACGAACCCTAAAAAAAATGGATGGCGTGCAGAATGCCGTTGTCAACCTGGCTGTTGAAAAAGCTTCATTAGAATATGACCCGAAGAAAATTAATGTTGATGCTATCCAAAAAAAAGTCACCGCTATCGGATTCGAGATTGTCGCGGACAAAGTCGATCTTAAGATTTCCGGAATGACCTGTGCCGCCTGTGCCGCCAGAATCGAAAAGAAGCTGAACACCTTACCAGGAGTGGCCAAGGCGACTGTCAATCTGGCCACAGAAAAAGCGACAGTATCCTATTTTCCTGCATCATTACGCATAAACGATATGAAGCAGGCCATTGAAAAACTGGGATTTCAAGCGGAAAAGACCGGCGATACAGTCAATGCCGACAAGGAACGTGCGGCCCGGGAAGGAGAAATTCGCCGGCAAAAAACCTTACTGACCTTCTCCGCCCTCTTATCACTTCCCCTGGTGTTCGTTATGGTTGCCGAACTGCTACAGTGGAACTGGGTACCGGCGATTCTTTTTAACAAGTACTTTCAGTTAGCCCTGGCCACACCGATTCAGTTTGTTGCCGGTGCTCAATTTTATAAAGACGCCTATTACGCCTTGAAAAACAAAAGTGCCAATATGTCGGTACTGGTGGCCTTAGGTACTTCAGCAGCGTACTTCTACAGCCTGGCGATGACGCTATGGGGCCATCCGCATGGCGGGGAGATGCATGTCTATTTTGAAACATCGGGCATCATCATCACTTTGATCATTCTCGGAAAACTCCTGGAAGCCATCGCCAAAGGAAAAACATCGGAAGCGATTAAAAAGCTCATGGGGTTACAGGCCAAAACGGCACGGGTCATTCGTGACGGCCACGAACAGGAAATACCGATCGAAGAAGTCGTCCGCGGTGACCTGATCATGGTGCGGCCGGGAGAAAAAATTCCTGTCGACGGAGTGATCCGGGAAGGCTATTCCGCGATTGATGAATCCATGTTGACCGGTGAAAGCCTTCCGGTCGATAAAAAGGCCGGCGATGAGGTCATCGGCGCAACAATCAATCGACAAGGTACGTTCAAATTTGAAGCGACGAAAATTGGCAAAGATACTGCACTAGCCCAAATTATTACGATCGTTGAAGAGGCGCAAGGTTCCAAAGCTCCGATTCAGCGCATGGCCGATGTGATTTCCGCCTACTTTGTTCCAGCCGTGATCGGCGTGGGCGTCGTCACGTTTCTGGCTTGGTACTTTATCGTCGAACCGGGGAATTTCACGAGAGCGCTGATTAACGCCACGGCTGTGCTGGTCATCGCCTGCCCCTGCGCACTGGGCCTGGCCACACCAACGTCGATCATGGTCGGCACCGGGAAAGGTGCTGAACAGGGCATTTTAATTAAAGGCGGCGAACATCTGGAGAATGCCCATAAGCTGAACATCGTCGTTCTCGATAAGACCGGGACGATTACCAAAGGGCAACCGGAAGTTACTGATATCATCAATTTCTCCGCCTTCGAGGAAAAAGAAATCCTTTTTTGGGCCGCCGTTGCCGAGAAAGGATCGGAACACCCCCTGGGGCAAGCGATTGTGAAACAGGGAAGGAGCGTTTTCGGAGATTTGCCGGACGCTGAACGGTTTACCGCCATTCCCGGTCGAGGCGTGGAAGCCATGATCAAAGACCAAACGGTCATCTTGGGTACCCGCAAGCTGATGGAAGAACGACAGGTGCCAATGGCGGGGCTGGAGAACCTCATGAGTGAACTGGAGAATCAGGGAAAGACGGCCATGCTCATGGCCCGGAATGACATCATCGTGGCGATTCTTGCTGTGGCCGATACCGTCAAGGAAAGCTCCCGGGAAGCCATCGGTGAACTGCAACAAATGGGCATCGAGGTGATCATGATTACCGGCGATAACCAACGAACGGCCCAAGCGATCGCCCATCAAGTCGGTATTACCCACGTGCTGGCCGAGGTGCTCCCGGAAGATAAAGCGAAAGAAGTCGAAAAATTAAAAGCCCAGGGAAAAAAAGTAGCTATGGTCGGTGACGGAATTAATGATGCCCCGGCCTTGGCCATTGCCGATGTAGGTATGGCCATTGGCACCGGCACCGATGTGGCGATGGAAGCGGCCGATATCACATTAATGCGCGGTGACCTGCGCAGTATTCCAGCGAGCATTGCGCTAAGCCGTGCGACCATGAACAACATTAAGCAGAATCTGTTTTGGGCGTTGTTTTATAACACCCTGGGGATTCCGATCGCGGCCATGGGCTTATTAAACCCGGTTGTGGCCGGAGGAGCGATGGCCTTCAGTTCCGTATCAGTCGTGTCCAATGCGCTGCGCTTGAAAGGCTGGTCCTATACCCCCCTATCAAGATAGCCCCAGACAGCTTTCGGGCACACCCATGGCTGTCGAATCTTTCCGGTTACGTTCATTACCGGTCAGATTTACGCCATGGTAGCATCGAAATGCTGCCGATAGCGGCTTCTGGAAAGATGGAATCTAAAGAATGAGTTCCATAATAAAAACGGCCATACAGGCAACTAGGGAAACAGTAAACAAACTGCCACCCCGATAAGCAAGGATTAGCGCAACGATGAAACCCGTCCATGCGGACCAGCGATTGGCTGTTGCGTGCAAGATGGCGGGAAAGGTCATTACGGCCAACGTCACATAAGGCACATAATAGAGAAAAGAGCGGAGATAGACATTCTTGATTTCCTTGCGCATCAAGGTCAACGGGATTAAACGGATCAGATAAGTAACGACGGCCATGACCAGAATATAAAGATAGATGTTACCGCTCATCGACAACCTCCCCGATGGGGAACCGCAGGGCTGCGGCGCCGGCAATCAGTACCGTTAATATAATTATTTTGAAACCCGGCGAAATCTGGCTGAGCATCGGAATCTGCGTAAATAACCAACTCATCAGCATCGACAAAAAAATGATTCCTGCCAACAGCCTGTTACCTTTGGCCGGCGGCACAATGATCGCAATAAACATGCCATAGAGGGCAATACTTAAAGCGCTGATCATGCGTTCCGGCAATAGGCTCCCGGAAACGACACCGCACAACGTACCAAGCGTCCAGCCCGGCATGGCGATGCTCATCAATCCGTAATTGTAGAATGGATGGAGTTTGCCCTCTTTACAAACGGATACCCCGAAGATCTCATCGGAGATCCCAAAAGCCACCGGAAAGCGATGGGCAAACGCCGTACTCTCATCCATCTTTTGCGACAGCGAACAGGACATCAGGCAGTAGCGCAGGTTGATGATAAGTTGAGTAATCGCCATCTCAATGTACGTGGCCGACGATCCGATCACGCCAAGAGCGGCAAATTGTCCGGCCGAGGTAAAATTGGTCGCCGACATGAGAACGGCTTGAAAGGGAGTCAGCCCGGCATTCTTGGCAACAATGCCAAAGGTAAAGGAAACAGCAAAGTAGCCAAGAAAGATGGGGATACCGTCTTTCACACCGTTTTTCCAGAAGGTAAGATTGCTGTTCATGGTTCTTTCCTTTCCCGGATGATCCTATGGCGTTATCATCCTACCATTGGCCTTGCGATAAGTAAAATAAATTTTCATTACTATACGTGCCCGGCTAGGCTGTTTTGAACTCAATTAAGCAAAAGAGGAAATCAAAAAAAGGGCTCTTCGCTGTTTCGTGTGGGTAACGAGTCGTAAAATAGGGTAAAATTAGGATATGAAAAACATCGATTTATTCCAACTTGGATTAGGCCTGA
>NZ_SLXT01000019.1 GCF_004341395.1 Heliophilum fasciatum
GTGCGTTTTGTGGCTACTTTCTTGATTAATTTGGAAAAAACACAGTTTCAACGAATACCATGCTTATTTTCATTAGGTTCCTAGACGGACTCTATTAGCTAAAATATTAACTGGTGTTGTGAAGTGGAATCCTTTTTTGGCTTTAAATGTAACAATATCGTTAACTTCTAGTTTAGAGGGAGGAGCAATTATAACCGCTATTGCATTTTCAGTGTCTGAGTCCGATGGCGTCTTCGCTATACCGGTTACTTTGTCATAATATTTATCATCACCTAACTGAGGTTTGGTCGTAATCTCAGCAACTACTATTTGTTTTGGATCATCCTGATCTTCTTTCAATTCATCATTTTGAAATCCTTCAGAAATTACTTGATACACATCATCACTTATTTTAATAACCTTTGTAACAAATCTCCCCGAAGAAGTGGTCTCTTTGATGGTAAATACCTTTTTATCACTTGGTGCTTCCTGCCACAGACGTATAGCCATCTCAGCGCCTGAGCGCGCTTGATAGTAAGCACCGGCCCGCTGGCGATTGTCATTCAAATATTTACTATCCTGCATGGCAAGCTCAACTAATTTCATACCAAGGAAGCTAAGCATCAACAAAACAATCAGTGCGATCGGCAAAATAAATCCCTTTTCATTTTTCCGATGCAATGCTTTCACCTCCTTGCTTTGGGTAAGGTCGCTACCACTTCGGCTCACCGTGCTTAGCTTAATGATGTGGTGATGGCAAACATCGGCAAGTACAACGCGATGATGATGCCTCCCACGATCAAGCCGATAATCACGATCATAAACGGTTCTAACAGGGCCGTTAGGCCTTTTGACATCGTCTGAACTTCTTCGTCATAAAATTCTGCTGCCTGAGTTAACATGTGGGTAATATTACCGGTTTCTTCACCAACGGCAACCATATCGATCACCATGGGGGGAAAGAATAGACTTTCCTGTAGCGGTCCCGCAATCCCTTGACCTTCTTGAACACGCTCACAAGCGGTTTTGATTTTTTCTGCGGCTAAACCGCTACCTGTCGAAGGCCCTGCCGCTTCCAGCGCTTGAATAACGGGAACCCCACTGGCCAGCAACGTCGCCAGGGTACTTGTGAAGCGCGCAATGGCCGCTTTTTTCAAAAGCGGGCCAAAGAGAGGCAACGAAAATTTATAATGATCCCACAATTTATGGTCTGTGCCCGTAAAATACGTACGCAAGGCAAAGAAGACCGATACCCCGCCGATCAGGTAAACATACCAATATTCGCGTACGGAGTGACTGGCAGCGAAAACTACCTGTGTCGCAGCCGGTACCGGTATGTTTTTCGGAAACATCCCCTCAAAAGTCGGCACAAGGTAAAAAAGCATAACCAACACTACAACTAAAGCGATACAAACCATAACGATAGGATACATAGCCGCCGATCGCAAACTATCCTTCAAACGCTTATCCCGACGCAGTTGTTCGGCAATACGGTGTAACATCTCTTCCAGCACACCGCCGGTCTCACCGGCTGCCACCATATCAATTTGCATCGCCGGAAACACATCGGGAAAGGATCGTAAGGACTCAGAAAAGCTCATCCCAGACTCAACGTTGCTAGCAATCTCTTCGATCACTTTGCCCATGGCCGGGTTTTCTGACTGGCGCTTAAGGGTTTGCAGTGATCGCGCCAAAGGCATCCCCGCTGAAATCATCGTCGCTAACTGAACCACAAAAAACAAAACATCTTTAGTTTTGATGCTACCGCGTCCTTGGGTTAAGCGAGCAAAAGGTGATTCCTTAACAACGGTAAGATCAAGCACGGAGTAATCCATCTTGCGCAAGCGAGCAACCGCTGCCATGTCATTTTCGGCTTCTACTCTTCCCTGCGCCATATTCCCATATTTATCAATCGCCTCATAGTTAAATACCGGCATTGGTTCCCCCCCTATGGGCTTTGTTTTACTACCCGCTGCTACAGTGCTCGTAAATACATCCTCTTATAGATTAAAAATACATACTCACTTTTTGCATTTCCCGCTCCAACTCGATCGCATCGACACAGTATTCAAAAGCGGCTTGACGGGTAATTCGTCCCGACGCATAAAGCGCTGCCAAAGCTTGATCCATCGTTTGCATGCCTTGACTGCGGCTCGTTTGCATGACCGTATAAAGTTGATGTTCCTTGCTTTCACGGATCAGGTTCTTTACGGCAGCATTGCTGATCAAGATCTCCGCCGCTACAACGCGACCTTTACCATCACTGCGCGGTAACAGCTGCTGCGAAACAACAGCTTGCAAGCAACTGGCTAACTGCTGAGCCATTTGATCGCGCAAATGGTTTGGCAGAACGTCAATGATGCGGTGAATTGTCAGCGGTGCTGTTTGGGTATGCATGGTTGAGAAGACCAAATGCCCCGTTTCTGCTGCTGTAATCGCGTTGCGAATACTCTCTAAGTCACGCATCTCGCCAACCATGATCACGTCGGGATCATGGCGCAAAACATGCCGCAGTGCATCAGCAAAAGAAAGCGTATCATTACCTACTTCCCGCTGGCGAATGATCGATTTTTTTGGCGTGTGGATATATTCAATGGGATCTTCGATGGTCACAATATTGAGATTGTTTTTTTCATTAATCTCACGCAGCAAGGCTGCTAATGTCGTCGATTTGCCACTGCCTGTCGGTCCAGTAACCAGGACTAACCCCCGCGGCAGTTGCGCAAATTCATGAATGACACTAGGTAAATTCAGCTCTTTCAAGCGCGGTATTTCTAACGGCAGAAGACGAAAGTTCGCTGAAATCGTTCCCCGCTGCCACATGATATTGCCGCGAAAGCGACTGACTTGGGAAATGGAGTATGAGAAATCAAGTTCTAAATCTTGCTCTAACCGCTCCCGTTGTTCCGGCGAGAAAATCGCATAGATCAGCTTACGAATCTCATCAGCTGATAACGCTTCCTGACCCTCTAATGGTATCAACTCACCGAAAACACGGACCATCGGCGGTAGACCAGCGACTAAGTGGACGTCCGATGCTTTTTTTTCCACTGCTTGGTTAAGCAATCCATCTAAAGTATGTTTGTTGGGTAACAACATGGTAACTACAGCACCACCCTTAAGACCTCTTCCAGCGACGTGAATCCTTCCTTGACTTTGCGGAGGCCGTCCTGGCGCAAGGTAATCATGCCTTCGGCAATCGCAGCTTGCTTGATCTCCGCGGCGGAGCGATTGGCAATCGTTAACCGTTGAATCTCTGAAGTCATCGGTAAGAATTCAAAGATACCAATCCGTCCTCGATAGCCGGTGTTGCTGCAACGCATACAACCAACGGGTCGATATAAGTTGAATGTTTCTTCCCCGCGTTCCAGCGGGAACCCGGGAATATTGACGACTTGAGCACGTGTAGCCGTATAGGCTTCTTTACAGTGTGGGCAAAGCAACCGTGCCAGACGCTGCGCTAACACACACACAAGCGATGATGTGGTCAGAAAAGGTTCTATTTCCATCTCGCCAAGACGGCTGATCGTACCGGCCGCGTCATTGGTATGTAACGTGGAGAAAACCATATGCCCCGTCATCGCTGATTCTACGGCAATGCGTGCTGTTTCTTTATCCCGCACCTCACCGACCATAATAATGTCCGGGTCATTCCGCAAGATGGAGCGCAAACCCGTAGCAAAGGTTAAGCCGGCTTTGGGGTTAATCTGTATCTGGTTGACCCGATCAAGTCGGTACTCAACTGGATCTTCGACAGTGATCACATTGCGCTGATCGCGATCTAGGTCCAGTAAACTGGCATATAGCGTCGTACTCTTACCGCTACCTGTCGGACCCGTAACAAGCACAAAGCCATAAGGAAGCTGAATCGCTTTACGGTAACGCTTGAGAATATCCGGTGCAATGCCCAGTTCCTCTAATGTAATAATTTCATTGGAGCGATCGAGTAAACGCAGCGTCAATCGTTCACCATAACTGCCGGGCAACGAAGCCGCTCGCACATCGATCACACGCCCATCAAGCCGAAAGGTCATCCGTCCGTCTTGCGGCGTTTGACGGTTGGCAATATCCATACCAGCCATGACTTTGATCCGCGATACCAGGGAAAGATGCATGCGCTTCGGCGGTTGCATCATGTCGTGAAGTACACCATCCAGGCGAAAGCGCACACGTAAATACTTTTCATAAGGTTCAATGTGAATATCGCTGGCTTTGGCACTAACGGCTTGCGCCAGAATCATATTAACGAGTTGAACCGCCGGTCGCTCAGCACCGTCATCGCCGGTAGTCTCCAACTCAGGCATCGTGTCTGTTTCTTCATTTTCATCAAAGTTGCTACTATTACGAAAATATTGTTCAATGGCAACTTCAAGTTCTCCATCAGGAGCAATAACAGGTTGAATCTCATAGCCGGTAAGTACACGCAGATCATCGAGCACCATGATATTTCTCGGTTCCTTCATGGCCACCAGCAACCGTCCGTCGTTATCAAACCCAATGGGTAAGGCATTGTAGCGTTTCGCCGCTTCCGGAGCAAGCGTCGCCAATGCATTCATATCACTATTATAATTTTCCAGGGAGATAAACGGAACACGGTCACGCTTAGCCATGATGCGCGCCACATCATTTTCCGTGCAATAGTTCAACTGGACAAGAATTTTGCCGATCAGCTTTTTATCTTTGCTTGTGCTTTGAATTTGTAACGCTTCTTGCAATTGTTCCGGTTTGATGATGTTTTCTTTAACTAGCCAGGCACCGAGGTAATTCTTAGCTACACCTTGCTGCATCTCTAAACAAACACCTCGTTTATTACGTTTTTACTATGCCCACGATGGATTTTGTAGAAACTGGATAGTCTACTTTATTATAAGCATTATCTATCCTTTATTCAATGTTTGGTGAACAAATGCTCAAGGTGTGTTTCAAGGTGTCAGCTTCGGTGCTGTCAGCGTTACCGAACGAGTGCTTTCATCCCAGCCGACTTTGACGCCCCACTGTTCACAGACCCAACGCAGGGGAACCATATAACGGGGGCCATACACAAAGGCGGGAACCGTCAGTTGGTGCTTGTCATCATTCACCTTAACTTCCTTACGGTCGGTAACAAAGCGGATTTCTTTACCATCGCGCTGTAAGGTTATGTATTCAACGGTGTTGGCCGGTTTAAAACTTGCGCCCAGCGCTTTGGCCAAATCTTCAGCGTCCACAAAAATCTGCCCTTCACGGTTCAGTGGATTCATAGTTGTCACAAATTCTTTGCCATCTACAACAATGTTAACGGCTAGGTTCGCCCTTTTGTCGCGCTGAACCGATTGGATGGCCGGTGCAACGGTGATGTTCGCCAAATACGCTTGGGCATTGACCGCTTCTTTTCCTTTATATGCTTGGTTCCACTTCAATTCTTCCGCCCAGATCCCGGTAACGGTCAACCCGCCTTTTTCATCGATACCGATTGCCATTTGCTCACTAAACTTGTCATTAGCCAAGCTACTGTAGCTGAGGCGGTTGCCGGACCCGTCTAGGCGCAAAAGGAACAGATCATACTTACCGGCTTTTTTGCTCTCGGTCCATCCGGCGATATAATAGCCGCCATCCAGTGATTGCTCCACATGCATCGCTACATCCCAGCCGTTTTGGCCGAATGATTTTTCCCACATCAAATTGCCGCCGCCGTCGGTCTTGACGATATAGGTGTCATAGTCGCCGTTATTAAAGGAAGCCGTGCGCCCTACGAGAATATAGCCGCCGTCCATCGTCGCTTCCATTGATTCGGCGATATCCCAGGCTTTGCCGCCATAAGTCTTGGACCATTGCTCTTTGCCGTTGGCGTCGATCTTCATGAGATAGAGATCATAACCGCCTTGACCACGGGAACTGGTTTCACCCAGAATCATCAAGCCGCCGTCAGCAGTCGGACGAATGGCTTTTCCGTGCTCATCATCCTTGCCGCCCCAAGATTTTTCCCAGACGACTTTGCCATTCGTATCGATTTTAGCTGCATAGAGATCGGCCCGTTGACTGCCGTGCTTATCGATGGTGCCTGTCATCACATAAGCGCCGTCATTGGCGATTTGCAGATCATTAAGGGTTACATCGGCTTCACCGCCGATTTTACGGTCCCATTCTTTTTTGGCACTGGCATTTAGCTTAAGCAAATAGGCGTTATCATAGCGCTTAAAGCCGACTTGGGAGCTGCCGCCGATGATGTACCCGCCGTCGGCCGTTGCCAGAATGGCTGTGCCCGTATCGGGGCCATAATCGCCGATCATTTTTTCCCACTGCAGATAACCGGTCTTATCAGTCTTGGCCAGATAAATATCGGCATCGCCAAAGGTATACTGCGTTTGGGCATCGACAGCCTGTCCGACGAGGGCAAACCCATGATCGGACGTAATGCATGTAGCATAGCCACGGTTTTGCTCCTTGCCGCCGTAAAGTTCTTCCCAGGCGAGGCTCATCGCCGGGGACGCTGCTTCAGCCGAAGTAGTTGCCCCCGCAGTAAAGCCGATCAATTGCGTACATACGAGAAACGCGGCCAGTGATTTGGTGCGCCACGTTTTGATTATTGAAACTGTCACCTACATCCCTCCCGGTTCTCCCGGCGCTGTCGACTGCAGCGCCAGTTTCCAGATTAGCAGCTATTTTCCAAATTCTAATCTGAATGCTAACATAAACATTTTCGCCAAAAATAACGAACATCCTGCAAAAGATTAAACAAATATTAGTCCTACTTATATCAATCCCTGAACAATGTAAGTAACCTACAACATTCATGGTTTTTTTCACTTTTAGTGCAAAATACTTGCTATCGGCGATGTGAAAAAAATAGGGCTGCAGAATATTCTGCAACCCCACTCCTTGGGCCACTCCGGTTGTACCGGAGCTTCCTATGTTCTATCCGTTACACCAGGGCGTCCTGCCCGGTGTTTCTAACGCACCCATCCATCGTTGCGGAGATCCTTTAGTAGTCTTTCAACAAACGCACACGGATCGCACAACGTCCGTCCGTTGTTCCTTCATAGGTTTGAAGCACTTCGGGGCAAAGAAAACTGCATACGGCTTGACCGTCATCACAACCATATTCGTTTTTGATGTTTTTGATCTCAACCTGGAAATTCTCCCAGAGATAAGCGGCAATGGGGCACATACCGTCTCCAGCCACGACTATCGCTCCTTTTGCTCTTGAATTCAGCGTGCGCCGGGAGCATCATACGACTGATCATATGACTATCATACAACTAATCATACGATTGATCGTGCGATCATACGCTCATTACCGCTGTTCCCGTTCCAGCGCCCGCCGTCCAATGTCGCGCCGGTATTGAACCCCTTCAAAACCGGTTTGTGCGCATTGGCTATAAACCAATTCGATAGCCGATCGAATATTCCTGCTTTTTGCTGTAATTCCGAGAACTCGTCCACCCTGGGTCACAATTTGACCATCACGAAGGGCGGTTCCGGCATGGAAGATCGCCACACCGGGCAACACCGGTGATAAACCGTGGATCACCTGGCCCTTTTCATAGTCGCCGGGATAGCCGGCCGCAGCCTGGACGACACAAACGGTCGCTTCTTCACTCCAGCGAATCGGCTGCTCATCTAAGCGCTTTTCCAGGCACGCTTGAATGATGTCCACAAGATCGGTCTCCAAGCGCATCAGTACCGGCTGCGTTTCGGGATCACCAAAGCGGGCATTGTATTCCAGCACTTTGACACCTTGCGCACCGACCATCAATCCGGCATAAAGCACGCCCACATAGGGACGTCCCTCCGCTTCCATGGCCGCAATCGTCGGACGCAGCACCTTCTCTTCCACAATCGGTGCCAGTTCTTCCGTATAAACCGGCGCCGGTGAATAGGCGCCCATGCCGCCGGTGTTTGGTCCTTGGTCATGATCAAAGATACGCTTGTGATCTTGCGCTGAGACCATCGGCACGATATGAATTCCATCACTGAAGGCAAGAATACTGACTTCTTCGCCTTCAAGGAATTCCTCGATGACCACACGGGACCCGGCGGCGCCGAAGCTGTTGCCGGATAACATGGAGCGCACTGCTTCTTTGGCTTCTTCCACGTCGGCAGCGACGATCACGCCTTTGCCGGCCGCCAGGCCGTCAGCCTTGACCACACAAGGGCATCCGCCGTCGGTCTTGGTGGCGGCCAGTTGGTCGATAAAGGCCAGGGCCGGTTCCACTTCGGTAAACACGCCGTAGGCAGCGGTGGGGATGTTGTACTTTTGCATCAAGTTCTTGGCGAAGGCTTTGCTGCCTTCGATCTCGGCCGCACCTTGGCTGGGGCCGAAGATCAGCAGATCGTGCGCTTCAAAGGTATCGACAATCCCTTTGGAAAGGGGTAATTCCGGTCCAACGACGGTGAGGTCAATCTGGTTCTTCCAAGCAAACTCCAGCAAGCCGCTCACGTCACCGGCTTCGATGGAGACACACTCGGCGATCTCAGCGATGCCGGCATTACCGGGCGCACAGAAAACCTGCGCAACGCGCGGGCTTTGTTTGATTTTCCAGACCAGCGCATGTTCGCGCCCGCCGCCGCCGACGACGAGCACCTTTAATCCTTCGGGCTTCAGCCGCTTCACAGGTGTTCCTCCCTCGGTTTAATGTTTGAAGTGGCGCATGCCGGTAAAGACCATGGCGATCCCCAGTCGGTTGGCGGCTTCGATCGATTCGGCGTCGCGGATCGATCCGCCGGGCTGAATGATCGCCGTTACTCCATAGGTTGCGGCCGCTTCCACCGTATCTTTAAAGGGCAGGAACGCATCAGAAGCCAGGGCGATGCCGCTGGTAACACCGGCAGCTTTGGCTTGTTCCATGGCGATTTGCGCCGAGCCGACGCGGTTCATCTGACCGGCACCGACGCCTAAGGTGACGCCGTCTTTGCCGACGACAATCGCATTGGATTTGACATGCTTGACCACTTTCCAGGTAAACAGCAAGTCGATCAATTCTTGTTCGGTCGGCTTGCGCTCAGTGACGCACTGCAGATCATCAGCGGTGACTGAGCCGGTATCGGCTTCTTGCAGCAAGAAACCGCCGCGGATTTTTTTGACATCATAAGTCGGGTCGGCCCCTTCCAGGGAACCCGTTTCCATGATGCGCAGGCCTTTTTTGGTTTTCAGGATCTCGATGGCCCCTTCGTCAAAAGACGGCGCGATCACGGCTTCCATGAAGGTTTTGACGATTTCATTGGCCGTATCGCTGTCAACGGGACGGTTGAAGGCGATAATGCCGCCAAAGGCCGAAAGGGGATCGGCATCATAGGCTTTTTTATAGGCTTCCACGACGGTCGCACCGATGGCGGTGCCGCAAGGGTTGTTGTGCTTGATGATGGCCGCTGCCGGCACATCAAACTCGCGGACCAGTTCCAAGGCGGCGTTTAGGTCGTAGAGATTATTAAAGGAAAGCTCTTTGCCCCACAGTTGCCGCGCGGTACCGGCGCCGGCACCTTGGTAGTTGTTTTCACGGAGAAACACTGCTTTTTGATGGGGGTTTTCGCCGTAGCGCAGCGCTTGTACTTGCGTCAGCGCACCGGGCACCACCATGTTGTTAAAAGCGGCAAAAGCGTCACTTGTTTCCACAACTTCTGTTGTATCGTCATTTTCGGCCGTTTGCTTTAACAAATAAGCGGCGATGGCGGTATCATATTCGGCGGTATGGGCAAACGCTTCTTGCGCCAGTTGCCGGCGCAGATCGGCGGGGACACTGCCATGGGTGCGCAGCGCTTCCAAGACGGTGTTGTAGTGGGCCGGGTTAACGACGATCGTCACGGCAGCATGGTTTTTGGCCGACGCGCGCACCATGGCGGGGCCGCCGATGTCGATGTTTTCGATCGCTTCTTCCAGGGTCACACCGGGTTTAGCGACGGTTTGACGGAAGGGATAAAGGTTGACGGCCACGACGTCGATGGGCACAATGGCATTTTCGTCAAGCTGGCGTAGGTGATCTTCCGTACGCCGGGCCAAGATGCCGCCATGTACTTTCGGATGCAGCGTTTTCACGCGCCCGTCGAGGATTTCGGGAAAACCGGTCACTTCCGTTACATAGGTGGCCGGTACACCGGCGGCGCGGATCGTTTTAAAGGTACCGCCTGTCGAGACGATCTCAAAACCAAGTTCAACTAAACCTTGGGCAAATTCAACTACACCTTGTTTGTCAGACACACTGATCAACGCGCGTCGTTTCATCGGTCGCCCTCCTTTATCGGTTCGCCTACAATTTATTTTATTCTAGGGTTCAAGAATGTTCAGGTTGCTCAAGACAACCATCCTGAAGCATCTTCGTTACTGGGCAGGCTGGATCTCTACACGCCGCCCGGTGACGGTCACCCGCCCCTGGGCGATCAGTTGCAGCGCCTCCGGCAAGATGCGGTGCTCTTCCGTTAAAATGCGCGCCGCCAGCGTCGCTTCTGTATCGCCCGGTTCTACGGGAACAACGGCCTGGCAGATGATCGGCCCCGAATCAAGGCCTTCATCGACAAAATGGACCGTGCAACCGGAATAGCGCACGCCGTAGTCCAAGGCTTGACGCTGGGCGTGCAGCCCGGGAAAAGACGGCAAGAGGGACGGGTGAATGTTCAACACCCGTCCTGCAAAGGCATTAATTAAACTGGCCGTCACGATGCGCATATAGCCAGCCAGCAACAGTGCTTCTGCACCGGCTTGCCGCAATTGCGCTGCCGCCGCCCGGTCATAGTCTTCGCGCGTGCCATAGGCCTTGGGATCAAGAAATACGGCCGGAATGCCGCGCTCCTTGGCTCGGGTCAAGGCATAGGCATCGGCTTTGTTGGCCAGAACCATGACCACGTGGGCATCAAGGCGACCGGCGTCGATCGCCTCGATGACCGCCTGTAAATTGGAGCCCCGGCCGGACGCCATCACTGCCAATTGGAGCGTCATCAGGTGCCCTCCGCCTTGGTCCAGGGCAGCGCTCCGGTATAGGTTACCGATGCCGGCATGGCGCAGCCTTCACCGTGGACGATGATCTGGCCGATCCGGTAGTTCGCTTCACCCATTTCGGTGAGGTAGGCCATGGCTGCTTCGGCATCTTCCGGTGCCACGACAACGACCATACCGATGCCGCAGTTAAAGGTACGTAGCATTTCGTCTTCAGCCACAGCGCCCAAACGCTGCATCAAGGAAAAGACCGGCGGAATCGGCCAGGAGCCTGGTTCGATTTGCGCTTGGAAGCCTTTGGGCAGGACGCGGGGCACATTTTCGGTGATGCCGCCGCCGGTGATATGGGCCATGCCTTTGACGTTGATTTTTTCCATCAACTTCAGCAGCGGTTTTACATAGATGCGGGTCGGCACGAGCATTTCTTCGCCGACCGTATGGCCCAGCTCGTCCAGATGGGTATCAATGCTGTACCCGGCATGTTCGAGCAAAATCTTACGGGCCAGGGAGTAGCCGTTGCTGTGTAATCCCGCCGACGGCAGACCGATCAGCACATCACCGGGAATAATCGTGGAGCCGTCAATGATTTTTTTGCGGTCGACGATGCCGACGGCAAAGCCGGCCATGTCGTAATCTTCTTCGGCATAAAAGCCGGGCATTTCGGCGGTCTCGCCGCCGATCAGGGCGCAGCCGGCTTGGCGGCAGCCGTCCGCAACGCCACCGACGATGGTGGCGACTTTTTCCGGGCTTAACTTGCCGACGGCGACATAGTCCAGGAAAAACAGCGGCTCGGCACCTTGCACCAAGATATCGTTGACACACATGGCTACACAGTCGATGCCGATGGTGTCATGTTTGTCCATGAGCATGGCGACGCGCAATTTGGTGCCGACACCGTCAGTGCCGGAAACGAGCACCGGCTGTTCATACTTATCACGATCCAGGGCAAAAAGACCGCCAAATCCGCCGATATCGGTCAGGACACCAGGGCGCAAGGTACTTTTTACGTGCGATTTAAACAAGTCGACGGCGCGGTTGCCGGCGGCAATATCAACGCCGGCTGCGGCGTAACTGAGGCCCTCCGCCGGGGACGGAGTGGTTGTACTCATAAAGGTGCCCCCTCTGCTTCCGGGGCATGCAGGCGATTCCCTGCCCTTCCGGAAGTCTTGTGGTTATGTGCTTTTACATGCTGGGTATCACAAAGGTACTGCCGATCGCCCTTAGCAACCGCAGCCTTCCATCGTGAATTTATCCACACCCTGCGGTACGTCGATGGGATAGTTGCCGCTAAAGCAAGCGGTGCAGTAACTTTCAGCGGGAAGATCGGCACGCTGATCGACCATGGTGTTCAACAAGCCCTCTTCGGACAGATAGTAGAGGCTGTCGGCGCCGATGGCCTGGCGGATCTCTTCAATGGTCTTTGTCGCGGCGATCAACTCTTTACGTACCGATGTATCGATCCCATAGTAGCAGGGATGGGTGATCGGCGGCGACGAGATGAGCATGTGCACTTCCTTGGCGCCAGCTTGACGCAGGAGTTGTACGATCTTGCCGCTGGTCGTTCCACGGACGATGGAATCATCGATCAAGATGACCCGCTTGCCTTCAACGGCTTTGACGATTGGGTTGAGTTTTAACCGTACCGCTTGGCTACGCATCTCTTGCGACGGCTGGATGAAGGTCCGGCCAATGTAGCGGTTTTTCATCAATCCTTCTTCAAAGGGGATGCCCGATTCGGTGGCGTAGCCAATGGCGGCGGCCGTACCGGAATCAGGTACGCTGATTACCACATCGGCGTCGATGGGGCATTCGCGAGCCAACTGCCGTCCCATGGCGCGACGCGCCCGGTTCACCGAGATGCCGTCGATGTTCGAGTCGGGTCGGGCAAAGTAGATGTATTCAAAGATGCACATGGCCCGCGGCGCGCGGATCATCGATTTGATCGATGTGAGGCCGCGCTTGTCAGCGACGACGATCTCGCCCGGTTCCACGTCGCGGACAAATTCGGCACCGAGCGTATCGAGGGCGCACGATTCGGACGCGAAGATATAGGCATCACCGAGGCGGCCGATACACAGCGGCCGCACACCGTGCGGGTCGCGCACACCCAGCAAGCGGTCTTCCGTCATGACCAACATCGAGTAGGAACCTTTGATGTCGATCATCGTCTTCATCAAGCCTTCTTCGATCGATGACTGGTTATATCGGGCCAGTAAGTTGACGATCACTTCGGTATCGGTGGTGGTCTGAAAAACAGCGCCGGTCACGGCCAAGTTATGGCGCTGTTCAGTTGCGTTGGTCAAGTTGCCGTTATGAGCCACGGCCATCATGCCTTTTAAGTAGCGAAAAACCAGGGGCTGGGCATTGGCCAGCAAACTGGAGCCGGTCGTCGAATAGCGTACATGGCCGATGGCTACTTGTCCGGCCATTTCCCGCAATTTATGCTCATTAAACGCTTCGGTCACCAGGCCCATGCCTTTGTTAAACTGGATGTCTTCGCCGTTGCCGATCGCGATACCGGCGCTTTCTTGCCCACGGTGCTGCAAGGCATGCAAACCAAAATAAGTCAATCGTGCTACGTCTTTGCCGGGACCATAGATCCCGATGACGCCGCACTCTTCCTCCATCTTATCCCAGGGCATCCCATGGCTGATTTCGTTCGCCATCGAAGGGCCTCCCGCCAGATTTTTCATCGTTATCTCCTCAGTTCGCCAGCTTGCTCTCCAGGCGGCGCAGGATCTCTTGATAGGCTTCTTCCAGGCCACCCATGTCGCGGCGGAAGCGGTCTTTGTCCAGTTTTTCTTTGGTCTCGGAGTCCCAGAAACGGCAGGTATCCGGGGAGATTTCGTCGCCGAGGATCACTGTATCGCCATGAACACCGAATTCCAGTTTAAAGTCGACCAGGTCAATGCCCAGATCGGCCATGAAGGTTTTGAGGATGTCATTGACGCGCAGCGCGATCGAAGCGATGGTGTCCATCTGCTCCGGTGTCGCCAAATCGAGGGCAGCAATGTGGTAGTCGTTGATCAGTGGATCGCCCAGTTCATCATCTTTGTAGTAGAATTCGAGGACCGGCTTGGCCAGCACCGTGCCTTCAGGGCGGCCGACCCGCTTGGCCAGCGAACCGGCTACGATGTTACGGGCAACCACTTCCACAGGAATGATGCGCAGCGATTTGACGAGCATTTCCCGGTCGCTCAGTTGCTCCACAAAGTGGGTCGGAATGCCTTGCTTTTCCAGATACTGAAAGAATAAGGCCGAAATGCGGTTATTCAGGATGCCTTTGTTGTCAATTTCTGCTTTTTTAACACCGTTGAACGCAGTGGCCGAGTCCTTATAGGCGACCCAATAAATGTTCGGATCGCTGGTGGCGTAGATTTTCTTGGCTTTGCCTTCGTAAAGCTGCTCTAATTTTTCTACCGATGCCATTTGGGCTGCTCCTCCTTTACCGTTCCGGACGATCGTTGATTAACATGTGTTTGGATGTAATGGACAGCCGGGCGAATTACAGTCCAACCCGTTTGAACAAGGTATCGACGTGTTTGATGTGATAGTCGTAATCAAAAAGGCCTTCGACTTCGTCGACGCTGAGTTTGTCCATAATGTCGGCGTCGCCTTTAACCAGTTCTTTGAAGGGCCGTTTGACTTCCCAGGCTTTGAGGGCGTTCCGTTGTACCAGATGGTAGGCCGTTTCTCGCAGTACGCCTTTGTCGACCAGGGCGAGCATGACTCGTTGGCTGTTGACGAGGCCCAGCGTTTTGTCCAAGTTGGCTTGCATGGCTTCAGGGAAGACTTGCAGGTTGGCCACAATTTCGATCATCTTGGCCAGCATGTAGTCAAGGAGGATCGTCGAATCGGGAATGATCACGCGCTCCACCGAGGAATGGGTAATATCGCGCTCATGCCACAGGGCGACGTTTTCCATAGCCGCCAGGGCGTTGCCGCGCAGGACCCGCGAAAGACCAGCCACCCGTTCCGACGTGATCGGGTTTTTCTTGTGGGGCATGGCCGAAGAACCTTTTTGGCCTTTGGAAAAAGCTTCTTCCACTTCGTGAATGTCGGTACGCTGCAAGTTGCGCAGTTCCGTTGCGAATTTTTCTAAGGAAGAGCCGATCACGGCGATGGTGGCCATGTATTCGGCATGGCGATCACGCTGGATCACTTGGGTGGAGATCGGCGCCGGCTTGAGGCCCAGGCGTTGGCAAACGAATTCTTCGACCGAAGGATCGATCTGCGCAAAGGTACCGACAGCACCGGAGATGGCACCGACGCTGATGATGTCGTTGGCAGCGTTCATCCGTTTGATGCAACGGCCCACTTCGTCATACCACAGGGCCAACTTCAGGCCGAAGGTGACCGGCTCGGCATGGATACCGTGGGTCCGGCCGACCATGACGGTGTACTTGTGCTCTTTGGCACGCTCAGCGATGACTTCACGCAGTTTCTTGAGCTTTTGCACGAGAATCGCGCCGGCTTCTTTCATTTGAAGTGACAGGGCTGTGTCCAGCACGTCCGACGAGGTCATACCCATGTGCACATATTTGGACTCTTCGCCGATGTACTCAGCGACGCAAGTCAAAAAGGCCAGGACGTCATGTTTGGTGATCTCTTCGATTTCATTGATGCGGTCAACGTTGAAGGCCGCTTTTTCACGGATCACTTCATAAGCTTCCCGGGGAATTTTGCCTTGCTCCGTCAGCGCTTCACAAGCGGCCACTTCCACATCGAGCCACTTTTGAAAACGGTTTTCGGCCGCCCAAATGGCGCCCATCTCAGGCAGGGTATAACGATCGATCATGGAAACATCCTCCTACATTGATTTGCTACTCTCGGTATTTTTGGCGGTTTTCTGGTGGTTTGATGAATAAAAAACAAAAGCCGAGACGGATAGATCCAAAACCAAACTCTGGAACCTATCCGCCTGGGCTTTTTCCCCTCCGGTGTAAAAGACGTGTTCGACGTTCGGTCGCCGTTGACTTCTTTTTGCAGCGCTCGGTCCAAACCGGTCTCCCGTGGAACCCTGAGCTGCTCTTCCTTCTATGCAGTTGTAATTAAAAAACAGGCCGTGGTTCGCCTAAAAGCGCATCTTTGGCCATGACTTGCTCGGCCATTTTTTGTTTGTAGGCAGCAAATTGTGCGCGCAGTTCCGGGTATTTACCGCCCAGGATCTGCACGGCCAGTAAACCGGCATTCTTCGCACCATTGACAGCAACGGTCGCCACCGGTACACCGGGCGGCATCTGGGCAATCGCCAGGAGGCTGTCCCAGCCTTGCAACGCGCCCGATTGCAGCGGCACACCAATCACCGGCAAGGTGGTAAAGGCTGCTATCACACCGGGCAGATGGGCCGCGAGACCGGCACCGGCAATGATCACTTCCAAGCCACGGGCTTCTGCCGTCTCGGCATAGCGGGCAGCGCGCTCGGGCGTACGGTGCGCCGAGCAGACGATCATTTCAGATACGATACCAAATTCTTTGAGTGCATTCACAGCTTCTTGCATGACTTTCAAGTCTGAGTCACTGCCCATGACAATGCCGACTTTTGGCGTATCTACACCCACGCGACGATCACTCCTGCTACTTTTCTAGGTATTCGCTTATATTAAACCACTTTTTGAGGAAAAACGCCACTGAAAGCTAGCGCTTAGTGGCGACTATTCCCACTCGATCGTGCCGGGCGGCTTGGACGTCACATCATAAACAACCCGGTTGATCCCGCGCACTTCATTGACGATGCGCGACGAGATCGATTCGATCAAATCATAAGGCAGTCGTGCCCAGTCGGCCGTCATGGCATCATCGGAGGTCACAGCGCGCAGCACTGCCGGAAAAGCATAGGTGCGCTCATCACCCATGACACCGACACTGCGGACGTTCGTCGGCAACACGACGAAGGATTGCCAAATCTGACGATAGAGGCCCGATTTTTTGATCTCTTGAAACACAATATCATCGGCATGACGCAGAATATCGAGGTTTTCCTTCGTCACCTCGCCAAGGATGCGGATCGCCAGACCCGGTCCGGGGAAAGGCTGACGCCAGACGATATCTTCCGGCAAGCCCAATTGCAGACCGGCTTCGCGCACTTCATCTTTGAACAAGGTGCGCAGCGGCTCGATCAGTTGAAACTTCATGTCTTCCGGCAACCCGCCCACGTTGTGATGCGACTTGATCACCGCCGCCGTCGACGTGCCGCTTTCGACGACGTCGGGATAAAGCGTGCCCTGTACCAGGAAGTCCACTTGGCCGATCTTGGCCGCTTCCGCTTCAAAGACGCGAATAAATTCCGTGCCGATGATCTTGCGCTTCGTTTCCGGATCGGTCACACCGGCCAACTTGCCGAGAAACTGCTCCGAGGCATCGACGGCGATGAGGTTCATGCCCAGCTCTTCCCGGAAGGTCTTGACGATGCGCGCTGATTCATTGAGGCGCATAAAACCATGATCCACATAAACGCAAGTCAAGCGATCGCCGACAGCGCGGTGCACCATGAGCGCCGCCACCGACGAATCCACGCCGCCCGAAAGGGCGCAAAGCACATGACCGTCACCGGCTTGTTCCCGAATGGCCGCTACTTGCTCTTCCACAAAGTTGGCCATCGTCCATTCGCCGGTGCAGCCGCAGATGTCATAGAGGAAACGCTTGAGCATCTCCAGGCCTTGCGGCGTATGGCGCACTTCCGGATGGAACTGCACGGCATAAAAACGGCGTTCTTTATTACCCATGGCCGCTACCGGTGCATGGGCCGTTTTGCCGATAACTTCAAATCCGGCCGGCAGAGCTGCCACTTTGTCGCCGTGGCTCATCCAGCACTGCACATCGCCGCTAAGTCCGATAAAAGGGCCTTCCGAAGCCAGTACCGCGAGGTCCGATTTACCGTATTCACGCTGCTCTGCACCAATGACGGTGCCACCCAATTGATGGGCCATCAATTGCATGCCGTAGCAGATCCCGAAGATGGGAATCCCTAACTCATAGATCGCCGGATCAACTTGCGGTGCTTTGTCCGCATAGACGCTGGATGGCCCGCCGGTAAAAATGATCCCCTTGGGATTCATTTGTTTGATCGCTTCGATGGAGATGGAAAATGGGTGCATTTCACAATATACGTGCAGTTCCCGCACCCGGCGAGCGATCAATTGATTATATTGACCACCAAAATCAAGGACTAAAATCGTTTCATGTGCTTGTGCCAACCAACTCGCCCCTCTCATAATTCTTGTGTTTTATGTTCGGTGACCCGCTTGGGTCAGTTTCCCCGCCTGGGTCAGTTTCCGGAGAACCCTCATCTGGATTCCGTACCTGGCGCTACCCGCCGTAGACCTCACGCTTCAGTACCGCCACAAACGGTAAATGGCGATATTGCTGCGCATAGTCCAGCCCATAACCAACGACAAATTCATCAGGAATCGTGAAGCCGTTGTAATCGACCGTCATCGCTACGCGTCGACGTTCCGGCTTGTCCAAAATCGTACAGACCTTCACCGATGCAGCGCCGCGCGACTTCAAGTTATCCATGAGATAGTTCAGCGTCAGGCCTGTATCGATGACATCTTCAACGACTAGAACATGGCGATTTTCAATCGATTGATCCAGGTCTTTGAGGATACGCACCTCGCCCGATGTGCTTGCGCCGGAACCATAGCTGGAAAGCGCCATGAAGTCGATTTCGAGGGGGATGCGGATCGCCCGGAGCAAGTCGGCCATAAACAGCAGCGACCCTTTAAGAATCCCGACGACCAAAAGATCTTTGCCTTCATAATCCCGCGTGATTCGCTCACCCAGTTCCTGCACCTTGGCCTGCAATGCCGTTTCGTCGAGCAGCACCCGGTCAATCACATGCTCCACGCTCATGCCTCCCTTTTCGTACTTGTCCACTCCATAAACACAAAGAAGGCCGGTATTATCTACCGGCCTCAACCTGACCTGTGTACCAGGTCGCCTACGACGAGCATACCTATCGTCAAAATTATAGCAGTAAGCCAAAACTCCGTCAATCGACGCCAAAGAAAAGTCGAATTTCGCCGCTACGGCAAAACCGGTGGTTCCACTGCATGAGTGCCGTCATAGTCGAAAAATTCAACCGTCAGCAGTAAGCGATCATTGGGGGCATTGCGGCTCGTCGCTTCCACCACCGTTTTGCAGATGACGTTCTTCCAGGGATCGATCCAAAGACGATAGTGAAAATCCTTCCAGAGTACATTCAGCAAGCGGTTGTGGACTTCCGTTTGATAATCCAAAAGCAAGCATTCGCGGTCACGCACTCTTTCCCGCCCCAGCACGCCCACATTCTGCAGTTCTTGGAAGTCAAAGATCGACAAGGGGCTGACTTCGGATAAAAGCAGATCTTGCGGGCCAAAACTGTTTTTCTCCAGTGTGTACCACGTCTTTTTCACCGGATCCCAAAGATAGAAGACCGAACCGGCTGTGTAAAACTCCGCCGGTGACTGCAGCATGATCCCCTTGTAATGAAAGCGATCGCCTGAGGCTCGCTCACCGCTGAAACGACTGACCACTTCTTCGCGACCGTCAACCTGAATTAAAAAGGTGCTCTCAAAACGAAATGCCGGACTTTGCAGTGTACCTACGACCGCCCGCCGAACCACTGCCGCCGGGTCCGGCGGATCCCAGCGTTCTTGATACCCGCGGATTGCCAAGACGACTGCGGCTACCATCATCGTCAACGCCACGCCGATCAAGGTGATCAGCCAGTACCGTCTCATGCCCTTCCCTCCCTGCGCTGAGCCGCTCTACTCAGAGCATATTCGGGAGGGAATGTCCAACTTACCAGCTATTATTCGTCATCTTCTTCATGACGCCGGTATTCCGAGCGACTCCACCGTTCACCGTCTCGCTCATAGCGGGAACGCTCCCCCTCTTCCCATCGTTCCCGTCCGTCGTGGCCTGAGCCGCTGCGATCATCGCGATGGCAAGACATGCAATCGGCAATTTTATTATAATCGCTGGTGCGATGCTTGCGGAGCATCTTGGCTTCACTGTGGCAAGAAGTGCAAGAATAGGTCGAATAATCATTGCCCGGGTGGCATTTCACGCAAGAAACCTGGTGCTCCTTGATCAATGGGTAATACTGGCTGTGATCAAACTTCGCCCCCTGCCAGGACTCGGTCGTATGACAAGTTGCACAATCATTGCCGGCCGTTTTATGGAGACTGTCGGCCGGGACCTGATGACAATCGATGCAGGCCTTTCCCTGGGCCAGCTTTTCATGATCGATCTTGGCCCCTTGCCAGGTCTCGGTCGTATGGCAGGCCGCACAATCGTTGCCTGTCGACTTATGCAGTTCATCCTTGGGCAACTGGTGACATTCGGTGCACGACATGCCCGCTTCCAGCTTGCTGTGATCAAAAGCGGTCGACTTCTGCCCGTCAGCGCCGCGATGGGCACTGTGACAAGCCAAGCAATCTTTCTGCTGGTTTTTATCATGGAAAAGCACCATCTCCGGCGACAATGTCTCCGCCATTTGTTCACGGCTGTGACAGTTCGATGTGGTACAGTTGGTACCCGTCACCGCTTCCCAGGGCTGATGACAATCGATGCAGCCCTTCACCGCATCGGTATGCTCTTGACTTAATTCACCGGGCGAATAAAAAACCTCCGGCAGCAGTTGCTTTTGCATCGCAAAGGCCGCCGTCGCCATCAACACAAAAAGCATCGAAAGCAAAATTACCTGCTTGGTCATCCGCGATAAGCCTTGACTTTTTTCCACCCGTTACACCCCCCGGTAATAGAGTGCCGAAACGATATGCAAGAGCAGCAACAGGCCCAGGGTGATGTTCAACGGAATGTGTACCTTCCGCCATCCGGCCAGGATCTGCTCCCCGGTGATCAACCAGGCCAACGCTTCCTCCTGCTCGGCCGGTGCCAGCCCTTCTTCTTTTAATTCCTTGCGCTCCTGGGCAATCTTACGCTTGCTATAAAAGTGCAGGTAGTAACCGACGAGGCCACTGAGCATGACCACCAGGAAAAAAACAAAAGTCAGCCACGGTACCAGCGCAAAGGACCGGCCACCGACGTGGAGGCAGACAAAAAAGTTCCCGGCCATACTTAACACCATGTGCAGATCCAGCCATGTGCCTAATTTACCGGGCAAGGGCTTCCACAGTTTTTTCACTGAATAACCGAGCGAAGCAAGTACCATCACCGTGCCGAGCCAGCCGGAGAAATACAACAGGTCGTCATAACGGTTGTGCACCATCCACCCACCCAGCCGGTAGGCCACGACCCAGACCAGCAAAAACCCGGCTGCCAGCCCCAAGGTACGACCAATCAAACTGCCCATTAAGGTTCACCTCACCTGTATCCACGATACGATAATACCGGAAATTAAAGAAACGGGCCGCCGTACCGGTAGCCCTTGACTGGCTGAAAATCACAGCATCTATTCAAAAAGCAAGTGGGCAATCGTCAGTACACCGGCAAAGACAAAGATACCGATATGAAGTTTTCGCCAGCTTTTCCCCGACTCCGGCTTTACCGGCACCAGCAGTGCCGCCAGCGCACCGACCACCATCGTCGTGCCTGCCAAGCCGCCGGCGATCAAGGCCGGCTCCAGTTTTCCTTCGGCCATGTACATCATCACGCCGTGCGCCACCGCCCCAATAACGGCAATCCCGCCGATCCACTTATGCCAGAGCGGTTTATACCCTTTCCAGCCGACTAGACGGAGGGGCCATTTGACCGCTGCCGCCGCCATCAGTGCCCCGCTTAACAAGCCGATCGCTTTGGATGCACCCTTGACCGGATTGCGCGGGCGGCCTTCTTTGCCCAGTTCACCGCTTCGCTCTCCATTTTGGACCACTTGGCCTTGGCCGTCATAGGACTGGCTCGTCACTTGCTTCTCTTTATAATCATCATCGTCGTCATCATCATCGGCCCAAGCGGGACCTCCGGCGTAAGCCAAACTGCCAATTCCCAGGCAAAAAGTCAGAAACAAAGCCATCAGTTTGTCGAAACCCCAACGCCGCATGCTCAATCGTACTCCTCATTCTCTTTGTTTGTTCCTATCGCTACCTTCAAAGGTTACCGTCACACATCGAATCCAGTTGGTTTTTCCTTGCCGTGCTTGCCCATGGGCAAACACACTTGGAACGTAGTGCCCTCGTTCAAGGTGCTTTCCAAGCCAATCGTTCCTTGATGGGCCGTAACGATCCAGTGGGCGATGGCCAAGCCCAAACCGGTACCGCCGCTTTCTCGCGATCGCGCTTTATCCACCCGGTAAAACCTTTCAAATACATGGGCTTGCTGCTCCGGCGCAATGCCGATACCCGAATCCTTGACCGTCAATAGGGCGCGCTCCTGGATGCCTTGTTTTTGCGCCACAAGGTTCACCTGCACCTGGCCACCTTCCGGCGTATACTTGATCGCATTGTCCAGCAGGATATACAAAAGCTGCGTCAGCCGCTCTTTGTCCCCCCAGAGCATCATCGGTATATGCGCCGGCCCACCGGTTTCATCGGTTGTGTCATTCATTGCCGCATACTCTCTTTCGTCCTGCACCGGGCTTCCCCACAGCATCAGTTGAATGCCTGCCTTTTCCGCCGCCGGGCGAAAACGCCGCACCACCTGAGCCACAATGGCCGCCATATCCATCGAAGCAAATTTCATCGCGCCCGCTTCCGTGTCGGCTCGGGCCAGCGTCAGCAAATCGCTGATCAACCGGGTCATCCGCCCCACTTCATCGCGCAGATCCGCCAGCACCTGCTGCGAAAACAGGGAAAGCCGGTCCGCTTCTTCCGCTTCCACCACTTCAATGGACGATTGAATCACACTTAAGGGCGTACGCAGTTCATGGGAAGCATCGGCCACAAAGGCCTTTTGCCGCTGAAAGGCCTCCTTGATCGGCACCATCGCGCGTCCAGCCAGGAAATAGCCCGCCCCTGCAGCCACTGCCAGAAATGTCAACCCCGTTGCCGTCAGCACCGCCAACAGCCGCACCAGCACATGCTGATAAAAGCCCACATCTTTACCGGCCAGCACCGTCACGCCCGTTCGATCACCATGACGTAGCGGCTGAGCCAGCACCAGCATCTTCACATCGCCTACTTCCGGCCGTTCCAGCGTAATCCAGCGCTCTTCCAGCTGCTTCGGGTGCCAGTCCGCCAGTTCCGCCAGGAGCATCGATCGCAATTCTGGCAGCGATTCCCGTCCAGCCAGCAATTGACCGTCCGGCCCGATCACATAGGAAAAGCCGCTTGCCAAGCGCCGCTCCCACTCATGATCGGGCCGCTCCTTGCGGTTATCGCTAAGCACGCGCAGCAACGGCGCACCGTTCAGCCCCTCCGGCTTGCCGCCACGCCCTTTGCTAGCGCCGTCACCGTTGATCCCGGCGAGTGCCTGCAGCGCATTGCCTATGCCGTCAGCCATCGCTACGCCGGCAGACATCAAACTGCTGCTTTTGTCTTCATCATCGTCGTTGTTATCGTCTTCGTGTTCATCATCATCATGGTCATCGCCGCCGACATCGCGGGCAGCGCCATTGGCCTCACTACCGCTACTGGCCGGCACCGTTACGCGACCGCGAGCTTCCAGCCGGTGAAAAAGCCCTGTTTCCTCCTGAACCATGGTGGTGATTTCCCGCTTTTGATCTTGATAGATCATCGAAGAAAGCCAGCCAAAGCTGATCCCGCCGAAAGCCAGTAAAAAAAGCGCCATAAATCCCATATAAAGCAGCGTCAGACGCTTGCGGATCTGCGTAAACATCGTTTAAGCCTCCAAGCAGTATCCTAATCCTCGCACCGTACGAATCCGCATTTCTCCTTCTACGCTCTCTAACTTTTTACGCAAAAGCCGGACATAGGCATCCAGCGCGTTATCGGTTACATCGGCCCCGACACCCCAAACCCGATCCATCAGCAGTTCTCGCGTCATCACTTGACCACGGTTCTGCATGAGCAAGTCGAGCAATTGAAATTCCCGGGTCGTCAACGTAATCGCTTCGCCGCCGCAAGTCACCACCCGGCGATTGCGATCCAGCGTAAACCCGCCGATCGTCATCGTATCGTCGACCAGCGGCACCGTACCGCGCCGGTACATGGCTCGCATCCGCGCCGACAGTTCGGCGAACGCAAAAGGCTTGACCAAGTAGTCATCGGCACCGGCATCCAAACCGTCCACCCGATCCTCTACGGCATCGCGAGCTGTCAGCATTAAAATCGCACCGCTGTAGCCGTCTTCGCGCAAGCGGCGGCACACACTGACCCCGTCTTCCCGGGGCATCATCCAGTCCAAGATCAAAATATCATAGCTGCCTTCCAACGCTTGTTCATAGGCCGCTGCCCCGTCTTGCACCCACACCACTTTATGGCCTTCCCGCTGGAGCATGTGCACCGTCAATTGGCCCAGCCGGCGATCATCTTCCGCTATCAAAACCTGCATGGTCATTCCTCCTCGTCACACGCGCAAAGGGCACCGCATCCTTCCTTAAGTAATTCGCTTTCCTGAAGAACAAATCCTTCAACAAATCCCAGCGTTACCCTCACCATGATCCCTAAAGAACGAACGGTGGATAATTACCTCCCTTACCATACAGGACTCATCTGAATTTTTTATGAAAAAAAAGATATAATCGCCTCACGTTACGGAGGGATTATACCTTTCTTTGTCAGCAGGGATTTTTCAGTCTCCCAATCAAAACGGGCCCTTTCGGTTAAAAGGCAGGAACAACAGCTCCCTTATACGTATCTTGTATGAATTGCTTGACTTCCGGGCTGCGCAGCGCCTTGTCTAACTTTTTGATTTCATCCCGATTCTCATCTCCTTGCCGAACAACAACGATATTCGCATAGGGAGATTCCGCATTTTCTCGGAACAACGCACTGGCTGGATCGATTTTCGCATCCAAGATGTAATTGGTATTGATCACCGCGCCATTGACATCCGGTAACACTCTGGTCAGTTGCGGTGCTTCAACTTCGACGAACTTCAATTGTTTTGGGTTATCAATAATGTCACGCGGCGTCGCTTGATAATTGCTAATCCCCGCTTTAAGTTTAAGCAAGCCCTTGTTCTCTAACAAAACGAGCGCGCGATATTCATTGGAAGGGTTATTGGGAATCGCAATGGTGCTCCCCACTTTGATTTCATCGGCTGATTTTATTTTTTGCGAGTAAAAGCCGATCGGTTCAATGTGAACTTTCGTGGCAACAGTGAAATTATAACCCTTTTCTTTGGAAACAGAGTCAAGATAGGGCACGTGTTGGAAGTAATTAGCGTCGATCTGTTTATCGTTCAACGCCGGATTAAGTTGAGCTTCATCATCCATTACCACAACCTGAAGATCAACACCTTCCGACCTAAGCTTTGGTTTGATGAACTCCAGGATCTCCGCATGGGGAACAACAGCAGCCCCTACTTTAAGTACTTTTGCCGTAGCGGCCGGCGCTACCGTTGATTGGGCGCCACCTCCACCGGATTGGGCACAACCGGTCATTAATCCTGCAACCAGAAGCATGCCGGCCAACATCATTGACACAATTTTCTTCATCTCTTTACCTCTCCTTTTCTAATCAATCCGAATTGGATTAAAGGTTTGCCGCATCACATTACCCAAACTGGTGGCGCCGACGATCAATACTGCGGGCAAGCAGATTTCCTCCCCACTGAAATCCTTGCACAAGCAGAATCAGCGCCACAATCGTGGCGATCATGACATCATCCCGATAGCGCATGTATCCGTAACGAATGGCTAAGCTCCCTAGCCCACCGGCGCCGATAGCACCGGCGGTAGCTGTAAAGCTGGTGATGGTGATAACCGCCAGTGTCATGCTGCGAATCAGCGAGGCTAACGCTTCGGGAATCAAAACTTTGCCGACAATCTCCAGCGGGCTAGCGCCTAACGCAATCGCAGCTTCGATTTTCCCCCGCTCCACTTCTTTGAGTGAGTTTTCGATAAGACGTGCTACAAATGGCGCTGATCCCACGGCCAAGGGTACGACGGCAGCCGTTGCACCTAATGTCGTTCCCACGATCAACCGCGACAAGGGCAGCAAAACAACGATTAAAATAATAAATGGAAAGGATCTTGTTGCGTTGATGACCGTACCCAACGCATTATGGAGATGAGGTAACGGCCATATATGATTCGGCGCTGTAATTACCAGAATGATCCCCAACGGAAACCCCAACAGGAAGGCCATCAGGGACGATAAGGTGATCATATACAAAGTCTCGATCGTACCCGTCAACATCAGCGGCAGTAAATCATCCGGCAAGAGAATTCACCTCCTGATAATCCGCCCTGTTTGTCAGTTGATTTGCCTTTATCGGCTCTTTCTGTTGTCCAAACAACCGCAGGGTTGCGCTGGAGGGCCGCCGGAAAACGGCTTCCACGGCTCCCGTTTCCACAATGCGCCCCTCTTCCATGACTACCACCTGATGGCAAATGCTCTGCACCACGTCCATCTCGTGCGTGATCAGCACAATCGTGACACCCATTTGTTGATTAATCTTTTGCAGCAATTCCAGAATCGATTGGGTAGTACGTGGGTCAAGGGCCGAAGTCGCCTCATCACAAAGCAAAAGGTCCGGATGATTGGCCAAGGCGCGCGCGATACCAACACGCTGTTTTTGCCCACCGCTGAGTTGTGCCGGATAAACGTCGGACTTGTCGTCTAAGCCCACCAAAGAAAGTAACGTGGCTACACGCTCTTTAATCTGTTCTCTACTCCAGCCCGCTACTTCCAGGGGGAAGGCAATATTGTTCCATACTGTCCGTGAATCAAACAGATTGAATTGTTGAAAGATCATGCCGATTTTTTTCCGTGCCTCACGCAAGGGCTTTCCTTGTAGTCCGGTGATGGTTTGTCCGTCGATGACGATCTGACCGGCATCGGGTTCTTCCAGTCGATTCAAACACCGAACTAAGGTGGATTTCCCAGCTCCACTAAAGCCGATGATGCCTAAAATGTCCCCTTTTTTCACTTGAAAACTGACATCGCAAATCGCTTTGATCTTGCCGCTCGGTGTGTGGTAGGTTTTACTCAATTGCGTTACTTTCAGCATGCTCCATCCCCCTTAGCGGGCCGACGAAAAAAAGAGGCTGAGAAAACCGCCTTTCGTACAGGCGATTTTCTCAGCCTCTGGTTTTTTCCAGTCAGCCCTTTTGCACATTGGCACCCGGTCAATGCGTTCAAATCCTATGGAAAACATCTTAGAAGATGCAGGGATATCTGTCAACCTTTTTTTGCAAATTATAGAGATACGCCCGTTTCCTTAGATCTTCCTTTCCCTTATGGCCGGGCACAGTCACCGGCTTCACCGCCCAGCACCTCCAACCCATGGGACAATACTGGGAGAATCACGGCCAGACATTCGCGAACCGCCTTGGGGCTTCCCGGCAGATTGACGATCAGCGTGCGCCGGCGGATACCGGCAATCCCCCGGGTTAACATGGCCCGATTAGTCACCTTGGCACTTTCCGCGCGCATCGCCTCGGCAAGCCCTGGTACCAACCGGTCGATCACATCACCGGTCGCTTCCGGCGTCACATCACGAGGCGCAAAACCGGTGCCGCCCGTCGTCAAAAGCAAATCAACGTGCAGTTCATCGGCCATCATGCGCATGGCCGCCGCCAACTCCGCTCGATCATCAGAAACTACCTGGTAACCAACGACCTCCGCACCAAGCGCTGTCAGTTGCTCGCGAATCACCGCGCCGGAACCGTCGACCCGTTCGCCGCGGCTACCCTTATCGGATGCGGTCACAATGCCTACACGCCAAGGTCGATCCTGTCCCGTTCGGGCAACGCTGGCCCTGGACTCCGGCGGAAGCACGATCACGGGATCGCCGACCTGCACGGCACCGCCGGCGATCACCCGCATAAAGATCCCTTCCCGAGGCATAACGCAATCGCCGGCTTGCTCATAGATGGCACAGCGCGAATGACATTCCTTACCGATCTGGGTCACCTCACCGATGGCAGTTCCACCAATCTTCAGCCGTGTGCCTACAGGTAGGGAAACCAAATCGAGCCCTACGGTGGTTAAGTTCTCGGCAAAATCACCGGGATGAACTGATAACCCTTGCGCCCGCATCTTTTCAATGCTTTCCAGCGCCAACAAACTGACTTGCCGATGCCAGGGCCCACCATGGGCATCGCCTTCCAAACCAAAATCCGGCCGCAGGATACCACGGCCGGTGTTTATTTTGCGCGTACCTTTCTGTTCACTGCTACATACCGCCACCAGATGGCCCACGGACCTCTGTTTTTCGTTCATCGCACTGCTTCCTTCCGGACAAAGTGGCCGCTCCGGCCACCTTGCTTTTCCAGCAACCGGATTTCCCCAATGACCATCGACCGGTCCATCGCCTTGCACATGTCATAGATCGTCAGACCGGCCACCGTCACCGCCGTCAACGCTTCCATTTCCACGCCGGTCTTGCCGGTCGTCGTCACCTGCGCGGTGATCATCACCTGCGATGCTCCTTCATCGAGCTCAAAGTCAACGGCCACACGATGCAGCATCAACGCATGGCACAGGGGAATCAACTCGGGCGTACGTTTGGCTGCCATGATGGCTGCCACGCGGGCCACACTCAGCACATCGCCCTTCGCCAGCGTACCTTCCCGGATGCGCCGCAGCGTTGCCGGCGCCATCATGACCGTTCCGCGCGCCACCGCCCGCCGCTCAGTATCGGCCTTGGCCCCCACGTCGACCATGTGCGCCTGTCCCTGTTCATCAAAATGGCTCAAGGGATCTTGCACCGTGCACCGCTCCTTCCTTTAGATGATCAACCGCACGCCACCCAGTTCAGCCAGATTATAAGGAATCCCCGCACCGGGCGAACCCATAAACATAAAATTCATCGGAATCCCCCAGGACTGCGAAAGTTCTTGCACCAGTTCGGGACTGAATTTGCCTTCGATCACGACGACTTCAATATCAATCTCCGGATAGACGCGGTCAAAAAACTCCACATCCTCATACAAACGTGGCGGCACCTCCGCACCGTCACGGACGATCGTCACAATCTTGATCCGGTTCGTATGTTCGTTATTGCGCACATACTGAAGCGCCAAGTTTAGGTTAGCCGGATCGGCACCCCGGGTAAAAAACACGACTTGCTGCGAGTTGATCTGCTCGACCTTCGTCTCGATCATCTCCGTCATCTGCGACGTCCACCCGGAAATCCGCGTATTGATCGCCCGGATCAAAAACAAACAAGCTTCCAGCAAGGCAATCCGGTTGAGCATGGTAAACACAATGATTACCGTAGGCAAAAAATACTGTAAAAAAATCTGCACATATTTCGGGTTCATGATCACCGTACCGGTCAGCGCCGCCAGCACCGCACCAATCGCCAAAAGCGCTACCGGCCAGGCTGCCTGCACAGGCCGGTTCAACCCACCGCGCCGGATCTTCAAGAGCAAATTACCGATGCCAAAGAGCGCCATCACCGCCAAAAAGCTAAGCGAATAGACCCCGGCCAGCGCCGGCAGTTCACCGGCCGTCACGAGCAACACCGAAACACAAAGCACAAAAAAAGCGATCACAATCCGGTGCTGCGTGCCGTAGCGATTTTTTTTCAGCAAATACTGGGGCAAACAGCGATCAAGCACCATCCGGTGCACCAACCCGGTCACACCCACATACGACGTCAACACGGCACCGCTCAACACCAGCGCCGCATCGACGGCCACCATCACCGTCAGCCAAGGGCCGCCGGCCATGCCGCCCAGATAGGAAAGTAGTGCTTCCTTATTCCCCAGGATCTCGCCCATCGGCAAAAGCGCCAAGGCTAGAAAAGCAATCGACGGGTTGATCACCGTCACCGCCAGCCACATATTACGCAACGTCTTGGGAAAGACGCCCCGTTCCTGTTCCTCCACAAAGTTAGCCGAACTTTCAAAGCCAGAGATGCCCAACATGGCTGCCGAAAAGCCGAAAAACAGCGCCATGCCGATACTGCCTTCGATGGGCAGTGCATAATTGGCCATCAAGATAGCTGTGCCTTTTTGCAGGAAAATCCAGAACCCCGTCACGATCAGCATGCCCAGCGTCGTCAAGTGCAAAAGAAAAATCCCGGTGGCCACCTTCGCCGACTCACCGATACCGATGATCGTCAAGGCCATGAATAAGGCTAAAAGAGCAATCGTCGCCAACACCACCGGCAAATCCACCCATAGCGTGTGCAAGTAGTGCATAGCCTCATTGGCCGAGATGACCGCCGTCGCCATATAGGACAGCAAGGTAAAGCATGCCGCCAGCGAAGCGATGAATTTGCTCGTGGTGTTGAGCAACGCATTATAGGCACCACCGTTCAACGGCAGCGCCCCGACCACTTCCGCATAAATTTTGCGGTACATGAACAGCACCAGCGAAACCATCAGCAAGGAAACCCAGGCCCATTTCCCGGCATAGGCAATCGCCAGGGCCGATACATACAAGCACGATGACGTAATATCATTGCCACAAATCGCGGTCGCTGCTAATTCGTTGAGTTTCCCGTTCTTCTCACTCATTTTACCGTTCCTATCTTTTCTGCCGCCCTGTTTTTTCTACTGTCCCGATCTTTTCCTGGGCGTTACTATCCGTATTATACCGCACCGTTGGCGCGATGCAACAACCCTGTGACCGGCATGGAGCCACAAAAAAAGCAAGGCGGTAAACGACCCAGCATCCAGCAACAAACCAGCTATCTCAGCACGCCTCCCTGGGAAGAGTAACTGCATAACTATTCTTGTCGATGGTATCTCGGAACATTACCGCCTTGCACCCTTAGTATGTTTCAGGCCGCAACAGGCTATACCAATGGAAAATTATTTATTTCAACGCATGACCTATCTTATCCTGCAGTCCACGCAAGCTTGTTAGTTCGCTATCCGGAATAGCCACCGCAACATCGTCCAGTACCGATCATAGACGGGTTGCATATCCCCCACATCAGTAAACTGCTCTGCGCGCTTGAGATGTGGGTTCACATGGATCATCAGATTGGTAAGGTATTCCCTGCTGTGCAGCTCCAGCGCTTTTTTATTGGGATTGCTATACTCGATCCATTCATAGTTTTTCACACTTACTTCCGGTTCCAGCAGATAGTTGATGAATTGTTCCGCCTGCTGTTTATGCTTAGCCCCCTTGGGAATGGCCAACGAATCAATCCACAGCATCGTTCCCTCTTGGGGCACGCTAAACTCCACATTTGGGTTATGCTTATGAATAAAGGCGGCATCGCCGGCCCAAACCGTACCAATCCAATACTCATTCGATATAAACTTCTCTTTAATCGTCTCCGAATCAAAGGCCATCACATTGGGTAGCAGCTTTTGCAGATCCGTAAAGGCAACCTTAATCTGCACCTCATCATTAGTGCTGTTCGAGAACCCATTCTTGATCAAGCCCATGCCCAAGATTTCCCGGGGATCATTTAAGAGCGCCACACGCCCTTTGTATGCCGGGTTCCATAGTTCCTGCCAACTTTCCGGCTTTGTCTTGACATACTCCCGGTTGTAAGCAATCCCGGTTACACCCCATGTATACACGATGGAGTATGTTTCCTTGGAATCAAAAAATAACGTCTGAAAGTTATCCCGCAAGTTCCGCGCATTCGGAATATTACCTTTGTTGAATTCGGCAAGAAGCCCTAATTGAACCAGCTTGTCCACCATATAATCGGTCGGTACGATCAAATCATAGTCCGCACTTCCCGTTTGGATTTTCTTAAGCATTTCCTCATTGCTGGAGAAAACATCATATTTCACTTTGATGCCATACTTCTTCTCAAAGTCGGCCAGCACTTCCGGGTTAAAATAACCCGGCCAGCTATAGATATGGAGTACTTTGTCTCCCGACGCTTGGCCGTTTTTGACCGCTCCTGCGCCACAATCCGTAAGCAGCCCCAGCCACAACAACGCCACAATACCCAGTGACATCCACTTGCGCAACCCATCCCCTCCTTCCCCTAGTCATTACCGGAAAAAAAGCAGCAAGGCTGTGCCTTGCTAAGATGATCTCAATATCGTTATCTATCGTCTCTTCCTTTAATCCCGCCAGGACTTTAACATCTCCCAGTACCGATTATACAAGGGTTGTGCTTCATCCATATCCGTAAACCATTCCGTCCGCTCCAGCTGTTCCTTACTCATGTTCAGGATCGGGTTGCTACGGTAGGCCTCACTGTGCAGGGCCATTGCTTTTTCATTCGGGTCGCCATAGCCAATGGCTTCATAATTGCGCGCACTCACTTCCGGTTCCAGCAGATAATTGATAAACTGCTCGGCCAGTTGTTTGTTCTTGGCCCCCTTGGGAATCGCCATGGTATCCGCCCAGATCGCGGCACCTTCCTTCGGGATCACAAATTCTACATCAGGGTTACTCTTTTGAATATACAATGCATCGCCGGACCAGACCGTACCAATCCAAGCATCATTGGCAATAAACTTCTGCCGGATCATATCCGAATCCAATGACATGACGCCCGGCATCAATGTTTTCAGATCCGCATAAGCGATGCTCAGTTGTTGCTCATCTTTGGTGCTGTTCGAGAACCCATTCTTTTTCAAGGCCATGCCCAGCACATCCCGCTCATCTATTACGAGGATGACCCGTTCCTTATACTGCGGATTCCACAGATCCTGCCAGCTTTCCGGCTTCGTTTTCACGAATTTTTTATTGTAAGCGATCCCGGTAATCCCGGTGGTGTAGACGACAGAATATTGGTTTTCCGGGTCAAAAAAAGGCGCCCGAAAGTTGCTTTGCAAATTCGACAGATTGGGAATATTGGCTTTGTCCAGTTCGGCCAGCATGCCCAGTTTGCTCATCTTGCTCACCATATAATCCGTTGGCTGGATCAAATCATACTTGGTCGGACCAGCTTGCATCTTGACCAACAGTTCTTGGTTATTGGAGTAGGCATCGTAAACAATCTTGACACCGTATTTTTTTTCAAAATCATCGAGCACCGACGGTGCAAAATAGTCCGTCCACCCGTAGATATTCAGCACTTTCTCCTTGGTTTTGCCGCCTTGCGAGGTACTTTGCGACGCGCTCTCCGCTCCGCAGCCGGTCAGCATGCCCGCCATGCCAACTACAGCCAGCATGATCGAGAGCCATTTTCTCAACTGCATACGCTTGTCCCCCTTGACCCGTTCTTCGTCGCCACCGGCATCGCGCCTGTCGATTTGCTACTTTCTACTTCGACGTCATTATGCTATTTCCTACTCCGCCGGACGCATGCTCAACGAAATCCGTCCGCGTTCCAGTTCCACACCGATGACCCGCACCGTCACGGGCTGGCCCACCGATACCACTTCCAGCGGATGACGAACAAAGCGCTCGGCCAACTGCGACACATGAACAAGTCCGTCTTGTTTGACGCCGATGTCCACAAAAGCGCCAAAGTCCACTACATTGGACACCGTGCCGGTAAGCGTCATCCCCACTTGCAGATCTTTCATTTCCAGCACGTCCGTGCGAAACGACGGCTTCGGCAGATCCTCCCGGGGATCGCGGCCCGGCCGTGACAGGGCGGCTACGATATCAGTCAACGTGGGCACCCCGATACCCAGTTCCGCGGCAACAACGGGAATATCCAGCGCCGCCAGCGCCTGGCGCAGCTTGACCATTTCCGGACTGGCTTGCGAGCCGCTGAGCACGGCGGCCGGCACACCGAGGCGCTGCAGCAGTTTTTGCGCCGCTTGATACGCTTCCGGGTGGATCGGCGTATTTTCCAGCGGATCATCGCCGCCGGGAATGCGCACAAAGCCGGCACACTGCGTATAGGCCGCCGGACCGAGACGAGGCACTTTCAAAAGTTGGTTGCGCTTGCGAAAGCGCCCTTGTGCTTCCCGGTAGGCCACAATGTTCTTGGCAATGGCCGGCTTGACTCCCGCTACATAGGAGAGCAGCGACGGCGACGCCGTGTTGAGATCGACACCGACGGCGTTAACACAGTCCTCGACGACGCCGGTCAACGCTTGATCGAGCCGCTTGGGCTCCACATCATGCTGATACTGGCCCACACCGATCGACTTGGGCTCAATCTTGACCAGTTCCGCTAAGGGATCTTGCAGCCGCCGGGCAATGGAAATGGCACTGCGCAGTGACACATCCAACTCCGGAAACTCCTCTGCCGCCAGTGGCGACGCCGAGTAGACCGACGCGCCCGCTTCCGACACCATCGTGTACTGCACCGGCCGCGCCAAGTCGCGGATCGTTTCCGCAACGAGCACTTCGCTTTCCCGGCTGGCCGTACCGTTGCCGATGGCCACTATGGCCACATGATGCCGTTCGATCAACTTCACCAGTTTGGCTTGCGCTTCGGACCGTTTGTTTTGTGGTTGATGAGGGTAGATCGTCGCCACTTCGGCCAGCTTGCCCGTTTCATCGACGACGGCTAGCTTACAACCGGTCCGGTAACCCGGGTCAAAGCCCATCACCACACGGCCCCGCACCGGTTGCTGCAGGAGCAGCGGCCGCAAATTGGCGGCAAAGACCTTGATCGCCTGCTCCTCCCCTTGCTCGGTCATGGCTGCCCGCAGTTCGCGCTCAATGGCCGGCGCGATGAGCCGCTTGTAGGCATCATCGATGGCCCGGCCCACCGCTTCCACGGAGGCCGCCGGTGCACCAGGACGGGTCAACCAGCGCGTGCGCAGTTCTTGCTGCAGTTCCGGCACGGGCACTTCCAGCTTAACTGACAGCACCTTCTCCCGCTCGCCGCGATTGATCGCCAAGGTTCGGTGGGCCGGGATCCGCGCCACCCGTTCCCGGTAATCGTAGTACATCTCATAAGGGCCGCGCACCGCTTTATCGACGGCCTGCACGACCAGTTCGCCCTTTTGCCGCGATTTTTCCCGCATTAATCGCCGCATCTCTGCATGATCGGCGATCTCTTCGGCAATGATATCCAAAGCCCCTGCAAGCGCAGCTGCTGCATCGGCCACATCGCGCTCTTCCGACACATAAGCGGCAGCCAACACGTCGGGCGCTTGCGTAAGCAGTTCAGGGTTCTGCGCCAACAACGCCGTCGCCGGTTCATAAGTACGACAAACTTGTGCCAGGAGTACTTCCGCCAGCGGTCCCAAGCCTTTTTCCCGCGCCACACTGGCCCTGGTTTTGCGCTTCGGCCGGAAAGGGCGGTACAAATCCTCTACTTCCGCCAGCGAGCTTGCTTTTTTTAACGCCCCGACCCAACCATCGTCCAGCTTGCCCATTTCCTGAACCAAGCGATAGACATCAGCCTTACGGCCGTCCAAATTACGCACATAGGCCAACCGTTCTGCCAAAGCCCGCAGTTGCACTTCGTCCATTTCCATTGTCCGTTCTTTGCGGTAACGGGCGATAAACGGGATGGTGTTTCCCTCATCCAATAACTCAATCGCCGCCTGCACACGCGGCAGCGCAATTTCCACATCGGCCGCCACGCGAGGGGCGACCGGCGATTCCCAAGGCATCGCTTCCATAGTCATTCACTCCTTCAAGAATTAGCTTTCTCTACCATACCAGTTTGGGCCATCGGGCGTCAAATTCTTCTTTGACCGCAGTCCGCAGTTCACTTTCCACCCCTTGCCAACGGCGAAGATTGGGTGTATTGTATTGCATAGGGGCAGGGGGTATAATAATGGCATAGCAAATCCTGGGATAACGTGCTTTCCCCATGACCATGGTTCACGCCATTGGCCCCCACGAAAGGAGTATGTTTTTTCTATGGCTAAAAAAGTCCTGATTATCGGCGGCGTTGCCGGTGGTGCCAGTGCAGCCGCCCGCCTGCGCCGGCTTGATGAACATGCCGAAATCATCCTTTTTGAACGTGGCCAGTATATTTCCTTCGCCAACTGCGGCTTGCCCTACTACATCGGCAACGTCATCTCCGAGCGCGACTATTTGCTCGTCCAGACGGAAGAATCGATGGAAGCCCGCTTTCACATCGATGTACGTCCGGAGCACGAAGTCGTCGCCATTGACCGCGGCCGCAAAGAAGTGGAAGTCATCGCCAAGGGCGAACGGTACCGTGAAAGCTACGACTACTTGATCCTGTCGCCCGGCGCCGAGCCGCTTGTGCCGCCCATTCCCGGCATCGATCATCCTTCCATCTATACCGTGCGCAACATGAACGATATCGATAAAATCCACCGGCACATCCAGCAAGTTCAACCCCAAAAAAGCGTCGTCATCGGCGGCGGCTACGTCGGCATCGAAATGGCGGAAAACCTGCGTGAACTTGGCCAAGACGTGACCGTGATCGAAGCCGGCCCGAACATCTTGGCTCCCTTTGACTTTGAAATGGCCCGCATGCTGGAAAAAACCCTCCATGATCACGGCATCCCCGTCATCACCAATGATGCCGTGACGGCCTTCGCTCCCACCGCGGCCCCCGCTACCGGCTCCGGCGACAAGAGCCATCGCGGCCCCGTCACCTTGACACTCAAAAGCGGCCAAACGCTCACGGCCGATCTGGTCATTCTTGCCGTCGGTGTCCGCCCTGAAAACAAATTGGCCCGGGAAGCCGGCCTGGACATCGGTGAGCGCGGCGGCATCAAAGTGGACCCGTACCTGCGAACTTCGGACCCTTCAATCTACGCCGTCGGCGACGCCATCGAAGTCAAAGATCGGGTCAACGGCGCCTACAGTTTGATTCCCTTAGCCGGCCCAGCCAACAAACAAGGCCGCATCGCCGCCGACAACATCTGCGGCCGCAACATCCAATACACCGGCTCCCAAGGTTCGGCGATTCTCAAAGTCTGCAACCTCACCGCCGCAGCCACCGGCAACAACGAAAAACAGCTCAAGCGTGCCGGCATCGCTTATCGTAAATCCTATACCCAGTCACCTTCGCACGCCGGCTACTACCCCGGCGGCAACGAAATGGTCGTCAAAATCCTCTTTACACCCGATGAAGGCAAACTGCTCGGTGCTCAGATCGTTGGCGAAGACGGCGTCGACAAACGCATCGACGTCCTGGCCACCGCCATCCGTCACGGCATGACCGTCTACGATCTGGCCGAATTGGAGCTGGCTTATGCGCCGCCCTATTCTTCCGCCAAAGATCCGGTCAACATGGCCGGCTTTGTGGGCACCAACATCCTCCGCGGCGATGTCAACGTCGTGCACTGGGATGAGCTTCCTGCCATGGATCCTTCCACCTATGTGCTCCTCGACGTCCGCACAAGGCAGGAGCATCAATACAGCCATCCCGAAGGCGCGCTGTTGATTCCCGTCGACGAACTGCGTGAGCGCATCGATGAAATCCCGCGGGACAAAAAAATCTTCGCCTTTTGCCGCATTGGCATTCGCGGCTACATTGCCTGCCGCATTCTTGCCCCCCACGGTTTCGATGTCTATAACATCAGCGGTGGCAACGAACTGTACGCCGCCATGACTAATCATTACGGCGAAACATTGACACCGACGCAAAAAATGCGCCGCTCGGAAGGCCATTAAGCCGCCTTCCATCGCAGCGACAACAAGGCAACAAAAAAAGCACCGCTTTGCCCCTATGGCACAGCGGTGCTTTTTGCTATCTCTTTTTACCGTTGCCAAAGCTTTTGGCGCAAGGCCTGATCTTGGTAGCCCGTGAACAGCGTTAGCGCCAACACCGACCCGGCAAAAGCCAAAAACATATCCCACTGAGCATCCCAAGGATCGCCTTGCATCCCGGCAAAATCAGCTGAGAGGGGCAAGCCCATGCCTACCACAGCCCACTCAAAAAACTCATAGATCGAACTGAGCGCCAAGCCGGCGGCCAGCACGTACCCTGTCAACAGCCATCCCGGTTTCATCGGCGTCAAGCGCAGCAAAAGCTCCCGCGCCACCAGCGCCGTCGCAATACCTTGGATAAAATGGCCAACCCGATCAAAATGATTGCGCTGCAAATGAAAATGATCCTTCAGCCAGTCAAACCAAGGAACATGGGAATACCCATAATGGCCACCCACAGCCCCCCAGATCAAACAAGCCGCAATCCAGCCATAACAAAGCGTTGTCAGGGTCAATCGCCGGTAGGTCAACGCCAGTAGCGCCACACCCAAGAGCAGTGGCACCATCTCCATCATCCATAAGGTATAACTGGCCGGTTTGATCGCCGACCATAGGAACACAGCCGCAACGGTTACGAGCAACCCTAAGTGCCAAGGATGCGTCGTCATCATCATCCCCTCCCCTTACGGTTTGCCCCAAGTGTGGGCCGCTTATCCCCATCCCCGGAAAGAATTAACTCCACGGCGGTGAACTGTTACTAGCCAATCATAATCTTGCCTTCAGGGTAACGAATTCCTCCGGAACCGTTCAATTGATCTTGCGTCAGTGCAAAAACAAGTGTCAACGGTCCCACCCGGCCAGCGAACATGGCCAGCATAACCGTAATTTTGCCCACATCGGAAAGCGCCGGGGTCAGCCCCAGCGACAGGCCCACCGTAGAAAAAGCCGACGTCGCCTCAAATAACGCCGTAAGCAAGTCTGTCTTTTCGGAGAAAAGTAAGATAATCGTAACGATAAGAATCAATATGGACGAAACAAAGACCAGCGCAATCGATTTCTTGATCAAGCTGCGTGGCAAACAGCGCCCCATAAAATTGATCTCTTCACTGCGCTTAAAGGTGCTGACCACAGACAAAATCAGAGTAGCAAAGACCGTCGTCTTGATTCCACCGCCCGTCGAACCCGGTGAAGCACCGATGTACATCAGCACAATAATGACCAGTAGGGTCGCCGGATACAGTTCAGAAAGATTGAGGGAGTTAAGGCCGGCCGAACGCGGAGCCACCGACTGAAAAAAAGCCGCCAGCCACTTGTTTCCCCAATCGAACGACGCCAGTGCGTTACCGTTTTCAAAGAGGAAGATCAATCCCGTCCCGCCCACGATCAGTGCGCCGCTCATCAGCAACACACATTTGGCGTGCAGCGAAAGGCTGCGCCAACTTTTTCGCTCCCGGGCCAGTGTATAGATCTCCATCAACACGGCAAAACCTAAGCCGCCTAAAAAAATCAGCCCGGCCATGGTCAAGTTGATCATCCCATCATCAACATGGCCAGTTAAGCTGGAAAAATTGCCGAACAAGTCAAAACCAGCATTGTTGAAGGCCGAGATCGAATGAAAGACACTGTAATAGAGCCCTTTTTCCCAACCCATTTCCGGTACAAAACGGACCGATAAAATTAAGGTCCCGACCGTTTCAATCAGGATCGTCACGATCAACACGGCCCGGGCCAGCTTCACAATTCCCTGCAGCGAATCGGAATTAAGCGCTTCCTGCAGATACATGCGTTCTCGGTACGATACTTTCTTACCCAGCAAAATAGCGATAAAGGTGGTAAAGGTCATGACCCCTAAACCGCCGATCTGAATCAACGTCAAAATAATCAGTTGGCCCAGACCGGTAAAGGTCGTTCCCGTATCCACAACCACCAATCCGGTAATACAAACGGCGGATGTAGCGGTAAACATGGCGTCAAGCAAGCGCAGCCCCTTGCCGTCAACGGTAGTTTGCGGAAGCGTCAGCAATAACGAGCCGATGAAAATAAGTACTATGAAACTGAAGGCGAGCGTACGGGATGGCGTAATCAAGTTTTTTTTCAACGTTCCCATTGCCGCTTTTACTCCTGCAGCTTCGACAAATCATCATTTTCAGCGAGGATCACCAGCACATCGCCTTCTTGAATGATCTCATCGCCACCCGGCGCCGGAATGATTTCCGCACCGCGTTTGATCGTCAGCACTGTCGCCTTATAGCGGGCGCGCAAATCAAGCGTCTTCAACGACTTACGGCGGAATTTGGATGGAGCAACGATTTCCACAATGCTGTAGCCCGGAACCAGTTCAATAAAGTCAAGTACATTCGACGACAAGCTTTGGGCCAAGCGCGCGCCCATGTCTTTTTCCGGATAGACGATCTGATCGACACCAATCTTCTCCAAGACCCGGCCATGGAGCGCCGTTTGCGCTTTGGCGGCCACAAAAGGAATACCCATATCCTTTAACATCAACGAGATCAGAATATTTGCCTGAATATCATCGCCGATCCCTACGACAGCTGTTTCGAAATTGCGCACCCCGAGGGCGTTCATCTGTTTTTCATCACGACAATCGGCAATCACTGCGTGAGTAATCTTATCGGCCACGGCCTGCACCAGTTCCGGATCTTTATCGATCCCCAAGACCTCATGACCCATGGCCGCCAAGTTCAGCGCTACACTGGAACCGAACCGGCCCAGCCCGATCACAACAAATTCTTTTTGCTTCATGAGACATTCTCCATTTACGCTACATAATGATCGTGGTACGCCTATTCAAGTAAGTATATACTTCGCGTACGCTTGGTGCAATGACCGAAATGATTACTCATCACTCATCGCGGTAAACCGCCCGATCCACATGGACAATGGAAAGGCCGCCATTGCGCAAGTCGCGCTTGACGATGCGGCACCCCGGTGTCCACTGCAGCCAGAGCAACAGGATACGCAAAAAACCCAGGTGCGATACGACGACGATCGGTAGCGGATCATGACGGCGGCCGTGCGCGATCAGATCATGCCAGACCCGTTTGCTTCGGCGCCACGCTTGGTAGACCGTTTCCTCCTCTTTTGTCCAGGGCCAGGCGTGACGCCAGATCGTCATGGCGCAAAGCAAACCGTAAAAGCGCCGGCGCCGACCGCCACTCCAGGGGGCTCGCGCCAGTACCAGTTCGCCCAGATCGTCATGAACGATCGTTTCAGCACCCCAAACTTCGGCCAGTATGGCCGACGATTCCCGCGTTCGCCGGAAGGGACTGGTGATGATCTGCCGTACACCGAGCGGACGCAGCTGTTCCGCCAACATGCGGATCTGCTTTTCCCCGGTTTGATTGATCGACATCTCCGTCGGTGACGCCTTGATCATGGCATTAAACTCATCAATCGTATAGCGCCGGTAAAGCGGAATGATATTTTCATCGGTTTGTCCATGCCGAATAAATAGGATTTGCAGTTTCATCAGCCTCAACGTTGCAAAAATTACTCCCCCAATTATAAACGAATTCGCTGGCAATCCCAACCCTTCTTATCCCCACCCTTCTTGAGATTGCCCGGGTCAACTGGTATCATGATGCTACCTTTCCACCACGGCAACTGCCAATCACCCACAGCCCATCACCCACGAAAGAAGGAGTACTGATGAATCTCAAAGATCAACTTTACCGCATCATCCGGGAACAATCCGAAACGACCGTCGACAACCTGATCGTCCAAATGTACGGCGGCAGCTTGATCAGCAGCGGCCAGATGGAAGAACTCCAGCGCGCGCTCGATCAACTGGCGACGGAAGGTAAGATTGAGCGCACCTTCTGGAGCATTAAACCGCTTGGATAAACGACGCAAAAAGGACGGCCCCCTCAGGGGTGGCCGTCCTTTGCCGTAACTTCATGCCAGAATCAAGGGAATTCCACCAAACCAAGTGCCCGAGCCAAGGCCGCCCAGGAATCGACCACTTGCCCGGCACCGTTCGCCTCGAGTTCCGCCGCAGCAGCCATTCCCCAGGTCACACCGATGGACGCCATGTTCGCGGCAGCCGCCGCCTGCATATCAAAGGGACCGTCACCTACATAAACACAGTTTTCCACGGCCGTCCCGGCCAGTTCGGCCGCCTTCAGCAGCGGATCGGCAAAGGGCTTGGCCCGCGGCAAATCATCGGCACCGACAAGAAAACTCATGAAAGGCCAGATCCCGGTATACATCAGTGAATGGATCGCCGCATGATGCCGCTTGCCCGTCACGATACCCAGCTTACGCCCTTGTCGATGGAGCGCTTTGACCAGCGGCAGCGCCCCGTCAAAAGCGCGGGTCCAAGCATCATGGTCACGCTGGTAGATCCGGCTGTACGCCTGCATAAAATCTTCCCAGCGATCGCCGGCAAACTGCTGGCTGATTTGCTTTAAAGGCACGCCCATCATGCCCATGACCTCACCGTCATTCCAGGGAAGATCAAACTGACGAAAAACCTGCTCGTAGGTATTCCGGCAAAGCGGCAACGAATCAAGCAGCGTTCCATCTTGATCGAAAATCACCGTTGACCACGGTGCACCCATGACAGCACATCCTTTACATTCGAATCGATAAAATCCTCAAAACCTTCCGTCCCTGCTTTAGCGAGCGAAAAGCAAGCTGCCCATACCGGACCGGCGCACGGCAACGGCCCCTTCCGGACATAGCTCCTGGCAGCAAAGACAGCCGATACAGTTCCCCTTATCCAGCTTGGGCACCGCTCCCGGCACTTCTTTCAAGATCAGCGCCGTGGCCGGACAACTGATCACACAAACACCGCAGCTCACACATTTTTTCGGGTCAAACACCGGCAGGGGCCGCACTTGCCGTGATACCCAGTTGGCCATAGCGCTTGGCAGCCATTGGGCAGCAAAGTTAAGCTCACCATTGCGGGCCGGCACAAAAGGCACCGTACGGATGCGCTCACCGTCAGTGACCATCTCCGGCATCCCGATGCGCCCTTCTGCTTCCGCCACCATATCGGTAGCAATGCCCGTCAAGCCGATCAGACCCAGGGCTACCCGATCCAGGGCATAGGTTGATGTCGAGGCCAGGAGACACCCCAGTTGCTTCGGTGCCCCCGCCGTCGGTCCGTCCCCTTCCATACCCATGATCCCATCCATGATCGTCAACACAGGGCGTAACCTTTCATTCAGCGCGATGATCAGCCGGGCAAAGGCGCCCGGATCTTGCACACGAAAATGATATTCCGCTTTGATCATGCCCGGAATTGCCCCATACAAGTTCTTTACAGCGCCGGTATAGCCCATTTGCGCATGGGTTTTGATCTTGGGTAAATTGATGATCGCGTCAGCTTCCACCAATGCTTTTAAGAGCGTCACCCGGCGCAGCGGTGAGCCCTCATCGAGCGGTACCTCCACCGTCGTTACATCATCGCTCACTTCCACACCCAAACGGCGGCCCACGTCGGCCATGCCTGTTTGCTCATAGACAGCACGCAACCCGGCACCGCCGCGCCCGGCGGGACCACCGGGACTGTCGATGATCACCGGCACCGCGCCAACAGCCAGCACTGCTTTAGCTACGGCTTCCACAACCTGCGGATGGGTGGTCACCGCTTTTTCCGGCGCCTTCGCCATCACCAGATTCGGTTTCAGCGCCACACGCATGCCCGGCCGGATCCACCTTTCGATTGCACCCAAACGCACAAAGAGTCGCGCAAGCGCTGCTCCCACATGGGCCGGCTCATAGGTGTTACATCCCGTCGCTGCTACAGGAACTCGTTGACTCATCCCTACCGCCTCCTTGCTATACCAAAAAAAGCCCGCCGGCCCCGATCATCGAGAGCCAGCGAGCCCAGACCAAGCCGTTCTAAAAAAGATCTACCTGTCCCTATTCTGCCGCTTCAACCTCAAGCCCAGCAGCAGCCAGACGCCGCCGCCGCTGCTCCTCGCAATGCTGACACGTAGGCTTGGCAATCATCAAGGTCAACTCCGTCGGTAAGATCTCCAACTGATCGCCCACTTCCACCACACAAGGGGCCAATAAGGGTGAACAATATCCCCGGTCCCCTTCGACAAGAATCCCCATGTGCGTAATGGTACCCCAGTCGGTCTCAGCCACCGGAAACAAAATCGTCTCTTGGTTCTGCGCCATCCAACCGTCACCTGTTTTTTGCACTGCAAACACAACCGACGGTCGTTCATAGCCGCCACCCTGGACCTCCAAGGACCGGTTCATCGCAAAAAGGCCCTGGTCATCCATGGTTGACGACATCACCGGATTCTCTACATATAAGGCCACTTGACAAATTGGTTGCTCCACGTTTTTTCTCATCCTTACTGTTATGATTATGCTATGCTGTTTCATCGTTTCGCCGGGATGGTTTCGCCAGAATGGTTCCGCCGGGGATGCTTACTCGGAACCACCTTCCCTGGCACTGCCGATCGTGCTCCCCCACATCCACCGCTCCGACCTACGATCGCGGAATTCTACAAGCGCGATGACCACGATGGCCACCAGAAAGGCCAAGAACAGATTGGATTTGAGGGCCAACAAACCAAACATCAATAACACACCTTGATACAAGCGCCGCGCTTGCTCCAGCACCTTCCCCTGGACCTCACGGATGGGAAACAGCAGCGATAACAGCGCAGCCAGCACAAACCACCCGGCAAAGTTCTGTGCCGGAATCCCATAGTACACACCCGTATCATACCAAGTCCAGAACCCCCGGGCATAGGCCACCGGATCAAGAACCGCATCAAAAGCCAGTGCCCAACAACCTACTTCCAACGCCCGCCAGCCCAGTGTACGGGCTCGAGCAATGGTCACCCCATTCGTTACCACACCGATCCAAGCAAAACCAATCGCCAGCGGCACACCGCCCAAAGCTTCACCGAGGACCGTGGAATAGGAGTAGGCACCAAAGGGCCAACCCGTTTTTGTCCCTACCCATTCCACAACAAAAGCAATGACCGCCACCGCTATGGCGCGGCCGAAAAACAGCTTTCTACTCCCCGGCGTATGGCGATCCAAATACAGCGCATACAAAGCATAGAAGAACAAAAAAGCTCCATTGGCAAACCGCAACATCTCAGGAACCTGCAAAAATAGCAGTAAAATCAAACCGATGGCATACCAAAACCAAAATACATACGCGATCAGATGCGTTCCCACAATATCGCTCCTATGCAACAGCCATCTTCTTACGCCATTATCATACCATACAATCGGTACGGTCACACGGTTCGCACAGGAATCGCCTGTCTTCTTTTGCCACCAATCATCAAGGAACCCATTTCTGCAACACAGCAATCAGGCGATCACGTGAAAAGGGCTTGCTCACATAATCATCCATTCCGGCCCGCAAGCATTTCTCTCGCTCGCCGGCGACAGCATGCGCTGTCAGTGCAATGATCGGCGTGAACTGCTTACGCTGCGCTTCGCGCTTACGGATCCGCCGCGTCGCCTCATATCCGTCCATCACCGGCATTTCACAATCCATCAAAATCACCGCATACGGTTTGTCTTCCACCGCTTCCACCGCTTTTAAGCCGTTGTCAACGATATCCACCATGTAGCCCAACCGCTGCAGATGCATGCGCGTGACCATCTGATTGACTTCATTATCTTCGACAACCAGCACCAGTCGCCCCTTCTTGGACGATGAATCGACGTTGGCTCTTCCCACAACCCCTTCACTGGCAGCAACAGCGGACCATTCGTGCTTCATGGGAAGCGCAAAGGAAAAGATCGAGCCCTGCCCTTCTTGACTTTGCACTTCCATCGTGCCCCCCATCAACCCGATCAACCGGTGTGAAATCGCCAGTCCCAGCCCCGTACCACCATACTTGCGCGTCGTTGTCTGATCGGCCTGCGTAAAAGGCTGAAAAAGCCGACTAAGTGCTTCAGACGATAAGCCAATCCCCGTATCGGTAACGACAAAACGCACCAACACCGCTTCCGGATCCACGAGCGTCACCGTCAGACCGACCTTACCACGCTCAGTAAACTTGACAGCATTGCTAAGTAAATTTAAGATCACTTGATTTAAACGTACAGGATCACCGCAAACCGTTGCCGGAATCGCCGGTGAAATTATACTGTACAAAGACAATCCCTTTTCCTTCGCTGGCTTATCAATGATCGCCAGCATCTTGGTAATTGATGAGGGTAAATGAAAAGGAATCCTTTCCACTTTTATCTTCCCTGCTTCAATTTTGGATAAATCAAGAATATCATTGATGATGCTCAAGAGGGCCTCGGAAGAATTCCGTGCAATGGACGTCATGTGCCCTTGTTCTTCCGTTAGGTTTGTATCCTGGAGCAAATCAAGCATGCCCATGATCCCGTTGATCGGTGTGCGAATCTCATGGCTCATCATCGCCAAGAACTCGCTCTTGAACTGGCTGGTAATTTCAGCTTGCTCCTTCGCGAGCTGCAGCGACGCTTGCGTCGCCATCAGATCCTGATAGGTCCGCGCATTGACAATGACCAGCCCACAAATCCGGCTGAGTGTTTTGGCCAGATCCATGTACCGGTGAATATGTTGCGGAAACATCACCTGATCAATCAGAAACAAGCCCATCTTACGGTTGTGGTAAATGATACGAAAAAAAACCCTTGCCCTGAAGCCAGCGGCTTCAAGATCCAAGAATCCCCCTCGTCAGTTTGCTCATCCGCTTCCCGCAAGGGCCGATATTCCAGTCGTTGGGGTGCAAATAACATCGTAAAGAGTTCTTTGATCTTCTCGATCGCTTCTTTTTCTTCCATAAGTTGTGTCAAATCAATGATGAGATCAAAGGCCATCGCATAATTGGCGATCCGTTGCGACAGACTTGCCTGCACCGCCGCATGTTCTTGACGGTCTTTTACCAATTGCCATTCCAGCAAACGATTTTTGACGATATAAGCAAAATGATCGAGACCCACGGGCAACACTTCGTAAGGTACGCCGAGATAGTGGGCCATCGCTTGTAGGTTACGCACACCGTCCGGATCAACACCGGTATCCAGAAGCACTAACCCGGTGAGACATTCCTGAAAAAACCCGCGCGCCGTTGCTTGATCAAAGCCCCAGTCGGCAAGGTACTCTTCCCAGCGGGCAAGCCACCCCGGCGTTAATAGATATTTGCCCTTGGCCAGCAATGCTTGCACCGTCGCTTCATTCAGAAAATAATGAAAGCAAAGGGCCGGCATAGCCGAATCCCGGGAAAAATCGACATCGCACGTTCCCAAGCATGTTGCCGTCATGATCCGTAATAGGCCCTTCGTTGCTTGTTCTTGCTGCTCCCGCTCTTGTCCCCGTCCCTGCTCCAGTTCATTGTACGCGCTGTCACTCGTCTGTCCATTACAAAGCGCGGCTTTTTGCTTCGCTCGCATGCAACAAGGCGGGAACGTTTTGATCTGGATTGACGGCGCCGTCACCAAACCCGTACGCAACAACATTTGCACTTCACCGGCGAGATTGGTACAAACCTGAATTGTTATGTCTTTATCGCTTCGTCCATTCAAGAGGATACCGCCCCCATTTTTCTACAGCCAAAGCAATCGCTTGTAGTGTCTCTTCGGTTACCTGATAGGGGATTTCACCATGATTATCAGCCAGCAAAAAGCCGCCATGTGGCCCTGCTTTGGCGATCGTCGCTTTAACAATGGCTTCCGCTTCCTCCGGTGTCCAGTTCCACATCTCCAGACCATTAAGGTTACCAAGAAGGGCTGTTTTTCCGGCACAGTTCGCTTTCAGTTGCCCAAGATCCTCCAGCGTACTCACGCCAATGGCTTGCACCCCAAGGCGAAGTAAGTCATCGAGCACTGGCATACAGCGACCGGACGCCAGGTGAATCACCGTGGGGCCCTGTATGCGCGACAACACACGCTGGGCAACAAGGTAGCCCGTCTGTCGATACAGATCGCGCGAGATCATCGTCGGTGAACTCAAAGGATCAAAGTAACAGATCGCCGTTGCACCCGCCGCAAGCTGCGCATTGGCCCACTCCACACAAAAAGTCTCGTTCACTTGCATCAACCGTTCAAATAACAAGGGTTGCTCATAGATCAATTCAATATACCGTTCAAAACCAAATTGCATCACCGGCACAGAAAAGGGCGAGATGACCACACCGATCACGGGCACCGCCCCGGCCGAGAGCCGGTGTAACCCCTCGGTTACCGTCAACAAGCGTTGCAAGCATGGCACTTCCGCTACGCGAACTGGCTCCAAATTCCGGATGGCCTGCACATCTTGAATGATGGGCGTCCCGGAATTGGGCGGGCCGTCATCACAAAAAATAACATCCCCACCATAGGCTTCAACTTCAACAGCAGCATACGTGAACGTGTAATAACAATCGTTGCGGTACTTTTTTTGTAACCGCCGTTGTCCCTCGATCACATGGTCGGCCGCAGAGTAATACTCCTTGATACTCATTCCCAACTCTTTGGCGCCGTGCATCGTCAATGTCAGCAACAGCGGCACTTGGTCCGGTTCTTGATGCTGTAATGCCCGCAGTACACGTTCCATCGATGTCATCGGTTGTTCCCCCTTTCCGGAGTCATTGTGCTCATCCGGTCCGGCGATGCGATCACTCGTTCCAACACTTGCACGGCGTCACTGGCATTGGTGGCCATCGCATGGGCACCGACGTAAGCCCATAACTTGCGGTTTAAATTGAAGGGAGCTCCACCGACGATCACCCGAACTGACAAGTGGGCCTGTTGGAACTTGTCGACCAAATCCTTTACTGCTAACGCCGAATTTAAAATCAATGTGGAGAGCAGCAAAATTTCTGTACCGTGACGTTTGACGGCTTCGATCACTTCTTCGACTGTCAGGCCATGGCCAAAATCAACCATGCGATAACCGTGAGAATGCAAAAAAGCGGAGACAATCCGTTTGCCTAGCGAATGGTAATCAGCCAGCGTGACAATGGCAATTGGTGGAGTTTCCTTGGGGGCAATGCAATTTTCTCCGGACAACAATGATTCCACAAGTTGTTCACAAATCCGCGAAGCCATATACACTTGTGCCAGTGATACGGTCCCTTCTTCCCATCCCTCACCGATATCGGTCAATGCCGGAACGATGACCTCCTCAATCACGGTTAATGGCGGAGCACTCCCGAGTCGCATGGCAATGAACTGTTCCGCTCCTGCACGCTCCGCTTGCAAAAGCAAGTTGTAAAAATCGTTGTACCCCCCCTTATCAACCAAAGCCGAACCTCCTTCCACGGAAACCGCTTACCCCTATCTTCATGGGGTTCTCGATGTGACATCTAAAAAAAGCAGGAGCATATGATCGATGCTCCTGCTTTGCGCAGTATGTTACTTAGACCGCGGATAATCACGATGATGATGGCATTTGGCCTGAACCTCGTGGGCGTGGCACTGGCAGTTGTCATCGTGGTGGTGATGACCACCTTCATCCGGCAGAAAGTCCCTGTTTTTATGCGGACATTCGGTAATCTCCGTACTGCCGAGCAGCGGGAGAATCTTGTTGAGCTGAAAATACAGGACATGCAAGGGTTCCCGCTCATCGTTCGCTTCTATGCCGTAGGCATGTTTTAGGATAGCAGCTGTTTTTTGCGGATCTTTTTCTTCTTCCGTTCGGGTTAAGTATAGCCGGACACCGGCAAATTTACCGGCTTCCGCAAAAAGATAGGAGGCGTGAGGATTGGCCATGATATTGCGATAGGTCAAGCGCTCACTCATGATAAAAGCGAGCGTTCCATCGTCCATAAACAGCGGTCGGTCGTAGACAGCCGTATTGACCTGCCCTTGTTCATCAGCCGTAGCTAAAATACCGATGCCGTGCTGTTCTTCAAAATACTTTTTTAAGGTCATCCACGTCTGATCTCTCCAACGGAAAAATCAGCCACTCACCTCCTGTTTTGGTTCTGACTTGAGGAGCGCCTCGTGCTGATTACATCTTGGTGCGGATACGCTCCAAGGCACGGGCGGTGTTTTCCCGAGTACCAAAGGCGGTCAAGCGGAAATAGCCTTCCCCGCTGGCGCCGAAGCCTGCGCCGGGCGTACCAACCACGTTAGCTTGCTTGAGCAGCTTATCGAAGAATTCCCAAGAACCGAGGTTGTCCGGCGTTTTCAGCCAGATATACGGCGCATTGACGCCACCAAAGACTTTATAACCGAAGCTGATCAGGCCTTCGCGGATCATCTTGGCGTTTTCCATGTAGTAATTGATGTTATCGCGGATTTCCTTTTGACCGGCTTCAGAATAAATGGTTGCGGCAGCTACCTGTACCGGATAGGAAACGCCGTTGAACTTGGTCGTTTGCCGACGCAGCCAGAACTTATTCAAGCTGTGGGCATTGCCGTCCTGATCATAGGCCATCACTTCTTTGGGCACGACAGTGTAGGCGCAGCGGGTTCCGGTAAAGCCGGCCGTTTTGGAGAAGCTGCGGAACTCTACGGCGACTTCGCGGGCACCTTCGATCTCATAGATGCTGCGGGGAATATCGGCTTCTTGAATGAAGGCTTCATAGGCAGCATCGTATAGGATGATCGATTTATTTTCGCGGGCATAGTCAACCCATTGCTTTAGCTCATCGCGGGTCAGCGTCATCCCCGTGGGGTTGTTAGGGAAGCAAAGATAAAGCATATCGACGCGGGTCTTGGGCAGTTCCGGCTTCATGCCGTTTGCTTCCGTACAGGGCAGGTAGACAATGTTGTCAAACTGGCCTTTTTCATTGAATCGACCGGTGCGGCCGGCCATGACGTTGCTGTCTACATACACAGGGTAGACAGGATCGGTGACGGCAATGATGTTGTTAAGGCCGAAGATTTCCTGGAAGTTGGCGGTGTCGGGCTTCGAACCGTCGCTGACAAAGACTTCGTCCACGTCGACCTGAATACCGCGGGATGTAAAATCGTTGTCGATGATTTTTTGAATCAGGAAGTCATAGCCCTGTTCCGGACCATAGCCGCGGAAAGATTCAGCGCGCCCCATTTCATCGACGGCGTCATGCATCGCTTGAATGACGGCCGGTGTGAGGGGCCGGGTAACGTCACCGATACCCAAACGGATAATATCGGCATCGGGGTTTTCTTGTTTGAACTGATTGACACGACGGGCAATTTCCGAAAAAAGATAGCTTCCGGGCAACTTCAGATAATTCTCGTTAATCAGCGCCATAACTTTTGATTCTCCTCTTTGCGTTGGTAAGGTTCTATCTTCAATTATAGTATAGGCAAGCAGATGGTGCAAACCAATGACGGCAGATCATGGGCAAATCCCGGTCAAATTCTACCTTCTTGCCGGTACCGGCTTTTCCGCTTTTTTCATTAACTCACATGTACGGCGACAAAAATTACACTGCACGAGCATGCGAACGACATCATTCGTTTGCAAAAAAACAGTTGCATCACTTAAGCAGATGCTCAATTGCGTCGCTTGTGCCTGATCATCAAATACAAACTCACAGCCGTAATGATTGCCTTGCTTCCAGACGATTTTGGCCCGCAAACGTAATGGTTGAATCAATCGGGCTTCCAGATCAAGTTCAAAGTGAACTTGATCATTCACCGGAAAATCCAAATTAGTCCGAAGTCCGGCACCACCATTACTGATATTATAAATGCAGGCGTGGCCCTCATGGCTATGGTTGATAGGTATCCCATTGATTTTGCTGATTTTTATTTTTGTACACAGATGGGTACCATTAAATTGAATGCGTTCATGCCTTCGCCGTTCCATGGTAGGGGATCCCCCTTCGTGTTTGAGATTCATGCGAACTTATACGGTATTGGCACTGTCTTGATACTTAAATTTTACATGAGGAAAAAGAAAAAGTCTTTTCTTTTGTCTAATTTTTCTTTTGATCACACGGCAACGAAGGGTAAAAAAAACGGCTGCCCTTGTAAGGGCAACCGTTTTTTTCGGAAAGTATTCTTAATCATCCCAAATTCCAACCCTACGACACCTCGATACCGTTCATAACCTCACAATTCGTCTGGCAAAAATCACATTCCACAAAAATATGGGCAATATCATTAGTCTTCAAGTACACGGCTGTATCATTGATGCAGATATTCAGGTACACCCGGTCCTCTTCATGGTCAAAATTAAACTGGCAGCCAAACATTTGTCCATGCTTCCACATCAAGTTCGCCCGTAGCTTCAACGGATGCACCATCCGGGTTTCCAGCTCAACTTCCACTTCACAATGGGGATCAACGGGCAAATCCAGATTGGTCCGGAATCGCGCGCCGCCACTGCTGATATCAAAAATACAAGCTTGGCCTTCTTTTCCTCTTACGGGAATGCGATTGATATGGACAATTCTGAGCGTTGTGCACAAATGTCTATCGGCAAAATTAAGCCGTTCATATTTTCTTCTTTCATCCATCGAATTACCTCCCTTCATACTGTTGTAACCATTAGTTCATCAATAACTGCCATGACTGCCTGCATTAAGACCCAGCGAACACACTATATGTATTAAATTTTACATTACTTTAATGCAAAAGTCTTTGCTTTGCAAATGGGTTTCCCAAACTTTTTTATACCCATAACATACTTATATTTACAACTATGCTCTACAAAAAAGTCAGTTGCCCTCCTTTTTCCGCCTGCTTCATCCGGGTTACAATAGAGCTACGTTACCCATGATGCCGAGCAAAGGAGGCATGCCCTATGCACTGGACCGTCGACCGCTTGGAAGGCGACTGGGCCATTCTTGAATGCCCTGATCAACAGATCGTTCGCTTACCTCGCAATCAGCTTCCGGCCGATTTACGGGAAGGCGACCTGCTGCAGGTTACCTTCACTATTAATCATCAAGCCACCACTAGGTGTCGCCAGCAGATGAACGATCGGATCGATGATTTTTTCACTAATCCCTGATAATGCCGATGACATCCCTGGATCAACAACAAAGGAGTGGACCCTATGCCCCACCATTTTACCGCTGCCGGCGCTGCGGGAGCTTCCCAACGATCGCCGATTACCGGCCGTTGGCACATCCCTAGCCGTTGGCTCCTTGCTCCACTGGCCCTCTTTTTCGCTTTGACGATTGCCGGTTGCGGTAGCCAGGCCACCACCGGCAATGCCGTTCCCTCGGCGCCATCGTCTCCCTCCCACGCCACTGCCACCGCGCCAACAGCCGGCGCCACCGCTGTCAACGGTGACACCGCATCCGTAGTACCGGCAGACCAGCGTTCCCCAATCACTGCCGGTGACGGCCGCCTGCAGATCCACTTTATCGATGTGGGTCAAGCTGACAGTACGCTCATCGCCACACCGCAAGGCCAGTTCGTCTTGATCGACGGCGGCAACCGCGATGATGATAAAATCGTTACGAATTACCTGCAAGCCCAAGGTGTCAAGAAGCTTACTGCCGTCGTAGCAACGCATCCTCACGAAGATCACATCGGTGGCCTGCCGGCCGTCCTCAAACGCTTCTCTGTGGAGACAGTCTACCTGCCCAAGGCCACCAGTACCACGAAAACCTTCGAAAATCTGCTCAACGCCATTGAAGCCAGTGGCGCCAAGCGCGTGCAAGCCAAAGCCGGCGTTGTGATTCCCTTACAGGATATCACTGCCACGATGCTTGCTCCCCTGAGCAACACCTATGACGCTCCCAACAACTACAGCCCGGTGATCAAACTGACCTACGGCAAGACATCCTTCTTGCTTACAGGCGACGCCGAAACCGCATCGGAGTCGGAAATGATACGCAGCGGCGCCTCGTTGCAAGCAGACCTGCTTAAAGTAGGCCACCATGGCAGTTCTACCTCTACGTCGCTTGATTTCCTCAAGGCGGTTTCGCCAACCTATGCCGTCATCACCGTAGCTACACCGAACGACTACGGCCATCCCCATCAAAAGATTCTCGAACGTTTGGCGAAGGCCAAGGTTCAAGTGTTCCGCACCGACCAAAACGGTACCATCGTCGCCGTCAGCGATGGCAAAAAACTGCAAGTGATCCCGTCTCGCCCCTAATCGTCTTAGGAATACCCTGGCTAGCAACATATTACGAAACGATGAGGCAACACTTGGGAATATTTTAACCTTTCTCGCCCTAAGTAAGCAGGCGCTACGGTCCTGCTTTTTTTGATCAGCATCGAAGCTGCGATCCTGCTTTTTTGGATCGGCACCGAAGATCCGGTGCCGACATAATCTAGATCACACATGCCGAAAGCAAGAGAGAGGATGTCTGGTGACTAAAAAAAACAACAATCAAAAAAAATCCAAAACGGCCTCCCCGTCGCCACTCATCGGGTCGCCCGATTCTCTGCTTGTCATCCTTGGCTTATTGAGCGGCGCTTTGATCGTTTCCTCCGTCATCATCAAAAACGATCAAACCATTCAGATCGTCCTTGACGGCTCCTTGGCCCGTAGCAAAGCAGGAACGTCTGATGATACGCCCTATGAACTCTTGCGCTAAACAGGAATACACACCCATACATAACAGTATCACTATTTAAATAAATGGTGATGTAAGATTGGAAGTTGAACGAAATGAGCATACCGGTAGGTTATTTACCATTCTCCCATATGAAAAATGATGTTTTTTATACGGTTTTTCGCACCAGCCCGCAGCTCATGACCATTCATCAGTTCCCTGACGGTGATTTTCTCGATGTCAATGACAGTTTTACTCGCTTCACCGGTTATACCCGGGCTGAAGTCATTGGCCAATCACCAAAAAACAAGAAGTTCAACGGCCCTTTCACTCACATCGATAATTTTTTAACGTTACTGCTGAATCGCACCAACCCGAATGGCTACATGGCTTCTTATTTCACTAAAGATCATCAAGAGCGGGTCGGCCTTTTTTCGGGTGTCCTGGTCTCACTGCAAGGACAAGCATGTGTCGTCCTGCAAGTTCAGGACATTACTGAACAGCAGCAGCTTTTGCATGACGTCAAACGCAATGAGCGCCTGCATCTGATCAGTCACGTCGCCGCAGGCATCGGCCATGAGATTCGCAACCCCCTGACCACCGTTCGCGGGTTTCTACAGCTCATGCACAAAAAAGAAACCGATCCGACACGAACCGATCAATTCGCGCTCATGATCGAAGAGCTTGATCACGCCAACAACATCATCACCGATTTTCTCTCGTTGACCCGCTCCCAGCCATCCTCCCTTTCCTGCTACGGGCTCCATGCTTTTATCACTGCCCTCCTCCCCGCCTTCCACGCCATGGCGGAAGCGCGAAGCCAAACGGTTGTCCTTACCTTGGATTCCAGCGAACCGATCGTCCACATCGATCAGATGGAATTCCGCCGGCTAGTACGTCACCTTGTGCAAAACGGGCTGGAAGCGATGGAACCTGGTCAGACCTTGACCATCGAAACCGCTTCCACGCCCCATGCCGTTTTACTGAAGATACGCGATCAAGGATGCGGCATTCCTGCCGGAAACCTCGCCAAAATCTATCATCCTTTTTTTACGACCAAAGATCACGCGCTCGGCTTAGGCTTGGCGATATGCGAGCAGATCGCTGCCCATCATCATGCCACATTGCAAGTGGACACAGGCCCGCAAGGAACCACGTTCACGGTGTGCTTGCCGCACTAAACCCGGCACCGTTCAGGTAGGACAGGCTTCTCCCAGCGCTTTATAGATGGGCGCCAAACGGCGTCGTTCTTCTGCCGAGGCTAACAGCCGACCTGCCGGGCCTTCCAGATAGATCTGTTTGTTGCCCTCATCCATCACCAGAAATGGTGCACCGTCGATCACCAGTACCGGCCATCCCTGCTTGTGGGCAAAGCGCACTTCTGCTGCCGGGACTCCCGGATACCCATTGGTAAGCCGCAATCGACCTTGACGATCACGATACGCATAAGCCATCTCTCTCACCTCTTCTAGCCAAGATATGCAGTAACCTCGAAAAGGTCAAAACACCACTCCCATCCCTGCCTGAACCGCTAGCTGAAAGACGCAGGGATTTCGTTGTTCCCGTCGAAAATTACTCCATATCAACATCATGAGGAGGAGTTGACTCCATTGCCAAAGGTCCGGCTTTTTATCCTTGCCCTCAGTCTTGCCGCGATGCTCACCGCTTGCGGCGACGACACCAAATTCAATGCGTCCTTCGCGGCTAACCAGTTCGTTATGCAAAAGTTAAATGCCTCCACCGGCCTTGCTTTCCAGCGCTTCAGCGAAGAACAAGTGACCCCCCTGGGCGACAAACGCTATCAGGTCGTTTCCTTTGTCGATGTTCCCACCGCCACCGGTGAAACAAAGCGGATTCATTATACGTGCATCGTCAAAGACAGCCCCATGAAATGGGAGCTGGAAAAACTCGATACGACTCCGTAAGGTGAAAAAAAGACCAACCACGGAAGCAACAGCTTCATGGTTGGTCTTTTTTGATTGGTCTTTTGATGATGATCTTTGATAAGTAGCCTTTTGATGACAATGACGATTATGCCTGGTGACGCGGGCAGGTGGTGACTTCCTCGCCGCCTAACAGCTTCAAGGTGCGGTCCACTTGGAAATAGACCAGGTGAATCGGTCCTTCCGCATTGAGCTCATCGGCATAGCAACGACGGCGAATTTCTTGTGCCTTGGCATCGTCGGCTTCCACTCCAACTTTGGTCAGGTACAAACGATAACCGGCCATCTTCGGTGCTTCTACAAAAAGATAGCACGCTTTGGGGTTGGCCAGGACGTTTTGATAGGTCAAGCGTTCACGCATAATAAAGCCTACCGTGCCATCTTCCATGAAATGCGGTTTTGCATAGATCGCCGCATTAACTTCTCCTTGTTCATTGGCCGTCGACAAGATGCCCAGCCCGTTGGTTTGTTCAAAATAGGCCTTTAACGTCATCAATGCTCTGATTCTCACTGAGGAAAATCAGATATTCACCTCCTGATAATAATTCCTTTTTATGCTTCGACGGCGGGAAGGTTTTTCCTGCTCATCAATGCTAGTTCCTCTTGAAATGATCTCCCTCGATGCCAATGATTATCCGCAAAAAATCACTTTAGCCGGCGTGGGACACCCGATGTTCCAACTCGGCTTTCTTGGCATCATTAAAATTATTCACTTTGCTTAAGTACCCGGTTATGCGACGAATCCGTTCAATGGGCACCTCACCGCAAACACGAAAACAAAGCCCATCTTCCCGCCAAACTTCCACGGTGTGGGGCATGTACACCTTATCTTCTTCGATAACTTGCTGCGCGGCTGCCATGATCTCGCTTTGCTCTTGCGCAGTCAGGACCGAACCATCAAGAACTTTCATCTTCATTGCGCTCACCTGCTTACTTAAAATATGTTTTTAGTCTACCACAACCTTTTCATTTTGTCTCACTGATCGGTCGTTTTTTTTAATAATAGTTACTGCTATCTAGACTATATCATTTTTTCGTTGATGTTGTTGTCGATTTGGATTTAGATGTGGATTTGCTCTTTTTCACTTTGATGTCTGTATCACTATACTTCTTCGAATCATCAAGAATGTCATCATCGGCGGCATAGACATAGCCGGCTTGCTGGGCCGCAGTTACATCGGGTAAAAATACTTCTTCAATAACTTCATTGTAATCATCATGACCGGGTTCAAAATATACTTTTTGACCGTCCCTCGCAGTGACCCCTTTCACTTGGCTGGCGCTACCGCAAGCAGTAAACAAAACAAGCGATAGGGCCACACTGACAGCGGCAATGGCTTTACGATGCATTAAAAAATACGCCTCCTTGTCATAATCTCGAAACTGAGTGAGGTTGAATATGGAAAAGAAAATGCTGTCCCAAAGAAAAGTAGGCTTCGCCAGTGGTGGCGAAGTCTACTTTTTACTCATTTCGGTCGAAAGATAGTGCGACAACGTTTCCAGCAACACTTTTTTCTTTACTGGTTTGGCGAGGACCGTATTGCAACCCGCCGCCAGACAACGCTCCTGATCCTCAGCGAACACGTTAGCCGTTAGCGCGATAATCGGAATCGGCTCGCGTCCATTTAATTTCTCCCATTGCCGGATTTCCTGGGTCGCTTCATAGCCGTCTTTAACGGGCATTTGAATATCCATGAGAACAAGATCATATTCTTTCCGCTTGAATTGATCAAGGGCGACCACTCCGTTTTCTGCAACATCAAGACGGCATTGCAAAGCCTTTAGGTATAGTTGAACCATCATGGCATTCACTTCCGTGTCTTCAACCAACAATATCTCCCAAAGACGATCGGTGTCATTCGATTTGCCCGTCGACGATGGCTTGAGTTCATCAACCCCTATCGTCGGGGATGGCAACGGTACCGTTGGCAATGGCAATGAATCGGCCTGTAACGGAAGAAAAACAGCGGTAAAAGAAAAAGTACTCCCTTTGCCCGGCTCACTTTCCACGCGGATTTGACCGCCCATGAGTTCCACTCGCTTTTTACAGATCGATAACCCTAAGCCGGTTCCACCATACTTCCGGGTAATAGACGCATCACCTTGGATGAAAGAATCAAATATGTTGGTTTGGAGTTCATCGGGAATGCCGATACCCGTATCGGTTACGGTAAACCGCAAGGCTATCGGTTGTATCGGCGATGGGGGTGGATCACTGTTTGGTGGATCACTGTTTGGTGGATCACTGTGGGATGGTTCAAGGTCCACAGCGAGAGTGATATTCCCCTGTTCGGTAAATTTTACGGCATTACCTAGAAGATTCATGAGAATATGATGAAGACTTTCCGAATCCCCTTCCAATAGCAGCGGAACTTCAGGGGCGATGGCTTCTTTTAGCACGAACCCCTTCTCCATGGCTTTAGGTGTGAACAGTTTGGTAAGATGGGCAATAAAATCAGCCAGATTGAATACAAGCTGTTTTGATTCTATTTTTCCTGATTCGATCTTCGAAAGATCGAGGATTTCGTTGATTAACTTAAGAAGATTGTTGCCGGAATCCCGGAATATCGAGATATATTTTTTTTGTTCTTCAACTAATTGGGTTTCCCCAAGCAGTTCGACCATTCCCAGCATCGCGTTTAAGGGGGTTCGTATTTCATGAGACATATTGGCCAGAAAACTGCTTTTTGCCAGGTTGGCCACATCGGCTTCTTCTTTAGCAATAATCAGTTCATTTTCGATCCGCCGACGCTCGATAAGCTCATTCTCCAAGGTCAATGTCTTCTGGCGGATTTCTTCTTCCAGTTCATTGGTTTGGATAATGATTTTCCCGGTCAACGGACGCAGTAGAAAGGTCATGCCGAGTACACCCAGCACAATAAGCATGCTGATAATCGAAGCAATCATGACCACTTGTTGCTGTATGGGGACATAGAGTTCGGTGTCGTCCATGCGCACGAGAATTCCCCAGGTGGTTCCCGTAACCGGTCCGTAGGCGATAATGCCATAAGTTGAATTCTCGGAAGTGAAGACCCCTGTCTCACCGGCAGCCGCTTTTTGTAATGCAAGGCCGATTTCCGATGTGAGAGATATCCCAGCGCTTTCAAGGTTCATGGTTTTTTGCGGTTGAAAGAAAAGTACGCCTTGCCCATCTTGGATGCGGCCAAGCAACATCTCCCCGGATTCCCCAAGACCGGTGTTATCGGCGACGATATCGCCTAATTCTTTGAATGAAAAGACAACCTTGTCCACGCCCAGACGCTCACCATTGCTGCCCAGAATCGGTGCACTGACAACCAGCAGGGACTGATTTCCCTGGTTGATCGGATCGCTAATCTGGGTTCCTTGGAAAAGGTCTTTGGGAAAGTTACGCTCTGGCTCCGGTAAGGGAAGTCCGATTTGGACAACGGCTTCGCCCTGATGATCAAAACGGGTGATCCCCTGTACGTCCGACGATTGCTTCAGTGCCTCCGTCAAACGCCCCACGGTTTCAGCGATTAATTCACTCCGGCTGATTTCCCCATGGGTATACGCGGCCAAGCTTTTTTTGATCTGGCTGCGACTGGCGATTTGCAGGGTAACTTCACGGCTTTTGGAAAGGAATTGCTCAACGGCCATCGTGCGTGAGCGGGTGGCAAAAATCATCTGTTCATTTACATAGTTCTTCAGGTGTTGGTAGAGCGGGAATATACTGACTAGCGCGACAATAAGGCCGATAGTCAAAATCCCCAAGGCGGAATAGCGCGTAATCGCTTTTTGGATCTGCTGCGACGATTCCGATACCATGGTAGATACCCCCTCATTATCCCTAGATTGAATGAGGCTCATTATGTAAAGACAGCGCTGCCGGTTAAATTCTCATTGATATGGTGAGGATAAATTTACAGTTTATTAAGACAAGGTAAATCTAAGTAGAATATCAAGCTTCTTACCTAAACTATAAAACTTGTTCGCGCAAATGACAATCCTTAAATGTGCGATATGAGCAAAGGACACGCAAAAAGAGCGGGTACATCAAGTACTCGCTCTTTGCGTTCGTTATGTGTTGGCGGAGGCGGCGGAAAAAAACCAGGCATCCCGCCTGGTCAACGACTTAACTTATACAGCATGAATTGATTCAACGATACGCCATCCCGCTGCGCCTCTTTGGCCAACCGACGGTGCAGGCTCTTGGGAATCCGAACAACAAGCTTACCACTGTATCCCTCATCGGTCAGCGGTTCCGGGATTTCATCGCCATGTTCCAGTTTTACTTCGATCCATCCCTCCATTGCTTCACGGAGATTCTCGTGAAGCTCTTCTAAGGTATTGCCGTTGCTTTGGCAGCCATCCAGTTCCGCGACTTTGCCGAAGAAATATCGTCCGCTTTCGTCTCGGATGTGTTGAATCTCAAACGTATACGGCAATGCCATGTAGTACGTGAGGTCTTTCTTCTGTTCTTTCTGTTCCATTCGTGTTGGCAAGGGGTTTGGGTGAGGACCAGAACTAGCGACCGATCCTCGCCAATATGTCCCGTATGTACGCTGCTTTCAACGGTGTTTCTTCTTTCACGGTGATCACATCGCCTTGTGAATTGCGAAAGTGTCGATGCGAACCTTTTTTACGCACCAAAGCGTAGCCGTAATGCTCAAGTACTTTTTCCGCTTCCGAAAAACGTATCCCGCTGGGTTGGCGTAACATCTTCTCGATGATTTTTTCAACCCCTGCCATGGTACACCTCCTTTGTTTTTATAGTATCATATATAGTATCACCGTTCAAGAACCGATGGGTCAATGAACGCACCATTAAGGAATAGACCACAAGTTGCACTGGCTTCGACATCCCAATGGGTCATTCGCGCAATTTCGTGGGCTTGGACCAAAGTATCCGATGGAAATTCACTTACACCATAGACAATGCCGACAGGAAGTGTCCTCATCAACGCCCCGTTTCCCGCTGTCATCCCGCTCTCCTCATGAAGCTTCCGGGATGACTCGTACCACTCTCCCGACCTGATTACACTGCTTATCACTGTGCGTATCGTTAGCCCGACATCCGGCGGATTGGTTTGAAACCAATTCACGAAGCGTTTTCCAATCGCCGGCACAGACTCCTTGGGGTTCTCGATGATTCCTTCAGCGACGGCAATCATCATTTCTGTATCATCGGTCCATTGACCCGGGGTGAGATCGAGCCAACCTCCACCAACAATATCTCGGAGTTCGCCGTATTGTTGATTAATTTCGTCCGCCGCCATGAATTCTACCGTCGCTCCTAAGGCATCACCGATAGCACATCCGTATACTCCGCCGCGGATACGACTATGTAGGTCAAGCATATTATCACCTTTTACTTCAATTTAATATCATAAGATGGTTTCGACCCTACGCTTTATATTCCTTTCCAATGATTAAAAGCCGTTCCGCTAAAATGCAGGAACGGCTTTTGTAACCCCTAGTCAATCCACTATTCAAGCTTACCCCGGTCAATCAAGGTCAGGGGAACATTAACATCGAATTTCTTGGCGTTAATGTTTACTATTCCAAAAGACGCCAATCGGGCGGTATGTTTCTCAAGATAGCGGTCCAGAGCTTCTTCATTGGCGAACAGGTAAATCCCGCCACTTTCTTTGGTGTTCTGATTTTCAGTCCAGATTTTCCAGATCAGGTCTTTTTCAGTTGCAATGTCTTGCGCCAGGCCTTCAAATGCCTTCGACATTTCTTCGCCCCAGGGGCCCTCCATTTTGAAGTCAATCTGTAGGAGTTTCATTCTGATCCCCTCCTTCTTCTTGTTTCGTTTTTGCCTGATGATTCTTTCTAACCGCACTGCATCGCAATTTCGGTGATTGATTTTTCCCCTTCCAGCTTTTAATGGTCTCTAAATCAGCCTAGTTTTGTCCAGTTCTACCCACTTATATTCCTTAAACTCCACTAAAGCTTGTCTTTGGTAAGGAAACGCTCCATCTTTCATTACCAGTGAACATGCAGGTAGAGGCACAACTATTCCTTTGGCTCAATCAACGTATAGTTACAAGACGTACATCTATATAAACTAAACCGCTCATCAACGGTAACAACATGGTGAAGAGTTGAATACCCACAATCTGGACAGGCATAGCCTTTTCCTGAGCCAACCTCTTTAGGTATGTGTCTCCAATTCCAACCCACTGATTTACATTGTGAACATTTACGATAGCTGCCCTCATCGTGAAATGTTTGCGTTTGACAATTTGGGCACAATGCTCCTTTTCCTTTATTCAAAGCAACACATCCTTATCATTCCTTTTGTTTCTTCTAAACGCTTATCTAATTCCATCTAAAGGCCCCTTTTTACTTTGTAGTTATCACCATTTTTAGATTTTCCACTAGATACTTTAGCGACTTAGACAATTAACCAGTTCCGCTCACGACCTCCATATCCAGCTTATAAACACCGATCATGCCGCTGCTGCTAACCGACAAGTTAAATTGACTTGTGCTGCCTAGTACCAGGACGTTGCGGTTACCCTTCCGGTGATCATTCTCTCAGTGTATATGCGATCAAAAATGGTATAATGGAACCGGAAGCCCAGATAAAAGCCACTGTTATCACCGGAATATTTGATCGCATATTAAACGCGGAAGGTAGATGCAGCAGCCATGATTGAACAATTCATAGCAGACTTGGAACAGCGGGGGAAAAGTCCATTAACGGTCCAGCAGTACAAAGCAACATGGCAGCGGTTCAGTAAATGGTTCGACCGTGAACGAGCCGCGACGGAATCATGGAAAGCCGTCCCCCTACCACACCCCCAGGGGGCACCCCGTGGGTTGGGGTTAGTGCTTCAATCGGACGTATCACGTTTCAAAAGGTGGGCTGGAAATCATTACAAAACCCGTACTGTGGCCCTGACCATAACTCAGCTACGGGTGATCTTTGAATTCTATGTCAAACGCGGCGATATACCGGACAACCCTGCCGCTGACGTGGAGAATGTACCGACACCGGCTCAGAATATAAAGTGGCTTTCCCGCAATGAACAGAACATGCTGGTACGTACTGTTCGTCAACGGGGCAACCTGCGGGATCTAGCATTGATAACCGTCTTCTTACATACAGGGCTACGGGTGAATGAAGCGGTGAACGTGCGAATGTCTGATCTAATCCTGTCCGACCGAAAAGGGTTATTAACCGTTCGCAACGGTAAAGGGGGCAAGTACCGGGAGATTCCGTTAAATAACGATGTACGGAAGGTGCTGGCGACGTACCTAGCGGAATTCCCCCGGCAAGCAGACGATTATCTGTTTTTCACCAACCGATCACCCCAAATGACCACAAGGGCAGCTCAGGTGATTATCGATAAGTACAAAGATATGACCGGGATCGATCATCTGACTTGCCATAGCCTGCGGCATACCTTCGGACATGAACTAGCAAGCCGGAAGATTCCGCTTGACGTGGTGGCCCGGCTGATGGGACATCAAAAAGCAAACGGCGATCCTTGCATAGCAACGACGATCATTTACACCCAGCCTGGCCCGGATGATCTGGTAACTGCGGTGAATGAACTGGAATGGACATGAAGCAGAGAACCCTGTCGTATTGAATGACTTTCGGTTAAACTAGCGGGTCAAACCACCCCTCCCAGGACAACCCAAACCCCTACGTACCCTTCCGCTTTCCCCCAATCAATAACTATGAATCCTGCAGTCCCTAGGTTGTGGTGGATAACCGGAATAGACTTGAAGTCTTATAACTTAAGGTTATGCCCCCTGAATGGTAAGACAATAATCAGATGTTGATATAATATGGATCGCAATTTATTGCCTTTGATTATCTAGAATAACTCTTATATCTTGTGTGATTCTAATGTTTCTATGAATGAAGTTGTTTGCATCCAACATCTTCTCTACTTCATTATAAATTGGATTTTTTCTAAGATGATCTCTTACGGTAATAATTATACAAAATTCTTGCGATAAATCAGTATTATCAAACTGTGCCTTTTTCTCAATAAAACTTCTATAAAGACCACTTACCTTTATGTACCATCCCTTGGGTGCTTTGATGTATTTCTCTTTATTACCTGGCTTTAACTCCGATAGATCAATTGCATACTTTTTATGGGGATAAAACTTATCACCATATCGGGTTAATATTTTTTCTGTTTGGCCAAATTTAGTTCCGCTATATTCTTTCTTTTTGCTGAAGACATCGGCTGTTAATATATTCCCTCCACCATCTCTTCCGATAGGATTTTTAATGTTTCGCTTCGATGTATCTCTAATTTTCTTTTTGTCATACGTGCCTAGTTTTAACTCAATGTTAGATTGGCAGTACTCTGCTCCTTGACTTTCAGATAAAATAGGGGAGTTAACCACTGTTGCTATTATTTGGCCATAATAATAGCCATCATTATCTACCAATGATTGGGGAAAAGGGAAATCAAGTATTTCTATAAACTCGCCCTTTGTAAGACTATGTCTTAAAATTAATGTAGCTTCATATTCGTCATTGAAAATAATTTCACCAACATTTTTAGGGATACCAAAGCCCAACTTCTTTAGTTTCTCCTCAATGGGTAAGTTTATATTATCGGGGTATTGGCTTGAATGTATTAATAGAGCTTTGATAAGCAATGGATCAAAATCTTCAATTATCTGTTTTTGTAAACCCGCCGCGATTGCTGAGACTCTTGGTGTGGAAAAGCTTGTACCAACTTTTTTATAGACAGTTCCGTCTATTCTAAAAGAATTAACCCCATTATCGGTAACCCGCCCATTATTTACTCCACAATTACCGCCGTAATGAACTAAGTCTGGTTTGATGATAAAAGAAGGACCTGGGCCAACTCTACTGAAAGGTGAAACGTGATTTTCTTCAGCTAAATCTCCGTTACTCGTTGACTGTGCAACAGAACCAACCGTTATAGCCCTTACAGAGTCGGCCCCCCTAGAAATGCGACTCGCCTCTAATCCATTTATATAATTATTACAATTACCCGCTGACTTAATGATAAGAACTTTTTTTGCATCTTGAATATTATCCAGGGCAATACCGAAGTGAGAGAATTCCTTTTCCTCAGTACTTTGTTTGCTTCCTAAAGATAAATTCCAAATCTTAATCCTATCCCCATATCTATCTATCACTTCATTGATATTATTGATTAAATCCGCTTCTAAAATACTTTCCGCTCTTGGATTCGGGAAAACCGTTGCGTCAAAAAGCTTACAACCCGATACACCAGTGTAAGGTTTATCTTGAAGAATATCTCCGAAGCAAGCAATCCCTGCAACAAAGGTTCCGTGCGACCGATCAATGGAGGTTTCTGGATAACTGGTGTACCTGTCAAACACCCATTGTCTTAGTTCTGTTATATTAGCTATTCCACTATCTAAAACACCTATTAGAGTCCGTCTAGGAACCTAATGAAAATAAGCATGGTATTCGTTGAAACTGTGTTTTTTCCAAATTAATCAAGAAAGTAGCCACAAAACGCACC
>NZ_SLXT01000020.1 GCF_004341395.1 Heliophilum fasciatum
GAAAGACGATCTGGTCGATCGGCCCGGCATGTACGCACCGCGAGGTGTTTAGTGGACGGGTACGAATCAGTCGAGGTCTTGACCTCACAGGACGTTCATCACTCACCCAAGTTACTGTGCAGTTTTCAGTGAGCAAATTTTTTCAGTTTTTAGAAGAAGGCTTATCAGCCTTTTTTTCTTTTTTTAAATCAATAGCATTGATCATAGAATAAATGACCCGTAAGAATAGGACTATTTAAAAAGCTCCTATTCTTTACGGGTCATTTATTTTAATAAACTGTTTCATAAAAGGTATTGGCCATTTACATATACTTAGATGACTTTGAGGAACTTTTCACCATGACAAGCACAATTAAGAGAGCATGGGCATACTATAGGAGCATCCCCAAACTCCAGAAATGAAAAGGTGTGGTAGCGGATGAGCGGTAAAGCGAGACATTTCTATGCAGGAGGGAATACGTCGGTTGGTTTTTATTCGCTCTTTGACTCAGTCTTTCAAGATGTGGAGCGGAAGTTGATCTTGAAAGGCGGACCGGGAACGGGCAAGTCAACATTGATGAAGACGGTGGGAGATCGATTTTTACAAGCAGGTTTTGACGTAGAGTTTATCCATTGTGCTTCAGATAATGGCTCTCTTGACGGGTTCATCGTGCCATCTTTAAAGTTAGGGATGGTCGATGGGACAGCACCTCATGTTATTGATCCGCGTTATCCAGGAGTCGTTGACGAGATCCTTAATCTCGGTGATTTTTGGGATGGCAGTAAACTCTATCTGCATAAAAAAGAAGTGATCGCCTTAACCGATGAGATCTCCGCTAATTTTGCCTCCGCCTACGAACGCTTTGCTGAAGCTAAGATCATTCATGATGAATGGGAACAGTATTATATCGAGGGCATGGACTTCAATAAGATGTCAGCAATGACAGACGAACTGATTCAGAAAGTTATCGCCATTGTACCTGATAAGGGCGGTTCAGGGAGAGAACGCCATCTTTTTATGGGTGCGGCAACACCGGACGGTTCTCGCGATTTCTATGATAATCTTACCGGCCATCTGGATCGTCGGTTTATCATTAAAGGAAAGCCGGGGAGCGGTAAATCAACCTTACTTAAAAAGATAGCGACGGCTGCTTTGACAAAAGGCTATGCGGTGGAACGTTATCACTGTGGTTTTGATCCCCATTCGCTCGATATGATTCTGCTTCCTGAGTTATCAATCGCGCTACTTGATGGAACTGCACCACATGTACTCGATCCTTCGCGGCCCAATGATGAACTGGTCGACCCTTTTCTCTATATGGATCAGCAAGTTTATGAGAAGAACTTGCAGCAGATCGAAGAAGTGGAGCAACGTTATCGTAAAGTTGTGGCAGAGGGAACAGCATTCTTAGCCAAAGCGAAGGATCGTCATGATGAATTAGAAGCTATCTATGTATCAGCGATGGATTTTGAGCGTATGGGGCAGCAGAGCCGCAAGGTCGTCAATCATTTTTTCAGGATCGGCAATGATGTAGGGATTCCGGAAGTGCTTTAGAATAAGATTTGATTTGTAACGAAGAATTCAAATAAATTTATGGATGAAAAGGCGACTTCGCTTTTGCGGCAAGGTCGCCTTTTCTTTTGGGAAGCAATCGGTGATATTGAGCGTATTGAGCGATGAAGCGATGAAGCTATTGAGCGATGAAGCGATTGAACGATACCCGATTTGTTGAACGAGCGGAAATAAGATAAAATAAAAGTGACAAAACATCATTAGGAGCAAGTGACGAATGTATCAAAATCTCGAAGAAGTGATTGATGATCTTGAGAAGCATGGCCATTTAGTTCGCATTCGGGAAGAAGTAGACCCTTATCTCGAAATGGCTGCGATTCATCTGAAAGTGTACGAGGAAGGCGGTCCCGCTTTATTATTTGAAAAGGTAAAAGGGTCAAAGTATCGGGCTGTTTCCAATTTATTTGGCTCGATCGAAAGAAGTAAATTCATTTTCCGTAAAACCTGGTCAAGCACACAAGATGTAATTGCCTTAAGGAACGATCCTTTCAAAGCGCTGAAAAATCCTTTTGCCCATGTTCGCTCAGCCATGGCTGCTACACAGGCATTACCGAAGCAAGAGTCGTCATTACCGGCGTCATTCCAAGAAATCAAGATAGCCGATCTGCCGTTGATTCAGCATTGGCCCAATGATGGGGGCGCATTTATTACCTTGCCTCAAGTCTATAGTGAAGACCCGGAAAAGCCGGGAATTATGAACGCCAACCTGGGTATGTACCGAGTTCAATTGAATGGCAATAAATATGAATTAAACAAAGAAATCGGTGTGCACTATCAAATCCATCGAGGTATTGGGGTACATCAAGCTAAAGCAACGAAAAAAGGTGAACCATTAAAAGTCAGCATTTTCATTGGCGGGCCACCGGCTCATACGCTATCGGCGGTGATGCCCTTGCCGGAAGGCCTAAGTGAGATGACCTTTGCCGGTATGCTTGCCGGCCGTCGCTTTCGCTACAGCTACGTTGATGGCTATTGTATTAGTCATGATGCTGACTTTGTGATTACCGGTGAAATTCATCCGGGAGAAACAAAACCCGAGGGGCCTTTTGGGGATCATCTTGGTTATTACAGTTTGACCCATGATTTTCCCCTGATGAGAGTTCATAAAGTCTACGCCAAGCAAAATGCGATTTGGCCTTTTACCGTTGTGGGACGGCCGCCCCAAGAGGATACATCCTTTGGGGAGCTCATTCATGAACTGACCGGTGATGCTGTCCAAAAAGAAATCCCCGGTGTGAAAGAAGTGCATGCCGTCGATGCGGCCGGAGTACATCCCTTGCTTTTTGCCATTGGCAGCGAGCGCTACACGCCGTACCAACAAGTGAAGCAACCGGCGGAACTGTTGACGCTGGCCAACCGGATATTAGGGACTGGGCAACTGAGTTTGGCCAAGTACTTATTGATTGCAGCGGAAGAAGACCAACCGCTGGATACGCACCGGGAAGTTGATTTTTTAACGTATATCTTAGAGCGAGTGGATTTGCGTCGCGATATTCACTTCCAAACCAACACGACGATCGATACCTTGGATTATTCCGGTACCGGCTTAAATCAAGGCAGTAAGGTGATTATTGCCGCTTGTGGGGACCGTAAGCGAATCTTATGCCAAGAAGTACCCGAGCAAATCAAAAAACTGCCGGAAGAACTGCAAAATTTTAGCCATCCACGATTCGTTATGCCCGGTGTCGTAGCCCTTCAAGGACCGGCTTTTTCAACGTACGCAAAGGCGCAGAAGGAATTCGATGAACTAGCTAAAGTAATTCAACAAAAGGGTGCCATGTCTTCTTGTCCGCTGATCTTGGTCTGTGATGACAGCGAAGATATCAGTCGTTCGATCAAAGATTTTCTTTGGGTTACCTTTACCCGCAGTAATCCCGCCTGTGATATGTATGGCGTGAACGCCTCTTATGCTAACAAACACTGGGGCTGTGACAATATGATCATTGATGTGCGCAGCAAGCCGCATCATGCACCGCCATTGATTCCGGATCGGGATGTAGAGAAAAAAATTGAACGATACTTTACCAAGGGAGCTCCATTAGCGGGTATGGCGTTTTAAAGCAGACATGGCTTTTAAAGCGGGTATGGTGCTTAATAGGTAAAGATAAAGGAGGCAACATGCAAAAGTTAGCCTCCTTTTTTTGCCACGGAAATAGTAGGTCCGTAGTCCGTCTGTACAGAATTTCATAGTATGTTATTATATGAATTATTAAATGACACTACGTTGCAAAAAATCCATTTAATTGGCTATTATCTAGCGGAGGTAGCCGAGAATATCTTGATTAACGATATTATTTAATTTAATAGGGATTTTATAGGGAAAGAGGAGATGGGTTTGCAGTTCTTTACGATTTGTTACGTAGATGACGTTTCATCTACAATCAAAGAAGTTCATTTACTTGGGGAATCAGAGACTGAAATCCATCAACTATTTTATAATTTTTATGAAAATGCGGAAATTATCTCCGTTGAAAAAAATAAAGATAAAACAGATCTACTTCATCAGACATTGACTTCGATTAGCAACAGTTTGGAGTAACTTGGCCTACGCTAGGCTTTTTTTTATTTAGATGATGTTGTATGACTGGCTAAGTATGACACTTATATTTTCAGGGTATGTTACGCTCGGAGGTGCTTGCATTGGAATATCGCAGATTCGGGAATAAAATCATCGTTCGTCTGGACAAAGGCGATGAAATCATTACGTCGATAAAACGGTTATGTCAGGAGCAAAAGGTTTTCCTGGGTACGGTTACTGGTCTCGGTGCCATTGGCCATGCCGTCATCGGTCTTTTTGCATCAGGGACCAAGCAATATCATTCGCAAGAGCGTACCGGTGATATGGAAATCGCCAGCTTAGTGGGCAATATCTCGCAAATGAACGGTGAAGTATATCTTCACGTCCATGCTACGCTTACCGACGCGACATATCAGGCTTTTGGCGGTCATCTGTCATCGGCCGTAATCAGTTGTACCGGAGAATTGGTCGTTGAAGTGATTGAAGGAGCGATTGCTCGCGCTTTTAACGAAGAGATCGGATTAAATCTGATTAAATTTTCTTAACGTAGCTATTATGCTGCTTTTGATGCGCGCTTCTTCGGCTGCTGACCCTGTCAGTGGCCTTTTTAGCGTGATGTTTTATATTTTAACATTTAATAGCGTTGCCTATAAACCCCAGCATAGGATACACTGATTTTTAAATGTCGCATGTTGCCCCCACAAAATCGTCGTTATGAAGGAGCCGTTACATGGGAACTGGTTTTTACGCAATCTTTGCAGTTGTACTTTCCGTTTATGGACTCATCAACTACTATATTGGATCGCATATTTGGAACTGGCTAAAAGCATTGGGTCTGTCGCCAAACATGCGCTTCTTTTTTTGGGGATTGCTCACGTTCATTGCGTCTTCTTTCCTGCTTTCCCATTTCGCCAAAGCATTCTTGCCGGTAGTGGTGATTGATGGACTGGCGCTGATCGGTTCGTACTGGCTTGCCGCGATGCTTTATTTTACTTTAACCCTTTTGGTTTTCGATCTTTTGCGCCTTTGGCAACGCTGGGTAGGACTGCTGCCCAGCGCGTGGGTGGAAAGGCCCGATGCGGGGGTCATCGCCGGTGCGGTGATCGGCGCCATTGTGCTGACGATTTTAAGTTATGGTATCTGGAACGCCCGTCACCCCGTAGCCAACTCCTATGATCTGCAGATCAACAAAAGTGCACCAGGCCTGAAGGAAGCTCATGTGGTGATGCTGTCCGATATTCATCTGGGCACGATTATTCACAGCGACCGTTTAGCGGAGATGGTAGCGCAAGTCAATGCGCTGCAACCGGATTTAATTTTGCTGGCCGGCGACACCCTCGACAGTGATATTGGACCATTTATCGATCAAGATATGGCGAGCATCATGAAGAAATTGCGCGCTAACTGGGGTGTTTATGCAATCACTGGCAACCACGAATATATCGGCGGCCATGGCTTTGACTTTGTGCAGGCCTTGGAAGGGGTAGGCATCGCTGTATTGCAGGATCGAGCGGTTAAGATCCAAGATGCTTTTTATGTAATCGGCCGCATGGATCGAGCCAGTGAGCGGTTTACGGGGGAGAAACGCAAAGACATGGAAGCGTTGCTGGCCGATGTTGATCGCTCCTTACCGATGATTCTCTTGGATCACCAGCCCTTTCAGTTAGAGCAACCGGAGCAAGCAGGGATTGACCTGCAGCTTTCCGGACATACGCATCGGGGACAGATGTTTCCTTTTCACTGGATCACCGGATCAATGTATGAAGTCGATGCCGGCTATCTGCGCAAAAATGCTTTGCAGGTGATCGTTTCTACCGGCTATGGTACTTGGGGACCGCCGCTGAGAATCGGCAATCGTCCGGAAATCGTTTCGGTGAAGTTGCACTTTACCGGTGGGGATCAACGGGATTAGGTCCCTCTTCCGTCTCCGTTACATAAGGATAAAGAAAGCCATCGCTACCGCAACAGGGCGATGGCTTTCCATGATGAACGGTTGGCGGGGGGAGGAAACCATGCCAAGTGACCTCACTTTTTTTCAGTTTCTCTTTTTTTTCATTCCCGGGTTTATCTCGATCAAAGTCTATGATTTATTGATGCCGGGGCTGCCGCGCGATTTTTCGCAAGCGATTTATGAAGCGATAGCCTATAGTTCACTTAATTTTGCCGCCATGTCTTGGATGATCTGGCCGCTCGTTACCGGTAATGTGCTGATGGTCAATCCGGCTCGTGGCGCTGTTGAACTGATGGTCATCCTGATGATTATGCCGGTGATCTGGCCGCTGCTGATCATTCATCTCTCGCGCTTACCTTGGGTAGCCCGGTATATTGTTACGCTCAAACGGCGTCCCTGGGACGAGGTCTTCAGTGATCGCCAACATTACTGGGTGATCGTTCACCTCAAAGATGGCCGTAAAATCGGCGGCAAGTATGGCGATAATTCCTACGCTTCGGTGTTTCCGGAGAATGAACAGATTTACCTGGAGGAGCTTTGGCAAATTGACGATCACGGTGCTTTTGACCGGAAAGTAGAACGGTCGCAAGGGATGATTATCTTAAATACGGAAATTGTGGCTGTTGAGTTTTTTGAACCGTAAGCAGTGGAAATATCGAAGCGCTTCGTACGGTTGGTAATGATCGGTTAATAACGGAGAAAGGGGGTGCGCTATGGATAAAGAAAAAGGGGCCAACCGGCAAAATACCTACAAGAACTTGACCTACCGGCCTTTAGGTGAGTGCCAACGCAGTTATCAACCGGTGACCGGTGAATTTACAACGCCGCCCCAGGGGGGAAGTGGGATGCCGCCGAAGCCGAAAGAGGAAAAGAAAAAAGGCAAAGGCGCCCGAAGCGGCACCCTTGCCAGTAACAACAAAAATGATCGAGAAGTTGAATGACAGTAACTGAACTTATGTAGATAGCGCTTCGGCCGGCGGTGCTTGCGCAGCATCGACAAAACGCGCAGCGATTTGATGAAACTCGGCTTGGGCTTCAAGAAAAGCATCAACAATATCCGGGTCAAAGTGTGTGCCTTTGCCGTCGGTAATGACGGCGACGGCTTCGTGATGCATCATCGCCGGTTTATAAATGCGTCGTGTGATTAAGGCATCATAAACATCAGCCACGGCCATGATCCGGGCAAAAACAGGGATGGAATCGCCGCTAAGCCCATCGGGGTAGCCGGTGCCATCCCATTTTTCATGATGATGTAAGGCGATTTCTTTGGCCGATTGCAAAAAGGCCACTTTTCTACCAAGCTGTGTTTCGGCATGCTCGATGGCATCACGGCCGATGATGGCATGGGTTTTGATGATTGTAAATTCTTCCTCAGTGAGGCGTCCCGGTTTAAGCAGTACGCGATCGGGAATACCGACTTTGCCGATATCATGGAGGGGGGCACACTTAAAGAGCATCTCAATGTCACCGTCGGTAAGTACATCGCGAAAGCGTGGGTGAGCCTGTAATCTTCGAGCCAGTGCTTGGACATAGTATTGGGTTCGCTGGATGTGATTGCCCGTTTCATTGTCCCGTGTTTCCGCGAGGGATGTCATCATCAGTATGGTGGCATCTTGGATCTCTTGGATTTCTTGCGTTCTTTTCAAGATTTTTCGTTCCAAAATTTGATTTTGATCACGCAAGATGTCGGTCGTTTCTTTCAGTTGCATATGGGTGCGGAGACGAGCGAGAACGATGGGTGGACTGATTGGTTTGGTGATATAATCTACGGCCCCCAATTCAAGCCCTTTTTGTTCGTCATCGATGTTGGACTTGGCCGTTAGAAAGATAACAGGAATGGTTTTGGTTCGCTCATCGGCTTTCAGTCTGCGGCAAACTTCGTAACCGTCCATGACGGGCATCATGATGTCGAGCAAAATCAGATCAGGCATTTTTTCGCCGCCGGCGATACGCAATGCTTTTTCGCCGCTGTTGGCTACTTTAACTTTGTACTCATCTTTAAGCAACGCGCTCATTAAGGCAAGATTATCCGGTGTATCGTCGACGACGAGAATAGTTTTCTTTTCATCCGGATTTAGCATGGCTTTCCTCCTTTATCGTTTCATTTTATCAAAGATGTCAAGATGCGTTGAGGAATTGGTTGAGCTCATGCAGGGCAAGGTTAAATTCAAAGTCTTGGATGGCTTGGGCGATAGGCTCGTAATGGTCTCCGAGCCAGAGCTTGAGGATTGCTTCATGTTCCGTAAGGAGATCGACGGCTTCGGAATCATCTTCAGCAAGGAGGGCAGTCAAGCGTTTACCGATTTCAACGGCTTTGGTTTGATCAATGGGCAAGGTTGAAGCAGGGTCAATAGTGGAAACCCGGGCAGATGGTAGGTCGGGGGCGGGAGCAGTATCAACAGGGGTTTGTGATGCCGCCGATTCGATTCCCAGTGCTTTTTCCAATTGGGTGATTAGCGATAACAGATCGAATGAAAATGCATCCAATAAGCGCTCCACATCGCCAGGGCTTGTTTGGTTGCGAATTGCTGCTTCCAGCGTTGCCGCCTGCTCCATCAGTGCTGTAGCACCGAGATTACCCAGCAATCCTTTTGTTGTATGGATCAGCCGTTCGGCACCAACTTGATCACCGGAAGACAAAGCGGCTTGAGTCTGTTCAGGAAGTGATTTTTGACTGGCCACAAACTTTCGTAACAACGAAATATAAAGCGCTTTTTTGCCGAGTACCCGCCTAAGGCCGACAGAGAGATCGATACCTTCTACCGGCGATAGAAAGCCCAATTCGAAGGCGGTATCGACTGCCGGGGAAGCGGTATCGGATTGTTGCGGCTCCCCTTGCCCCGTGCTTAACATGACCTGGGAGGGAGGATGGGCCGTCGGTTGGGCAGCGGGTATTGTTGATGAGGAAGTGGCAGCAAGGGCAGTTGGAGCGGTGCTGGGCGAAGAGGCTGGTTGCTTGATCCAGTGGTGCAAGGCGTTCCAGAGTTTCTCTGGATCAATCGGCTTACTTACATAATCGTTCATACCGGCCTGGAGACAACGCTCGCGATCACCTTGAATGGCATTGGCCGTCATCGCGATAATCGGCAGATCTTTAAACCGTGCTTGCTTCCGGATCTCTTTGGTTGCGGTGATTCCATCCATCACCGGCATCTGCATGTCCATCAGGACAAGGTCGTAGCGTTTTTTATCCAACATGCGCAGTGCTTCTTGGCCATTAACGGCAACATCAACGTTGATCGCTGCTTCTTCAAGAATGCCCATCGCCACTTCTTGATTGATTTCGTTATCTTCGACCAGCAGGACATGGCTGTCGCAAAAAGCTTCCATGTTGGCGTCGTGTTGATTCTGAGGTTCCGCTTCGATACTGCGCAGCGTGTCTTCTTCGGTGGTGCAGAGAATCGAGGCCACTGTTTCAAAGAGTATGGACGGTTGAATCGGTTTAACGAGCACACTTTGGAAACCAACGGCTTGGGCCTGCGGAAAGAGTTCTTCCCGGCCATAGGCAGTGATCATGACAAGATGGGGCTGCGTCGGTATCGGTTTCTGGCGGATACGGCGTCCGGCTTCCAAGCCGTCCATGGCCGGCATTTGCCAGTCCATAAAAACGATCTCATAAGGTTTGTCTTTGGCTTTGGAGACCAACTGAATCGATTCTTCACCGGAACCGGCTTCGGTCACGTTAAAGCCCAGGGACTCCAAGGTTTCGGCAATGATGTTGCGAGCCGTCACGTTATCGTCAACGACCAAGACTTTGCGGCCACGCAAGTTGGATTCAATGAGACGAAGGGGTGTACGCGCTTTGCCTTTGCCAAGGCGACAACTAAACCAGAAGGTACTTCCTTGGCCCAAAGTGCTTTCTACGCCGACGGTGCCATTCATGAGTTCGGCCAACTTTTTGGAGAGGGCCAGACCTAAGCCGCTGCCGCCGTACTTGCGGGTCGTTGAGGAATCGGCTTGATGAAAACTCTGGAACAAGTTGCGTTGCTGTTCCTCCGTCAGACCGATGCCTGTATCGCGCACGGCAAAATAAAGCAATACGTCCGTTTCAGTTTCCTCTTCGACGCGGATACGGATGGTGATTTCGCCTTTTTCGGTAAATTTGACCGCGTTATTGGTGTAGTTAATCAGGATTTGGCCGAGCCGCAGGGGATCGCCGATGAGATTGTTGGGCACTTGTTGATCAATGTCAAAAATGATCTCGATGTTTTTGGCGGCCGCCCGATCAATGTTCTGCGATGCAACCGTATCGAGTACCGATTCCAATTGGAACGACGTATGTTCGATGGTCATTTTTCCGGCTTCCACTTTGGAAAAGTCGAGAATATCGTTGATGATCCCCAGCAGGTGTTGACCGGAATGCTGGATTTTCTTGCCGTAATTGCGTTGCTGATCCGTAAGGGGGGTCTTGAGCAAGAGGTGAGTCATACCGATAATCGCATTCATCGGGGTGCGAATTTCATGGCTCATGTTGGCCAGAAAATCGCTTTTGGCTTTGTTGGCTTCTTCGAGAATGCGGTTTTCTTCCAGCAGCTTTTTTTCAGCGATAATGCGCCTGCCGACGAGGGCACCGATGGCGATATTAAGCAAGATCGTTAAGGTCAGGAAGAGCATTTGACTTTTTCTTGCTTCATGATAACGCCGGATGTTTTCCTGATGGGCTTGTTCCGCACCGGCTGACAGAAAATCAGCGATGGCATATAACTCATTCATGTTTTGCTTCATCATCCGTAACGATGAATCGCCGATTACCCAGTTACCAAAGATCAGGGCGACCGATAAGAGGATCATTAAACAGAGGCTGGAAAGTGTTTTATTTTTGAACATGGCCGATTCTCCTTCAAAACGGTACCTATAGAAAAGGCAAAGCCCCGGTAGAATTAAAATGGTGGCTTTGCCCTGTAACGGATGAGTATGGGGTTGTAGGTTAACCTTGGCTACCGAGTTTCGTAATGCCGAATTGGAAAGCTTGGATGATGTTTTCTAAGTTCTCTGCTGTTCGGGCGACTTGTTCCAAGGCCTGATGCTGCACATTACTGTTTTCAAAGGTGTTTTTGGACAGCCCAGCCGCTTCTTTAAGCGAGGTCACCACACCGGTTGTGGCTTCTGATGTTTTGCGGTTATAGCTGATCAATTGCTCGATGGCGCGATTGCCTTTTTCGAGGTCGCTTTGGGTTGCTTTGATCGCATCGATTGATTTTTTGACGAGGTCATTGATTTCTTCAAGGGTGACTTTAATTTCTTGGGCAGAACGGGCCGAGATCTCGGCAAGTTTGCGCACTTCACCGGCCACCACAGCGAAGCCGCGGCCGTTTTCACCGGCGCGGGCCGCTTCAATGGCTGCATTTAAAGCCAGCAAGTTGGTCTGCGAAGCAATATCTTCAATCAAGGTGGCGATCTGTTCGACTTCGGTGGAACGCTGCTCTAACTGTCCAATATTATCATTGGAAAAATTCATGGAAGCGATGACTTTTTCGGAATTGCGTTTGACATCATCGGTGAATTGGAGCGATTGTGCCGTTTGCTGCTGTAACAACTGTGCATCCGCAAAGCCTTTCGAAGAAAGCTCCATCGTTTTGTGGGAGTATTGGTTCACTTCATGAGAAAGGCTGGTTACTTCTTGGGATTTGGCACTAATTTCTTGCGATAATTGTACTAATTGTTGAGCTGTCGTTTCAAAGGTTTGCAGCAGATCCTGCCGTGGGCGATTGTCTTTGAAAAATCCAACGGCGCCAATGAGTTTTTTCTGCTCATCGTAAATGCCGCCATTCGTCATCAACATGTGCAGCGGTGTGCCGGCTTTATTATAAATGGTCACAGGGGCATCTTTGAAGAAGTTACCGGAATCGAGGCACTTTTGGGTAGGGCAGTTCTGACAATGGTCACCTTTGAAAATATCATGGCATTTCATCCGCATGGCTTCGCCTTCACTGTACCCGGTTAGTTCAGCAATGCTTTTAGGCCAATAAAGAATGTTATAATTCATGTCCCGTACATAGTAAGGATCAGGCACGGCAGCAGCGATGCTTTCCAAAATTTTCGACGCACTGTTTACCGGTGATATTTGCGTGATTTCCGGTGGTCGAATATTTTTATTGCGCTTTTGAGTCGGCGGGAACAAATTAAACATGAGCATCGCTCCTTCGCTGGTGAAAAATCGTCAAATCAAAACATACTCTTTCACTTATAACCATAATATATCATAATTTTTCAATGTGGTCTTATGCAGAACTGGTTAACGCAAAGATAATTCTATGATACGGTGCTTTCCTCGAAAAAATCACGCAATTGCTTCGCTTAGCAGTGAACATGAAGGAAAATAGAAAAAAAACAACGAATATACCAGACCAAAGAAATACATAAAAAGGACACGAACAGGATGCATCATAATCCAGTTGATCAATGGGTGAAAATTCTTTTGCCAGAAGCTCTGACGGGGTGCTTAACGGAAAAAGCGACACAAGCCTCGATTGATAAATACCTGGAAACGGGGCAGTTATTATCGCATCGATGGGATCCGGCAGCCATCGTTCCCGATGATGGGACCGACTGGAGTCATGTTGATGCGATCCAACGTATTGAAAAGATCGAAGTGGCCGGGTTTCGGGAGAACTGTTTTCCCCAACCGTGGAGCATGCGGCCAGCAGGGATGAATGTGATCTATGGTCCTACCGGTTCGGGCAAAACGTCCTTGCTGGCCGCGATGGAATTGGCGATAACCGGTCAAATGGCGCATGTACCGGACGGTGACGCTGCTGAGCTCGCCCACGCCATCGGTTTGTTTTATCGCAACCAAAAGGGGCAGTCGAAGCAGATGGGGAAAGACCGTCCATGGCCCTTCGAAACGTTGGAAGCAGCTTGGTATGGCACTGTCTATGGACGTAGCCAGCATTCATTGAACCGACAATTCGGACGCTTTAATCATTTGAACATGGCCAGTGCCGCTGCTTTTGCATTGGAAGCCGGTCAGCCTATGCCCGGCAGTGCTGAGGTTGAACTTTTTTCGCGGCTGCTTTTTGGTGATGAAGTCATCAAGATGGAGAAAACTTGGATACGCTTTCGCGGTGCTTTTGAAAAACGCTGCAAGAAATTGCACAGTGAGTTGGAGCAACTGCATGAACTGATTATTGGGCAAGAACAAGCGATGGCCGTCGAAAGTTGTGCGGTGAGTGCTGATGCAAACATGTTGCCCGATGAACGGTTACAGTTGGAAAAGGAATATGCCATACGGGCAGAGGAGATCGCTCGTTTTCAACAGGAGCAGGGCGATTTTCAGACATTGATGGCCCGGTACCAAGCGGTGCTTACGCAATATAGCGAGGCGAAGCGGTGGTTGCTCAATCCCTCCATTGGCGAAGAGTTTGAAAAAATTCAGCAGGAAATTGCCGACTTATTGGCGCAGGAAGCGCAGGAAGAAACGGAAAAGCGAAGCCAGGAAAGGACCATCGGGGACAAGGAGTCTGCGTTGCTGGAGGAAGCGAAGGAGCGCTTGCAGGCTTTTGGACGAGAATATTTGCGTTATGCTACGAATGAGAGTACTTGTCCCTTATGTTATGCTGCTTACGGTTCGCCGGAAGAATTGCGCGATCATGTATTTGGGCAACCTCGGCAAACACAGGAACAAGCCAACCGCAAAGCGCGAATTGTGGAATTACAAAACAAAGTCGATCTTTTGAAACGCATGGGCATTACGGCCGAAGCCATGACAAAGGCGCGTAATTTTACGAATGATGATCCGATCTATCGCGAATATTTGCAGGATTGTCCGGAAGTGACTTTTGAAATTTATGTACAGGGATGTATGGATGATCTTCATGTCAAAATCAAGTCCATCGAACAAAGTATCGGGCGGCTACGGCAGGTGCAAGCTGCGATCCAACAAAACTTGGCCGGTGAGGAGGCTGTCCATGACTTGCCAACGACGGAGCAGCACCAGGAGGCCTTGCAGAACTATCAACAACTGCAGCGGGAACGATTGAAGCAATATGCCCGGGTGCAGCAGGCACTGGAAGTATTGCGTTCCTTACCGCCCCTGAAGCAGTTCACCACAGCGATCTTGACGCAACTGGGGGAAATGATTCGTGATGGCTTTATGCGCATTCACGGTGCCGATGGATTTGCCGATTTGAAGAACGACCGGCGCGGTTTCTGTGCACTGCGTACCGATGACGGTGCCAAGTTGACGCTACGGCAGATGAATCCAGGACAGCGAACCACACTGGCGCTGTCGGTGTTATTGTCCCTGCACCGATTGCGGCCGCAGGTACCGCGGTTTTTGCTTTTGGATGAACCGGCGCAGCATTTAAATGAAGAACAGATGAAAAACTTTGTTGATATGCTCATGGACGTGATGAACGAAGGTATGCAATGTTTTATTGCTACCGCTGATCCTGTGTTTGCACGACATTGTTGGGATAAGATGCAACAGTTCCGTGGTCAAACCCGTTTTGTCCGGTTGCCGATTCATTTACAGGAAGCGTAACAGCCAATGAATCGAGCTGTGGTCTTGACGTTCAAGGCGAGGGATAGCAAAATAGATGATAGGCATGTTTAGAAAGGAAGATTTCCGATGCGCTTGCTTACACGTTCTGATTTTGATGGCTTAGCTTGTGCTGTTCTTTTTGAAGAACTGGGTATGGTTCATGAGCGTAAATTTGTTCATCCTAAGGATCTGCAAGATGGTGTAGTCGAAGTAACGGCTGATGATATTTTAGCCAATGTGCCCTATGTACCGGGATGCGGCTTATGGTTCGATCATCATGCCAGTGAAGAGGAACGGGGATCGCTGCAGAATCAATGTGCCGGTTGCAGTCGCCAAGCACCCAGTGCTGCCCGGGTGATCTACGACTACTATGGCGGTGCGGAGCGTTTTCCGCAGCATCTGAACGACTTGATGGCCGCTGTCGACAAGTCCGATTCGGCCGCTTTTACCATCGATGAAGTGTTGCATCCGCAAGGGTGGCCCTTGCTGTCCTTTATTATGGATCCGCGTACCGGATTGGGGCGTTTTCGGGATTATCGCATCTCCAATTATCAATTGATGGATGCGTTGATCGGCTATTGCCGGACGCTGACGATCGACGAGATCTTGGCGTTGCCCGATGTGCAAGAGCGGGTGAAACGGTATTATGAACAAGACCGGTTGTTCCGGGAAATGGTGGCCAAGCATACGCAACTCCATGGTAATGTGATCGTCACCGATTTACGTAATGTCGATTTGATCTATAGCGGCAATCGCTTTATGATCTACGCCATGTATCCGGAACAAAATATATCGATTTGGGTGGTCGATGGTCGTAACAAGCAAAATTGCGTTTTTGCTTGCGGTCATTCGGTATTTAACCGAACATCCACAACGAATGTCGGTTCGTTAATGCTCAAATACGGCGGCGGCGGTCATCCCAAAGTAGGGACATGCCAGGTTCCCTATGCCGAGGCTGATCAAGTGCTGCAAGTATTGATTGAGCAAATGAAGCAAGACTAGTTGATGATTCAGACAGCGTGACGAAAGGGTTTTTTGGAATGAAGATGACAGGTGCACAAGCGGTTGTTGCTTGTTTAGAAAAAGAAGGCGTTGAACTGATCTTTGGGTATCCCGGTGGGGTTGTACTGCCTCTCTATGATGCTCTCTATGACTCTTCCATTCGCCATGTGCTGACCCGCCATGAGCAGGGGGCAGCCCATGGGGCTGACGGTTATGCCCGGGCAACCGGCAAGGTCGGCGTTTGCTTTGCCACCAGCGGCCCCGGGGCGACGAACTTGATCACAGGGATTGCGACGGCTAACATGGACTCCGTTCCCATGGTTTGTATTACCGGACAGGTGGTGATGCCGGTCATCGGTAAGGACTCTTTTCAGGAAGCGGACATTACGGGGATAACCGCGCCGATTACCAAGCATAACTACCTGGTGAAAAACCCCGCCGATTTGCCGCGGATCTTAAAAGAAGCTTTCTACATTGCGCGCACCGGCCGCCCCGGTCCGGTCGTCGTCGATATTCCCAAGGATATCTTTACCGCCACCATTGACTTTGTCTATCCGGAGGAAGTGAAGCTGCGCGGTTATAAACCGCTGTTCGCCGGCCAGGCGGAACAAGTGGATGCATTGGCGGAAGCACTGAGTAAGGCAAGCAAACCGCTGTTGTTTATTGGTGGTGGTGTCATCTCTGCCGGGGCATCAGCGGATCTGGTGCGGTTGGCTGAAACCTATGAAATTCCGGTGATCAGTTCGTTGATGGCGCTTGGGGCCATGCCGACGGATCATCGCCTCCACCTCGGTATGGTCGGCATGCACGGGACCGTAGCGGCGAACTTGGCCGTCATGAATTGTGATTTGCTTATCGGTGTGGGCGCACGCTTTGATGATCGTGTGACCGGCAAGATTACCCATTTTGCGCCTAATGCGCGAATTGCCCACCTGGATATCGATCCGGCCGAAATTGACAAAAACGTGCGGACCCATCTGCGCGTAATCGGTGATCTGGCCTGGAGCCTGCCGACGTTGCAGCAGTCCCTGGCCCGTTATGATTTTGTGGTCGAGAAACATACAGCCTGGCTTAATCAAGTCGTTCAGTGGCAGACCGATTCGCCGCTGACCTATCAAGCCAGTGAGACGGTGATTAAGCCGCAGTTGGTGATTCAAGAGTTGAATCGCCTGTCAGAAGGACGCGGTCTGGTCGTTACCGATGTGGGACAGCACCAGATGTGGACAGCCCAGTATCATCGTTTTTCACGGCCCCGGACCTTATTGACGTCGGGCGGGTTAGGTACGATGGGCTTTGGCTTGCCGGCGGCCATCGGCGCCCAACTGGCTTTTCCTGACGAACTGGTAACCTTAATTTCCGGTGACGGCTCGATCATGATGAACATTCAGGAACTGGCGACGATCGTCGAGCATCAATTGCCGATCAAAGTGGCCATTCTCAACAACAATGCCCTGGGTATGGTTCAACAGTGGCAACGCATGTTCTTTAACCAGCGCTACTCTCATTCGAGCTTTGGCGTAGGCGCTTCGGACTATGTGAAGATTGCCGAAGCTTTTGGGGCAACGGGCCTCCGGGCAACGACGCCGGGAGAACTGACGGAAGTGATTACGCAGGCGCTGGCGATCAATGGACCGGTTGTGATGGATATTCATGTTTGTGCAGAAGAAAATGTGTTGCCCATGGTGCCTGCCGGAGCATCTTTGGATCAGATGATTGAAGGAGGCGTAGGCTGATGCGGCATACTCTGGCAGTGTTAGTAGAAAATCATCCTGGCGTATTGGTTCATGTAGCCGGTCTGATTGCCCGGCGCGCTTTTAATATTGAGAGTATCTCGGCCGGTCATACGGAAGAGCCTGACATGACACGGATCACCATCGTGGTGGAAGGTGACGATCGCGATTTGAATCAGGTGGTCAACCAGTTGTCGAAGCTGGTCGATGTCATTAAAATCATTGACTTGACCCAGGAACCATCGATTGAGCGGGATATGGCCTTGATCAAAGTCAAGGCGCGGGCCGAGACTCGCTCCCATATCGTCGATATTGTCGAGATTTTCCGGGCGAAGATCGTCGATGTGAACCGGGAGACGATGGTGATTGAGTTGACCGGTGAAGAATCGAAGATTGACGCGCTCTGTGAAGTTCTTCAGGACTATGGCATCGTCGAGATGGTACGGACCGGTAAGATTGCCCTGGCTCGCCGTCCGGGAGCCGCCAAAGACGACGAGTAAATCATTGCTGTCGCGGCGTTGAAGCTGCGAATAAACACAAGGGGGACCCGGGGTGGAACAACGGCAGCAACGCAAACTGGATCATATTCGCCATGCCCTGGCCTTAGCCGACGGGCCGCAAACGAATGGTTTTGAAGATGTACGGTTAGTTCCTCAGGCGCTGTCGGGCGTGGATATGAACGCGATCGATCTGGGATGCGCTTTTTTAGGCAAACGATTACGGTTGCCGCTGTTGATCAATGCCATCACGGGCGGGACAGCCCAGGTGACGGGCATCAATGCCGCCTTGGGGCGTGTGGCTCGCCAAGCGGGAGTCGCCTTAGCAGTTGGTTCGCAAGCGGCAGCGATTCGTGACGCTTCGCTGTGGCCGACTTATCGCGTAGCGCGGCAAGCAAATCCCGATGGTGTGCTGATTGCCAATGTCAACCCCAATGTGGCTGTAGCCGATGCGTTGCGGGCCATTGAGGCGATTGAGGCCGATGGCTTGCAAGTCCATGTGAATGTGGCCCAAGAACTGAACATGACCGAAGGTGATCGTGATTTTCACCGTTGGTTAGACAATATTGCCGCCATCGTCAAAGCATCGCCGGTGCCGGTGATCGTCAAGGAAGTGGGCTGTGGGATCTCGGCGGAAGTTACTGCCCGCTTGCTCGATGCCGGTGTACGGTACATTGATACCGGTGGTGCCGGTGGTACCAACTTTGTGGCGATTGAGCAGCAGCGGCGCCAAGTGCCGGCGGTGCAGACGGCACAAGATGCTCAAACACCCAGCTTATTGCCGGCTGATCAAGCAGCACTCATGGCCTGGGGATTGCCGACGGCGGTATCGCTGGCGGAAGTGCTCTATGCGGTGCGGCGCTTTCGCCGGGAAGCCCGTTCTTCTACCGCTGTTGGCCAGCAGGAGCACCTGCCGGCGCCTGGTGATGATGTTCACGTCATCGCCAGCGGCGGTGTACGCGGCGGCTTCGAAGTGGCCAAAGCGCTGGTGATGGGCGCTTCGCTGGTCGCTGTGGCCGGTGAAGTGCTGCGGTACTTACTGACACCGCAGGGTGATTGGCATGAATCGGGTGAGCAGGCAGCGCTTGATTACCTGGATCGTCTGCAGCGAGGCTGCGCTACGGCCATGACGATGGTTGGCAGTGGTGATATCGCTTCGTTACAACGCTGTCCTTATGTGCTTACCGGCGCGACCCAAGCTTGGTTGAGCCAGCGTGGGATGAATTAATTTTTCGATGATAGCAGGATGTTTGCCCGAAAAGGCTCGTCCTGCTTATTTATTTTCCGCTGATGGTCCCGGAAGGGATAGCAGGCGATGATAGGGCATCCTTTGGGGATTACAGTGTCTTGGTTGAAATTTTGGATAGGTGTAAAATAAGTGGGTATGTAAGCTGCGGTGGATTCTGGAATTCAGCAAAAGAGGGAGGAAGCGATGATGAGCAGCCAAACGCTGATGATGACTGCATTCTTTTTGTTTTTGCTTGGTAGTTTATCGACGCTGACTCGCCGGATGATGGCCATAAGACTCGGTCACGCCTTACTGATGATGGCCGGTCTTTCTGGGTTCGTGGCGGCACTCCTTGTGCTCTGGTCGGGAACAGCGTGGTCCCTTGATTTGTGGTCGATGGCGCCCTTTGGCATGATAACGCTGCGGATGGATGGGCTGGCCGCTTTTTTTATTTTGCTTTTTCACGGTGTGGCCATGCCGGTAGCGTTATTTGGCAGTTCCTTTGCCGCCGGCGAGGCCAAGCCGCTGTGGCAAACGGCACTGTTAAATCTGTTTTTTGTGGCGATTGATCTGGTGGTATTGGCCGATCAGGCGATCCTTTTTTTGCTGGCTTGGGAGAGTATGTCCTTGGTATCAACAGGACTGGTGTTGAGCCGTCATGAAGAGTCACCGGTGCGCCATGCCGGTTTTGTTTATCTAGCCATGACCCATCTGGCCGGCGGCTTTGTGGTGTTATTCTTGCTGTATTTGACGGTGCAAGCCGGTGATGGTCATTTCGCTTCGCTGGCGGAAGCGCTGCAAGGCCAAGTGCCGGAAGTGCAACTGCTGCTGCTTCTGGCGGCGTTGCTGGGGTTGGGGACGAAGGCTGGCTTAGTACCGGTACATATCTGGTTACCTCGGGCTCATCCGGTGGCATCGGCCCATGTCTCGGCCGTCATGTCCGGGCTGATGGTCAAAGCGGCTCTTTATATGTTGATCCGGGTGTTTTTTGGCTGGGCAGAAGCGTTGCCGATGGCCTTGGCGCTGCTGGTGTTGGGCGTAGGTACCTTATCGGCGCTGGCCGGTGTTTACTATGCGCTGGTGGAAAAGGATCTCAAGCGGATGCTGGCTTTCAGTACGGTGGAGAATGTGGGGATCATCGTGATGGCGCTGGGGGCAGCGTTAGTCGCGCGCGAAGCCGGGTTGGCTGAGGTGACGTCGCTGGCGCTGTCGGCAGCGTTATTTCACGGATTGAATCACGGGTTATTTAAATCGTTGCTTTTTTTGTCATCCGGTGCGGTGTACCGTGCGTCTCACGAAAAAAACATGGATCATCTGGGTGGCTTGATTCGTCAGATGCCGGCGACGGCGGCGGCCTTTTTTATCGGGTCGCTGGCGGTGGCCGGGATTCCTCTCGTCAATGGTTTTGCCAGCGAGTGGCTGACGTTGCAGAGTTTATTTTACGTGGGCGCCTTTGGGTTGAACGCCGATATGGGCATGGCGATTGGGGGCAGCGTAAACAGCGGTGCGACGATGCTCGGGGGACTTTCATCGCTGAATTGGACCTTAGTCGGCGGGGTCTTGGCGTTGCTGGCGGCGGCGCTGCTGGGGTTGGTCGGTGCGCTGGCGGCGGCTTGTTTTGTGAAGGCTTTCGGTACCGTCTTTTTGGCGTTGCCACGCTCCCAAGGTGCTCGGGAAGCCAGGGAAGTGCCGGCGGTGATGCGGGCAGCGATGGCGTTGCTGGCGGGAGCTTGTGTGTTTTTCGGTCTCTTGCCGTCCGCTGGGTTGCGGTTAACCTTGCCGGCTCTGGAGGCGGTGCTGGGGCCAACCGCATCATCGCCACTGGTGTTGATGGACCAGGGGTTAGGGTTGATTTTCTGGTCAGCGCCAGGGAATCTGCCGATAAGCGGTGGGGCGTCGGCGGGGAGCCAACTGATGATTTATGCCGTGGCTGGGCTTTTGATGGTGGTGGCGCTGTTGGTAGCCGCTGTGTTAACGCTGCTGCGTAAGCGGAGCGGGCGGGCACCGGTCGTGGCGGAGACGTGGAACTGCGGTTTGCCGCTGGAGCCGACGATGGAGTATAATGCCACTTCCTTTGCGACGCCACTACGACTGGCTCTTGGTTTTGTGGGACGTTTTGCTGTGGAGCGCGATCTTTACCGCCCCTTCGCTGACGGGTTGTTACGGTTGGCGCAGCGGATGCGACCGTTGCAGGGGGGCAATGTCCATATCTATCTCAGTTATATTTTTGCAACACTTTTGTTGCTTTTGCTGTTTGGAAGGTGATGACCATGGAATTATGGACGGGCGCCTTACAGGCGGTACTGGCGTTGGTGGCGGCACCGTTGCTGCAGGGCTGGATCAAGTGGCTGAAAGCACAGATGCAGGGGCGGCACGGTCCGTCGATTTGGCAGCCCTATCGTGATCTGTTCAAGTACAGCCGTAAGGGTGAGGTCATTTCCGGGCACACGTCGTGGATCTTTCGAGCAGCACCGGTGGGGCTGTTGACGACGACGGTGGTGGCGGCCATGCTGCTGCCGTCGCCCTTGGTAGCGGCGGCTTTGCCGGCGATGAGCGGCGCTGCGATCGGTGAATTGCTTTTATTTGTTTATCTGCTGGCGATGGGCCGTTTTTGCTTGGCCCTGGCCGGTCTGGATGCCGGCAGTTCTTTTGGCGGGATGGGCAGCAGCCGGGAGATGTATGTAGCGGCGCTGGCCGAACCGGCCTTGATCTTGGCGGCACTGGTGTTGATGATCGATGCCGGAACGACCAACTTGACGGCGATCGGCGAAACGGTGCGGCAAGCAGGTTGGGATTGGTGGTCGGCCAGTCACTTGCTGGCCTTTTTGGCACTGGCGGTGCTCGTTGTCGCCGAAACGGGCCGGGTCCCCGTCGATAATCCCGATACGCATTTGGAACTGACGATGATCCATGAAGGAATGATCTTGGAATACTCTGGCCCGTCGCTGGCGTTGATTCAACTGGCGGTCTGGATGAAGCAGTGGTTATTGCTTAACGTATGGCTGCAGGTGATGGTGCCCTTCGGACAGGGATGGATGTTTGCCGGTTTGTTTTGCTTGCTTTTGGCGTTGGTCGGTGTGGGCCTGGCGCTGGTGGAGTCTTTTTTTGCGAAGGTGCGGATTTTTCGTGTGCCCCGGATGATGGGGGCATCGCTGATGTTAGGGGTGCTGGCGTTGCTGGCGCGGTTTGTACAGTAGGAGGTGAGCCGATGCAATTGGTAGAGATCGTGGGGACCGTGTTGTTGCTGGCAGCGATCTGGCTGGTCGGGAATCGCCGCTTAGACCGAGCCGTAGTGAACTTGACGATCCAAGCGCTTTTGTTGACGCTGGTGGCCTTGATCACGGCCGTCGTGGCCGGCGTCCATCATATGTATGGTGTAGCTTTACTGCTGTTTTTGATTAAAGTGGTGGCCATGCCGATGGCTTTTTTCTGGGCCCTGCGCAGGTCGGAGCGGGTCTTGGAAATGCAGCCGGTCTTATCGCCGGTGGTGGCCACGGTGGGAGCGGTAGCGCTGGTGGTCATGGTTTATTTTGCAGTGGGCTCGATTCGGCTCCCGGTACCGGCGGTGATGAGCGGGCTGTTACCGGTATCGCTCAGTGTGATTTTGCTGGGGATCTTGACGATGATCACTCATCGCAAGGCCTTGCTGCAGGTGGTTGGGTTGATGACGATGGAAAACGGACTGTTTATGTTAGCCATGGCATCGACCTTTGGTATGCCTTTTATCGTCGAACTGGGAATTTTCTTTGATGTGCTTGTAAGCGCGGTGATCATGGGCGGTTTGACCCATCAGATGAAAGTGGTCTTTGCTTCCACTGATACGGATCGACTGAATCAATTGAGGGGGTAAGCTCGTGGAGATGTGGTTCTTGGCGATCCCGGCGGTAACGGCCTGCTTGTGCCTATTCGTTCCGTCGCCGGCATGGAAGCATCGGATCAATGCACTGGGGGGCTTACTCTTACCGATAGCGGCGATGCCTTTGATTGCGCAGGTCCTCCGCGAGGGGCCGCAAGTGCGCTGGGGCGGTCATCTTTATGTCGATGCATTGTCGGCGCTATTATTGATGATTATTGTTTTGGTTGGTTTTTGCGCGGCTTGCTTTTCCCTTGCTTATATGGAAAGGGAACGGCAGGCGGGGATTATCGATACAGCCAAATTGGGTCGCTATTATCTTTGGATGCATCTTTTTTTGCTGACGATGCTGGCAGCGGCGATGGTCAATAACCTGGGTTTGCTGTGGGTCGCCATCGAAGCGACGACGCTCGTTTCGGCACTGCTCGTTGGTTTTTATGGACGGGAAGCTTCCATTGAAGCGGCCTGGAAATATATTTTGCTTTGCTCTGTAGGGATCGCGTTGGCACTTCTGGGCTTGATTTTGCTTTATTTTGCGGCCATGCAATCGGGCCTGATGACGCTGAATTGGTCGGAATTGTTACCGGCGGCGGGGCGGTTCGATCCGGAATTGGTCAAGTTGGCTTTTATCTTTGTGGTGATTGGCTTTGGCACCAAAGCGGGTTTTGCACCGATGCATAACTGGATGCCCGATGCGTACAGCCAAGCGCCGTCGCCGATCAGTGCTTTGTTATCGGCCGTGCTGATCAATTGTGCCCTCGTCGGGGTGTTTCGTTTTCATGTGCTCGTTGTGCGGGCCGTGCCTGGTGATTTTGCCTCTCATCTTTTGCTGGGGTTCGGGATCTTTTCCATGGTGATCGCTGTGCCTTTTGTGCTGTTGCAGCATGATATCAAGCGCTTGTTGGCTTATTCCAGTGTGGAGCATGTGGGCTTGATTGTCGCGGCCGTAGGGATAGGCTCACCCTTGGCGCTTTTTGGGGCAACGTGGCACTTGTTTAACCATGCTTTGACGAAGGCCGCTTTGTTTCTGATCGTCGGTCGCTTGGAGCAGCAATATAAGACCCGTAAGATTGCCCGGATTCGCGGGGCTCTTGCGCGGACGCCCTGGTTAGGTGCGGCGCTGCTGGCGGGAATCTTGGCGTTAGCCGGGGCGCCACCCTTTGGGTTGTTTATGAGTGAGCTGACTGTCGTGGCGGCCGGATTAGGAGCGCCGAAGGGGTGGACAGGAATGGCCTTGTTGGCGCCGTTGCTATTGGCTTTTACCGGTATGGTTTACCATGTGGGAAAGATGGTCCTGGGGATGCCGTCGTTAAAGTGGCAGCGCTCCGCGGCGATGGTGCAGGCAACCTCCGGTAGCCCCCTCGAATGGATTGCCTTGTTGCCGCTGGCGCTGGTGTTGATGATGGGCATCATGCTACCTGAAGTAGTTCGTGAAGGTTTGTTGCAAGCAGCGGCAGTGTTAGGAGGAGCAGGGCGATGATTCGTAAGGTGTTGAGTGCCTGGGTATCTCTAAAGAGCGATCGGCAGGGGAACTTATGGGGTACCGTGCTGCCGGAACAAGGGCCGGAAGTAGCCCAAGTGGTTCATGGGCAGTTGGGGTTACCGCTGACGATGATGGTGGCCGTTGATGAGCGGGCAAAAAGCGGTGTTTATCGTTTGACCTACTTGTTTTCCTTGATCGACAAGCCGGCTTTTTTGGCCCTGGAAATGGCTGTGGATGGACAGGCGGCCGAGTATCCTTCGTGGACACCGGCAGTACCGGCAGCCAACTGGCATGAGCGAGAAGCGCGCGATTTGCTGGGGGTGGTGCCGGTCGGTCATCCCGATCCGCGCCGGCTGGTGTTGCACGGTAACTGGCCCCATGGGTATCATCCGCTCCGTCAGGATGCACCGAGTGAGGTGGCGGCCACCGCTCCACGGCGCTTTTCCTTTCGTCCGCCTGGTGAAGAAGCGATGCAGATCCCGGTAGGGCCGATTCATGCCGGGATCATTGAGCCTGGTCATTTTCGTTTCACTGCCGTTGGCGAGCAGATTCAAGCTCTGGAAGCCAATTTGTTTTATACCCATCGCGGCATCGAAAAATGGTGTGAAGGCAAGCCGGTGATGACGGTGTTAGCGGCAGCGGAGCGGCTTTGCGGCGTTTGCTCGCTGACGAATAGCTTGGCTTTTTGTCAGGCCGTGGAAGCGATTGCGAAAGTGGAAGTGCCGCCGGCAGCGCGATACGGGCGGGTGCTGCTCTGTGAACTGGAGCGGCTGTATAATCATATCGGCGATCTGGGCAATATCTGTGCCGGCACAGCGGTAGCGCTGGGGACGATGGCGGGCACACGGATCAAAGAGCAACTGCAACAACTCAACGACGCGCTGACCGGATCGAGGTTTTTGCGGGGGATCTTGGTTCCCGGTGGGCTGCGCCGACCCCTAGCCGCTGAAGGGATCGACAAAGTGCTCCGGGAAGTACGGCGTGATGCAGCCATGTTGGCCGATACGCTGTTGGGGCATGCATCGTTTATGGATCGTTTGGATCACACGGGAATCGTGGACCGGGCGACGGCTTGGCGACTGGGGGCTGTCGGTGTCGCGGCGCGAGCTTCCGGGATTGACCGTGATTGCCGCCGTGATCATCCCCATGCGGCCTATCACGAGCTGCGTTGGCAGGTGCCGGTACATCAGGAAGGGGATGTGGCGGCGCGATTAAAAGTGCGCATTGAAGAAATCGAACAAAGTTTATCCCTGATTGAGCAGGCCCGAGCGGCATTGCTGGCGATGGCGACGACAACGACAACGACAATGAAGCCTGGCGACTGGGCGGCGGTGATCGACGAATACCCGGCGGGACGGGGCTGGGGCGTAGCGGAATCGCCGCGAGGGGAAACGGTTCACTGGTTGGAGATTGACGCACAAGGCTTGGTGAGCCGTTACCGGGTCCGTACGGGGTCCTATGCCAACTGGCCCGTGGTGGTGGCGGCTGTGCCAGGCAATATGGTGCCTGACTTTCCGCTGATCAATAAAAGCTTCGAACTTTGCTACGCTTGTAGCGATCGCTAGGGGGGACTGCGGTGTTTCGTTTATTGTGGCACCATCTTGCCAAGACGCCGCCATCGCCTCCCATTGCAGCAGCCCAAACCGATGGGCATGCCGGTGAAGCGGTGCTGGTGCGTCCGTTACCCGATGGTTGGTGTGGTACATCGGTACATATGCGCCATGTGGATTGTGGCTCCTGTAATGGCTGTGACTGGGAACTCAGTGCGCTGTTGAATCCGGTCTATGATATTCAGCGCTATGGGTTAGATTTTGTGGCTTCACCGCGTCATGCTGATTTGCTGCTGGTTACCGGTTCGGTGACCCGGCACTTGCAGGAAGCCTTGACGATGACATACGAAGCGACGCCGGATCCGAAGGTGGTTGTCGCTGTCGGTGATTGTGCTTGCGGCGCCGGACCTTTTTCCGGTGCCTACGCTTGTGGTACCGGAGCCGAAGATCATGTACCTGTTCACTTGAAAATTCCTGGTTGTCCGCCCAGTCCGGCGATGATCATTGCGGCGTTACGCGCTCTCCTCAAGTAGGAGGGCGCTTTTGCGTTTGTAATGGCCGTCAGCGGGCAATCTATGGGGAGTGAATTTGTTGGTGGAGGGGTGCGCATGGCGCGCTATCCGTTGGGTTCAATGGTGTTACTGGTGATGTTGATCTTTTGGTTGTTTGGCTTGTGGCGCGGCGTAGCGCAACGGCTCGGCATCACCTATCCGGCGCTGGTGGCGGCGACGGCGCTGTGGTGGTTGATGGCTTTGTTTGATGAGATGAATGCCAGTGACAACGGTATTTATCTGGCCAGCACGTTGCTACCGTTGATCTTTGGCATGATTTTGTGGCGGCAGCAGCCATTGAGTCAGTGGCGTTTTGCTGTGGCGGTAGCTTTGGTTGCTTTTTTCGGTTGGGTTGCTCGTTTTTGGGTGGGGCTGGAACCGGAAGGGTTTTACCTCAACGGCCATGGCGCGCTGGCGCTGCTGAGCGCACTGGTGGCGACGGCGATTTTGCGCGATGGGCGCGCCGTGTTGATCGCGCTTTTGTGGGGAACGGTGGTGGCGGAAGTCGTCAGCGGTAGTTGGCTCGCCCTGACTGTAGGGTGGCGCAATATAACGTGGGGAAGCGGACTGGCCTTTGATCGCGTGGTCTTAGCGTCTTTTTTTTCCTTGCCCTTGTCCTACCTGGGTGACTGGCTCGATCGCCCATTAGCCAACTGGCTCGGAAAAAAAGCAGAAGCAAGCAACAAGCAGCATTCGTTCGAAGGTGCTCGTGATGATGAACGCTGAGCGCAGGATCATCGGAAGGCGCTGTCTGGGCGCGCTGATTCTCCTGCCGTTGCTCTTTGCAGCGATAGCCGGACTGGCTTGGATCAGCTTTCGCTATGGGCCGTGGCACCGGATTGCCGAAGCGGCGCCCTGGGAAGTGCAACGCAGGGTGATTGATGAGCGCGGCGGCTCCTTGGCGATCACCTTTCGGCCTTGGCAACCCGGGGAAGGGCTGCTGGATGAGCAAGGTCGATATTGGCAGGTCACGGAAGTCTCGGAACAAGCTATCCAGGTGAAATCGGCGTCCCCGGCGGACCGATGGGCAGAAGATGATTTGGTGAGCCGATGGGGGCCGGCTTGCCAGCTACGTTTTCCTGACGATGGAGGGCGCGGCACGGTTGTCTTGATCACCGAAATAAGCGACAAGGTCCAATGGGAGACGCTTGAGCCGCTGACGCAGGCGGTGCAACGTGTTGGCTATGAAGTCGTCGTGGAAGATGCCACAAAAATTGACCAACTCCGGTTACAAGCCTGGGCAGAAAAAGGCCCGGCGGCCATTGTGCGCATCCATCAACAAACAACACCGCTTTGGTCTAACGGTGAGCCGGATCGTCGTCCGGCCATCGGGGTGGCCCTTAATCACGTGCGCGTGGCCGCCAACAGCCGTTTTGCCGAGCGATGGGCACTGGCCCTGCCGGCACCGGAACGGCCGCTGGTGTTTTGGCATCGTCAAGCGTCACAGCAACATTTGTGCCCGCGCATGCTTGACCTATGGGTGCCGCCAGCAGTGCCCGGCGAATTGGCCCAGGCAGAGAAAAGGATGGATGCCTTGGGGGGAGCTTTAGGCAGGGCACTGGACTCGTAACTGGTACCTCTTTCCTTGACGAAACAAGGGTAGTCCTGCATAATAGAAAAGATAATGGGTAGCCAGTGAATTGTTGTTCGTAAGGGTGTTCGTAAGGAGGCTACAAGGTGCGCACCGCAGGCGGGTTGATTGAAGGCGTAGAGCCCGGTGGACTGGCAGCATCATTGGGCATTCAACGGGGTGACCGGTTGGTGCGGATCAATGGGCAAGCCATTCACGATGTGTTGGATTTTGGTTTTTTCATTCGCGATCGGGCGGTTACGCTGGAGGTGCTGCCTCAAGGCGCGCAGGAGCCTCTTTGTTTTCATGTGCAAAAAAATGAAGACGATGATCTGGGATTGTCTTTTGCGGAAGCGACGTTTGATGGCATGCGCCGTTGCCACAATCGTTGCCTTTTTTGTTTTGTTGATCAAATGCCGCCGGGGTTGCGCCGCTCGCTTTATCAAAAGGATGATGACTATCGGCACTCCTTTTGGCACGGTAACTTTATTACCTTGACGAATATGAGTGACGATGACTGGGCACGGCTGTTGATGATGAGGCTAAGTCCGCTATATGTATCGGTGCAAGCGACCGATCCGGCGGTGCGCAGCCGGTTACTGGCGCAGCCCAAGGCGGCGGAACTGATGCCGCGATTGCGCCAACTGGTCGATGCACGGATGCAAGTGCATACGCAGATTGTTTGCTGTCCCGGCGTCAATGACGGTGAAGTCTTATCGCGTTCCTTTGAAGATCTGTGGTCCCTCGGTGAAGGGCTGGCCAGTGTGGCTGTTGTGCCGGTGGGTCTGACGCAATTTCGCCAGGGCTTGTACCCGCTGCGGGTGTTTACGCCGGAGGAAGCGGCGGCCGTGATCGATGAAGTGGAGCGGTGGCAAGCGGTGGCCCGGCCAGAGCGTGGCGAATCGCTTTTTTACGCGGCCGATGAGCTTTATCTGGCGGCCGAGCGGCCTTTTCCTGAGGCGGAAGCTTATGATGACTTCAGCCAGTTGGAAAATGGCATCGGCATCAGCCGCTTGTTTATCGACAGTTGGTCGGAACAAATGGAAGCATCGCTGGCTGGTGTGACGCCGGTAGGTACGGGAAGAACCTTCGTGATCGCTGGTGTGTCGGCCGAGCGGGTGTTGGTGCCATTACTGGACCAAGCACAGGAACAGGGATTGCCCGGTTCGGAGCACATTCGCCTCGTGGCGGTAAGGAATACTTTTTTTGGCCCCACGGTGACGGTGACGGGGCTGTTGACAGGATGCGATGTGGTAGCGACGCTGCAGGCCTTGGATGACCCGCCAAGGCCGGGTGATCGAGTATTGTTGCCGGCGACGATGTTGCGCGCCGATGGAGATATCACCTTAGATAGCATGACGGTAGCGATGATCAGCGCTGCGCTTGGTGATGTAACTGTAGAAGTGATTGAAGCAGATGGAGGGGCCTTTTGGTCCGCCTTATGGCGTCGCCAAAAGCGCCAACGAAAGGGGAGAGGATTATGGCAAGACCGATCGTAGCTGTGGTAGGCCGGCCGAATGTAGGTAAATCCACACTTTTTAATCGTATTACCGGTGGCCGTGTGGCGATCGTGGAGGATCAGCCCGGGGTGACGCGGGATCGTCTTTATCGCCATGCCCAGTGGGGAGAGCGAGAGTTTACCTTAGTCGATACGGGCGGGTTAGAATTGGGCGGCGCTGAGGATAATGTATTCTCAGGAGGTACGCGGTTGCAAGCGGAAGCGGCTATCGCCGAAGCTGATGTGATCGTTTTTCTCGTTGACGGACGGCAGGGGCTGACGGCCGGTGATGAGGCAATTGCGGAATTGCTGCGCCGGTCGAAAAAGCCGGTTTTTTTAGTTCCGAACAAAGTGGAGGATTTTTCGAAACCTGAGCGCTACATGGAGTTTTATAGTTTAGGTTTAGGAGAACCGATTCCGATCTCGGCATCGCACGGGATGAATACAGGCGATCTGCTCGATACCATAGTGGCAGCGCTGCCGCCGGAAGATTCTGGCGATGAGGATCCGGACGCGATTAAAATTGCCTTTATCGGCCGCCCCAATGTCGGTAAATCTTCGCTGGTCAACGCGATGTTAGGTGAAGATCGGGTCATGGTCTCCGATATTCCCGGTACAACCCGTGATGCTATCGATACGCTTTTTGAACGGGACGGCAAGCACTACATGCTGATCGACACGGCCGGCATGCGCCGTAAAGGGAAGATCGACGAAGCGGTGGAGCGCTACAGCGTGATGCGGTCCTTGCGGGCCATTGACCGCAGTGATGTGGTCTTGATGGTCATCGATGCGTCCCAGGGCGTGACGGAGCAAGACAAAAAAATCGCCGGGTATGCCCACGAAGCGGGAAAACCTTGCGTGCTTGTACTCAATAAATGGGACTTGGTCGTGAAAGACGACAAGACCATGGCCCGTTTTGATAAAAAGGTGCGCTCGGAATTGCTGTTTTTAAGTTATGCGCCGACGATCTATGTGTCGGCCTTGACCAAACAACGGTTGCCGAAGATCTTAGAACTGGTTGATTTTGTTGTTGAGCAAAATACGCGACGCATTGCCACATCGGTAATTAATGAAGTGATGGCCGATATTTTACGAGTCATGCCGGCTCCTTCCGATAAAGGGCGGCGCTTAAAAATTTTGTTTGTGACACAAGCTGATGTAAGACCACCGACGTTTGTTTTCTTTGTGAACGATGAGAAGCTGTTCCATTTTTCCTTCAAGCGACATATTGAAAATCGTTTCCGTCAGACCTTCGGCTTTGAAGGTTCGCCGATTCGCTTTATCATTCGTCAACGGGAAAAAGAGAAGGTGTGATCGAGAAGCGATGATGGGTCAAGAATGGGTTGGATCCCTGTTGCTGATGGTAGCCGCTTTTGTCTTGGGTTCCATCCCCTTTGCGTACCTGGCCGGTCGTCTGCGTGGGATCGACATTCGCCAACATGGCAGTGGCAATGTGGGGGCGACGAATGCCTTTCGCGTCTTAGGCGCGCCGCTCGGTGCGCTGGTGCTGTTGTGCGATGCATCGAAAGGGGCGCTGGCCGCTTGGTGGGGGCTGGCACAGGGGGAATTGATTGCGGTGTTGATGGGCTTGGCCGCCATCCTGGGACATACCTTTTCGCCGTTTATGCGATTTAAAGGTGGCAAAGGTGTGGCCAGTGCGGCCGGTGTTTTTTTGCTGCTGGCGCCCGATGTCATGGGCGTAACGGTAGTTTTGTTTTTGGCTTCTGTATTGCTGACGCGTTATGTTTCCGTTGGTTCCATGTTGGCGTCGGTTACGTTGCCGGCATTAATGGTATGGTGGGATAAACCCTTTCCCTATCAGATCGTGGCCGTTGTTACCGGTGCCTTTGTGTTCTACCGGCATATTCCGAATTTACAACGCTTATTGGCCGGTCAAGAAAATCCCATTCGCCGCAAATGATGAAACCATCTTCGGTAACATGCAATAACTGTCATAGGAGGTCTGTTCGGGATGCAAGCAGATAAGGTAGCTGTATTAGGAGCAGGGAGTTGGGGCACGGCGTTAGGGCGTTTATTAGCGCAACCGGATCGGACGGTACAGTTGTGGTCGCGTCGTTCCGACTTGGCGAAGGATATTAATGGATACCGGGAAAATCGTCGTTATTTAGCGGGCGTGCTGCTGCCGGCACGGGTACGGGCAACGGCCAACCTGGACGATGTGATCACCGATGCGTCGGTCATTTTACTGACGGTGCCTTCGGCGGCGCTCCGGGAAACGGCGCGGCTGGTCGCGAAAAAAGGATCGCCCGATGCGGTGATTATCAGCACATGCAAGGGGATTGAGCCCAGCACAGGCAAACGACCGTCGGAAGTCTTAAAAGAAGAACTGCCGGCGGCGATGGCCGAGCGGGTCGTCGTGCTTTCCGGCCCCAGCCATGCGGAAGAAGTGGCCCGCGATATTCCGACGACGGTCGTCGTTTCGTCAGAGTCCCGGGCGATGGCCGAAGCGGTGCAGGATTTGCTGATGCGTCCTCATTTTCGTGTGTATACCAATCCCGATTTGCTGGGTGTCGAGTTGGGCGGCGCGCTGAAAAACGTCATCGCCTTAGCTTGTGGGATCGCCGAAGGCCTGGGCTTTGGTGACAATACGAAGGCAGCCTTGGTGACACGGGGATTGGCGGAAATCACTCGTCTCGGTGTGGCGGCCGGTGCCCAGGCCAGCACCTTTTCCGGCCTGGCCGGTATCGGCGATTTAGTCGTTACCTGTACAAGCCACCATTCGCGGAATATGCGTTTTGGCGTACTCATTGGTAAAGGCAAAAAGTTGCAGGCTGCCCTCGATGCGGTCGGTCAAACCGTGGAAGCCATTCGCACCACCGAAGCGGCCTATCAAATGGCGCAGACCCTGGGCGTCGAAATGCCCATCGTTACCCAATGCTATCGCGTTCTTTTGGAAGGCGTCGCACCGTCCGAGGCCGTAGCCAACTTGATGGGACGCTTAAAAACCCATGAGGTGGAAGAGGGCGTCAAAGGCTGGGCCCATTAAGCAACATAGCGTTGGAAATCATGATTTTGTCTGCTAGCGAAAAAGCAGGATCGCATGTCGATCCTGCTTTTTTTGTTCTGGAAAGTCATGCGGGTTCATACCCTTGCTTGAGAGGAGTTAACTTCCTTCTTCTGGGACCTCTTGAGGATCGATTGGAATGGAACTGCTCTGGTAGGTCTAGGTGTGAGGTTGTCCTCATATATTGGTAGCGGTATTACCTGCTTGTGTTTGTTCAGGGCGCTTTTGCCCGGGCGGCTAGGGCAAAAAACAAAAGAGGAGGGATAAGACCGCGATGGAGAAGCTCGATATTTTTCGTGATATCAGCGATCGCACCGGAGGCGACATCTACATCGGGGTGGTAGGCCCGGTCCGCACGGGTAAATCCACCTTTATCAAACGCTTTATGGAATTACTGGTCTTGCCAAACATCAAGAACGTTCATGATAAGGAACGGGCGCGCGATGAATTACCGCAATCTGGTGCAGGTCGAACGATTACGACGACAGAACCGAAGTTTATTCCCAATGAAGCCGTCGAAATCGGCGTCAAAAACGGGATCAAAATGCGGGTGCGGATGGTCGATTGTGTAGGCTATTCAGTGGACGGGGCATTAGGCTATGAGGAGGAAGCCGGTCCCCGCATGGTCATGACGCCGTGGTCCGATGAAGAGATGCCTTTTCAAGATGCAGCGGAAATTGGTACGCGCAAGGTGATTGCTGACCATTCGACGATCGGCATTGTCATGGTTTCCGACGGCTCCGTTACGGATCTGCCGCGGGAAGCCTACGTGGAAGCTGAGGAGCGCGTGGTTCAGGAACTCAAAGAACTGCGCAAGCCTTTTGTGGTGATCTTGAATTCCACACGACCCCATACCAAAGATACGGCCGAGTTAGCGTATGAACTGGAGGGGCGCTATCAGGTACCGGTGTTACCGCTGAATGTGGCGACGCTTGATCAGCATGATGTGCTGAAAATCTTAGAAGAAGCCCTCTATGAGTTTCCGGTGACCGAAGTGAACATCAACTTGCCCTTGTGGATCGAAGAATTAAGCGCCGACCATGCAGTGCGTCAGCAATTCGAGCAAGCCGTTCGGGATACGATCGCCCAAGTCAAACGGCTACGTGATATTGATCTGGCCGTGGAGCAACTGGGCAGCTTTGACTTTGTCAACGAAGCCTTTTTGCAGGAGATGAACCTTGGGTCCGGAGCGGCGACGATCGAGATGACCGCGCCGGAGGGCATGTTCTACGAAGTGCTGCAGTCGGAAACGGGACTGCGGATCGGCGGAGAGCATGACTTGCTGCGCCTGATGAAAGAACTGACGATGGCCAAGCGGGAGTTTGACAAAGTGGCCGGTGCCCTGGAGGATGTGCGTCAAAACGGCTATGGCATGGTCAATCCCAGCCTGGAAGAAATGTCCCTGGAAGAGCCGGAATTGATTAAGCAGGGTAGCCGGTTCGGTGTCAAACTCAAAGCCAGCGCCCCGTCACTGCACATCATTCGCGCTGACATTACGACGGAGATCACACCGATCATCGGTACGGAGAAGCAGTGTGAAGAACTGGTTCGCTACATGTTAGATGAGTTTGAAGAAAACCCGCAAAAGATCTGGGAATCCAACATATTCGGCAAATCACTCCATGATCTGGTGCGGGAAGGTGTCCAAAATAAACTGCAGCGGATGCCGGAAAACGTCCAAGGCAAGCTGCAGGAAACGCTGCAGCGGATCGTCAACGATGGGCACGGTGGACTTATCTGTATTATTATCTAAGTGGTCAAGAGACAAGGCAAAGGAGTCGGGAGTGCGATCCCGGCTTCTTTGTTATGAGAGAAAAGCAGGTATTTTGCCATTGGAAGTGGTATTAACTAAGGGTCATATCGTAGGGATGGCTTAAAATCGGATAGGAGCGATGATGGTTGAAGATTGTAATTGTCAATGGCAGTCCGAATCGTGACGGCAATACGGTAACCTTATTAAAAGCAGCCGAGGAAGAATGGCAGGCAGCCGGCATCGAAGTGATCTGGCTCCACGCCCAGGAACGAGTGCTGGCAGCGAAACATCCCTTCTGTACGGCTTGTTCCAATCCTTGCAGCGGCGTTTGCTTTCGCGGGACAGCGCTGGAGGAAGCCTTCCGGATCATCGGCGAAGCCGATGCCGTATTATGGGGCAGCCCCGTTTATTTTGGCAGCGTCAGCGCACAACTCAAGGCTTTTTTCGATAAAACGCGGCAAGTACGCGGCACGAAAGCGTGGCTGGGCATTCCAACCGGTGTGGTCACCGTCGGCGCTTCCAAATACGGTGGACAGGAAACAACCACACGGGCGCTTCATGATCTGTTGCTCGTCCAAGGCATGACGATTGTCGGCGACGGCTATGGTGATGCCGACTGCGGCCACTTTGGCGCATCAGCGCAGCGTCCGGCGGCCAATGACAGTGATGGCTTGAAGCGCGCCAAGATTTTAGCACGCCGTTTGGCGGCCATGGCCAAACTGGGCCGCATCTGATCCAGGTACGGGAGGTGTGACCGTGATCATGCGTGAAGACTGGGAGCAACGGGAAGAAGCACTCCTGTCCCCTTTGGCAGTTCGCAGTAAGAACAGTCGCGGCCGCAGCCGGCCCGAAGATCCTTGTCCGATGCGCACTTGTTTTCAACGGGATCGGGATCGCATCATTCATGCCAAGTCCTTTCGCCGTTTAAAGCACAAGACGCAGGTCTTTATCGCGCCGGAAGGCGATCACTTCCGGACGCGGCTGACCCATACCTTGGAAGTAGCGCAGATCGCGCGCACCATCGCCCGTTCACTGGCACTTAATGAAGACTTGACGGAGGCAATTGCGTTGGGGCATGACCTTGGTCATACCCCTTTTGGGCATGCGGGGGAAGAAGCGCTCGATCAAGTCTACCCCGGCGGTTTTTCCCACTGCGCCCAGAGTTTGCGGATCGTCGATCTGCTGGAAGAAGGTAAAGGGTTGAACCTTTCCTGGGAAGTACGCAACGGGATTCTCAATCATAACAGCCGTGGCCGACCGGCGACGCTGGAAGGTCAAATTGTTCGCTGGGCCGACCGCTTTGCCTACATCAATCATGATATTGATGACGCGCTGCGGGCCGGGATCATCAGCCGCCATGATTTGCCGGCGGAATGTACGGGCATTCTCGGTGATCGTCATGGCGTGCGGATCAATACGATGATCATGGATATCGTGCAAGCGTCTCAGGGGCAAGGGACCATCCGTCTTTCGCCGGCCGTGGAAGAAGCGACACTCTGCTTGCGGCAATTTATGTTTGATCGGGTCTACATTGGTTCTGTGGCCAAACAAGAGGAAACCAAAGCCAAAGAGTTACTGGTTGCGCTGTATCGTTTGTTTGTGGCCCGGCCGGAACATTTACCGGAAGAATACCTGGCGAATGTCGAGCGCGACGGTTTAGAGCGAGTGGTTGTCGATTATATCTCGGGCATGACCGATCGTTTTGCCCTCAAGATCTATGAAAAAATGTTTTTGCCCATGCCTTGGTTTACCCGTTGAGATTATAGGCTGTAAACTTCTGGCATACTATAGCCGTTCGCGATGAAAAAAAATGTCGTATTGTGAAGGAAATATTAGCTCCGACGCGAATTAAAAGATACTTGAACAGGGAGGTTGCCCTTCGCTCGCGACAGGAAAGCGGGAAACCGAGTCAAAAAAGCAGGAATTACGCCCATAATGGCGAAATCATGATGGGGTGATGAGCATTGCAGGATCCCCGTATCGTGGATGAGGTTCGCCATCGGTTGGATATCGTCGATGTAGTGGCTCAATATGTACCTTTGAAACGCCAAGGCGGCCGATATGTGGGACTTTGTCCTTTTCATTCGGAAAAAACGCCTTCCTTTAGTGTTTCCGGGGAAAAGCAAGTTTTTCATTGTTTTGGTTGCGGTGTTCACGGCGATGTCTTTAGTTTTGTGATGCTTCGCGAGAATTTAAGTTTTCCTGAAGTCTTGCGCAAGCTGGCGGAACAAGCCGGAGTGACCTTGCCGGAAAAGGAACTGACACCGGCGCAGCGGGAGGCGCGTTCGCTTGTGGAACGCGGCTATGCGTTGCACCAGCGGGCAGCGGAACTTTTCTTTCAGTGCCTGCGTGAAGACGCACGGGCCCGGGTCGCCCGCGAATACTTTCACCGCCGTGGCCTTCAAGACAGTGTGATCATTGCTTTTTCGCTGGGCTTTGCACCGCCGGGGTGGGATTTTCTTTACCGGCGCTTGCTGGCAGAAGGGTATCGCGTCGATGAGTTGGAGCGCTTTGGTTTGGCCGTGCGCCGACCGGAGGGCGAGGGAGCTTACGACCGATTTCGTGACCGGGTGATGTTTCCGATTCATGATGTACGTGGACGGGTAATCGGCTTTGGTGGACGTGTTCTTGATGATACGGTTCCTAAGTATTTAAATTCACCGGAAACGGCATTATTTAAAAAAGGGCAGCAGCTTTATGGATTGCATAAAGCAGGTCCGGCAATTCGGCAAAAAGGATTGGCTTTATTAGTCGAAGGATACATGGATGTCATTGCTTGTCATCAGTACGGTATTCCCCAAGCGGTGGCCACCTTAGGAACAGCGTTGACGGCAGACCAGGGACGGTTGCTGTTGCGTTATGCGTCACAAGTGGTGATCGGTTATGACAGTGATAAAGCGGGAATGGAAGCGACGGTGAAGGCAGGACGGATCCTTGTTCCCCTTGGTGCGCAGGTAAAAGTCATTTCGCTTCCTGATGGAAAAGATCCTGACGAATACCTGCAAAAGCATGGTACTGATGCTTTTTGGCGAATTATGGATAGCGCATGCTCTTTTTTTGAGTTTCGGTACCGGCAAGAAGCGGCCCAGCATGATGGCGCCCAAGTCGATGGGAAAGTAGCGTTAGTGCGAGCGTTAGCGCCAGATATTTTGATGATGCGCAGTCCTGTGGAACAGGAAGCGACGATTCATTGGCTGGCACGACAGTTGTACTTGGCACCCAATACGATTGAGTCGGAATTGCGAGGAATTGCCCGGAATGGGGCCGAAATGGGGCATAAAAAGGGAATTTCTAGGCAAACTATTCCTGAACATGCTACGGTTTCATCAGAAGCAAGCCCGGCGGCAGCGAAAGGCCCCGACGGTGCCAGTCGCCTGGAACAAGCGTGGCGCTATCTGATTCACTGGATGACCGATGATGGGGAGCGCGTGCGCTGGCTGGAGCAGCGTTTGGGTGATCAATTTCCTCCGGCCAGTCCGGAGATCCAAACGATTGTCCAGGCTATGCAACGCGCTGCAGGAGAACGCTCTGGTTCCTTGACCATGGCCGTAACGGATCAACTGGCGGCATCGCCGGCCGGTGCTTATTACAGTTCCCTGTTGCTGACCGATTGGGGTAGCCCTGATGAAGCAACCGTGGAGGATTGTGTTAATATCTTACGCTACGCCTGGATGTTAAGTGAAATCGAGCGCTTAGAGTTGGAGATTGCAGTGCGATCTCAGCAAGGCGATTTGGATACAGTACGACATATTTTGCCGCAATTGACGAGCTTACAGCAAGCCCGCAATCGCGCGGCGCGCATATACGGAGCCATGCCGTTAGGAACTCGGTGGAATCAACGGCTCTGGCACAAGGGGGGAACCACGGATGAAAGATGAGCAAGTCCAACAGATGGAAAACGTCAAGGACCTGATTGTCAAGGGCAAGAAAAAAGGGATTCTTACTTATCAGGAAATCATGGATGCCTTGCAAGGGATTGAAATGACGCCTGAACAAATTGACGAGATCTATGAAAACCTTGGCAACATGGGCATTGAGGTGGTCCCCGGAACTGCTGAAGAGGTTGAAGCCATCGTCAAGACGGAAGAACCGGTGATTCGGGAAGAAGAAGAGATTGAAGTTGATCTTTCCGTTCCGGAAGGTGTCGGTATTGATGATCCGGTGCGGATGTATCTCAAGGAAATCGGCCGGGTACCGTTGCTTTCGGCCGAAGAGGAGATCTCCCTGGCCAAGCGCATGGAAGAAGGCGATGAAGAAGCCAAGCGCCGCTTAGCAGAAGCCAATTTGCGCCTCGTCGTTTCCATTGCCAAACGGTATGTGGGCCGGGGGATGTTATTCCTGGACTTGATTCAGGAAGGAAATCTCGGTTTGATCAAAGCGGTAGAAAAATTTGACTACCGTAAGGGCTATAAATTTTCTACTTATGCTACGTGGTGGATTCGCCAAGCGATTACGCGGGCGATTGCTGATCAAGCACGGACGATCCGGATTCCGGTGCACATGGTGGAGACCATCAACAAATTGATTCGCGTTTCGCGCCAGTTGCTGCAGGAATACGGCCGTGAGCCCATACCCGAAGAAATTGCCAAAGAAATGGACATCCCTGTCGAGCGGGTCCGTGAGATCATGAAGATCGCCCAAGAGCCGGTCTCCCTGGAAACGCCGATCGGTGAAGAAGAAGATTCCCATCTTGGTGATTTTATTGAAGATCAAGATGCACCGGCCCCGGCGGAAGCCGCTTCCTTTATCCTGCTCAAAGAGCAACTGGAAGAAGTGCTGGAAACGCTGACACCGCGGGAAATGAAGGTGTTGCGCCTCCGCTTTGGCCTCGATGACGGCCGGTCACGGACGTTAGAAGAAGTGGGACAAGAGTTTGGGGTAACCCGGGAGCGGATCCGGCAGATTGAAGCCAAAGCGCTCCGCAAGTTGCGCCATCCCAGCCGCAGCAAGAAGTTAAAAGATTATTTGGATTAGCCGAGGCGATACCCGCCCTGAGCGGCTCCAGCCAATCGCAAGAATTGGTCCGTTCACCCGTTGACGAAGGTGGGCAAGTGGGGTATAATATTGCCCACGGGCCTATAGCTCAGCGGTAGAGCGGCCGGCTCATAACCGGTTGGTCCCTGGTTCGATCCCAGGTGGGCCCACCAATTTGTTTTAAGCGACCCCGTCTGCTCTGGTGGCAGACGGGGTTTTTGTATCAAGAAAGGAACGAATCATGACCGTCCTATTGAGTCCGCGTTTAGCTTGGATCCATGATGCCATTCCCCAGGGATGGGGCATGGCCGATATTGGCACTGATCATGCGTATATTCCCGTTTCGCTGGTGCGGCAAGGTGCGGTACCGATGGCGGTAGCCGGTGATATTCATTCCGGTCCGCTCGCAACGGCTCGGCAGCATGTGGCCCTTTATGGCGTTGCTGATCGTGTGCATGTGCGCGAAGGCAATGGCCTGGAGGTGATCGCGCCGGGCGAGGTGCAAACCATCGTCATCGCCGGTATGGGCGGCGGCACGATCCGGCACATCCTTGATGAAGGTATGGCGCAGGGCAAGCTTGCCGGTGTCGAATGCTTGATCTTGCAGCCCTTAGAGGGAGCGACGGGATTACGAACATGGCTGGCGGACCATGGCTGGTTTTTTAATCAGGAAGATCTAATTGCTGAAGGGCCACGCATCTATGAAGTGATGCAGATGCACCGTGGCAACGGGCAGGCCCAGTTGCAGCATCCCGATTGGCCGGCTTATGTGCAATCCTTGAGCGCCGAGTTGGGACCGCTGTTGCTGGAGCGGCGCCACCCGCTGTTGGTCACCCTGATCGAGCGGTTACTGGAGCGAGACCGGCGAGCGCTTGCCGGGATGGGGCGCAGCAAACAGCCCGATACGGCAGCGATCGGCCATAAAGCGGAACGAATCAAGAATCTGGAGATGGTGAAAGAATGGCTGTTGCTTGCGCACAAATCATCCAATGGATCGAACAGCTAGCACCGAAAAGGCTGGCGGAAGATTGGGATGCCATTGGCCTGCAAGTAGGAAGTCCCGCTGCAGCGATCGATGGGGTCTATGTAGCCCTGGATTTGGATCAGCAGGTGATTGACGGGGCGCTGGCAGCCGGATGTCAGCTAATCGTCACCCATCATCCCTTTTTATTTAAGCCCTTGAAAGCCTTGCGCTGGGATCAACCGCAAGGTGCCCTGATCCGTACGCTGGTTGCCGAACAACTGCAAGTGTATGCGGCCCATACTAATTTAGACAGTGCGACCGGCGGTGTGAATGACGTGCTGGCCGAGACGCTGGGACTGCAAGAAGTGCGGCCGCTGGCCGATGATCGCGCGGAAGAACTGATGAAGATTGTGGTTTTTGTCCCACTGGCGCAGGAAGCGATGGTGCGTAAAGCCATGGGTGACGCCGGTGCCGGACAACTGGGCGATTATTCCCATTGTACCTTTCGCACGGAAGGGCTGGGCAGCTTTTTACCGTTACCGGGTGCGCAGCCTTTTATCGGGCAAACCGGTGTGATGGAAGAAGTTCAAGAGTGCCGCGTGGAAGCGATTGTCCGTAAATCGCAATTGTCGCGCGTACTGAAAGCGATGCTGAAAGCGCATCCTTACGAAGAAGTGGCCTATGATGTGTATGGACTGGTCAACCGCGGCCCCGCCCAAGGCCTGGGGCGCTACGGCTGGTTAGCGCAATCGATGACCGTGGAAGATCTGGTGGACCTGGTGAAATCGCGCCTGTCCATACCGGCATTGCGCTGGATCGGCCGTGATCGCCAGCGGATTGTCCGGAAGATTGCTCTTTGTGGCGGTTCCGGCATGAGTTTGTTGCGCCCAGCATCGATGCAAGGCGCTGATTTGTTGCTTACCGGTGATGTGAAATATCATGAAGCGCAAATGGCGCTGGAATTGGGAATTGATGTACTGGATGCCGGGCATTATGCTACAGAGCAACCGGTGATCGCAGCGCTTTGTACTTATTTAACCCGTTGTGCCGGGGAGGCGAAGGTGCCCCTGACCGTGGTGCCGCATCGCCAGAATCAAGATCCCTTTACCTTTTGGTAAGGGAGGATGAAAGGGGAGTCCGGTGATGCGTTGGGGTCTTTTTGCCGATGTGCACGGCAATGCACTTCAGACGGCGGCAGCCTTGGCCCTGCTGCAAGCAACGGATCGCTTGATTTTTTTAGGTGATGTCTTGCCTTATGGTGACACTGATGGATTGGCCGATTGTCTGACCCTTTTTCATCATGCCCATGTGCTGGGGATTAAAGGAAATTGCGATCGTTTTGTCGAAAGGTATCCGCGACCGGCCGATGTGAGCCCGGCACTGTGGGACTATTATGGTTCGTGGCCGCTGGCCCGGCGTGAAGACGGTCTGTTGTTTGTTCATGGCGGACCGCTGCGTGCCGATTCGACGCGCATCCATTCTCCGGAGATGGCCTGGCGTAATTTTTTGGCCGATGACTTTACGGTTTGTTTTCATGGTCATACGCACTTGGCTACGTGTTATATTTGGAATGACGGTGATGTTCAAGAGGTACCGTTTACGGAGCATCAGCCGCTTCGGTTACAGCCCGGTGAACGATATATTATCGGTGTGGGGTCCTTAGGGGTACCGCGCGATCATCGGCGTGGCAGTTTGGCCATATTTGATGATGAACAGGCCCAAGTTACATTGATGCGACTGCCATAGCTAGGAAAAGAGAGGATGAGGTGAGATACAGGATGGCCCCTTTTCTGGTTAGTGGCCTGCAGAAGCAGACGGAACGGTTGCGACGGTGGCTTGAACGTGATCAAATCATACTCTTGTTGATCTTGATTAATTTTGTGGGTACTCTTTATGGATTCTGGTGGTACAAAGAACAATTAGCCGATACGCCCTGGTATCTTTGGCTTTTGGTTCCGGACAGCCCGCTGGCTTCGCTGGATTTTACGATCATCTTGGTCCTACGTTTGATGGGGACGCACTCATCATGGCTGAATTGCCTGGCGCCGGCGGTATTGATCAAATACGGCCTGTGGGCGGTGATCCTGAATATCCATGGGGCCTATCTAGCCGGAGGCCCGTCGATCGTCAACTGGATGTTGGGATTGTCCCATCTGGGCATGGCCGTGCAGGCGCTGTTGTTTTGGCCGCGATTCGCCTTTTCCACGATCACCTGGAAGTGGGTTAGTCTGTGGATTGTCTTTAATGACGCCGCTGACTATGGATTGAACATTTACCCGACACTGTTTGATTTTCGCCAGTACCACTGGGCGTGGATCAGTGCGGTTGTGCTTTCGGTACTGGTGATCCTGTTGGCCTATCAACAACTCCGGCAACGTCCGGTACGGCAGCCGGGTTTTCGCGTCCGCCGCTATATTCCGGTGGAAACGGGGCATCTGGAGTAGGAGGCATCGTCAGTGCAAGATGAAAATATAAGCGGTTCCGGTGAACGCTTCGATCAAACAAGGCGGTATGAGCAACCATACCGCCTTGTTTCGATCGAGCGCATCGCTGACGGCCGGAAGCAGGAAAAAGACGATCCGGTTGTCTGTGAATCGCCGGTGACGATCTATGTAAACGGGGAGGAACTGGTGACGCTGCTGGCCAGTCCGGAGTATCTGGAAGATCTGGCTCTGGGGTTCTTGGTGGCCGAAGGTTTTATTCGAGACTTGTCGGACGTGACGGAGCTGCGCTGGGAACGGGTGACGGGGCAGGTGTTTGTGGAAGGAAAAACATCACTGATCGCGCCGAAGACGTTTATGAAACGGTATGTGACGACGGGCTGCGGCAAAGGAACGACTTATTATGATGTGACCGATACGCAACTGGTGCGTCCCCTCCACGATCGCCCGCTGCAAGTGTCGGCGGAGCAGATTCTCCAGGCGATGGGCGAGATGCAAGGGCGATCGGATCTGTATCGTGAGACCGGCGGTGTGCACGGGGCGGCGCTGGCCAGTGCGCAAGGCATCACCATCTTTCGGGAAGATGTAGGGCGTCATAATGCCGTCGATAAGATCATCGGCCACTGTTTCCGGGCAGCGATCCCGCTGGATGAATGTTTTTTGCTGACATCGGGACGAATCTCTTCGGAAATCTTGCTGAAAGTCGCGAAGATGGGCATTCCTTTGCTGGCTTCCCGCTCTGCACCGACCGATCTGGCCCTCAAGTTGGCCGAAGAGATCGGTGTGACCGTCATCGGTTTTGTCCGGGGACGGCGGATGAATATTTATACTCATCCGGGGCGGATAATCTGTGATTTGTAATTTCCACCACTAGGTTTTTTCTACTATCCGTGATAGGATTAATATATCGACATCCGGTTGTTTGACAGGGGATTTCCCATGACGGACACTGGATTTTTTTTTAGGGTTACCGGGCTACTCCAAAGGAGGGACGCAAAATGGGGACCGTGATGGTATCTACGACCGTCGACAATAGCGAAGATTTTCGCCGTCGGCTTAAAGAGGTGTACGGCATTGATACCGCTCTTTGTTATCAATGTGGCAAATGTGCCGCCGGTTGTCCAACGGCTTTTGCGATGGAAAATACAGTTCGCCAGTTAATCCGCATGATTCAAATGGGATTGATTCGCGAAGTACTTTCTTCCTATAGTATCTGGGCTTGTGCCGCTTGTGAAACTTGCTCCGTGCGCTGTCCACGGGAAGTGGAACCGGCGCGGCTGATGGAGTCGCTGCGCATTGAAGCGCAAAGAGCGGGACTGGTCTCGGATAAAACCAGCAAAACTTTTCATGATCTGTTTTTGCAGTCCGTGGAGGATCATGGATTGCTGCATGAAGTGGGCATGATGGCGCGCTTAAATGTATTGACCGGCAACTTGTTTAGCAATGCTGAATTTGGGCCGGCCATGCTGGCTCAAGGCAAATTGCATTTTTTGCCGAAAAAGATTGAAAACCCGGAAGCTGTAGCGCGCATCTTTGCCAATGTGCGCAAAAAGCGAGGTGAAATCAAGTGAGATATGGGTACTATCCTGGTTGTTCGTTGACTGGAACCGGCATCGAGTATGGCCTGTCTGCTGATGCGGTGATTCGCCATCTCAATATGGATATGAAGGAGATCCGCGATTGGAATTGCTGCGGCGCTTCATCGGCCCATAACCATGATCCGTTGTTGTCGATCGCTTTGCCGGCGCGCAATCTGGCCTTGGCGGAGCAACAGGGGTTTCGTGAAGTGGCTGTTCCTTGTGCCGCCTGTTACCAGCGCATCAAAGCGGCGGAAGTGGCGGCACGGGATCCGCTAAAGCGTCGGGAAATGGAAGAAGTGATTGAAGAAGAATTGAGCGGTGCCATTGTGGCTCGTTCACTTTTGGAGATCATGGTACATGATATCGATGACAGTGCATTGGCAGCCCAGATCCGCCGTCCCTTGCAGGGATTGAAAGTGGCTTGCTACTACGGCTGTTTACTGGTGAAACCCCGTGCGATCGCCATGGATGAAGCGGAAAATCCCATGACGATGGATCACTTGATGGAACGGCTCGGGGCCACACCGGTGGAATGGGGCTATAAAACGGAATGTTGCGGCGGCAGTTTGACCCTGACGCGACCCGATACAGGCGTGCAGATGACGGCAGAAGTCCTGAAGTATGCAAAGCTGGCCGGCGCCGATTGTGTAGTGACACCTTGTCCGCTTTGCACATCCAATCTCGATATGCGGCAAGGGACCGCCGAAAAAAAATTAGGCCGTTCCCTGGGATTGCCGATCTATTACTTTACGGAACTGATGGGCTTCGCTTTTGGTCTGCCGATGAAAACACTGGGACTTGATCGCCACTTTGTGGAAGCAACGGGCCTGTTGCAATCGTTGCCGGTCCCGGCCAGCGGCTGAGGAGGTAAAAGATGAAGCGAATAGGAGTTTTTGTTTGTCACTGCGGCAGCAACATTGCCCACACGGTGGATTGTAAGCAAGTGGCTGATGAAGCCGCAGCCATGCCGGGCGTTGTCCATGCCCAGGAATATAAGTATATGTGTTCGGAACCGGGACAAGTGTTGATTCAAGAGGCCGTGAAGGAACACAATTTGGATGGGTATGTCGTTACGGCTTGTTCACCGCGGATGCATGAAACGACTTTCCGCAAATGTGCCGGTCGGTGCGGGCTTAATCCTTACATGGTCGAGCAGGTGAATATTCGTGAGCATTGCTCATGGGTGCATGCCGATAAAGAAGCCGGCACGGAAAAAGCCATCGACTTGATGCGCATGGGTGTGGCCAAGGTGCTCAAGAATGAGCCCTTGAAGGCGGCAACGATTCCCATGACCAAGCGCGCTCTGGTTATCGGCGCCGGAATTGCCGGGATTCAAGCGGCCCTGGACATCGCTGATAACGGCTTTCCGGTGACGCTGCTGGACCGGGAACATTCGATTGGCGGGCGGATGGCCCAGATCGACAAGACCTTCCCCACGCTGGATTGCTCCGCTTGTATTTTGACGCCAAAAATGGTGGAAGTGGCCCAGCATCCCAATGTGGAGCTGATGACCTATGCCGAAGTGGAGTCGGTCGGCGGTTTTATCGGCTCTTTTGATGTGACGATTCGCAAAAAAGCACGCTATGTCGATACCAAGCGGTGTACCGGCTGCGGCGCTTGTATTCAAAAATGTCCCAGCAAAGTGCCTTCGGAGTTTGAGATGGAAATGGGTCCTCGTAAGTCCATCTATGTGCCCTTTCCGCAGGCGGTGCCCAATAAACCGGTCATCGATGCGCCTCATTGTCGCTATTTGCAGACTGGCAAATGTGGGATCTGTAAGAAGATTTGCCCGACCGACGCGATCCGCTTTGATGATCAAGATGAAGTCGTCACAGAGCGTTTTGGTACGATCGTGGTCGCCACGGGCTATCAGCAGTTTGATATCAGCGCTTATGAAGAATACGGCGGCGGCCGGATCCCTGATGTGATCACGGGGATGCACTTGGAGCGCTTATTGAATGCCTCCGGGCCGACATCCGGCAAGATCAAGCGGCCTTCTGACGGCAAAGAACCAAAGAACATTGTGTTTATTAAATGCGTCGGTTCCCGCGATGAAGCGAAGAATCGACCTTATTGTTCCAAGACTTGCTGTATGTATGTGGCCAAACAAGCGACGCTACTCAAGGAAAAACTGCCAGCATCGAAATCATACATCTTCTATATGGATGTGCGCACCGGCGGTAAAAATTATGAAGAATTTTACCGGCGCACGCAGGTCGATTATGACGGCCACTATATCCGTGGGCGTGTGTCGAAGATTTTCCAAGTGGGCGATCGGTTGATCGTGCGCGGCGACGATTCGCTTTTGGGCCGCCCGGTGGAAATCGAAGCGGATCTGGTGGTCCTGGCGGCGGGGATGGATCCGCAACATGACGCCCGGGAACTGGCCCGGACGCTGGGGATCGCTTATGATGCCCATGGCTGGTACACAGAAGCTCATCCCAAACTGAAGCCGGTAGAAACGCAAACGGGCGGTATTTTCCTGGCCGGCGCTTGTCAAGGCCCCAAGGATATTCCTGATTCGGTGGCCCAAGGTTCAGCGGCGGCCGTCAAAGCCTCCGCCTTGCTGACCAAAACAGAACTGACGGGGGAACCGATGATCGCCCAGTGCAATGAAGCAATGTGTTCCGGCTGCGGTCTTTGTGTAACCATCTGCCCCTACAAAGCGATTACACGGCAGCCCAAGCAGGAACGGATTCATGGTAAGATGCGCGAACGGATGGTATCGACCATCAACAGCGGCCTTTGCCAGGGCTGTGGCGCTTGTACCGTTGCCTGCCCGTCCAGTGCGATGAATATGGGCGGCTTTTCCGATGAACAAATCATGGCGGAGGTGGATGCTTTATGTCAGCGCTAAGCCCCAAATCGGGTTCGCCGGCCGATTGCGCCGTCACGGAGGGCCATGTGGGCCTGCCGGTACTCGATCCGCCACCAACAGCGGCGCCGGATACGGGCAAGACCAAAAACGGCGAATGGCAACCCTATATTGTCGGCTTTGCTTGTAACTGGTGTACCTACGCCGGTGCGGACTTGGCGGGGCTGTCGCGCATGCAGTATCCGCCGAATATGCGGCTGGTGCGGGTGCCCTGCTCCGGCCGGGTCAATCCGCAGTTTGTCTTGCGGGCTTTTCAAAAAGGTGCCGATGCAGTGCTGGTGGCCGGTTGCCACCCCGGTGATTGCCATTATGGAACAGGCAACTATTTTACGCGCCGCCGGTTTTTATTGATGCAGCGCTTGCTCACCTTTATGGGTGTCGATCCGCGCCGCTTTCAAGCACGGTGGATTTCTGGTTCGGAAGCGCCGAAATTCCGCGATGTTGTGACTGAACTGACCGAACAAGTGCGCCCACTGGGACCGAACCGTCTCTGGAGGGAGGTAGAGCCTTGAAGGAATTGCATAATGTAAATGTAGCGATGCGTACACTGGCGCGGGAACTGCTGGAGTCCGGTACCGTCGCCGGTGTGTATGGATGGAAAAAAGGCAGTCGGCCGACGCTGACGTCGCCCTTATATATTCAAGATGCCGCCAAAGCCGATCGGCTGGCCTACGATCAATACGCGGTATCGAACTTATCGGCGTTGCTCCTCGATCACCGCAACAATGACAAGAAGCGGGCGATCTTTGTCAAAGGCTGTGATAGCCGCGGCGTCGTGCGCCTCTTGCAGGATCAACAGATCACGCCGGAGCAGGTGCTGGTGATCGGCCTACCCTGTCCGGGTATGGTTGATGAAGCCGGTTCGCTTTTGACGAAATGTGCCGAGTGCCGCTTTCCCAACCCGGTCATGGCCGATCAGGTCCTGGGCGGTGTGGAAGTTTCCAAGCAACCGTCGGCACCGACCGGTGTAACGGCGGAAGCCGCGCGGAAAGTCGGTGTGGGCAGCCGCGCCGGTGAGCGCATGGCCCAGGTGGCCCAACTGGAAGGGAAGACAGCGGCCGAGAAAGAAGCCTATTGGGCGGAGCAGCATGACAAGTGCATTCGTTGTTATGCTTGCCGCAACGTTTGTCCGGCATGCAATTGCCGTGACTGTATTTTTGATACGGAGAAAAAAGGCTGGGTCAGTAAAGCGGCCACATCGTCGGCCAATGCCTTCTTCGCGATCACCCGAGCCATGCATGTGGCCGGGCGCTGCGTCGACTGCGGTGAATGTGAACGGGTTTGCCCCATGGACATTCCGATCATGACGGTCAACCGCAAACTGCAGCAAGATATTGAAGCGCTTTTCGGCCCCTATGATGCCGGTGTGGACGAAACGGTCGTACCGCCGTTGGGACGCTATCAAACCGATGACCCGGAAGAATTCCTCTAAGGCAGGTGAAAAGCGATTGAAAGCGTTAGCCAAAAAAAATCTGGCCGATGCCTTGGCCCTGTTGGCGGGCCAGGCAACCGTCTGGGTGCCGGCCAAGGTGGCCGGTGTGACGCGCTTTGCCCCCTGGTCCCCAGCGGTGACGCTTGATCTAGAAGCAACGCCGCCAGCGGTCAGCCCCAAAGAAATCTTGCTGCCGGAGACGGAAAGCCTCTACCGCTACAGTGCTTACGGCATGGATGTGACTTTTGAAGCGGTCGAGCAAGAAGTACCGCCGACGATCATCTGGGGAATTCATTCCTGTGATGTGCAGGCGATTCTTTGCCAGGATGATGTGTTTTTAAGCCGTGAGCCTCAAGATGCTGCTTATGCCAAGCGGCGGGCGGCCACAACGCTGGTCGCATTGGCTTGTACAACGCCGGGACCGGACTGTTTTTGTACGTCTATGGGGCTTGAGCCGGCGGAACATGCATCAACGGATGTGCAACTCCACATACTGACGGATGGTTACGGTGTGGAGGCGCGTACAGCGCGCGGCGAAGAAATCGTTGCGCGCTTGGCCGAAAAAGGGCTGTTGGTGGAGACCATCGAACCGCCGGCAAAAGCCCAGGCATGTACCCGGGCGGTGAATCCGGAAGGCATCGATAAAAAGTTAGTGGAGATGTTTGAGCATCCCTATTGGGATGAACTGGCGGCAACGTGCTTAAACTGCGGTGCCTGCACGTTCTTGTGCCCGACGTGCCACTGTTTTGATCTGACGGACCATCGCCGCAATGCTCATGAGGGAACAAAGATTCGCTGCTGGGATGCTTGCATGTTTACGGAATATACGGTGATGGCCGGCGGTCATAATCCCCGGCCCGGTAAAAAAGAGCGTGTCCGGCAGCGGTTTATGCATAAGTTACGCTATTTTCCTGAGCGTTACGGCAAGTGGCAATGTACAGGCTGCGGCCGTTGTGTCGCCCGTTGTCCGGTGCATATCGAGATCACCGATGTGATCAAAGAAGTTGGCGAGGTGACCTTGGATGGGTGAAGGGCAACGTGAATTGATCCCTCAGAGCGTTACGGTGACAAAGATCATTGATGAAACACCGGATGTGAAGACCTTTTACCTGGCGCTTCGTGATCAAGGGGGCCGTTGCTCGGCACCTTTTCATACCTTGCCCGGCCAATTAGCGATGCTGTCACTGCCGGGTGTCGGGGAAGCGATGTTTTCGGCGACCGATGGCGGCGATCATCTGCAACTGTCGATCAAGAAGGTCGGCCGTCTGACTGATGAACTGCATGAGATGGCCGAAGGTCAGCAAGTGGGTTTGCGCGGTCCTTACGGTAACGGCTTTCCCATGACCGAGATGCAGGGGAAGAATGTGTTGTTTATCGGCGGCGGGATTGGTTTGGCGCCGGTGCGTTCTGTCGTGCGCTACTGTGTTGATCATCGCGCTGATTATGGTAAGCTGCATTTGGTCTACGGTGCCCGTACGCCGGCCGATCTGATTTTTCTGGACGATCTCACGAAGCATTGGCCGGCTGTTGAGGATTTTACCGTATCGATGACGGTCGATAACGGTGATGATGAGTGGCAGGGCCATGTCGGGTTTGTACCGGCTTATGTGGAGGAGTTACGGCCGGAGGTAGCGAATACGGTCTGTGTGCTCTGCGGGCCGCCGATCATGATCAAGTTTACGTTGAACGTATTGCGTAAGCTGGGCTTCCAGCCGGAAAATATCTATACAACGCTGGAGATGCGCATGAAGTGCGGGATTGGCAAGTGCGGCCGGTGTAATATCGGCCACAGCTATGTTTGCCTTGATGGCCCGGTGTATCGATTGGATCAGCTGCATGAGTTACCGAATGAGTATTAGCGCCGGAGTGTTTGAATGAAGTTGCGCCAACCGCTCGGTTGGCGCTTTTTGCTTTGAAAGGATGGATGAACAATGCGGGTTGCAGTTGTTGGTTTAGGTGGAGTCGGTGGGTATTTTGGCGGATATCTGGCTCGGTATGGGCAGGAGCACCGGGAGCATGAGGTGTGTTTCTTAGCCCGCGGCAAGCATTTGCAGGCGATCCAAGAAAAAGGGCTGCTGGTGAAGGGGCAGGATCAGGAATTTGTGGCCGTGCCTGCGTTAGCGACGGATAAGGCCGAAGCGATCGGGCCGGTGGATGTGGTGCTGTTTTGTACGAAAGGGTATGATCTGGAAGCGACGGCGGAGCAGATTCGCCCGATCGTCCAAGCGACGACGGTGGTGATTCCCTTATTGAACGGCGTGGACAATGCCGAGCGATTACAGGCGGTATTGCCGGAGGCACAAGTGGTGAACGGCTGTTGCTACATTTTTTCATGGATCGCCGGGCCTGGGGAGATCGTGCAGAGCGGCCCACACTCACGGATGGTCTTTGGGCTGAACGGGGAAGGTGCCGATACGGGGTTGAAGGAGAAGTTGCAGGCGTTCGAGGCCTTGTGCAAAGCGGCGTCGATCCGGGCGAAGTTCACCACGGCGATTGAAGAAGCGGTTTGGATGAAGTATCTCATGATCTGTGCGATGGGCGGCGCGACGGCTTATTATGGGGAACCGGTCGGGGAAGTGCGCAAGGGACCGGAGAAACGGGCGTTGTTGACGGGGTTGTTGCAGGAGATTGCGCAGTTGGCGCAGGCTAAGGGAATTGCGCTGGCGCCGGATGCGGCGGATAAGACGTTGGCATTGATTGATACGTTAGACCCGGCGAGCACGACATCGCTGCAGCGGGATGTAGCCCAGGGGCATCGGACGGAGATTGGGTCCTTTTCGGGGTATGTGGTGCGGGCTGCGGAGGCGTTGGGGTTGGATGTGCCGGCGCATCGGCAGGTGTTGGAGCGGTTGGGGGAGTGAGTAGGTCTTTAGATTTATTTGAGACTTCAGGTAACAAACGGTTATCTGCTCGAAACTTCACCAATTGTGGTGGGGTATTTACTTTATATGGGTGGAAACGTAGTTTGTAGGTTAGATAAGAGATGGGAGGATGTTTAAACAGAGGATTTAAAGAAGGGCACTGGATTGCGAAGTCGGGTTAGCTTAATTCTAAATTCGTACATGCTTCATAAGAAAAAAATATTATGAAAGAAAAATCAAGAAGCTATTGAAAATAAGCTAAAAGTAACGGAAATGGAGGGCTTATGTTTTGATTACTAACTTAATTTTATCAAGCGAGATATTTCAAGAATTCATACAAAGACATAATTTAACAAAATATCTCCGTTATATTAAATATCTATTAGGAACTGTAACCTTTTTGTTTTTTTATGGGTTAGGATATTCTTTTTTATACGGATTTTATTTTGGAAAACAATTAAATACACCGCTCCCGTCATTGCAGGAATTGGTAATTAATGCAGTGCCAATAAATTTTAGATCGATTTTAATCATAGGTGTCCTCTATTTTCTCAACGTACTTTTAGTTTTATATTTGATTTATATCATTGGACAAATGAAAAAGTATCCCAGTAATTATAGGTTAGATTACGCGATCTATTCAGTGGTAGTGTTTTTAACAATGCAATTCTGTTTGTCTATTTTCTTTCTAGGTGACATATCTTCTAGAACTATTGAGTTTGTGTTTTATCTATGGATTACTCCGTTAATCGTTGCATTAATGTTATGGTGGTTATTTAACTTAGCATCAAGGCCGATTCCAACACTAAGTGGTTTGTTTTGGGCTTTGATATTTTTTTTGTACATAGGATTATTTATTGGAAAAATTGAATACTTTAAAGAAATAAACAATGATCAAAAGTTTCTGATATCAATGATTTTGTTTCTAATATTATTTGTGTCTAGCGCTTTTTTTGGTAGATTACTCGAAAAGAAATTAAAGGGGGGGGTTAGAAAGACGATACTTGTAGCTCCTTTGGCTTTTATTATAATACTAGTTATAGCTATTTCTTTTACTAAAAATGATCTTATGATTTCTTCTGTTATTTCTTTTGTGGCTTCTGCTTTTATATGCATTGTAATTTATTTTACTCCAAATCGTATAAATAAACAGAATAAAGAACAATTAAATATTATTATGACGATACCTACTTTAATATCTCTTGTGGTATTGCCGACCACCATTGGTTTAAATGTGGTGATTGGAAGTTCTTATATGTCATTAATATCCGGAAAATATGTAAGAACAGCTATTCCTGACGAAGTAATTAAAGGGTATAAATGTAATGTTGAGTTTTACATAAATAATTACACAAACGTATTAATCGATAGTATAGTCGTGGCGATTGATGGTAATGTTTTTTATGTATCAGATAAGGATTGGAATTTAGTGGTTTTAACAAGTCCATGGGTTCACGCTAATGCCAATCCACTATTTTGTACAAGTACAAATAAAGCCACCTATGATGGCGGCGTTAAATAAAATAACTTAGACTTTTTCAACTTCCGGGGTAACCGATATCTCTATGGAACACCTTTTCATAGAGTTCTAGAACAATCGATTTATAAGGAATAACTACATAATGAAACGCTGTGGATGCACTACAGCGGATAATGTTCCTATAGTAGAATACCAGAGAATCGTTTTTGTTTTTGGGTGTACTTTCCGCGTCCATTTTTCTCTGACGACCTGTTTTTTTGTGGAGGCTTTGGGTCCGTGGTTCTTCCATTGAATCCATCAAGACCACATGTGGATCGACCACTTGTCGGAGACACCAGCATAATGGTTTTCGATAAAAAGTCGGACCTCCGGATAATCCAGAAACCAACGGATGAGCGTTGATTTCTGCCGATCCAGTGATACATCAAACAATATAATGACAGGAGGATAATCCGAGGGTAGATCTAGGGGATGCATACAATCCAGAGTTCAAAGAATCGATCATACGTAGATGATGCCTCCCGAGAATACCCCCATATCCACCCTGACCCGGGAGACGGGAATCACTGAAGTGACATTATACAAGTGGCCGGAAATAAGCGCGAATTCAAGGGCATGCTACACCCAGTACGGCCAGGAATTGAAGTAGTAGACTTCCGGGACTCACGGCAATGCCTAAAGGCTTCTGCTATCCAAAGACGTCTTGAACATTGGAGACTACAGCGATCAGACGAAGAAAATCATCCAACGTAACGTACGACGAGCATGTCGCCGGATTACATGCTGCCGTTGTTCAGTAAAGTACTGGACGATCCAATTTATTGAAATAGGAAAAACCTACCTACCATACACATAAGGGATTTGTCTCGACGCACCTGACCTGGTTAGCCTCCGAAAAAACTAAAAAATATATTGAAATCCAAGATGTTTTTATTGTTTTCAAAAGTGGGGTTTGGTGAGCAAGACTGCTGGATACGAAGAGAGCTTAGCTGGTGCTAATATGCTCTCTTTTTTTTTGATTTGATTGGGTACCAATTATTTTATTCATGTATGTGATCATATCTACATGAGAACAAGTGAATATTACGGCATCTTAAAGCCACCATTCCGGTAGTAACTGAGCCAAGTCTCCGGAAAAAATGAGCCAGCTTTCCGAAATCATAGAGCCAAACAAACACACAACTAAACTAACACTGGCTAACTGCCGCACTCCGTTCACGACTGATGGCTGTCAATGGGCCTCGAAGCAACGCGTAGAGGCAGGCGAAGCCCCTCGCCATTGACGGATGGCAGACGCGAACGGACAATCCGAGAGGCAGTGTTTGTGTCCGCTTGACGTATGGCCCCCGGACCGGAAGCGTGGCTCAAAATTACTGGAACCGTGGCTCTCATATTCCGGAATAGGTGCTCATTTTACTCCGGAGTATTCACAAGTGATTGCAATGGACTGGTAAATGAAGAGCGGTAGTTAGTGACAGAAGGCAGTTGTTCTCATCCTAATTTACGAAGGATTTCCTTGTCGAATGTTGAATAATATCTAAAAACAAAAATGGATAATCGATACATGATTGGGATTCGCAAAGAGATAAAAAAAGCAAGGAACAGTGTTCAACGGTGAAAGTAGCAGTAGCAACATATCAGCGAACGCAATGGATGCGTCCCGAAGATGGGGGCCATCAAAAGGAGTCGGTAAAATGTCCAGTTATGGCCGGCGGTTGTTATTTCTTTTGAACTTATTAGAAAAGGAAACCGATGATGAACAACATATTTCCGTAAAGTACATAATGGATAGAATGAAAGAAGAGGAAATCAAAACAACCAAAAGCACCTTGATGAGCGATATTGAAGTATTGCGAGACGCAGGATACTCTATCGGCGAGATTCTGGATAGTGAAGATGGCAAAAAGGGTTTTTATTATAGCGGTCCTTTTGACACCAATGAACTTAGAATTCTAGTGGATGCAGTATCATCTGCGCGGTTTCTGACTAAAAAACAGACAGAATCGATCATCAATAAACTAAAAGAACTGACCAGTGAAAGCGTTGCTGAAAAGTTAACAAGTCAGATTTATATTGATGAACGCATCAAAGCACAAAACAGTAAGATTCACTATCTTATCGAAACAATTAACCAAGCGATCACGGAATCGAGGATAATTACGTTTAAATATAAGAAATACGATCTCAACAAAAATTTTATTTATAGAAATAACGGCAACCATTATACGATTATTCCCTATGGTTTAGTTTAGGATAGCGATTATTACTACCTTATTGGTAAAAAAATAGGGGAAACCGGATTTCGCCACTACCGGGTTGATCGAATGGAAAGTGTTTCGATAAAAATCAAAAAAACTATTGAGAATACCATCGAGAAAACGGAATTTAACGTCAGTGAATATGTGCGCAAGACATTTTTAATGTATTCCGGAGAACCGGAATACATTGAGATCCAGTTTGATAACTCACTGATTAATGTCATCTTGGACAAGTTTGGGCAGGACATTGATATTGAGAAAGTGGATGGAAACTCATTTAAAATTGTCTTTGAAGCTGCCGTCAGTGATGGCCTATTCCGCTGGGTCCTGTCCTGGGGAAGTGATGCTAAGGTGTTGTCCCCTAACAGTCTGATTGAGAGGATAAAAACAGAAAGTCATAAAGTGGCTAACTTATATTGATTACCGCAGCATTTTTTCAGTATGGCAGTATCGAAGAACAGCATACTGATTTTTTATTTTGTAAAACAGGAAGTTGAAATTTGTCAATATACCTATCAAACGATTTTCCAGGTCATTTGCAATAGCTATAACGATAGATAATAATTAAAGGGAAGGGCGTATCTGGAAAAGAAAATTCAAATCATAATCGAGCTTTTAATCAGTGTCGGAACGGGAGGGACCATATGGAATATTGGGCGCACTCATCCGAAAGTAGCGATCGACGACATTTGCTGACCGATCATGCAAGGGAAGTTGCCATGATGGCCAAAGAGTTTGCCGACAAGTTTGGGAATGGTGACGCTGCTTATTGGTTAGGTTTATGGCATGATCTGGGCAAATTTCAAAAAGGATTTCAAACCTATATTCGAAATCCTGAAGGAAAAAAAGGACCACCCCACGCTTGGGTAGGTGCTGTGTATGCCAAAGAATTAGCTGGCGGTATGCTAAGTGGAACCATTGCCGGACATCACGCGGGTTTGCCCGATTGGGATACGGTTAAAAAACTTCATTTTGATAAAACACGCGATAACATCTTTGAAGAAGTGAAGAATATCGCTGCATCAATGTTCAAGGGGTTATCACCAACAGAGGCCAATAAAAAACAGATCATCGCCAAGCTAACGCCCATGGTCAAAACAAAAGAAGAAGCAGAAGTCTATCTCCGTATGCTTTTTTCTACCCTCGTTGATGCAGATTTTTTAGACACCGAGAATTACTTTTCTCCTGAAAAGACAGAATTACGCCAACAATCACACAAACTAGCGCTGCTTTGGGAGAAGTTTATTGATGATCAAGAACGCCTGAGTGGACATAGCGAAAGTATGCTAAATCAGTCGCGAAACGAGATTTTCCAAGCCTGCCTTGAAGCGGCCGAAAACCAACCGGGCTTTTATCGATTAACGGTTCCAACCGGAGGGGGAAAAACCCGCTCTGGAATGGGATTTGCCTTAAAACACGCCATGATCCATAACTTGGACAGGATTATTGTCGCGATTCCCTACACTTCCATTGTGGAGCAAACCGTGGATGTGTATCGAAAAATTTTCGGGGAAGACGCTGTCTTAGAACATCACAGCGCTGTTGAGCCGCATTTGGGTAACGAGGCAGAGGAAGAAAAGCATCAACTGGCAACAGAGAACTGGGACAGTCCGCTGATTGTTACTACAACCGTTCAACTTTTTGAAAGTTTATTTGCTAACAAAACGTCCCGTTGCAGAAAAATCCATAACATTGCCCGGAGTATTATCATTCTCGACGAGGCGCAAACGTTGCCGACTCATTTGCTTGATCCGATCTTGGATATGTTGAGAATCCTGGTTAAGCACTATGGTGTAACCGTCGTTTTTTGTACGGCCACGCAACCGGCGCTGACCGAAAACCAGGACCTTCAAAAAATCAACGGCATCACGGAGATCGTTCCACAACCGGAACGGTATTTCCAGCGCTTAAAACGGGTGGATTATCAACGGTCCGATGAAGCATGGTCATGGGCTCAAGTTGCCGAGGCGATGCGGTCCCATGAACAGTGCCTTGTTGTGGTCAATACCAAAAAAGACGCATTGGCTCTATTACAAGAACTTGATGATGAAAGAGCGATGCATCTTTCCACTTTATTATGTGGGGCACACCGCAGGCAAGTTTTAGCGGAAGTAAAACGGCGTCTCAAGGCGGGGGAAGATTGTCGCCTCGTATCCACACAGGTCATTGAAGCGGGGGTGGATGTTGATTTTCCGGTCGTGATGCGTGCGATTGGCCCACTTGATCGCATCGTGCAAGCAGCAGGACGATGCAATCGAGAGGGCCGGTTGAAAGATGAAGCAGGTCGACCTTGTTTAGGCCAAGTAATCATCTTTGATCCCAGTGAAGGAAGCGCACCGCCGGGCACCTACCTTTCGGCAATGCAACAATCACGAATGATGCTTGCGAATCCTTCCATCGATCTTCATGATCCGGCCGTTTATGAAAAATTCTTTCAAGGCCTATATCAGAATGTCGAGACCGATGCCAAAGGAATACAATCGCTGCGCCAAAATTTCCGATACCCAGAAGTAGCCGAAAAGTTTCGCATGATTGATCAATCCGTTGTGCCGGTGATCATTTCTTATGACGAAGAAGCCCGATGTTTAATTGATACGATCCGGCGCAGCGGAGTGCTCACACGCCGTATCATTCGTCAACTTCAGCCCTATATCGTCAACGTCGCTAAATTTAATGAAAAGCAATGGGTGCGTGAGGGCCTGATGGAACCACTTGCCGGAGATATGTTTGAATGGCTAGGTGGCTATCATCCCGTCATGGGCTTAGAAACCAAAGGGCGTGATCCGGAAACACTCATTTTTTGATACCCATTAGTTTCACAAACAGTTGGTTAGGGAAGGAGGGGTGAAGGTGTCACAACACCCACCCTTAACAGTCAAAGTCTGGGGCGATTTTGCTTGTTTTACGCGGCCGGAGATGAAAGTGGAGCGTGTATCGTATCCAGTTATCACTCCCTCAGCGGCTCGTGGGGTATTAGAATCAATCTTCTGGAAACCGGAGATCTGGTGGCGAATTCAAGAAATCCAGGTGCTTCGCCCGGTAAAACACTTTTCCATTTTGCGTAACGAGGTTAATAGAGTCTGTCTAAAAACCCCCGCATCCCAAGGGTCGATTCATAAAACTCAGTATTCAATGGTATTTTGTGCCATTTAAAGGTATTTTGGCTTCG
>NZ_SLXT01000021.1 GCF_004341395.1 Heliophilum fasciatum
TACGGTTTGCGGCTATTTTCTTGATTAATTTGGAAAAAACACGGTTTCAACGGATACCATACTTGGTTCCATTGGGTTCCTGGACGGACTCTAATAGCATCAATTCTAGGATTTTTCCGAATTGCTCGTTGGTTCTCGTAAAACCAGCGAGCTTTTTTTCTATATCTACCTTTGCAATCACTTCTTCTTCTAGGTTGAACCTGTCTTCAAATAAGTTTTTATATGAAAGATTCTCAGCTGATCGAAGCGGAGCATCCATTGAAACTTCGGTACATAAAGTTCGTTTTAATCGATTACAATACCTTATGAAATCGATCTCTTTATCTTTTGCATAGGTATGAAATCGTTGGGTAAAAGCCGATCTCCCGTCATACCCCACCGACGCTTTCCAGACCACTTCTTCTAATTCACTAATAATCAGGTTCAATTCTAGTCCGGTTAGCCGGGAATACTTCCTTGCAGTGTGTTCGACAACAGGGGCCATGAGTTCCAGAAGGCGGGCTAGTGACTCTTCGCTAGGATCTTGGTCACACATCAACGCTGTTTTATTTATTAACGTCATGTCGATTATTCTCGCCATTTCTCACCCCCCTTTCAATGATATTAGATGCCGCCATAGTCGTAATTTCGTGACGGAAAATTTAATTGATAAAAGTAGATGTTTCGGGAAATACTTCTAGGGCATATTCGATTCCATACATAATTAATTTCAAGGGGTAAAATGTTTAATGGCTGCACGAAGGGCCGATCCTATTTCTCCAGAAGAACGGGTGGAAATATTAAAAAAACAGGTCGAAGCCGGTGCTTATCTCGCTCATTTACGTAAACAAAAAGGCTTAACGTACTCACAACTAGGTGAACAATTAGGGGTTTCGGCATCCTATTTATCCCGATTGGAAAAAGGTGGGGAATACCCCAGTGATCATCTTGTACGGAAGATCGCTAATCATTTCGAAATAATGGAATCTGATCTTTTTGAAAAACTAGGTCGTAGCCCATTGATCGCCCGGGAAGTGTTGGAACGTCATCCCCACCTAGCGAAAGCATACGAACAGGTTGAAAAAGATCCTGATTTCGACGACATTGAAAAAAATCAATTTTATGATGAAATTGCTCAGATGTATCAGGTAGTTTACGAAAGACGTAAATCATCTATTAAATCAGTTTCTAGTAGCAGCAAGGGGGCAGTTCTTATCTTGGGTACGAGTAGTTTCTTCTCCTACCTGATAGAAGGCAGGGACGCTGTTGACGCTTTTTTTATAGCCAGAATGGGCTGGCATAACTACGTGGTATTGGAGGATTTACTCACCTTATTTTTAGGAGGAATAGTTTTCGCACCGTTGATAACTTACGTAAACTATAGGTTGCTAAAAGGTGTTCATAAATGGGTTACTAAAGTCAGTAAGAAAGTTCAAATCGTAAATGTCATTTCTGAGGACGGAGCAGAACATCATTTTTCCGATCCTGAAAACTTTTCGGATTATATCGATTTGCTCTACTTGGCAATTTTTCCACAAAAGCGACAATTGCTTTCGAGACAAAATGGAGAAACCCTGTATTACATTAAAAAAGATCTTCAACGCTCCAGGGCTATTTGGAAATGGCTAATTACTATCGTATTGATTTTTTCGATTATCGCTTCGGTCTTGGTTATTGGAGTTACACCTGATCCCACTCAAAAATGAAGATTGAAAAGTATTCATCCCATCAATGATTTTGAGTAACTCTCCTCTGCTTAGATCGTTCACATCCTTAACATGATCAGGCAGTTGAAGTTGTTCCAGTTCCACAAAACCACCCATCTGATCGGTTACTTCTTGGGCAATTTTCTGTCCGGCCCTATCATTATCAGTTGCTAACACCAGTTTCCGAATGGGGGATTGAATCAGAAGGTTTCTCTGTTGCCTGCATAAGTTCGCCCCACCCAACGCTACCGCAGGAAATCCTGCCTGCCATAGCGTAATCGCATCGATCTCACTTTCAACGATGAACACTCGCTCCGCATTAACCTTATAAACGACGTTTAAACCGTAAATATGATTACGCACAGGCTGCCCACCGAGGAAATACCAAAACATTTTCCCATGAACACTCCGAAACTTTATATTCACTAGCTGTCCAACCTTATCGAACCAGGGGAAAGTTATGGCCCGGCTTTTCCGGTCGTATCCGATATGAAAAGCCCGTTGATACTTTTCACTTATTCCTCGTTGCTTTGCAAGGTAAGGATGCCGAAAAGAATAATCCTGTAAAACTGCCGGGTCTAATAAAAGACTCGGCTTTTTCTTTTCTGTCAAGTTCAAATTCAGCGTCAAAGAATCTGGATCGGCAATTTTGCTCCCATATTTTTGGAGCAGGTAATCTGCCGTTTCCTCAAATGTCTCATTTCGTAGCCAGGAAAGCAGTTTTACAAATTCGCCTTTATTCCATTCGGGATCATGTGAGCCGCTGTCCAACCATACCCCACGTTCTAAATGAATAGCGAAACTGGGGTTTTTCTCATTCCGGAATGGGGAACATGCTATAAAGTTCTTTTCCGTCCAACGGGGCCGCTGCCACTCATAATTCTCGATCTCTGCCCTGATATTTACCCGAATTTCGTACCCCCGGACGGTAATCATATAGCAACCCGTTTCCCAGTGACGGCTTCAGCGAAGTCTACCCACTTGGGCAGTTTGTTTTCTGTTTTGGTTCCATACGCTTCAGAACGTTGGGACTGAAATTGTTGCATTTTCGTTCACCCCTTCGTTTATTCTTTTTTTGAAGTAATAACGTTTTGACGTAAAAACTTCATAACAAACTGCTTTGCTATATTAACGAATGGACATACATTAGTCTATCTGTAATTCGCGGTAACTTTCCCAAACTAAACTAAAATAGGTCAGTTACATCCGTTTCTCGTACATATCCCAGGTTAAAATTCACGGATAATTCTACAACTTTCCCCACATTTGGTTTCCGGCATTTCTCGATTGAAATTTTGCCGATTCCGTCTGCTGCATCAAAGGTTAGGACGGTTGCCGCATCTTGGATCACCGCTATAGTTTCACTATAATCGGTCAGCTTCGGGGGCTTTACGATTCTGTTCCCCTCGTCATCTTGCTTTGCCCCCTCTTTTTCCGCAGCACCGGGGGTTTGGTGAACCACTAGACCCGCCACCCCATACCGCCCGAAAAGCTGCCGAAGTCGCCGCGAAGTCGAAGTCATAGCATCCCGTAGCCCTTTTCCCTTGCCATGAATCATCAGGTTAAAGCCATCGATGATCACCATTTTTGTATCGGGAAAGGTTTGCAGATCGGCTTCGATGGCCTCCAAGGTTAACCCGCCCGGCAGGTCTTCCATCGTCTTGATAACATAGGCACCCTGGAATTCTGCTACCTCTGGGGAAAAGGCTTCTAGGTATCTGAAATAGGCTTCTTCGTTGTCCAGCAAGCCCCGTCGTAGCTTCACATTATCGAATTTGCCCATAAGCGTATCCAGGCGAAGGCTTTGCTGCTTCTTTGAAAGTTCAGGCGAATAATGCAGCACCGGAAAACGATTTTCCCAGGCCGTAAGGCCGATATGCGAAGCGATCCACGATTTACCCCGGTTCGTGAAAGCCATTAGCAAGATAAAGTCGCCCGTTTCGAATCCCCCTGCTAAGTCTTCGGTCAGGGTCGCGTATGGGGTAGGAATATAGATCGATTCGCGGGCTGTCTTCGCTTCGTCGTACCATTCCCGCCGTTCGTTACCGTTGGCTGCATAGTTCGTTCCCAAGGAAAAGGTCGAAGCGGTTAGGGCTTCAATCCGGGCCGTTTCTTCCTTTAGCCAGGTAATGAATTTATCACCCGGTAGTTCGGAAAACTTGCTCCCAGCCTGATTTTGCAGCAGTTCGAAGGCTTGCAGCTTTGCGGTCTGGGCCTTTAATCGGGTACAAAGAAATTTGAAGGTGTCCGATACGCTGGGCATATAATCAAATTCAGTGAATTCCGCTGCCACCGTCCGGGGATCGGGGGCTTGTCCGTTATCTTTCACATAGTCACGTATAAATGCATACACCTTTTCCAGTGTGGGGAAATCATCGCTGTCAATGTTGTATAAATAAAGTTGCTGAAATGCATTTTCATCGATGGCTTTGGAAAGCAGTTGTGATTCCAGCATTAAAAAAGCCCCGCCTTTCTATGGTCTACACCCCGGAATGAAACGGGGATCGCGGCCCCCTCGATCCGGCTTGCGATCCGATCATCCAGCAGTCCGGCGATCTCGTTCAATGGCAGGTTCGACGTGTAAATGCTCGTCATTCCCTCGATGATCCGCCCGTCGATCACTTCGTAGAATTCGGATCGGTAGGCTTCCGTTGCTTCACGAACCCCAATATCATCTAAGACCAACAATTCGGCCCGCAGCATTCGCCTTTTTAGTTTGTAATATTGATAGCTTGCAGCTTGCTGCATCTCTGGGGTTCCGCGAAACTGGGCATTAAACGCATTCTGATACTTCGACGCATTGACAAAAAGGGCAGGGATTTCGTCGATCTGCCGTTCCTTTTTTACATGCTGAATCGTCCGGGCCACCATGAATTCATTCAGGATCGCCACCGCTGCCGTTGTCTTCCCAGTTCCGGTTCCTTTGGGGTTGTCCAACTGGGGAATCGAAAAAAGATATAGCCCGCAGCCCTTTGCCACTTTCCCCAGCACATCGGCACAATATTTTTGAACGGCAGTACAGGCCACCGGATTATCCTGTTCGAAGGGAAGTCTTGCCGCTGTCACCCCGGCATAGGTCTTCGGAATCCCGGCCAGGCCCCAGATCCCGCCGCGTCCTGTTTCCCCTTGCAGCTTTAGAAAGGCATAACATAGGGGGCCGCAGAAGGCGAGGTTTCCGGCCTGCTTGCACTTGCTCTTTAATAGGCAGTTGTCCACGCTTCACGCCCCCTTAAATCCGGTCTATCAATGCCAGCAGTTCATCGTCTGTCCTGCCACCATGTTCCGGTATATTCATTCTTACTTCCCGCTGCTGGGCTACTGCTAGGGCCTTTTCCGCCATCCATGTAGCCAGGGCCGCTATGCTAGGCCGGGGGAATTTTTGAAGGCTTCCCCATTTCTCGTACATTTCCACTGAAATGTCTACCATCTGCCGCAGTTGTTCCGACGAGTATTGCCCCATCAGATTCTTTTTCACCAGCTTTGTTTCCCTGGGCCAGTTAGGGGAATAGTTCGCGTTGTATTTCTTCCGGTATCTCTGGCAGAAATAGCGGATCACACTTTGAGCCGTCGCAAGGTCTTCAGCGATTGCCGCCGTTGCTTCATCAGCTTGAGCCGCTGCTGTCTTACTGTTATTACAGTTAATAACCGGGGGATCAGATATATCCGTATTCTTTGTATATACAAGATGAACGGGGTCGTTCGTTTCTGCTATGGGGTCGTTCATTTCTAATACGGGGTCGTTCATTTCGTATATGGGGCTGGGCATCACCTGGGCCGCAGGAAGGATCTTATAATGGGAATATTCGGCCTGGGAATTCGGCAGCTTCCGCATTTCCCGCACAAAAATTGCTTCCCCATTCCACCGGAATTCAAGTAGTGAGTTCACCCACCGGCTAATTGTGCATCGGTTTTTTCCTGCTAACATTGCAAGGGTTGTCTGGGAAGGCCAGCATTCGCCTTTTTCATCCATATGGGCCGCGATAATGCACAGCAGCATCCATCGTTCCGGCCCCAGCTTGGCGATCAATTCGCTCGTTATCGCTGACTTTAACACCCGAAATCCAATTAGTTCGGCCTCGGGGTGTTGAATGTTTGCGGTTTCCATGATCTCGTTACCTCCGTTCCCTGGGTTTGATACCGACATTTCCCCACAAGTGGTTTATCGTTTTTACATGGAAGTCATGATCGGACATTCCACAGTCCGGGCATCTCTTGTATCCCGTCCAGTTATCCTTTTTAAAATTCCGCCATTCACCGCAGTACGGGCACCACAGATCGCCCTTCCGCTTTTTCTTTGCCGGGTCAATGAATTTGATCATCTTTTTAAACCTCCTTATGCTGTTTTGATTTCGTTTCGTGTTCTGATTTGTGACAAAAAAATAAACCCGCCAGCCATACGGCCAGCGGGCAGACGTTCCTTTTCTTTAATTGTGAAGGGTCTTTGTGACATCATATAAGCCACAAGCGGAAAGACCAGAAATAAGTCCGTTCAAAATTCCGGTTTGCAGGTTATCTGCCGGTACCAGAAATACACCACCAAGAATACCCAAAACAAGAGAAATCGCGGGGACATACTTGGGGTCAATATAATTTTTTGCAAGTTGGCCTAGGGCCACAATAACCCCGGTAATCATACTAGCTTCGAACATTAAAAAATCACCTCAATAATTTAATGGGACAGGGGCAGCACAGAAGTCGCTTCCTCTGTCCCGTGCTATTTAGATACCGCTTCCGGGTATGATTTGTAACACGATCAAGCACTTAGTTTTTCAAATAGGCCCATTCTGTCTAATACCACCACGATACGGTAAAAAGATTGATCCCCCAGGGGGTCAGTAATCAATCCTTTTTGGTGTAATTTGATCAAGGTTGGTCGTGCCCACTCCGGGATTTTGTCATAGAGTTTCTGGGCTTCAATTTTGGCCTGCTCCGCTGCTTGCCGGGCCATTTCTGCATCCAGTCGGGTTTTTACTCCCGCGATAAATTGATCCCAGTGGGGAAGGATCAAATGGGGGCAATCTTTACCCGTCCAGTTTTTATGAGGCACCACGTTTTCAAGCGGGATTCCGTTTTCAATCAGTAGCTTGCAAACAAGATCCTGGGCATTGGCTTCAGCTTTCGCCAGATCCCCATCAGCATTTTCACAGATTTCGATTCCCACGCTGGTTCGGTTGCCGGGGCCATTTGTGCCATCCCCGGCATGCCAGGCGTTTTCAGTGATCGGCAAATGTTGAATGATCTGCTTATCGTCAACGGTATAATGCCAGCCCGTAGATCCCGCAGCCGTTGATTTGATATATTCTACATGCCCGGCAGCATTGGCTCCCTTGCTGCTGTTCCCAGTATTGTGAATCGTGAGATATGCAGGTTTCATCGGATAGCCGGGCCGATTTCTTGCACCCTTTTGGATCAATTCTTGTGTGATTTCTACCATGTTCTTTCTCTCTCCTTAGCTGTTTTTGTGGTTCCGAATCTCGTTTTTAATCTCTTGCACATCATCAGAAAGCCGTTCATACTGCCGGGCCAGGGATTCAAACTGTTTTGACATCTCAGATAAAAAAGCCGTCAACTTGTCCTCTCTACCCCTTGATTCATTTTGCTGCCGCCTGCCCTCTTGCAGTTGATAGACGTAAAGGGAAACAAAAAGGCCCGCCCAAACCCCTTGTTTTAATGCTTCACTTACAAGGGTATCCACCATCTCACCCCCGGCTGCATGTTTAGCTTTTGAGTTCAATAACAACGGCACTTGAAAAATAAAAAAAGACGTTGTTTCACGTCTTAATCTTTGGAAAGCATATCGATAATCAGATCCAACTTTTCAGCCAGGGAATCCAGGGTGGCCTTCTCGCCCTTTGCTTTTTTGCTTGCATGTTCCGCGATCTTCGCTTTGATCAACTGTTCCTTAATCTCTGCTTGTGTTTTATGGATGGTCAGGGTTGGCTTGCTCATTATTCTTCAACCTCCACCATGAGATAGGCAGGATCACACCCCGGCATGATCGTGCTAAGTGTAATCGAAATAACCCCTTTGGCGTTGCTGATAAAATCGAATTCAGCTTTGCTATTCACAGGGGCCAGGATCAAGTTTACGGGGTCGGCCCCCATCCGGGCCACTACCACTTCAATCGGTTCGGTAATACCCGGCTGGGGGGTGTCCTGCCAGTCCATGATCTCAACATTCAACGGCAGGGCTTCCCCGATCTTGATCACGTTCTTTCCCCCGGTTACAGTGATTTTCTTTGCCCCACAATAAACAGACTTTGAAAAGGTAAAATCGCCATCCTTTTCAATCTTATAGATGATTCCATTTTCTTCAATGTAGTCCACCGAATGCATCGAAAAACCTCCCAATTATTAAACCATCCGAATATAGTACACAGCCCATTTAGGGTTAGGGGTTGAGTTACTGCTGCCTGATCTCACGGAAAGTTTGAAGTTAGTATCACAGTAAAACATTGGGGGAATCGTAAATTGTGCCTTGGTGGAAAAAGTTACCGATGAATGGTATGGGTTGGGCAAGAAATACGCATTGCTTCCGTGTGACGTACTTGTAACATCGTTGTTTGTAGTATTGTAATACTCCACAATGCCGTTTGATCCGTTAGCCGTTGAACCCGATACGTTAAAAATATTGGCCCCATCAGCCACCAGGGTATAGTAGGCATATTGGCTGGTCGTGCCCAGGTCAACGTAGCCACCCAGGATCAGAATCGGCCCGGTTAATTCAAACATATCCACAGTAATATTCGCTGAAACCGTGTTTTGGTATCTTCCATATTGAATATATACTTTTTTGCCCGCCATCCACGGGGTTCGGGCTAAGGCTGTATTCACGGTCGAAAAGTTAGTATTCACGGTGTCTTTAAGATCGCCCAGCTTTGAATGAACGCTACCTGTGCCACTAGACGAATCTGTCCGAACCCCTAGCTGCCGTTGCAAAAAGGAAATCAGTGTTTCCGTTGCTCCAAACATTACAAAGCCCCCCGTTTCAGGTATGATCCGTTCCATGTGAAGGTTAAAACATCCCGAATCCCACCCTGGGACGTACCCGCAGGGGGCAAATATCGGTACATTTTAGAAATCACTTCACCGCTATATTCAACGGCAGTAAAGCCGCTGCCATAAATCCCGTGCCTGAACAATCCGCTTTCCCCGGAAAAAATCTTGTAATGGGCTGAATTCACTTGGCCCCAGGCCCCCGCCCCGTTGCGTTGATAGGTTGGATAGTTGGCATCCTGGGCCGCTTCTCCATGCAGCCGAATATAGTTGGTTGCATCCCCAGCTTTCCGCACTACTAACCAGTAACGTGCCCCGCTGGTTAGGCCCGTAAGGTCAAAGGGGATAGATACATAGGCTTTTGACGTAGTAACGAATTCAGCAGGCAGCACCATCTTTTTTAATAAAATCCCTTCGCTGCTGTCGTCCGTCACTAACCCCGCCCGGATTTCGATCACTAGATCGGCACCACTCCCACCCTTGACCAGTTCCAGTTCCACCCGTGCGACCTCCGTTACCCCCAGGGAAGTGAAATAAATTGCCGTATCATAACTTGAATTATCGAATTGATACACGCCCGCCCCGGTTTTCCCGTCCACTTGGGTTCCGTCATAAACAAGGGCGAAAGGCTGAATAGAGATCAGGGAATTCATAGTTGCTTCATCGATCACCGTTGTTCCATTCTTAAAAGCATTGATCACCGTCACTGGGCCACCCCCTATTCTTCCGCTGCAATAGTGATCCGGGCTTCCACCGTCAGCACGGTATTTCCCGCTTTCGACCAGGGCTGGGTTAGCAGGTTTAACATTGTCCCGCTACCCGCCACATCGGTTCCACCGATAAAGATTGCCGCTTTGGTATGATCACCGTTACATTCACCCTGCAAAATTTGAGTCCTGAACCTGATCAAGCTGCCTGATACGATAATCGTTGAAACGGGTTTCCGCAGCACTTCCACGATTGTTTCACCGGGGGCGGAATCATCCCCCACCACTAAATAAGGGCTGGGCAGTTCTGCAATGGTTTGGGATAAAAGCAGCAGCCCAGCAGAAGTAATCGAATTAAAAAGGGGGCCGCTCACGGCTCCCCCTTCTTCTTCAAAAAACCATTCACCCTTCAGCTTTACATTTTCCATCATTGGGAAATAACCACCTCACCGCATAGGTTGATCGTTTCATCAAGGATCTTCTTTGTGTTTTTATAGCGAATTCCCCCGCCATAATGGGCCAGTTTGAAAAATCCGGGGTAAGGTACGGTCACAGGTTCACCCAGGGCCACTTCCTGCCACCCGGTATAATTCACCCCGTCTGTACTTGTTTTCACCTTTGCCGTTACTCCCGGCAGGTTGGAATCCTTGGGCAGCACCAGCAGCCGCGATCCCACCGTTGCAATACCGGGCCTGCTTGTACCTTCAACGATCAAGGAAAAATAATTCAGCTTGGGGGAAGTAGGAAGGTCGGTCGTCAGGCTTTGCCGCACTTGCAGGGCTGCCGTTGAAAGGTCTAGCCCAGGGGTTAGGCCCGGCACTTGGCCCCGTTGGTTGCCGCCTGCCACCCTTGCCACGTCCCGCCCCCATCGGTTGAAAGGTTCGTTTCAATCACCACATCGCCGGGGAATTCCAACACCGTGAAATCAATATCTGCCGTCCCGTTCCCGCCATCATGGTTCACCACTACCACGGGACGAATAAAGGCCACCCCTGTTTTCACCGGGCCAGGGCTTGCCGGGTTGGGGTACGTTGTTACCGTTGGACTATCACTATACCCTTTAACGTACCCCGTGAACGTCTGCCACCCACCCGCCACGGTAAGGGGCGTCCCGTTTGAAGCATAGAAATATTGTCCAGTATGGGCATCGGCCCCGGCTGCATTGATCAACGTCAACCCATCAGCCGCCAGCCCTTCCACGCCCACAAAACAAGCCGCCCCGCCTGCCGTTGGGTCTACGGATTGCCTGATCCGGGCCTTGATCACATATACCTTGGTAGCATCAAAGGGGATTAATGTTTTCATGCAGTTCCACACCATGCCACCGGCACAACGTAGGCAGACCCCATCGGTTGCCGTCCCGTCATAATAAATAAATTTCGTTACCGTGCCCGATCCGCCCACGTCATCCCAGGCATCATTCAAGGTCAAGAATTGATCTTCCGCAAGGGTTCCCGCCATCGCTTCCCAGCCGATCCGGGTTTGGTCTACGCTGCCCAGCCCGGACAGGGAAAGCTGCTGCACCCGGTTCCCGCTGTTGCCCGTTGTAATGGAAAGCGATCCGTCCGTGTTGGCCTGTACGTTGGTAAGGGTTCCAGATTGGAAGTCGGCCTGCACATCTTCAATTCTTGTCACCGTGTAGGGGGTTTGGTCCAACAGTTCTTCCCGGCTACTCTCAATATAAAAGGGTAGCTGCCCCGCCTGGGTAACAAGCTGATCGCCAAAAGAAAGCCCCTCTGTACCGTAAACCAGCTTATTCAGTAAGGTCGTGACGTTGATCCCGGCCTTCTGGGCACTTACCAGGGATTGCAGCACATCCGGGATTCCCACCAGCCGCCCGCCATAACTAACCTGATACGTCCACAGATCCGGGGTTAAGGGGGTAAGGGTTACTTTTTGGATCATGAAAGTATTTTGAATTCCCCGGTCGGGTAGATCGATGGATACATATTGGCCCGGCATCCATCCCGGCATCTCTGTTTCAAAGCTGCCGCGAACCTTGGGGTTTGAATTCTGCCGTAAGTCAGCCATGCCCGCAGCTTCAGCCGCTTCGATAGTGGAAAGGGCTTTGTCAACGATCACATGCTCATACACGCCATCGCCGCCCTGCACCCCCGCAAGGGCCGCCTGGGATTGCAGATCGTCCACCGTTGTAATCACGTCCAGATCGTAACGATAGCTGAAAGTCAAGGTTGCCCCGTTTGTAGGGGTTACGGTCTGCTTGCTTGCTTTCACATACTTTTCATTGACGTTCACCAAAAAGGCCACAGCTTCTTCTTTGTCCACCCCTTCAGTTCCCACGATTACGCCCGCCCCGGAAATCTGCATGGTTAGGTTGTGGGGTTTATGGGGAAGGGGCCACGTCCGGGCCGCTCCATCTGCTTTAATCTCATAAACAAAAGGGGCGGAAAGCATAGTCCCGCCCCGTACATAAACCCGGTTACGCAGCCCGGCAGTATCCACCGAATGCTTTAGGTTGCGAAACGGGGCTGAATCGTTAAGGGTTGCCGTCAAATAAGCGGGTTCTTCCGCTGGATCAAAAAACCACACATCCCGGCTATAATCCACAAACCATTCCCACCCGCAGTATTCAGCCAGCTTTTTGAAACAGTCCGAAGGGGCCATGTAATCAAACAAGATTATCGATACTGTAGGGGCACCGGGCCTAACATGATCGGTCGTGAAAAGGCCCTGCCCATACTTCAGAATAATATCTTTGGCGATCCAGTCTGCCGTTTGCCCTTCGTAGGTTTCCACCACTAGCCGCCGGTTCAGTTGGAACGTGTAATCCTGGGCTGTTACGTCCCAGATATGCAGGCCGCCCACCGTCCGGGCCAGGTTCACCGAATCGATGATCCCGGCAAACATACGCACCCCGGAAAGTTCAACGATGATCTCGTCACCCTCTGAAGGCTGCACGTTTTTGATAGAGAAAGAGCAGGTATCAACAACAGAAGTTAATACCTGCTCGATAGAAATACCTTCAAGAAGCACATTTGTAATCTGATCTTCACCCGCGATCAAGAATACATCAGCCATTAAAATTTAACCCCCCGCCGAATCAATTGTCTTTCCAGTTCGGCCCAGATTTCTTGCCCGTTGCTACCGTTGATCGTGATATTGAAACTGTTCCCCTGGTTGCCCACAGAAAGATCCGGGGCCGTCATTGCCGGGGCCGCATATCCACCCAGGCCGCCCACCGCAGCAGCCGCCATCGCTTGCCCGGCAGCCGTCACTGTTCCAGCTTCCGCACCCATCCCCAGGGCAAACCCTTGGGCAGTATATTTCCCCATCTGCATCATTACACGGGAAGGGGAATGAATATCTAAGGCCCTTGATGCTGCATCTGTTACCCGCCGAAACACACCCAGGGCCGCATTGTATAAATAACTTGCGAAGCTGGTTAAACCACTAACAAACCCCATGATCACGTTTTTTCCCATCGTTACAGCATCGGTTTTGATCAAGTTCCAGGCGTTCATCAGGGTTTCTTTTACCGTCTGCATGCAGATCATAAGTTTAGCTGGGGCCGCGTTGAATGTGTCCATGATCCCTTGCCACAGGGCCACCGCTAACCCCCACAGGGCCACCTTTCCTTCGTCCCATAGGGTTTTCATGGTTTCCCAGGCCGAAGCGGTAATGGTATTGATCCCACCCAGCTTTTCCGTTGTCATTTGCTGAATACTGCTTGTGGTACTATTCCAGGTTCGGGAAATCCCCGCCCATGCCGATTCGACCGCACCTTGGGCCGATTGCATGGCCCCGGAAATCGCCCCCTGCACACTTTGAAAGACTGAAGCAGCCACCCCGGAAATACGGTTCCAGGCTTCGGTCAAGGTCTGGACCACGGCTGCCCCCGCCTGGGCCACTTGGTTCCATACGTTAGAAAGATAGGCAGAAATCGAACCCCAGTTCTGATAAAGATAGATCCCGGCAGCCACTAGCAGTCCGATAGCCACGACCGCAGCCCCCACCGGGCCAGCTAGGGCCGAAGTTGCAAGCGAAAAGGCTTTAATAGCTGCCGTCGCTGCCTGCACCTTCGCGATCACTTCAAAGGCTGCAAACCCCGCCGCGATCCCGGTTAAGATCGGGTAGATAATAGGCCAGTTAGTTACTAATAGGGTAAATAAGCCGGTTACTGCTGCCGTGATAGCGTTAATAACCGCAGCCACCCCAGGGGGAAAAATGGCTTCAATGGCCCCGGCAAGCCCGCCCGCTTTGAAGCCGTCCGAAAAGGCATTAACAAAATTGATCGCCAGGGGCATCAATTCCTTTAATTTTGCCGAAACGGGTTCAAACACCATTCCCAGCAGCATGTTCACGTTATCGGAAAGAGTGGAAAGCATACCTTTGAACGATTGGCTTTGCTTGTCCATCGCCCCGGCGAATTTCGTGCCCATCGCGTCAATCAAGGCAGGCACCGCTTGTTCCGCCATAATCTTACCTTGGGACGATAGATCCATAAGCTGCTGCTTACTCATGCCCATCTTTTGGGCCATCAGATCCCAGGCCGGGATTCCTCTTTCCGCTAGTTGGTTCATTTCCTCCGCCGAAACTTTCCCCTTCGTTGCCATCTGCCCCAGGGCCATCGTAACACCTTTTAACATCTCCTGATCGCCACCCACGGCAGCTACCGCATCACCCAAGGCTTTCAAGTTGGGCATCACGCTTTCAGCTTGGAAACCCATCGCCAGCATCAGCTTTGCCGAATCTTGCAGGCCGGGGAATTCGAACGGGGTTGAAGCCCCAAACTGCTGCAAGTCCTGGATCATGGCTTTGGCCCGGTCTACCGATCCCAGCAGGGTTTCGAATGAGATCGCCGCCTGTTCTAGATCGGCGTTGAAAGAAACACCTTTCCCCAGGGATAGGCCGCCCAAGGCTGTACTCACTGCACCGATGGCAGGCAGGGCCACCGCTTGGAAGCCGCTGAACGCTCTACCCATCAGCCCGCCCGATTCGCCCATTTCCTTGCCAGCGTCACGAACCTGCCCCATCGCTGTTTTAATTGAATTCTGGACGTTGGAAACATCAGCCGTAAATTTAACTAATACGCTGGACAATGCCGACATACTGATCCCCCTTCCAGGCATAAAAAAAAGCCCGCCGCCGCCATCACACAGGACAGCGACAGCGGGTTAATTCCGATCTTTGTTGAATTGTTTCTGCAATTTTTCCAGGGTTTGCAGTTGTTCTTCCCTATCGATTCGCTTGTATTCCGTCTGCTTGCCCAGCAGCAGATCCGGGGTAACGGGCCGCTTTAAGTTGCCGCTTGCATTCATCAAGTTCGCAGCCAGCCACGCCGTCCGGTTATATTCAGCTTCTTGAAGTTCCCTTTCCTTTTCATGGACAGCTTCTAACATGGTCAATAATTCATCCAGGGTTAGGTTCCAGAATTCATCGGGGGTAATCCGAAGCGATCTGAAAGCCGCTTTTTTCAGCAGGGGCCAGTCGCTTCGGTCTATACGTTTTTTCTTGTTGCCACTTCAAAGGCAGCCGCGATCTTTTCTTGCACTTGGGCAAAATTTTCAAAGTCCACCATTTCACCCACTTGGGTTTCGGTCAATTCAGTATCTTCATGGATCAGGCCCGCCCACAGGATCACCCGGATTGCCTTGATCCCCAGGTTGGCCCCGTCCATTTCCCCCACGTTCACGCCCAGCTTATCTTCAATTTCAGCCAGGGCATTTAATGTATATCGAAGGTTCCGGGGCTTATCCAGTTCGATTTCCACGATTCCACGATGTTTATTAGCCACGATCTAGCCCTCCAAAAAATGAAGCCCGAAGGCTTGCGGCAGCCATCGGGCCTTTTAATTTTCAATCAAATATTAGGCGTTAGTTGCCACCGTCAACGCACCCGAACCCGTTAAGGTCAGTTTATACGTCCCGCCATCATCAGCCGGGAATTCATAGGAAAAATCGGTGATATACACGTTGCCCGTGTATTTTTTACCGGAAGGCACTCGGATTTCCGCTTTAAGAACGTCTCGCCCGTTAAAAGCGGTGTCCATCGCGTCCAGGGCAGTATCACCCGTCACCATGAAGCCATCGCAATCAATCGACCAGGAAAGCACCCCGGCAATGTTTTCAGCCCAGGCCCCGGTTTCTTTGGACGTTGTATCGATCACCTTTGCCGAACGGTTCAAGGTTGCCCCGTTTTGGCCGCCCAGCACGGTATAAGTTGGGGTTTCAGGAGTTCCACCCGTTTGAACATACAGCAGCACGTCCACGCCCGCCACTTTAGCCATTTTCGTTTCCTCCTTATAATTGTTCAATTAGGGTTTCAAAATTAAGGGAATACAGCACCCGCCCGGTTTCATCGGTTCCAAGAAATAAGGGGGCCGCTTGTTGGGCAATACAAAAAATAACGTGAGTATTCCCCACGTTAAAATCACGCTTACCGTTTAACAGGTCGTAAATCTCCCAGGCTTTTGAATCGGCTAATGCCGGGGCTGTCCCTCTCACCAGGATTTGAAAAGTCGGTCTGCCCACGTTGGCCCGATCATCCACCGGCCTACCGCCTGTTACCTTTACTACTCCGCAGTTAGGGCCTGCCGTTGCCGGGAATGTATTAGCAAAAAGGGGCAGGTCAATCGCGGGGCCGATATACTCAATAAGTTCCATCAACCGCACGATCTTAGCCCCCTTTTTTGATCAGGTCTTGCAGTTCCGCTTCAATATGCTTTCTGTACGCTTCTTTCTCACCTTCCAGGGGCCGGGTTAAAAACTTACTGCCTACCGGGTAATGCTTATCGCTCATACCCACCCCGCCCGGCTTGTTTTCCGATCCCGGCCCCAGCTTATATTCCCCTTCGTGCATGATGATCGCATAATTGAAGTTCGTGCTTTTCTTGCCCCGTCTTTCCCGGATTGTATAGGAAACCGTTGCCGTTACATTGTCCGGGCCTGCCTGCACTTCTTTAGCAAAGGATTTTTCAAGAATACCCTTATCATGGGGGGCAGTTTCAGATGAAACCCGAACAAGGTCATCGGCACAATCATCGACAGCCCGCTTTAACCTCTGTTCTAGCTTACCCTGCACCTTTGCCAGCACTTTATCGTTGATCGTTACCTTCACGCCCATTTATACCGTCACCTTTGTAAAAAGGGGCTTGCCGCCTAGATCCCGGATAACCTGCACAACCAGCGGGCTTTTCACATACGCCAGCCCGCTTTCATCTACCCATTCAATAGCATCACTGAAGCCGATCTGTACTAGCCCCTTGATCAGAATATCAGCCGTTGTCTGCACTTCGCCACCGTTGGGGCCTTGAATCCGATCTGTCTTTTCATCAATCCGGCATTTATACGCTGTTTGAATACCCGCCGCCGGTACACCCCAGGCATCCAGTTCGCCGCCCTTGGTAATACTGACCGTCTGCTTTAAGGGGATCATCGGTCATACCTCCCCACACGCCGCCCCAAAAGGATCAGGACTTCAGGGGAAATCGGTTTCACCGTTTCACCGCTAACTTGCACCCCGGCAACGCCCACACTCCGAACCCCTTGCTGGGTTTTTCTCACCGCTTCATCCATTCGTAGCAGCCAGATCGCTTGTTCATACATTGCAGCAGCGGGCAGGGGCCGGTTGTCTGGGGTGTAGATCTTAAAATATCGATAAAGCTGCTTTTCGGCCTGCTCTAACGCCCGCCGCTTGGTGTCTGCATCAGCTTCCACCCATTCCGCGTTATGCAGCACATCGGCAAAATAAAGATCTGCTGCCGTTACATCAGCCGCCATTTGTAATCGTCACCTCCCGCTTTCCGGGGCTACTTTTGGGCCGCAGGTTTAACTTTTTTCGATTCACCCTGCTTCACTTCTTCAACGGGTTCGCAGGCATAGCCATAATCGTTCACAAGAATGAATCTTTTTTGTTCATCCTCCACAATGGCTTCACCAATGACAAATAAAACCCCATCCGTCACCCCGCTATAAGTCGGGTTTGGGGTTGTTACGCGATATTTCGCCACCGTTCAATCCTCCCCTATATAGAAATAAAAAACGTGATAGGGGGGTTAATCCCTATCACGTCATAGAAATCGATTAGCCAGCCACAACACCTTTTTTAACATGGTTAAGACGGGCAGCAGCACGGGGATGGAATACAGCCATACCACAGTAGAATTCGATCCGGGTACGGAAAACAGGTTTTTCAGCGATTTCGCCCAGGTCACGCACGTTCACGCCGCCATTCCGTAAGCCGCCGACATACTGTTCAGCACCGAATTTCACAGCATAGAGGGAAGCCGTGTCGGTTGTGCCGCCAGCTTTTGCAGCTTCCGTAAAGCCCAAAATTTCCGTGCCCGTTGCGTCCGTTTCAATTACACGAATGGGGATGCCGCCATAGGTTGCCACGGCACGACCGAAGGCATCAGTCCCGTTTTCAATGTAGTGAGTGGACTTTTGAAGCAGGGTTTTCAGTTCACGCCGCATCGCTTTGGACATGAAAAGGGCATCGGGTTCGCCTTCTACGGCATCGATCAATTCGTCAATCATGCCGATGGTCAGAACACCATCGCCCCCGTCAATCACTTGGGCACCAGTAAGACGTTTCTGCAAGCCATCGAATTGACCTGTTTGGGCAGTATCGCCTTTGAAGAAAGCACGAGTGAATTCAAGGGCCAGGGCTTTTGCTTTCATTTCCGTATGAATGGCCCGGATGTCTTGGACGTTGCCGCGGGTTTGCACTAAAAATTTGTCAACGTCTACATCGCCACCCAGAATGTAAAGACCTTCAGAAAGTTGGTTCACAACGCCTGCCGATTCCGTGTATGCGTTGTTCACAGTACGAAACGCGATACCGGGCAGGGTTTCTTCTTGGTTGTACTTATACGAGTTACCCGCGATTTCCATCCAGGGCAGCAGTTCCATAACCGCAGAATTCCGGGCGAAGGTTTCTACAACGCCACGTTGCAAGGTATCGGTAGAAAGTTTAGCTACTTCAGTAATCGTCAAAGCCATTTTGCTATTTTCCTCCTTAGTAATTGCGGGAATTAACATAATCGGGCATAAAAAAAGAACGGGGTTTCAATCCGTTCTTACTTGCTGCCATAAGCAGCCCGAAGCAGTTGGGCCGGGGTCAGTTTGTTCAGATCCGTAGTCTGGGCTTGTCCGGGATTGGTTGCCGCTCCCACAGGTTCTTCCCGTTTGGTACTCTTGAAAAACCCTTTGCTTTCCGCTTGGGTCAGCCATTCCAGTCGAGCTTCAGGGGCCATACTGCCGGGGATCAGATCATGGAATTCTTTTGGCACCGCTTTCAGCTTTGCTTCCAGCATGCCGTTGATCAGGGCTTCAAGCTGCTGCACACGGTTGGACGTTGTTTTCACTTGTTCTTTGTGTTTCGTCAGATCATCAGCAGTTGATTTATAAAGTTCTTCAAACTTGCCCTGCTGTTCTTTCGTCTTGCGATCTTGGTCGTTTTTCTCGGCAAGCAGTTCATCTAGCTTGCTTTGTAATTCCTTGTATTTACCATTCACTTCATCGAAACGGGTTTTGGGAATCATGATTTCTGCCGGTGTTTCTTTAGTTTCCGGGGCCTTTTTCGGTTCCGGGGCTGGGGTTACTTCTTGGGCCGGGGTTGGTTCCGGGGTCGGGGGTTCTTCTGCGAAAAATTGAAGGTTCATTGTCTGGGAATCTTTCATGGCTGGTTTGTCCTCCTTGCCCTTCGCTTGTTGTCCGGGTTGCGTCCCGTTGGGCAGTATTAGGGCAGGAAAGTTTATCGTCTTTGCTCCCATTGGACGTATAAAAAGACAAAAGAAAAAAGCACCCGGTAAAATCCGAATGCTTTGAAAGGTCGCTGCTACTCTTCAGGGGAATTCAAGGTTTCCGCTGCTGCCGCTTGGTATTCCTCGAATTCCTTTACTACATCTTCCGGGGCACCAGGCAACAGGTGCCAGTTTCCTGGCTCCATTACAAACCAGGGGCTATCAAAAAATTTTGGTCTGATTGTAAACATTTTAGTTTCCCCCTTTGCGGATTTCCACGAACGCTTGATCCAAGGCTTCCCCCACCTCTTTCGCAATAGGCCGGGGGTTGGGGTTGTGTAGGTACTCAGCAACGGCTTCAGCGAAGAATTCAGCATCGCTGCTTGTTGCGTACTCACTAAGTCCGCTCTTAATGTCCTTCTTGTGCTTTACCCACAGATCCATAATAACTTTCTGCCGATGGCTGGGGTGATTGTTCCTTAAAAAATTATCGATTTGGTGTGCAAACTCATGGGTAATTACAGAAGAAGGAGCATCGGTTCCAACCGGATGAAATCCAGACTGGGCACAGTGTTCGGTCGCCTGTCTCAGTTTATCGTAGCTTTTTGCATATTCCTGGTTAAAGCAGATCCCTTCTTGGGCTTTCCACGACCAGTTCGTGCTTTGTGCCATTACATTGCTTGAAACCTTTGGGGGTCTTGGGGTGATTCTTTTCGCGATCTCCCGCTGTTCCTTTTCTGTTTTGGTTGGGTATCCTTGCTTGATTATTTTCAGGTTTTCTTCCACTTTAGCTTCAAAAAGGGCTTTGTTTCGGATTTGGCACGTTGAAATCCATTTGGTTGCCGTTACTTCTTTATATCGGGTACGCAGTTTTTCCAGGGTTTCATTCAATTCGTTAGCCAGCCGCAGGTCGTGATCCTTATAGTCTACGTGGGCGATCCCTAGCTTCTTCATGGCCCATTCTGCCGCTTCTTTCAGGGTTTTGGCAGGTTGGTATTTAAGGGCTACCTGCTCTTTAGGGGCCGGGGGTTCAATCTTTGGCTGCTGCTCATAAACTTTCGTGAAATCCCCCATATCCGGGTAATTTTTCGCCATCGTCCGGGCTGCATCTTCAGCCTTCTTCCGTAAAGACGGGGGCAACAGGGAAAGATCCCTGATCGGGGAAATATGATGTTTGCAGTTGGGGTGAAAAATTTTCCCGCTATCTCGAAGCTGCTGGTACGTTGGGAAGCCGGGGGTCTGCCCATTGATAGAGACCACCATACCCTCGAACACCCGGCAAGCATCAGTTGCCCCGTGAGAGGATACCACAGCCAGATCCACGCCCCGTTCTAGGGTTTCCGTACGTACCCCCTCGATATGGGCCTGGGTTAGCTTTGTTCTCACTACCATTTCCGCATAGGTTGAAAGCTGCCACCTTCGCCCGGCTACATCCACGATCCCCACCCATGCTTCACGTTGCAGCCGTTCCGATAGCCCTTTCGCCGCCAGCTTACCCGCGATTTCGCTGGTTAAGGTTCGACGCCCTTGTTGTTCAATGGCCCTCGTCCTAATTGTATCGCTAACCACCGATCTTACAAGTTGCTTGACCTTCCGATCTGTATTTTTTGTAGCCAGCAGCAGATCCCCATACGTATCATTGATCAACGCTTCAACGCTGTTCTGGGCCAGCATAGAGAAAGAGGAAAGGGAAGCTGCTTCAGCCAGTGAAGTCGCTTCCCCCAGGGACAGCAAGGCCATTGCCTGCCCGTTCTTAAATTGCTTTTTAATCACTGTCTCACACCAGGATTTCGTTGAATCGTCAAGCCCCTTTAAGATGAAAGCGATCTGGTTCATCAGCGATTCCGATTGGGATAGTTCAATGGCATTCCCGGTATTTTTGAGAATGATAGCTGTTTCTTTGAACGCTTTTTTGTAATACTTCACAAGCTGATCCACGTCCCGATCATACTTGGGCACCGGGGGCTTTTCCGCCATTATTGATCACCTTCCAGATCGGGGATTTCCTCCTGGGCCATTTTTTCTTGAACGGCTTGCAGATCCGCTTCACTCATGGAATTAAAAATGGAAGGGTCCGCTGTCCCTTCCGCTTCAGTGATTCTTTGCAGTTCTGCTTCAGCCTGTTCTTCCGTCAAGTCATCCAGCCACATCAAGGCCGATTTCTGGGAGATCGTTGGCTTCCCGCCCGTCCGAATTGCCATAACGTTTGCCATCTCAGCGGCATCGTTCGGCAGCCCATCCTTAAATTTAATCTTGGGAATAACGGTTTCATACCCTAGATCGCCCACCCGCGATTTTTCTAGAAGCTGGGCCACAAGCAGCACCCTTTTCAGGCCCTTATCATAATACTGCCGTTTGCGGTTCACCTTCGCCAGTAATGAGTTAAGCCGCCACTTAATGGCCAGGCCCGATGATCCGCTTGTCCCGGCGTCACCCGCACCCAAGGCAATTTCAGGGATTTCACAGCTAATCAATAGCATCTGCACCAGCTTTTCCAGTTCAGTGAAAGCTGCTTGCAGTTGACCATCCCATGTAATGTATTGGGGCACCACATCATCTTTTCCCATCACTTCGAACACCTTGTCAATGCCCGCCCGAAAAATGGGGTTCCCCTGTTCATCTTCCCCTAGGGTTCCCGTTGGGACAGCCATCGCGGGATCTGCATGCTTATCCAGAATACTAGAAATCTGGGAAATACGATGGTTAATTTCATCAAACAGGGCTTTGCTTTCTGTTAGGTCATCAATACCCTCCCAGGTATCATCGGTCGAAAAGTTGGGCACATGGACAAGCAACGGGAAAGCCACCCCAGTTTCTACGACATGCCGGGCTGCCACGATCTCGGAATAGATTTTCCATTCCACGATCTCATTTTCCACCGTAATATTTACCGGGTTCATTCGGTATTGAGCATAAGAAATCATGCCGGGATAATGGCTTTCTACATTCAGCACCCATTGATCGCCATCTGAACCAGCCACCAGGACAGGGAATGCAACGTGAAGGGCCACGATTTTGCCTGCATTGCCTGGGTCTGTTTCCGGGAATACGAATTCAGGGTTTTGACTTTCAATAATCACCCGGAAAGGGTCAGATTCCGGGCCAATGGCCCCGCCATACTCCTGCCCCCATCTGATTTTATAGAAGCTATCCCCCCGATAGGCATTGGAGAGGGCACTTTCATAATTTGTAATGTTCAACGAATTATCTTCCGCGATACGCTCTAAAGCTTCCTGTTCAGGTGAGCTATCGGCCCGGCCTGCTGAATAACTGGGCTGCTCCCCGAAAAGGAAGTCTGCCGATTTTTTACACACCACGCCGGGCAGGTTTGCGGAAATATAAATGAGTTCACGCCGCCGCCCGGAAAGCCGATCCTGCACCCGCTGGAATACGTCTGCATGCTTCCCCATGAAGAGCTTTCGATTCTCCCGATAACGCTTGATCCGGGCAGCATGGGCCACCGGGGGATAGCTTTCACCGATTTGGAACATGGCCTTTTCCTCCTTACAGTCCGTTGGGCTTGTTGTGGAAGATTCGCCGCCTGTTTGCCCCGCATAACTCAATCGCCATTTGAAGGGCATCGGGTAGATCATCATGATCATGGGACGGGAATTGCTCCATCATCTCCAAAAGCAATCGCTGCTGCCGCATAAAACGTAAAATCCCTTGTTCCACTAAAGGTTCAAGGGATTCAATTCGTTCTTCTTTTTTGCCCCTGCTTACCACAGCTTTTAGTTTGGTATGGTAGACGTTACGCCGGGTTAGAAGTTCCCGAAGCTGCCGGAAAAAATCATGCTGGGCCTGCACGGTTTCCACGGAAAAAATTTTGTGACGATATTCCCCAATCTTGTCGGCCACAACTAGAAGGGCTTCATGGGCCGGGCACTTCTTCGCCCAGGCATCCACTACATATAACACCCCTGTTTTTCTGTTCCGGGCCACCGTTACAATCGCGTTATAGTCTGATCGGCTGTTTTTACCCATTGCAATATCCCAGGCCCCAAAATAATCGACAGCCCGCCGATCTAACTCTCCATAATCAAAAAACGTGAACAAGCTGGGCCGAAAAATTTGGCTTTCTTCATCCACGGGTGAATTCATAAATTCAGAAGAAAAGGCCCGCGATCCGATGTTAACCTTTTCAATCATCAGCTTTAGAAAAGGGAATCGGCTGGGCCATAACACTTCCACGCCCCGCTCCATTTCGTCCCGGTTTGTGGCATATAAAGCTAAGGCATCATCCATTCGGTTCGGGTTGTCCACGTCCCGGCAGATACTTTCGAATTGTTCCCATAGGTCTTCCCGTTCGGGCCGGGATAGGATCGCGGAATAGACCCGGCTTTCGAAGTCGGCCCGTTTCAGCACGGTAGGCAGCAAACCGTTCGGGTGTACGATGGTTCCCATGTATAGAAAAGCCGTCCGGGTTGGATCTCCGATAGGCACGACTACAGAATTAAACCAGTGTAGATTTTTTTCCCGTAGTTCTGGGGTATTCGTGTTTTTCGCGGATTCCAGATCGTCCAGAATGACAAGATCGGGCCGATATGATCCGTTCCGTTTACCCCGAAGCTGCTTGCCCATAGATGCCGATTCAATCAACACGCCTGATGATGTTAAAACGGCTTCCTGGTTGTCTTTCTCGTTCATGCTTTTTCGGGGGCTTAGGAATTCCCCAAAGTCTTCCCGCAGCTTTTCGTTAAACTTTAACTGTCCGGAAATCCATTCAATAAACTTTTTACTCATGCCGTCTGTTTCTGAAATGATTAGGATATATTTTCGCTTACCATAGACAATTTGGTGAACAGGGAAGCAGTTGGATAGATATGCCGATTTTGCATGCCCCCTGGGTGCCGCCCAGCCGATCCGGGCTGTTACGTTATCCCCTGAAACTTTGTCTAGCAGGCCGCAAAGTTCCCGATGAAAGTTTGGGGCTGTTGCCATCGTTGATCCGGTAGGGATTAGATTCTGTTCGTTGCTTGGGTTCCGTTCGTCGGAAAAGTATTCATAGCAGAAATAAAGTGCGTCTGACTCCGCCCGGTCTATACGCCTTAGCTTTACGAGTTCCCGCAGGTCTTCTGCGAATGCTGCCCGCTGGTAATCGGTTAGGCCGCGATTTGCTTCCAACCGTTCATATAACTGCACCTTTTCTTCCAGCAATTTTATCCGATGTTGCCGTAGGGGTTTATTAAGAGTATTCAAGTTTGCACAATCTCCCACCAATTAATTATTTTTAATTTATTCGTATATTTTAGTAAAATAACAGAATTTAACAAAAAGGAAGGGCACTTGTTTATGACAAGTGCCCCCGCATCTATTCATTTGATAATACAGATAGAGAGTGTCCGGTCTATAAATTAGTTTATCTTTCGGAGGAAATAACAAGCTTAAACTTATTTATAATAGCTGATTATGGATAGATTTTAATGTTATTTTTTAACTTCGGCAAGCTGTTTGTCTCAGTTATTAACTTAATAACACTTGTATGAATATTAGGATCCTGGCTTGATGTTATTTCTCCAGTTACCTTCCTATAATAGTAACCTCTTTCTTTAGATACCATTCCCACTTTTATGCCCGTAGGTAGTCCTAATAGCTTACTTTTCAATGAATCATTTAACAAGTGCTTTCCTTTTACTTCCAACGCAAGTAACCAACCGTTAGGTAGCCAAACAAGGAAGTCGGGATAAAAGTGTCTACTTCCATCTTCAGAGGGAGAAGGTAAAGGTATTGAAAAAGAAGACATTCTTACCTGATTTCTAACCCACGGGAAACCTGTAGATTCTATAGCATTGGCCGCTTCAATTTCATCATTATTTAGAGCGGAGTACCACTCGTGTAATGCATTATTAAAAAAAACTTTATTTACTGGTCTTAATTCTATATCTCCTACTATTGGAATAGGAAACTTAAATTTTTCTATCTCTATATCTACACAATTATCATAAATCGGAATTAATCTATTTACTGCACGCTCATGTGCCTCTTTTTCAGCACGACTCCCTCTTGAGAAACTCTGCTTCCATTCCTTCTCACTAAGCCATTCAGTGTCTATTTGTGGCCATATTTGTGGGTTTCTTTCATCTAAAGCTTCTCTGACAGCATCCATAAGAGTAATCCTTATACTCTGTCCAAACTGCTGTTCCTCAATTGGCCCTATTAAACATCCATCACCAGTTGCTACTTTTTGAACTACTGCTTTTCCTTCACTGCTACACCACTCTTTAGGCATGCCTCCAGGAATAGGAATTTCTTTTGTTGCATTTTTAATATCGTTTAATCTTTTCTCTATCGTTAACCTTAAAGAAGGTAGCCTTTTATATTCTTTCGCAGGAACTTTAATAGGTTCTTCTTTCGGTTTAACAACCTTTATATTGACAACGCCTTCCCTTTCTAGATAAGTTTGAACATCGGAAATTATTTTTTCATAATTACCATTAAGGCAGTTCAAAACAAAGAATGCTGTGTTTAATATTTCATTATCAAAATGGTTCCCCATTGGTTGCCTTAATACCCGTCCAATTATTTGAGTTATTCTATTAGTTGAATTCGTATCTTGATCTATATAGGCAAGGTATACCTCCGGATCGTCCCAACCTTCCTGCAAACGTTTATTAAAAATAATATGCTTATAATGTTTTCCTTCCATATCCTCAAGTGTTTCAGCATACAGTACCCCTCTCGGTAGTATAGCTGTTTTGCTTTTTTTTGTAGCTAATACTATGGTAGAGGGACTAACCCCTAATCGTATAAGGGCGTCCATTATCTGATACGGACGTTCTTTTGAATCCTCCACTACATATATGATTTTTGGGTTAATATTTGAATTCACCAAGCGTTCTTCAAGATGTTTTAGTTTTTCTAAAGCGATTTCTATTCTAGTTTCCCAGTTGTGTCTGTAATCTCCTATTTCAAGGGTCGTCTTTAATAGTCCATGATCTACTATTCTTTTAGCTGGAATATGTATAGGTTCTATTGGCCACGGCTTCAGTTGATCTGGAAGTGGACTTGCTGAAGCAATCAAATATGCAGAAGGATTTAACTCGCCAAGTCGATCTAATTGTGCTACAGATGCATTATGGCCTTCATCATAGACTATGATCAATGGTCTCCTTCTCATATTTTTTAGAAGAACCCAAAAACTATCCCCGCCATCTTGTGTAGCTTTTGTTAATTTTAATGATTCTTTATCGCCTCTATTCCATAAACCAGTCGTAGCTACAATAATATCTAATCCTTCATTCTTTTCTATAATATCTGTTTTTATATCATCTGATAAATTTGAGGCTTCATAAACATCCGCATGGGACAACAATGTATTATATTTTCCTAGTAAGTTTATAAATGTTTGTTTAACCACAAAAGATAAGGGTGTTGTCCATAGAACAATCGCTCCTGGTTCAACAGGAAGACTTCCAAGAAATTTAGCCATAATAGGCGTTTTTCCGCCCCCGGTGATTACCTTTAATTGCAAAACACACGTTTTTTCATCCTTAGTAGGATGGCCCCCCTGTACTCTCCAAAAAGGATTATATTGTCTTAAACCATTATACAAATGTCGTACAGCTTCTTCCTGAAAGTCTTTTAACGTAAACATTGGATCCTCCTAAATTAATACTTAAGCCGTTGTAGAATTTTGTCCGGTATCTTTTGAAATTCAAATGATATTCCATCGGGGGCTACTGTTGTGCTTTTCGCATATATTCGTACTGTTCCTTGACACTCCGATTTGTAAGCCTCTTCGTATATAAAATCTAAATCCTTACTAGTCATTCCTGAATTTTTCCCATTCCAAACTAATGCAATACCTCTTCCGTTTCTAGCTTTACCAAATAGGTATTTATTGGTAGGAAGCTCTTTAACACCCTCTAAATCGTCCGTATCTAATATTAGTTCAATGATTTCTTCACGTTGCATTTGTAGAATTGCTTCTGCATCAACCTTAGAAGTTATTCTTTTAAACGTAAATCCTCCTGGTATAGGACTTACTTTTCCTTTAGCCCATTCACCAGTAATTACACGTTTTATTCTTTCTGCTGTTAGTGTTAAGCAGAAATTATCTTTGCCGTTTCCATTTTCCACTAAGATAAATCTTCTATTTCCACCATCTTCACTATTTAATTGTAATGTTGCTTGCCCAGTTGTTCCGCTACCAGCAAATACGTCCATAACAATACCGTCATCAATACCTGCAATCTGTATTAGATACTTTATTAGTTCTACCGGTTTAGGAGTATCAAAAACCTTACTTCCCATGATTTCTTTTAGAGCTTTAGTTCCATCAGCATTAGTACCGAATTCAGTTAAAATACTTCTATAAGGAATATATCTCTTGTCGTTAGTCCTTATTTTTTCGTAAGCAACGTATGTAGAATTATCCCTTTTTACGAATTCTACATCCCCATTATTAACAGCTTTCAGTAGATTATCTTTTTTCCACCGCCACCGACCTTCAGTGCCATCATTTCTAATAGGCCAAACATCTACGCCATCAGGACCTGGTATAGGAAACCACATCGTTTTTCGGTCTTCTCGCCTCGAACCTGCACCCCATTTATTTAACTCCCTACCACGCCTGTAGGGACCTTTTTCGTCACTCAAATTTAATTCATATTCTTCCATTTCCCTTTTCTTAAAGTTACACTTATCAATTTTTCGAGCATAACACAAAATATATTCGTGTTCAGTGACAATATTTGATTCTCCACTTCCACCCCCTTTTTTTGAATGATAAACCATAATTCCAATTTTATTTTGAGGACCAAAAACTTCATCCATTAGTAGTCCAAGTCTATAGATCTCCCTATCATCTATAGAGACAAAAATAACCCCGTCCTGAGTAAGAAATCTTCTAAGCATTTTTAATCTGGGATACATAAATTTTATCCATTTTGTATGACGTCCTCCGTCATCTTCTCCTACCCATTCTCCTGGACCTTCATCGTTCCAATCATCCTTGTATCTAAAATCTTTATTCCCGGTATTATAAGGTGGATCAATGTAAATTAATTGGACTTTTCCTTTATATTTTGGCAATAAAGAAACCATAACATGTAGATTGTCACCTTCAACAATAAGATTATCTTTATACTCGACTGATCCAAATGAATCTCCTCTCGTTAACTTTCTAGGAGTAATTAGTACCCTTTGTCCTGATTCTTTTCCATCCCAAATTAACGAGATTCCAACTTTATTAGACATAGATATAATCACCTTTCTAAAAAAAACAAATAATATTAATTTATTACTAGCCAAATTATTTCCTGTAAAAATGTTTGATATATCGTTCTACACATGAAAGCAAAATCCTTCTAGTGATTTATAAAATTTTAAAAATTTTTCTCTTATTTCCTGGTTTTTACTTGTTCAGGGATTTAACTGCCACAAATGTATCACCTCATAATTTTATTATTCCCCAGTATATTACACCTCTCTGTATAATTTTGTATAGAGCTCTTAATCGCCAACAAATGTTTTTAGACAAATCAAGTCCATTCTAGTTCATTCACCGCAGTCGCCAGATCGTCAGGGCCAGGCTGGGTATAAATAATCGTCGTTGCTATACAAGGATCGCCGTTCGCCTTTTGGTGCCCCATCAGCCGGGCCACCACGTCCAACGGAATCTTCCGGCTTGCCAGTTCATGCCCGAAGGTATGCCGCAGGCTATGGCAAGTAAGATGATCAATCCCTGTCATATCTTTGTACTTGTTGATAATCACCTGGGCTGCTCTTGTGGTCATTTGGGGCGATCTATTCGTAAAGAAAAGGTAGTCATCGGCCTGCCGTGGGAATTCCGCTAGGTACGTCACCAGCACCTTCCGCACATCGTTATTTAACGGAATCTCCCGGTACTTGCCCCCCTTACCGTTGCGAACGATCAAGAGTCCTTTACGATCAGACAGGCTTATATCAGACATTCGCACGTTCACCGCTTCATTCACCCGCAGCCCCGTATGTAAGAAAACTGTTATCAACGCCAGATCCCGCAGGTTGCCCTGTTGTCGAACGGTACGCACCAGCATGTTCTGTTCATTGCGGGACAGCCACTTTATGTTCTGGGCCGGTGTCGGCACGTTCTCCACGTCAGCGGCAGGGTTGTCCGGTATATCGCCGCGTTTGACGTAGAATTCAAAGATCACCCGTAGCTGAGTTATGGTCAGGGCCACAGTACGGGGTTTGTAATGATTTCCAGCCCACCTTTTGAAACGTGATACGTCCGATTGAAGCACTAACCCCAACCCTCGGGGTGCCCCCTGGGGGTGTGGTGGGGGTGCGGCTTTCCATGATTCCGTCGCGTCCCGTTCACGGTCGAACCATTTACTGAACCGCTGCCATGTTGCTTTGTACTGTTGGATCGTTAATGGACTTTTCCCCCGCTGTTCCAAGTCTGCTATGAATTGTTCAATCATAAAACGCCATCTACCCTTCCACGTTATCAATATGTGATCAAATATTCCGGAGATAACGGGGCCAATTTATTAGGGTTCCGGTCTTTATTATACCATATTTGATCGCATATTCTAAAGAAGAACGAATAAGCACTTAAGCCTTCGGTCCAGTGATAACTTGCAACGGCAGGGCCAGCAGCAAGTCCGTGATTATCCATACCAAGGCTGTAACAGGCCGGGCCAATCACGATAAGGACTGGGGAATGTATAAGTCACCAAGAAAAAAAAATAAGGGCAGCCGCCCGAAAAGGGGAAGCTGCCGTGATTATTCACCCAGGGCCTTTTTCAGTTCTTCGATTTCCGCTGCCAGGGCTTCATCCGATCTGTTATCCTCAACGGTTGCCGTGATCTCCTTCACGTCTGTTAGCTTGCCCCGGTTCTTCAGCAGCAGTTCAAGGGCTTTCAGTTGGGTCTTTTCGTTATCGGCTCGTACTAGGCCACGTAGCCGCACGTAGGCTTCAGTAATGAAATCCTCCATCAAGAGGTCGGCAAGGTAATTTTGATAGGCCAGGAATTCCGGGTCTTGCTTCCAGCGGTAAATTGTCCGTTCACTTACCCCAACCTGTTCCGCGATCTCAGCGATGGTCAGCCTGCCGTCCAGTTCATTGCCCACAAAAAGTTCCGCTGCCTTCGCCTGCTCGGGGGCCACAGCGAATGCAGCACGTCCATTTCTGCCACTCTTAACCTTTCTCTCTGCCATGTTCTGATCACCTCCCGTTCGGAATTCTGATTTTTTCCTTCTATAAAACAGGCACAAAAAAAGGGCCGCGATATGCAGCCCGTGTTTATGTCATATGCCGGTAAAAATCCTGCCCTATACGTTAAGCCTACGGTAAGTCCTTGATTGCCCACAGCAGCCACAGAAAGCCATCCTTAAGACCGTCCAGTATGGTCAGCCTACGGTTCAACAATAAAGCCCCCTGCCCTCTTACTCACTTATAGTATAGACCTAGAAGTATTCTTTACAAGTCGGGGACGGGCTGCTTACAGTATATATACAGTAATAGATCAGTTATTACAGTTATACAATACATATCTTTATATATAAAATATGAACGGGGTGTTATACAGAATGAACGGGGTGTTTCACTTGGTATAACAGATTATCATTTTTGGATGTAAAGAATGTTCTTAATGCTATACCTTGAGTATCAACCTTAGAATATCCCCATAAAAAACTTTGGCCAACCGTCGATTTCCTTCCTTGTCCGATTTTTTCGTTAATGTATATTTCATTAACCGGGGCAAATCATTCAGGACTATACTAATTTTTTTATATAAATCCGGACTGTTTAATATAACATAAATAAAACACTATTAGTTTTTGGATTTTATTCTTGTTTGATTTACGAATTGTGATGAAATATGGCCCTTCCGTATTTAGATGTAAAGTATTTAGATGTATAAATATCATCATAATTTTTTTGTTTCATCTTACATACTTCAGAATACAATTCAGATTCGGGTAGAATAGAATCTATGAATTCCCAATTATTTTTTTCTTGAATTATAATTACTTGGTAGTATTCTTCTCTTAAATTATTTGATATTGACTCATGGCTAGCAATTACTTTTTTAGCAGATTCACAGTTTCTTGTTTTGTAATCTTTACAGAAATCACAGTATCCCCAAGAACCATCATCGCATTTCCACCTATTTAATAAAGGAACCAATACGTTACTATAAAATATTAATTTTGGAGGATTTTCGAAGTCTATTATTGCTTTATTAATTTCACTAATTGCATCAGGATATTCCTCACATATGGTAATAATTTTCGGTTTAACGCTAAAAAATTTTTCAATACCCCCGTATTTGGAAGATATGTATTCTAAGTAATTTTTTATTAACTTAGATGCCTGACTTAAACAGTCGTTATTTTTATCTACAAGTAAAAATCTAAATTCTATTGGTACTTTATAAGGCCAGGCTATATTGAGATCCGTTAGCACGAAGCCAGATATAACTTGAAAATAATAGTCCAACGCGGCCAAAGAAGCCGTACCCGGACCACACCCAATATCTAGTATAGTAATTGTTCTAAAACCTCTACTTAATAAATCTTCGCCCTTTAATGAAATATCGTGCAACGTATGCTGTATTTTTAAAAAGTGTCTAGGAAAGTATTTCTTGAAGAAACCTTTAACATCATTTATATCATTAATTGCTACATTATAAGTAAGTTGAGTATCATCATATGTTTCAATCTCTGAACGATACACATGCCTCATTTCAGGAGAAAGCTTCCATGCACCATTGTGGATTAGCCATCCTTCAACCTTTTCTAAAACTCTTTTATTAATCATTTATATCACCTTTAATCTATATATTGTGAATTTGCATAACAATAGTCACAACCGGTATAGCACTTTTTTGGGGGCCATCCACCTATATCAATTGAATGCGTACACCCACAAAGAGCTCTTTTCTTGGGTTGTTGTAATGATGTAACTTCCTTATCTGGATGTAGTTGGCTTAGTAACTCACCGTCAATACACCTTGTCACTGGAAAGCCTTGTACACAACATGCTGATATAAGAATGTTATATTTATCTTCCAACTTTTTTAGCCATACTTTAGTTTTTTCACGTTCATCATTAGAAGGTGGGTAGATAGTACATCCTAAGTCTTTAAACCTTTTATCTACTTTTCTATGCATTCCATTCTCTAGAAAACTAAAACTGAAGTGCTTTATTCCATATCCTGAAGCTTTTTCTACGATATTTTCAAACAGAAAAAGACTATTAAATATTTTTTGGTTAAAATCAATGATTCTTACTATAGGATCTATCCTCAATCTAATTCTTTGCGGGTTTTCTACTAATTGTATTAGACTTGGTATAGCATCTAAAGAATCAATATACGGAGGGCTATTGGGTTCAAGAACTAGTGGTTTTCCATCTTTCTTTGTTCCTAGTATCATTTCACCTAATCCGGTAATAGTTAACTGAATATACAATGGTATATTTCGTTTTTTTAGTTTCTCTAAGTATTCTAACAACGGGTTAGCTAACAATGCTCTAGGATGCTTGGTCCATAGAACTAAAGTATGAATATTCATACCTTTGACGTATCTTTTCTCAACTTCATCTATTAAATCTTTTGGATAATATTTAGGCATATCGGTCATTCTTGAAGCACTTAATATGATTTTGTTAGCTTCTTTTTTATTAGCGTCAATGGGCTTTCCGTCAAATATCGACATGGCCCCCCCCCCAATCCTCAGTCGTAGTAAAACACGAGTATTTTATGCTACTAAATATATAGTGTGCTATTGAGGGTATATAATTTCCAAATCTACCTTAAACGACAAATATATATACAATATTAATTGTTTTTACAGCGTAGACCCATTTTATACCAACCCATTGCCTTTATACTTAGTCTCTGTCGATGCTTAATAAGTAGAACACGTCGTTATCTTTTAGATCATCTAATGTTTAATACTTTTGGTCCAACTCTTCAGCCACTTCACGCTTCCACAGAGTTCTTAAGATAAGGTATTGTGCCTGGTCACCGTTCTGTTTGGCCTTGTTCATTTCGATTTCTAGACGCTCTCTCTTCGAAAGGGCATCTCCTTTATCACTACAGCCGGGCAACATCAGAATACTGAGAAGTAAAAACGAGACCAATTTTAAATTCATAAAAAAACCTCCGATTCAAGAAGTATCCAATAACATATTCTTGGAAGGAGGTGTTTTTCCTCTTCTCAAATTTAAACATAAGCCAAAGGGTTGACCCAGTAGCAGCCTTCTATTAATTGTCAGCTTTACTGACCTCCCCATATAAACCCATGCAAACTGGGTTTCCGTACGGATATACGGAGATCCGTAGTAGATCAGTAATTACGGTTTACAGTGTCTTAATACCGGGCGTATGAGGGTATTAATTTTTTCGGATAAATTGGGTATGCATTTTCGTGAAGGTACCGTGGTTAGCGATAGCGGCAATGGTTACACCTCTCCCCCGCTATTTGCAACACAGTTATCACCTAATAATCGGCAGAATGGTACGTGAGGGCACACGATGGTCGACGTTTGATGCTGTGTTTGCCGTGGGGGTGTTGGTTATTGAAAAAGAAATCAAACAATAAAGGCCAGGATGAACGTCCTGGCTTTTTAGCGTTGAATATCAAATCTTTGTGAAGTGCGGACTACCGGAATTTTTGAAATCAAAATTAATAGCTATTTCTAATAATCAAAAATTATTTTCGATTCCTATCTGATTCTTAATCTGGGTCAATTCTTCAATTATATTATCAATACCAGCCATTTCTACTTTTATTAAAAATTCTCGCCGTTCTTTAGCCTGTGACTCATCTTCAAAAAGAAGGACGTAATTATGCCAAAATGCTTCTTTTTTTTCATATTGCACGAATAACAAACTACCTTCCCTACCAAAAGCCTCTTTTATCTTGTTTAAGATTAAAAAGGAGCAACCTGTTTTTATGTAATCACCCTCTGTACTAGTTGAAACTGTATCGATGGTAATAGCCGTAGTTAAAGCATCATAATAATCTCCTGTGCCCTTAAGTATTGATACCATGACTTCGTTTATGTACGTATAGTCGTTATAACCCGAACATAAAGCAAAGTTGAATTCATTCATATTATTTACCATTTGAATAATCCACTTCGAGAAATTTTCAACATCGCCTCTTTCAATTATTTCAGACATCGAATTACCTCCTTGATTTATTGTCTTGTTGCGTAAAATTAAGACTACTTTAATCCCCAAATAAACCCATTAGAAAGAAAGTTCATTAGGCCAAAGGTTTCTTTTCCCGATAGCTTATACCTCCCTTTTCAATGACGATATACCTATTATGGATAATAATGTTCTGTAGTAATTGTTAAAATCCTGCCTTTTACAGCAAATTTCGTGTAACCAATCGCGAACTTTTGTTCAATATTCGAGGGAACATCGTAGCCCTCTCCCACGCAATTATCGCCCAATCTTAGCCAGTTGGCACGTGTGGTCACAGGATGGCACAGGTTCAATGCCGTGGGGTTACTGGGGTAAACAGTTTAGGGCGAGATTTCAGTAGGCGTTACGAGGCACGTGTGGGGCGGTTTTCGACGGAGGGGGCGGAGATTGTGTGGGACTGTGATATATAGCAAAGAAAACAGCGTGGTCATTGTAGTTATGCTATGTTTTCCATTAAAACCAAGAAGCATATTGATTAATCTTTCATCGAAGGTTATTCTTATTATCAGGATTTAAATTATGGAAAGGTGTGATGGTTTTGGATTTATTGACAACCCTTTTAAGCCATGTATTCTTTAAATAATTGAGAACCGGAGGGATATATGTGAATAACAATATATCAACCAACAAGAAATTGCTGATGTATTTTTTTATATCAATACTTTTGACATTTGGCCCTGTCGCTTGCTCAACACAAAGTGAGCCAATTACCTTAACTCCCGAGGAAGAAAAATATCAAAAAAGCTTAGTACTAATCCGCAATCACGATTATGAATCCGCTAGAAATATTTTACACGAAATAGGTGGCTATTATAAAGATAGCAGAAAGTTAATTTTATTTACAAACGCAAACATTTTTGTCCAGAAGATGTATAACTCCGAATTAAGCGAAACCGACAGAATTAATTCTAACGAATTAGCTTTGTCAGTTCTATCAGAAATAAAAGATGGCGATTTAAAAGAATTCCAGAAGGACATCGATGAATTGAGAAAAAAGGTAAATTATGAATCAGTATATATCAAAGCAAAAGGATATTTTGAAAAAAAACAATATGACGCAGCTGTAGATTATTTTAATAAAATTCCTGGCTACAAAGATAGCAATAGAATGTACAAGTTATCTCAGGTCTTTAAGCTCATTAAAGACGAAAAAATATACAGCCATGTCGATAGAAATAATTTTAAATCTGAACTAGCTAAAATAAATATTACCTCTGATGAATACGGCGAATATGCAGCTGAGATCTCCACTTCTATCGATGAAATATTAAAAAAAGAAGAATGGCCACAACTTCAAAAGGCAAAAAGTGGTGTAAGAATTGGCATGACAAAAGCGGAAGTTTTAGAATCAAGTTGGGGAAAGCCACAGCATGTAAATAAGACTACAACATCGTATGGGACAAGTGAACAGTGGGTATATGGAATTAATAGTTACTTGTATTTTGAAGATGGTATTCTCACTGCAATACAAAACTAGTTTTCTCAATCTTTTATCAGCAACATAAAAAGGGGTTATTATATTCATGGAAATTATGCCTCAGATAATAATCAATAATTCCACGTCATCGTTAACAATGAATATCATTAACTCTCTAGGTGTTATTATTGCATTAATTGGTGCCTGGATTTCCGTGAAAAAGTATTTTCACGAGAAAAACAAAGAGGTATACGAAAAAAGATTAAACGATGTTTATTCACCTTTATTCGGATACTTGGTTAAACAAGAAAAGTTCAGAGAACTATACGTTCCAAATTTCAATCGCAAAGGATTCCCTATTCTTACCTCTAATAAAACAGAACTATTAGATCGCAAGAAATTTATTGAATCATTAAATAAGACCAACTTCGGCTTAGCAAGGCCAAATCTAATAATACTTATAAATATATATGAATTGTTGGTTAATTTAGAAGAAACACTAGAAGAGAACAGTCCTGAATGGGAAAAGGCATCGGCGGAAAAAGTTAAAGTCGAAAATGAATTATACGAAGAAATTCTAGACGGATATATAGAAACTACCAAAAGACTCAAATTAGATGATAATATCTTAGCATTATACAAACTCAAGTTTGAAAATCATCAATAAAATATTATTTTTCACCAGTTGACTTCCCTGCCCCACCAAAAGCGATACTCACCCCGCGACCACCACTGGCCGACTCCAAGGGACAGCGGGACTAGGACAACCGCAATCGAGCGAGACAATACAAAAGCCTCCAAGGTTAAAACCTTGAAGGCCTGTTCCGGAAAAAATCGTTGTTCCGACTCTACCCTGTTTTGGTAGCATGAAGTTGATTAAAGAAGCGAAAAATTGCTACAGCACTGTAGCAGTTACTGTAGCAATCTGCCGGGTTTTCTGTAGCAATTTCTATAGCATTCTCAGTCAGAGCAGATCGTCCGAACACCCCAAACCTTATAACACCGGGCTTTCCGACGATCTAGACATCAAGTATCAGGCCATGTATTCCTCCCCACCCTTGGTTCGGGACCAAGAGGCCGCAGGTTCAAGTCCTGTCGCCCCGACCATAATCATATCGGGCTTTTACAGTGTGAACGTAGGGGTTATGGTGTTAGTGACGCCTAATGTGACTCCTATGAAGTTTCAAAACAGATGAATATCGAGTAAACACGAAGGCCAGGATGAACGTCCTGGTCTTTTTGCGTGTTTGTTAAAATTTTTTAACAATGCTGTCCTGCGCGGGGTTAACGTGGGTCGCGGAGATTCCCGGTCGCACAGTAGTAGCGGTGCTTCCCTGTCGCGGGGCACGGTGGCTACGGTGGCCGCAGTGGTAGCGGGGGTTCCTCGTCGAGGAAACACGGTGGGCTAACGATCGGCAACGCTGCTCCCCCATCGCGGAGACACAGTGGGTAGCGGGGGCGGCGGGGGGTTGCGGTGGTTCCCGGTTGTGGAGGCGTGGGCATAGTGGGTTAATGATGGCGGCAGTAGTAGCTGTGGTTCCCTGTCGTGGGGCACAGTAGTCAGCAGTGGTTACGCCTCTCCCCCGCTATTTGCAGCGCAGTTATCGCCTAACATTCACCAGATGGCACGTGAAAGCACACGATGGGCGACGTTTGATGCTGTGGTTATCGTGGGGGAAACGGTCTACGTTGCGATTTGACTGGCGTTAACGGGGCACGTGTAGGGCGGTTTTCGACGATTGCCGGAAGCGTTATGACCGTGGGCACAGTTGTTACGGTGGTTAGCGGGGGCGGCGGTGGTTACGGTGGTTCCCGGTTGTGGAGGCACGGTGGCAGCGATGGCCGCAGTGGTTACGCTGCTTCCCCGTTACGGAGGCACGGTGGCTAACGATGGTGGCTTGACTAATCATTTATGTATAGCTATACTATGCATAGGTAAACTATGTATACAAGGAGGGAGATTATAAGTGAGGATAAATAAAGAATTGTTAAAAGGTAGTACCGTTATCTTAGTCTTAAGCTTGCTTGAATGTGAATCTTTGTATGGGTATCAAATGATAAAAAAAATTGAAAATAAATCGAACGGAGTTTTTCAATTCAAAGAAGGAACTCTATACCCTATTTTACATTCCTTAGAAGCCGAAGGCATGATAGTGTCTTACTGGTGGGGGAATGAAGGTACTAGACAAAGGAAATATTATCGAATTACCGATAAAGGAAAGCGATTATTAATAGAAAAACTACAGGAATGGGAAACATTTAGGTCAACCGTTGATAGGGTCTTAACGGGGGAGGTGTAGACATGGGCACAGTAAGAGATGTTAAAATAGACGAGTACATAGAAAAGGTATGTTCACAAATTAAATTCCGTGAAGTTCACCAAGAAATAAAATTAGAATTAAAGGGCCATCTTGAAGAATTGATTGAGGAACTTTTATCTGATGGTTTATCAGAGGAGCAAGCCGTCGACAAGGCAATTCTCCAAATGGGGAGTTTTCAGAGTTTAGGAAAAAAATTAAATGAAATCCATAAGCCTAAGCCGGAATGGTCTATTTTATCATTAAGCTTAATTTTTTTAATCATTAGCATATTTTCTATGTATTTAATTGAGCGACAAGGAATACTTCCTGTTACTTCGATCTTTACCAGAAGTTTAATATTTATGGTCATTGGGATGTTAATGGTTACTGGTTTTTATTTATTTGATTATAGAAAACTTGAACCTTATTCAAGACATATTTATTGGGGCATTAGTTCCATTTTATTTTTAACAATTATTTTTGGCTCACAGGTAAACGGCAAATCTTACTTTAGCATAGCTGGCATTTCTATCGACGTAGTAGAAATCAGCCCAATGTTGTTTGCTGTTGCTTTGGCAGGTATATTTAAAAATTGGAATTGGAGTGAAAAAGTTAGTGCGTTACAAGGTCTGGCATTATGTATAATACCAGTAGCTTTAATCATATCATCAGGTTCTTTTTCTTCGTCAATGATAATGTTTGTTGCTTGTATCACGCTAATGATTGTAACTGGGGCAGGGGTTTTGAACTATCTTTCAATATTTGGATTTTATTCTCTGACTATCCTAGCCTTTGTGATCATGTACAAAATACAGGGATTCTCTGTATTCGTGTTTTCAATAGGTACATCACAAGGTGCAGGAATTCATACAGATTTTGTTTTCACTTACATATTGCATACTTTTGGATGGGTAGTTTCTATAGTTTTAATTGCATTGATTATCATATTTCATGTTCGACTTTTAAAAGTTATAGGTGTAGCCAAAAACAATTATGCTAAATTGATGATCAATGGATTTATAAGTATTTTTGCTGTCCAATATATGTGGAATATATTAATGAACCTTGGATTTGTTCCGATCACTGGGATCGGATTGCCATTTATAAGTTATGGTGGGTCACAACTATTATTAAATGCGATGTCACTTGGGCTAATATCAAGTATTTATAGACGTAGAAATATTTCATCTACAATATGACTAAATCGATTTCCTTTGAAGGTGAATCCTCCTTGGGCAAAACCGATAAAGAGTAATCACCTGATTTTCACACCGCCTCGCTTGAGGCGGTTTTTCATTTAATGACTGCGGTTATCGCCCAATCTTAGCCAGTTGGCACGTGTGGCCACAGGATGGCGCAGGTTCGATGCTGTGGCGCTGCTAGGGGAAACAGTTTAGGGCGAGATTTCAGCAGCGTTAACGGGCAACGTGTGGGGCGGTTTTCGGCGGAGGGGCGGAGATTACGCTAATAAAGCAACAACAGCCCTCCGTTGCCGAAGGACTGTCGCTGCCGGTCATTAATTGAGTTAGCCATAATTATTAATAGATATCACTTGGAATTAAAGGAGTTTATCATTCATTGACGAATAATTTTTGTAAAAAATAAACCTAAAAAAGAGTTGACCAATGAATATATTTTCACAATCAAACACTAAGTGCACTAGAGGAGTGAGAGAAATGATCCCTCAAGATAATTTTCCTATTAAACTATTAAAACAAAAATACCTATTAGCACTAATAATAATTATAAGCACGATATGTATTAGTTTTGCTATAAAATCATATCAAATAAACATGAGCAGTCATTATGCACTTTTGATTAACATGAGCGGAAAACAAAGAATGTTGTCTCAGAAAGTTGCTATATTAGCACAAGAATTGGGGTACAGTAATTCTGATAAGAAGGATTCAATAAAGGCCGATTTAAAAGAAACAATCGCGCTAATGAACTCTAATCATGCTTTCTTAACTCAATACACAATTAGTATTCCGTATAATTTGGAGCAAAATCTACTCTCATTTTACGAGACAACAAACAATTTAATTGATACCCCAAATACTGAGATTGATATTAAAAATCCACAAATTAATCAAATTCTTTTGCTAACCAAAGGAGAACTTATACAAGCACTAAATCTAAAAGTTAGTGATTTTCAAAAAGAGAGTGAATCAAAGACCAAGGAGTTAGAAATAGCCGAAATAATCTTGCTTTTAGCAACTTTATTAGTTCTTGGTTCAGAACACTATGTTATTTTTCGTCCATTACAAAAAACACTACATCAAACGCATCGCGAATTAGAATATGCTAACCAAGAGTTGATATTGTTGTCTTCACTTGATGGTTTAACAGGTGTTACAAATCGTAGATATCTGGATAATTATCTCGATAAAGCTATTAGTACAGCTACACAAACTAATACACATTTGTCGGCCATCATGGTAGATATCGATTATTTCAAGGCATATAATGATACATACGGTCATCTTGAGGGAGATAATTGTCTAAAGAAAATTGCTACAATCCTCAAGCAGAATATTCGCAATGAATCTGAGGTTGTAGCAAGATACGGAGGTGAAGAATTTACGATAATTCTACCAAAAACAAACATTCATCATGCCGCTATTATTGCAGAGAGAATAAGAAAAGAAATCGAAGATTCAAAAATTGAGCATAAAGGCTCCCTAATTTCAAATCATGTAACAATTAGTTTAGGGGTTGCCGAATTAGTTCCAAATAGACAACCTGAGTTAGGATTAGCGTTAGCTGACCAAGCTCTGTACAAGGCAAAACAAGGCGGTAGAAACCAAGTATATTGCTGGCCTCCTGAATTACTTGAACAATGATAATTTAGACTGGAAGAGAACCGCTGCGACTCTCTGCATCAAGTATGGCATCGTAAAAGGAGCCAACGCGATATTGCTGCCCAATAAGAACATCAGCCGCGCGGAAACCGCTGCGTTGGTTGTGCGTATGCTGGAAAAAACCGATAAAGAGTAATCACCTGAATTTCACGCCGCCTCGATTGAGGCGGTTTTTCATTTGGTAGCCGCTATTATCGCAACATCATTGACTTCCCCGCCCCACAGAGCGATACTCTCACTGCGGCCACCACTGGCCGACGCCAAGGGACAGCGTATTTGAACCCCGCTGCCCCATCAACTTCATAGCGTCAACCATCGGAGGGCGGCTTGTTACCTAACCTTCCGTAACAACAGCATAGCGACCACAGCGATATTCCTTAACCTCGGGTTCTTTAATGGCTGAGTTTCAACAACAGAATAATAATCATTAACTTCGTGTAATTATGGTGTTATGACAACCAAATAAAATTACTCGAAGAAGCAGTCAGACCTCCGTTGCCTAACGAAGCTCCCAACGATGCAGTTATCAAAGAGCGATGAGCCACAGTGCCTCAGTCACGCCGACTCACAGTAATACCGCTTCTTCCGCATCCGATCCTTACTGCAAGTAGCCATCACGCCCACATGTTCCGACGACATCTCGCGACGGCACCTCAGCTTCCACTGCCCTTCGTTCAACGCTGGGTACTCAGTACGGCTCACTTTATCCGGCTGATTCACCGAGTCTCGCAGTAAATAATTCGCCAATCGCTCCAACTGTTGCCCATCGGGCACTTCGCCAACCTGCGCCACATACGCCTCAATCAGATCGTCAACGGCTTTCACACGCCAAGGAACCGGCATATCCTGCGATACCAACTGTGTGACCGCTTTGCGAAATGAATCTTTGTAATCATGGGAATCTGCGGACATCACGCCACCTCCTTATGTTCACTCACCTCGGCAATCCGCTGGATTGCAGTCCGTACATGATCACTCACGGCTTGCTGCGAAATGTTCAGCCAGTGCGCTGCGTCCCTCTGCGTAAAATCACGAAGGAACACGAGGTATAACGCCTGCCGCTGCCGCTTGGTCAACTGGGCTTCGCGGATGGACTGCGCTAAGTCCAGCAGCAATACGCTGGCGTCGTAATCGCCACGGGTGTAGCGTGATTCCCTAACGTGATGCAGATGGATCAGCATGGCGTAGATGCCGTAATCTTTGTCCAATGGGTACGCGTCCTCCAGTCGACGCTGCCGGGTTGCCAAATCAACAACTTTGCCCAGTTACGCCACCTTCTTTGTCAGATTGATGAGCACTTGATCCATCTGGCGATACATCTCCTTCACGGAGCCTTCGTTCTCAATTTCAAAGTCGACGAACAACTTGTCCACGACCTTCTCGGTCTTATGGCGGATGCGGTTCACGTTGACCTGATCGCCCAGCGCTTTCATGCGGCGGATGCGCGTAATCTCCGATGCGTTGACGCGACCGATGAGGAAGCCGTTATCCATCATGGAAAAATACTCGTCCCACTGGCGAATGTCGGTGACCACGATGTTGTCATCATGGCGGGTTTCTTCATCAATGCGGCGCAGTAAATGATTGATCCACACATCAGACTCGATCTTCCGCATAGCCTCCCCTACGTTCTGGTACAGTGTGCGCGGTTTGCCGTTAGCGTCTGCGCCGGGGAACAGCTGGCTACAGAGATCGCGGATGCCGTCGCCCAGTGCAAAGCGTTTGAAGCCAAGGTAGTTCACGAGGTAATCGGCAGCGGTGTCTTTTCCAGCACGCATCTTTCCTGTCAAAGCAATCTTCATTCCTGTCATTTATGCAGCAGTCCTTTCTTTTCGCTGTTGATCAATGATTAGCCAACGGTGGAGCAGTTCCAGTCGATTATTTAGATGCTGGTAATAATCAAGTTCCTGATGTGTGAAGCGGTGGGTCTTTTGCAGGTTAATCATGTTGTTGACGTAGATAACGAACAGCCGCGCTTCCCCTTCCGCTTGGGCCAGTAGGGTGCGATAGTCGATAACTTTTCCCATACTGTGCCTCCTTAACTGGCTCTTGCCCTTGCGACTTCGGCGTACTCTTCCTCACGCTCAATCAGGATATAGTTGAAGCCGTGCTTCCTCGCTGCCACTGCGGTGCTACCGCTTCCACCGAAGGGATCGAGTACCGTGCCTCCTGGCGGTGTGACCAGTTTGATCAGCCACGCCATCAGGTCTACCGGCTTTACGGTCGGGTGGTGGTTGCGGCTTTTCACGGGCTTACGCTCCTTGCCGTCCATTGTGTAAGGACTGTTGATGACGCCACGACCGCTTCCGGGATAGGTGCGACGTTCTTCCAAGTTGATGACGTTGCCCTGCCAGTCGGAATTGCGGTCTTTTTTGCTGGACTTCTTCGATAGCTCCTGTGGCGTGATGTTGAAGTACGGGCTGAACCACTGGTCGGCATCGGTGGTTACGCAGTTGGCGGGGAAACGTCCCTCCACTGGCGGTAGGCCGTCCGGCGTCATGTAGCCGATAACCTCGCTGGAGTTCTTCCAACTGTTACCCTGATTTTCAACCGGACTATGGCGTAGCTTCTTCCGTTCGTTATCGTTGGCAAACGGAATCCGGCAATCGCGGATATTGATCGCGCCGGTGCCGTACTGCTCGACCGTATCGCAGATGGTGCCGATCAGCGGTTTCCTCGCCATAATTACCGGCTCATGTGCGGGCTTGATCGATGAACCCCAGCCGTCCCACTGCTTGGCAAGTTCAGTCGTAGGCTCACTGATGAAGTGAACAATCTTGCCGGTCTTCTCCCCCGCGAACATCGCTGAACCATACTCGCGACCGTGGCCGTTTCTGATGTCGACGACTTCGCGCTGGCCGATGATGTGACGCTCGACACCGGCTTTCTTATCGAAGGCTTTGCTAATGTCCATGCTCTTAGGAAAGCCGCTGACGTAAAGCCACTCGATTACATCGCGAATCTCGAAGCCTCCCATACGCAGCGCAATGGTCATTAAATCCTGTGTGCGAGTCCCGGAGAAGCACAAGATGTGCCCTCCGGGTTTCAGTACGCGAAACACTTCTGTCCAGATCGCGGGGCCGGGTACGAAGGAGTCCCACGTCTTGCCCATGAAGCCTTTCGCTCGATGCGCGTAGTCCTCACCGGTCATCCATTTCGTGAGCACTTCGCGGATGTTTGGTTCTTTCGATAGGCCGTAAGGCGGGTCGGTTACGCAAGCGTCGATGGAGTTATCCGGCATCGTCTTGAGCACGTCAAGGGAATCACCGGTAAGTACAGTGTTGAGCGGTAAGTTCGTCAATCGCGTTCCTCCTTGTCTTCCACTACTTGAAAGCCCTCTAAGCAACCTTGAAAGTAATCTTCGCGATGTTCCTCAATCCAGAGCACCAAGCGATAGAACTCCATATCGTAGGCCACTCGTTGCACTGCGTGTGTGTCCAGCATGTTGGTTTTTCCGGAAAGGCGAACCTGTTCAAGCATCTCCTTGACAGCTTTCGGGATCGTAATCATGGCCATCTCTCCTTCATTAAAAACGGTGGATGTTAGCTTATCTCTGTATCCCCGCTGGTTCAAGTGGAGTTAGCTGGCCTTCTCCCACATCGTCTTCGCACGTTTGCCCATTGTGCCCATCAGCAAATCATAGACGTCCGTATCCCCCAGGTCGCCGTTAAGCGGGCCAAACTGGGCCAACAGTTGCCGCAGTGTGGGCCGCTGTTCCCGCAGCTTGAACATGGCTCGGCGGTGGTCATCGCTGTGAGCATGGTGTTCCCGCAGGGTTTCCCACTTCTCCGGATCGAGTTGGCGGACAGCTTCGAACATGGCATTTACGATCTGCCACGTCTCCCCCTGTGTGCCGCGCTCCCAAAGCCGCTGTTTGAACACATGCTTCGCCAACGCTTCCTCCGAGAAGTCCAGCATGAACGGCGGCATCATCACGCCCATCGGGTACAGCGATCGGATGGCTTGTAGCGGTTCGTTCGATTCCTGCCGCAGTTGTTCGCAGCGGGCCAACTGTGCTTCCATCATCTTGCTGTAGGCCAAGGTGTCGTGAGCTTCCGTTGGGATAACGTAGCCCCAGGGCTTGTTGGCGCGGAAGCCACCGGCGATACGGCGGTTACGGAGTGTGTAGGTCACGAGATGATCGTAGGTCGGTTTGCCTACGCCGATAAACAGGAAGCTCACGCTCTCGCCACGGATCGGCTCGTAGGAATGACCGGCCCTGACCATGCCATGAAGGAAGCGCTCGGTGTTCCCCATATCATCGTAGCGCCCAAGGTACAACGCAGAGGCGAAGGCGCTGGCTTTGCGGCCTTTATCGGTGGAGCGCAGTACGATGACGCGACCGTACTGGCGAACCTGATCGCCTTCATTGACGAAGTTCTCATTAATGAAGTGTTCAATCTTGCGGATATCGGGGATGCGCTCAGGGTCAAGGCAGACGCGAGAACTCCAGGCGATTTGATCAATGTCGATGGTGAATTTTTGCAAAAGCGATGTCTCCTTTCATTTAAGAGGCGTCTTTGTAGTACTGCTTGGCATCGATGGCATACTGAACTCGCTTCGCTGCCCACGCTAACGTATCCGCTTTGCTTTGCAGACTTCGAGTATCGCCTCCATTCAACAACAGATTCCGGCATCGTTCTTCGGCAGAAAGAAACTCATCTCTCAACAAGTACAAAATGGCCATCTCGTTACTCATGATTTAACCCCTTCCTGTATGTCCGAATCCGCCGTTGCTGCGCTGGGTAAACGATAGCCGCTTTACCTGCAAAAACTCAATTTCATGATGTACATACTTAAAGACCAGTTGAGCCACACGGTCACCCTTAGATATGTCGACAGGCTTATCCCCGAGGTTAATGAGAATCACGCCAATATCGCCGGTATAGTCGGCATCGATCGTGCCGGGACTGTTCAGCACAGTAAGACCGTGCTTCAACGCCAGGCCGCTACGTGGGCGAACTTGCGCTTCCATCGTGGACGGCACCTGAATGGCGATACCGGTGCGAACGAGTACCCTCTGACCGGGGCGTAATTCGATCGTTTCGAACGAATCATTGTAGGGATCGCTAACATTACCGGGGCTAACAACGTCTAGCGCGTAGAGGTCAAAGCCGCTGGAAGACTTAGTTTGCTGTTCGGGAAGAATGGCACCCGGATGCAGACGGTTGATTAGAACTTTCATGCGGTGCTCCTTTCTAGGCCACGTTGTTGAACTGACGTTTCGGGTACTCATAGTTCTTACGCACATCGCCCCAAGAAGAAACCTTCGTGAAGTAGCCGATCACTCGCGTGAGGTGATCGACAATCGGTTCTCCGCAGATGGGACAGGTCGTGCCATTTCCGACAATCGACGTGTGCCCCTGTGCACAAATTCCAAAGCCGTAGTTGATCGCGAAGTGTTCTACGCCCTCAGCCAACGACAGGAGAATCAGCTTCTTCATGATGGCAGGGTCGGTGATTCGCTCTTGAACATTGAGGTGCAAGATGCCGCCGCCGCTGACGTGTTTCATAAAGCGCCCGGTCAGCTTGATGCGATCGATGCTTCCCATATCGGCGATCAACGGGATGTACTGGTTCGAGTAGAGTTCAAAGGGCTGCTTGTCGCCAAAGACCAGCCGGTCCTTTTTGGCCAGCGTGATTGCCGTGCTCTCCGCAGGGATTTCTTCGGTGTTGAAGGAATGACCGGTTTCTTTACTGAAAGCAACGGCATATTCCTCAGTGCGCTTCAGGACTTCTTCGGTGAATGCTTGTCCTTCTTGTGTTTCCATATCCAGTCCAAGAAAATGACACATCTCATACTGGCCGTGGATGCCGATCGTGGAGAACAGCATATCCAAGGAGAACCAGTGCAGCGGCTTGAAGAACTTGAGAAATCCTTGATCGACGCGGCGGCGCAGGATTTCTTCACGGTGCACCAACAGTAGATCCCTCGCCATCTTCAACCGGCGATCCAACAGCGCAAAGAAGTGCTTTCGATCATGGGCTTCTAACGCGATTCGCGGGAAGTTGATGGTGACAACTCTGTGGGCGCCGATGTTAAGACCGCCGTTACCAAAGCTGTCGGCGCGATACGTCATTCGCTCGGTATCATTTACAAAGCGACAGTTATGCGTGATTAACCCATTGGCAAGTTGGAATGTGTGTTCTTCAGTATCAACTTCAAAACAATACGCCTTTTCTACTTTTTCTTTCAGGACTGGCTGGATATCGGTAATATAAAACCAAACTTGATGCCCATTTGAATCCTTTTCCCATACGCCTCTGTAACTTCTTGTTGTCAGACCAACTGAGTCGTACAGCTTCACACAATAGACGGTTGAGTCTCCGTATCCAGTGGACCGATTATCCTCCAACTTCACATTCGTAACACGCCCAAGACTTGCTGCGACCGCAGATAAATCGGCAACCATACGTTTTGAGGTCGTGTAGATGCGTTCTTTTGCTCCACCATCCGTGGCAAGATACCCGTCGAGTAGACCTTCTCTGAACGGAATGCTCTTTTGTAATGCTCGGCTATTAATGCCTTTGTTCTTGGCACCGTCTCCGATGACAAATTCCCGAATCAATGCCTTTACCGTCGATGAGCGAGTCGTCAGGTTTAATACATTCCCTTTATCTTGGAAGTGAACGGTTCCGCCTAATTCCTCGGAAATGAATGTTTGTAACTTGTTAAATACATTCATTTTTGTAGTGTTGTTCAATGAAAAGATGGCTGTTCCGTTGCTAATGCATCCGTCCCCAAGATAAGCCCCAACCAAGTATCCGAGGTCATAAGAGCCACCGTTCCCTTCGTATGGAATTAGGTTGAATGGAAGGGTGTCTCCTACAACAAGGTCTTTTGTCTTCAGCGTACCTCGTTGGGTTACGTTCAAATGATTATCTGTAACTGTGACCTTATGACCGTTTGATAACGTTATTTCATAAAAATCTTTACTCTGAACTTCAATAAATCGACCTTTTACAAATCTTCCCTGATGCAATAACTCATAGGTTTGCTTCTCTTTCCTTCCGAGTGAACCGATTTTGACCTTAAATAATCCTTTGAAATTCCGAATAATCACTTCTTCATCTTTTGCTAACGGACACATTGCGATCTTCGAACCTTCGTTAGCGTAGATGTTCTGCGATCCGAGCTTCACATTAATCGCGCTGATGAAATTGAGGAAATCATGGTCGACCGGTTGACGGTTTTCATCGACGGAAAGATTGACCGTCATGACCGGGAAGCGATACGGCAGTCCCGTCTTGGGATCGCCTTCTGCGAAGAAGGCAGCGATTACCTTCTGTACGGCCATCACATACTCGACGTCGATGGCTGTGCCGTCGGGGTAGCGGTACTCGGAAAACAGCTTCTTCAGGTTCTCACGGTCAAAGATGGATACGTTAGAAAACGGCGATTGCCCTGAAATTCTGAACTTGTTGTTTGCGACGTGAACAAACTTCTGCCACAGGTTTTGGATGTAGGCGCGGTCCTCTGTTTCCTCGGGATCACGACCTTCCTTTTGGAGATACCACGCCAGATTGACAATGAGGTCTCCCGGCGCGACGGCCCCCGCAAACTCCTGACTGAGATCCATTACGACCTCAGTGACTTGCGCGACAAAGCTATCGGATCGTTTCGGCGGCAAGCTGTGCAACTGGCCGTAGGGGCGACCGTCCACCATCAGGTTGGCGGTGGAGAAGGCGAAGCAGTACGGCACTTGAATACCGTGGCCGGAACTGTCGTGGAAGTACAACTCCCCTCGCCAAATCGCGGTAATCAACTGGTTAGCTCTGCGAAATCCGAAGCGTTTCTTCGCGTAGCGCCACAACAGATAGTAGCCCTCCAACTTGAGAATCCCTTTGGTAATCTCCGCTTGATAGTTGTTGGCCGACATCTCCTCGTTGGAATTAGCATTCTGATCGACGCTAACATCAGCAAGGCGCTTGGTGAAGTAATCGTGGGACATTTGACCCACGTCAATCTTGTTGGGGCTAATCCCTTCGAGTTCTAACTGCTTGATACCGAGAGGGTCTTTGGCAAACTTCTGATACAGGCGATCAAATTCCGCTTCAAAAGTAAGTGCTAAATTCAAGCTGCTTTCCTCCGTTTATCGAATACGATTTGATTGGAACTCGCAGGGAACCCTCCAGTTTGTAACTCCTGATCGTATTCCCCGGCAACGATGACGTCGCAGTAGGTCGCGATCTCACTTGGAACTTGGTCCAGTTGATAACCGGTGTACAGCCAGGTTTCTAAACCAAGGGCTTTCACGCCGATCAACAGTTCTTGCAGTGCTTCCGGCTGTTCTAACGGTTCTCCACCAAGGAAGGCCGCGGCATCATAGATGTGCAGATGTTCCTCGATGGAAGCAAGAATCGTTGCGACTTCGATTTCGATGCCATCATGGAAGGACTGTAGTGCCGGGTTGTGGCATCCTTCGCAGCAGCGATTACATCCTTGAAAAAAGATGCTGTACGCGATGCCGTCGGTATCGGATGTATTAAGGTCATGGACGCCACCGATACGCACTGTGGTCATGATGCTACCTCCTGCACACTGTCGGCGGTAACTTTCCACTTACGAAATCCCTGCCGGTCAATCCAAACCCACAGTTCGAAGTCCATCACATCGCCGAAATTGTAGTCGTTGATTAACGCTTTAATCTCCGCGATCTCCTTTTGATAGCTGGACATCGAGAACCGCTTGGTGCGTTTTGATTGCACCGCGACAATGCGTTCTTTTTTGATGCCAAGCACATCAATTTTGGAGTGGGAACCGGCGGAGCGAAGCACCAAATAGCCTCGCCCCGTCAATTCATGGACGATCTTCCGTTCAATCTCATAGCCGCGCTGATAGTTCGTTCGCGCCATTACGCCGCCTCCGCTGCGTTCGATTGACAGCGTGGTTTGTACGGGCAAAAGATGCACTTCGTCGGATCGGCGGGAGGAATCTTTCGCGCTTTAACCATCGACGCCACCCGAGCAAACTTGTCGATCAGTTGGCTCCGGTCTTCATCAGTCACGTGTAAGTAAAACGCTCGCATATCCGGCTTCGCATCACCCCCTTTCATCCAACTGTCTTTGGCCAGCGATTCATACACGATGAGAAACTCGTCCAGATCGAACAAGAGCGAATACGCCACGCACTGCAACTTGTGATCGTCCTGTGCGTCTTTCATGCGATAGCTGCCTACTGTTGCAATTGTCGTGGACTTTGTCTTGAACTCCAGACCGATGGAACTGCCATCGCGATACGTGAGAATCCCGTCCATCATGCCGTGAATCTGAAACGGGACATTCGCTTCATCAAACAAGCGTACCTGACGGATATTCCGCTCCCACGCCGGACTTCCGTTTGGCAATCGGCGAACTTTGAATCGCGGATGTTTCAGATATTTCTCGGCATACAGCAAGTCCCTTTGGACAGCCGCATGGACAGCGGTTCCATTTCTGGCCCATCTACGCTGATACGGGAAACGATCCTCCATCGACTTTGGAGTGCGAGTTGCTTTATAATAGAGTTCACGTTCACATTTATAGGCCGACGAAGGCGAGAATGTCGTTACACCCGGCTGAAAGTGAACGCCCTGGCGATTGGGATCGAGTCCATCCAGTTCATCCTGGAGAAAGTAGCGTTCGAGTTCGATATCATTCTCCACGTCAAGGGAATGAATGGCGTCAAAATGGTCAAGAATCGCTGTTGTTACTTCACGGCTCCGTTCGCTTTTCCATGAGACCACTTCATCACGCAGTTCCTTGGCTCCGGTGCGACTAACTAAGCTGCCGATACGAACCACTCCTTTTTTGTAATGCCTTCTCCCCATCGGGTCATCAAGTCGGTGTCCACTTTTAAGGGAATATCCAGTTGGGCGGCGCAGGTCATGCAGTGCTCCATTTCGGCCACTTCCTGCGCGGTAATCGATGCGTCGACAATCATCAACGCTTCATCGTGAACCGTACCGCACAGCGCCCACCCTTTCGTTGTGCAATATCGATGCAGGTTCAACATGGCTCGTTTCATGATGTCGGCAGCGGTGCCTTGGATAACGGCATTGACGCTTTGTCGCCGAGCCGATTCCACGTCGCGCTTCACATCGCGGAATTGATTTTTCAACTCGCGAGGGATCGCTTTGTTCTGCCAGAAGTCCACAGGCAATTCATCGACACCGAGCAGTTTGCAAATCTCAGCGACCGTCCGATCATAGACCTTGGCTTTTTGCCGATGACCGGGGAATCGACGCTTGCGACCGTAAAGCGTCTCTACGTACTCGTTTTCCTTCACGAACTCGTGGGTGCTTTTAATGAAGGAATGCACTCGCGGATACGTCTGAAAGAAGTCCCGAATGAACTGCTGCGCTGCTTCTTCCGTGATACCAAGCTGGCTCGACAGCGTGTGCATACTCGTCCCGTACATCACCGCAAGAAGCCCGACCTTCATCATCTTTCGGTACTTCGACCCATCACCGCAGTCCTCCATCGGAACCTTGAACACCCGGCTTGCCAGCGTCGAATACAAGTCCTGACCCCGTAGGTACGGTTCTTGCAGATGGGGATCGCCGCTGATGTGCGCCAGAACCCGTGGCTCGATTTGCGAAAAGTCGCTACCCACCAACAGCTTGCCGGGTGGTGCCACAATCAGCTTTCGCGCCTTCGTGGGCAGATTCTGCAGATTCGGCTCATTGCTGGAGAATCGTCCGGTCACCGTGGCCACTTGATTGAAGGAACCGTGGATGCGACCGTCCGATTTCATCTGTTCCGGCAGTGCTTCCACGTAGGTGCTGAGTAGCTTGGAGAGTTCACGATAACGCAAGAGCACCTCAATCCCCGGATGTTTGTCGCGCAGTGCCTTCAGCGTTTTCATATCCGTCGATCGCCCGTTGACTTCCGGTAATTGCAGTTCATCATAGAATTTCCGAGCCAACTGAATGGGAGAGTTAAAATTCAGCTCACCGAAATGGTCGTGAAGCGATTGTTGAAGCTTGGTGATTTCTTGCCGTAGTTCTTCGCCATAGACCCCGGCATATTGCCGATCAATCAGGAAGCCGGTCTGTTCCATATCGACACAAACGTCAATCAGCGGATTCTCCAGATCACGATACAGCCCGTCCAACTTCGATAACCGGTTCAGGTGCTCCCGTTGCCACTGATACAGTTTCCAAGTGAGGTGCGTGTCCTTGGCGGCGTAGACCAGGGCAACATCTAAGGGAACATCGTCAAAGCGGGTTTTGCCAAACAGGTCTTCAAAGGTGTGACTCGTATCGTGGAAGCCGAAGAATTTTCCATACTTGGTCGCCAGATTCTTGAGGGCGTACGACGGTTCGTTCTCGTTGAGCAGCGCCATCGCCACGCGGGTATCATGAGCCAAGCCGCGCATCCGCACGTTGTGGCGTAGCAACATGTGGATGTCGTACTTGGCGTTATGAAGCACTTTGCCAATGGCGGGGCTGCTCAAGCACGGTTCGAGCCGTTTCAAGACCGTGGTTCGATCAAGTTGCTGCCCGACCTTATGGGCTACCGGGATATACACGTGGAAATCGGCCTTGGGAAGCGTCAGCGACATCCCAACAATCACGTCATTGTAGACATCAAGCCCAGTGGTTTCGGTATCGAAAGCCACGATGGTTTCCTGTGCAAGATCTGTGACCAATTGGGCTAACTGTTCTCCCGTTTGAATGAGGCGATAATTTGCGGGGGTTTTGGCAACCATATCTTTGAGTACCGTATGCTTGCGAAGATCCTGTAACTCACGCCATAACCGTAGTGCGTGGGCTTTCGTGAACTTCCGCAAACTTTCAACACCCACGCCGATCTCGCCAGCATCAATCGCAGCTTTAACCGTCTTGAGCCGTTGTTTATCGAGATCAGTAAGCCCCGTTTGAAAGATGGCTTTCTTGAAGGTGCCGGTGTAACTTGTCCAACCGGTGACCCACACTTCATCCCACGTCGGTTCACGCTTCGCCATTTCCTTCTTGTGTTGGGCTTCCCACACACGATCCAATGCGTTGGGTAGCGTTGGTTCCCTTAATCCCTCCAGTTGCAGTTTTGGATTGATCATTAGAACGGCAGTTCTTCCGTCGATTCGTCAATCGGTGTTACACCTGCATCCGGCAGTTCATTCGTAAAGCATCGCTCAACGGGAAACCCGGCCTTCTCTAATTCCTCAATCTGCTGCTGCCGGGTACGCGGTTGAAGGACAGCCTCATAAATTTCATCTTCCACCGCACCCTTGTCAAAGCGGTTAAACTTTTCCCGGTCATCGGGTTTCAGTTTAATGATCGGATTGAGCGTGAACGTTGTGTCTACTTTGGTTCCGGTTCGTTTGAACACAAAGGCCAGTTCAGCGAGGTCTTCTTGATATTGCTCGATCGTCTGGATCAATCCGTGGGCTTGTCCTTGGCTAGCATCAAAGATACGCACCATCCCTTCATCGATATCAGCCATAGCAAAGAGGTAGCGTTTACGAGCACGAAGTGACTCAAACTCTTCCACACCGGCCTTTGCCGCCTCACAGTGGGCACATTTTTGCCCCGCCGGTTCAATGCACGGCTGCGTGTAGATGCCTTGCTGATACAGACCGTGGGCACGATATTCCACGTAATCTTCGGGCGACAGTAAACGAACACGCACCGAGTCGCCGTCTTTCAATCGGATAAACACCTTCTTGAAATCGATCGCGGAGTTTCTCTTGTTGACAGATTCCTTGGCATCTTTACCTTTCGCTGTGATTACACCCATGTTTCTTCATCCTCCATAATTGTGTTGTTTTTTACTCTTAAAAATCGTTTGTGGAGACCATTCTTCAAGCGCAAACCCGCCCGTTTGTGAAATACCTTGAAGATATGCTCTAAAATGTTGTTTTGCTCGTTGCACCCCCTTTCGGCAACGGGCATCGTATTTGTTCGTACCAAATACGGTGCGTGCGATCTCATTTTTTGGGCGATCCGCATATAACAAGCGAATGATGGCTCCATAATGCTCGTTGGTTTTGGCATAACCATCGAGTATTTTTTTTATGTCCATTTCTTCAATCACCGATTGCTCGAATGGCTCCAAACTCGGCAGGAACTCCTTGTGATTGCCGTCTTCTTCATCAAGAATTTGGTCTAACGAAATTGTTCGGCTGGGATTGCGTTTTTTTGCTAAATGATAGCGTAACGTACTGGCCATTGCAGGCTCGGAAAAATAGGTCAACCTCTGCAAAATATTGGTTTCTCCGTTAAAATTCCGTGCCGCGTTCCATAACGCTTGAGAATAGACGCTTTCAACGTCACTCGCTGGCATTTGATAACGCCGCTCCCGATCTCTTGCTTCTTTTTGGATCGAAGGCTTTACTTTTTCAAAGAGGCGATTGAAATAGCTTTCATCCTTTGACTCCGCGTATCGTAACGCCATTTGATCAAGCTGCTTTACCTCGGCTTCCTTCATGATCCAAGGCTCCTTCCCGTTTGATTTCAAGTTGTTTAGGAACACTAATCACACAACGTGTTATTGCCTACAAGCGTATATGCTTATCTGCTTAACGTTAGGCTACAAGAATGGACGGAGGCTCCAACTGGATATGGTTATACATGAATGAGAGTCGTGAAGAACGAATTGAAAAAGTGTCCCGAAACATGGACGTGGGCGAGTATCTCAAAGAATTACGTGCACAAAAGGAACTGTCTCTTACCCGAGTCGGGCAGGATCTAAAGGTAAGTGCCACCTATCTTTCAGAAATTGAGCGAGGCCAAAAAGTTCCCAGTGATCATCTCATTCGGCAAATGGCTTCCTACTACGCGATTGATGAAGATTTATTATTCTCAAGGTTTGGAAAGGTACCGGTCGCTGCACGTCGGGTGCTTGAGGATCATCCTCGCTTAATGAAAACACTCGCTGACATCGGACGCCACGATGCTCTTCCCGAAGATAAAAAACAAGACTTGTACGACTATTTGGATCGTCTATACGAAAGCCTTGGAACTCGAAAAAAAGATTCATAACCTTTTAAGGAGGTTTTCTGCAATGTTATTCTTTGATAATGGCGCAGGCTCTTTTTTTCACTATTTCGTGGCCACCTTCGGCTGGGAATTTGCGGTTCGTATAAAAGGATTCTTCGGGATTATTGCGGGAGTTCTTCTCGGAATTGCACTTACCGTTGTATATGGAGCGATCATCTACCTCCGTATTCGCCGTGCCCATAAACTCATACAAGAGAAGGAACTCGAAAGTTTTCCTGAATATCTCTCCTTATTGATCATTCCGCAGGAGGTCAATCCTGTTTTAGCTAACGCAAAATGCCCAAAAGCTGACGACATTGCCTGTCCGGAACCTGCTGTATATAATGGCCATAGGAAATACGGAAGGGAAAAA
>NZ_SLXT01000022.1 GCF_004341395.1 Heliophilum fasciatum
AGATGGTGGCTCTCGTTCCGTGAACATGGCTCTATTTTCCCGTGAAGGTGGCTCTATTTTTCCGATAAAGTGGCTCTTTCACGCCGAAATACTCACGTAGTGGCGCGCGGCCTGTTCCAGCGCTTCGTAGCTACGCTGGTCATCGCTGCGGAACTGTGTGATCGCTCGCATCACGGACAGATAGTCACAGTCGGCCCCATGGATCATCAGGCAGTACGAACTGTTAGCATATTCAAGAACCACCTGATCTTTTAATCGGGCGAAAACAGAACGGATCTTATGTATGGACGCTTGTAAGATGGCGATGGCCTTTTTTATTTCGTATCCCGGCCAAAGATGTTCGATGATCGTATTTTTATGAACACGGGTTCCCTGGTGCATCAAGAGGTAGGCGAAAACTTCCTCCGCTTTCATCCGTTCCCACTTGACGGGGATATCGTCGATCCATGCGGCAAAGTGGCCAAAGCACTGAATCCGCAGCGTCGTTGCCGGTTTGACCAGTTTGGCACAAACCGATTGCAGCTTTGTGAGCATTTTGCCAAAGCGTTCCGGGTTGATCGGCTTGAGCAAGTAATCGACGGCATTTAAGTCGAAGGCGCGCACGGCGTATTGGCTGTAGGCAGTGATAAAGACCAGATGAATTAACGGATTGGCTTCGAGCAGTTTTTCCGCTAACGTCATGCCATCCATCGCAGGCATCTCTACGTCGATAAAAGCTACATGCGGCGCCGTTGCAGCGATTTCATGGAAGGCCTCAAGAGGATTTTCATACTCCTTAACGACTTGAATCCAGCCGGTTTGGGCCAAGCGTTCACGGATATATTCCAATGTAAACCATTCATCATCAACAACGATCGCTCGAATCATGCGGACTTACCTCCATAGGGTTGTTGATCGCGTAGTAGGGCAATTGCCCAATCCTATTTTACGTTACGGTTTGGGGGGGCCGAGCATCAAGACTGGTAAATTCCTTTCTATTCCAACAACTGCTGCAAGGCAATGATCACTTGCTCGTGACTTTGTTGAAGCTGGGCAAACAAACGGTCCGTATCATCAAGACGATTCGTTCGGCCTGCATATTCCAACTGGTGGCAATATTTAGAAAAGTTGATGGCACCAATACCGGCGCTGCAGGATTTTAAGGCATGGCTTGATTGTTCGATCATTTGGGGATTATTTTGTTGTACGGCATCACCCAGTTTTTTCATTAAGCTCCTTGATTCCTGGATGTACGATGTGATCAACGTACCTAGGAACAGGGGATCATCGTCGCCGGCTAAGTCCGCAAGTTCGGCAAGGACACTTGTGGTGAGAATGGTCGCATCCATGCTGGCCGGATCCGTACTACCCAGAGGGGCGGAGCCGGTGACAGCGGTCGGATCTTTTACCAACCAGCGCTGAAGCACGGTAATTAACTCTCCTCGGTGTAAGGGCTTGCTGAGATAATCATCCATACCGGCTTCCAGACAGCGTTCGCGGTCGCCCTGCATGGCCAAGGCCGTCATGGCGATGATCGGTACACGCTGGCCCAAGCCGATTTCGGCATCGCGAATAATCTGCGTGGTTTGAAAACCATCGAGTTCGGGCATCTGACAATCCATAAAAATCAGATCGTACGCAAAATCCCAGCGGGCTTCGACGGCTTCGAGACCGTTATCGACTGTATGAACAGTAAGACCAATCTTTTGCAGAAGCACTTGTGCTAATTTTTGGTTTACCACATTATCCTCGACAAGTAACACTGTGCCGGTAAAGTGTTCTGGGGGAGGGGGAAGTGGAGCGGCAGCGATAACCTTTGGTTCCGTTGGCGTGGCAGGCTCGTGACGTGCAGGTGCGACGATGGAAAAGGGAAGGGAGAACCAGAAGGTCGAGCCCTTGCCAATCTCACTGGTAACGCCAATATCCCCACCCATGAGGTGGACCAGTTTTTTCGAAATGGCCAACCCCAGTCCGGTTCCGCCGAACAAGCGGGAGGTGGAGGTATCAGCTTGAATAAAGGGTGTAAAGAGGTGCTTGAGCAAATCGCTTGGAATCCCAATGCCCGTATCGATTACAGCAAAATTAATCCAAAGGATATGGTCTCGGCGAGACTTGAAATCGGCACGAATCGTAACCTGACCGGTAGAGGTAAATTTAATCGCGTTGCCGACGAGGTTAAATAAGATTTGTCGCAACCGTGTGGGATCGCCTTGCAGGACTTGATCAATCTCCGGCGAGATTGCCACCGACAAGGTGAGCCCTTTTTGGGTAGCTGTACTGGTAAGCAAGTTCGCTACACCGTTAACGACCGAATGGAGGTTAAAATGGATCTGTTCTAACTCCAGTTTTCCCGATTCCACTTTCGAGAAGTCTAAAATATCATTAATGACATTGAGTAACACGTTGGCAGATTCATGAATCAAAGCAGCATATTCTTGCTGCTCCGGCGTTAACTTGGTTTCCAGCATTAGACTATTCATGCCGATAATGCCGTTCATCGGTGTACGAATCTCGTGGCTCATGACGGCGAGAAAATCACTTTTCGCGCGGTTGGCTGCTTCGGCTTTATGCACAGCATGCTTTTTCTTGGTCATATCACTGATTAAAATCACTTTCCCGACCTGGCGCCCGTGATTGATAACTGGTGACAAGCGAGTAGACAGCACATAGGTTTTGGATTCCTGCGTAACTGCAATTTCCTGCTCCATTATGGACAAGTTGATCTGTTCGACCAGCGCAGGGTAATCGGCGAGAACGGTAGTTACGTTCTCGCCGATGGCGGACGAATGCATGCAGGGCAGAAACGAAGCGGCCATCGGGTTATAGTTAACAATTCCATCCCTATCATCAAGAATGATGACGCCATCGCGGATATTTTCAAAAATGTTTTCATGGGCCACGGCGAAATTAAAAAAGCCGCCATGGAAAAGAGCTGCCAATTGCATCATCCCGGTCAAACAAAAGAGGATCGGCGCAAGGTCAAGGCCCATCGGACTGTTGCCGGTGATATAGATCACATCACCGAACAAGGGCAGAAGCACACTGGCGATCAGGTAGGCAATGCGGCGGCGGTAGTGGGGGGCAACTTGATTGCGCAAGCGGATCAGCAAGACGATACCGGTAAAGAAGCATAAATAGATATAGCCGATATTGATCCAAAACCAAGGACCTGGCAAGGTCATTACCACGGGGGGAAAGTGTTCAATGCCGGCAGGAAGGGTTGTATAGTATAAATGGTGCCATTCGTTCGTATAGAAAACCAAATAGGTGAGCAAAGGCATGATAAACAGACCCAGCAACGTTTTCCGATTAAGAAACTGCTTGGCCTGACAATAGTACAAGACCATGATCAACCAAAATGCAGAAATCACCGGTATGGCCGCATATTCAATACGCAGCCAAAAAAGCGCTTCTTCGATGGAAGAACTGGTTAATTCGAAAGCATAACCAAAAGCGTAAAGACCGGTCGCGATATTTAAACCGACATATGCTTTGATGCAAGGATTATTTTGCATATATACATACGCACAAACCGCCAATAAAAAGGCGCTTGCACTGGATAAAAGCGCAATATTTTTAAACATGATTACCGTTGGAATATCCACGCAAACACCGCCTCAAATCGTGGAAGAATCCTGTTGGAGAAAAATAGGACAAAGGAATATATCAATAATTCGATTTAAGAGAAGACTTTCCTGTTGATTTTATGGAGCCCAATAAAAAAAGGCTTGCATGACTGCAAACCTTTTGTATCCTGTATTGACGGCTATAAGGTGAACGTAGTCTGTGCTTCGTCTGGTGATCAGGGATCTTCGGCGCTCTGCGCCGTAAAGGTCAAGCCGAAGGCTTTGGCCCCTTTGACGACGTAGCGCTTGTCCCGCATCACCATATCGGTCTTCATGTTGGCAAAGTCAAAGCTGTCCGACAGCAAGCTTAGGCCGCGGTAGATCTCTTTGTATTCGCTTTCAGTCAAGTCCGGATTGGTGGCTTTGGTGACGATTTTAATGCCGGCTTCGTAGGTTTCATCCATGACGCCGATGAGGGAGACGTTGCGCAAGAAGCCGTTGGTCTTATTAACGGCGGCAATCAATTCCAGTTTCTCACCCAGCGGGTATTTGATCACGTTTTGGACAGCGCCGTCTTCCACGACCATGTTGTCGATACGGAGCTTGTATTGCTCTTTTTCACTGATGGCGTTGAAACGGCTCTTAAATTCATCAGGGGTGATCCCGAGATTCGGCACAGGTTTACTGGCGGCAGGTGGAGCGGTAGGTGCCGGTGATGTAGTGGTAGACGGTGTGTTGCAACCAACAAGCATAACACAAAGGGCCATCGCCGTCGTCACGGTCAAGAGACGCAAGGCTTTGTGGAGGGCCATAGAAGTTCCCCTTTCATTGATGAAAATATGAAGCATACCTTGCTATATTACCATGATCAAGGAGAAATCGAAAGATGCCGAGGCAAGCGCCGCTTCCCCGGCCAATAGGCCGGTGCAACTGATAAAAAAGCATAGGCATGAGGGGGAAACGGCTTCGTTAGGGACGAAACCGTTCAAAAAAGCCGCGCCGGCGATGAGACGATCGCCAAGGTGCGGCTCTTTTTTGTTTGTGGCAGGCGCAATCTGCCGGTCAACCACATAATATGCAAGACCAGTGAGGTGCGAAAGAGGTGAGACGGTGATGGGTGATTCGCTGATTTTGACGCTGGGGTTACTGGCTGTGCTGGCGCTGGTATCGCTGGCCACATGGACGGTACGGCTTTATGGCCCGGTACTTGCCCGGTATCTGCATATTCATGCGTCCATTGCCGAGCGACAGCAGATCTACTGGTGGGCCAAGGCGGCTGTTGTTTATGGCCGCCGGCACTGGGCGGACTGCTCTGCGGAAGAACAACGGCAACGCATGGGCTTGTGGTTGGCGGAACGACTGGCGGATCAAGGTATCGTCGAGGGCGACGAAGCGCGTCAAGGCATGTTGGCACTGGCGCTGGAACAAGCGGAGCACCAACAGTCCCTGCGCATGGCGGGAATCGGCCGGAAAAAGCTTAACGGGGATTGAGATGAGCCGGTATCATATCGATAATCAGTTCTACCAGACGGTTGGCTTTGTGTACTTGATGAAAAACATCTTTGGTGATTAAATCGCCTTTGGAGATCAGGATGCGCCCTTGCTCATCAAGTAGATCGGCGCCGGCGCGGTTGCCTAAGATGTAGCGCATCTGCTGCTCGGCCAAGGATGACGGAAGTGGTTCTTCTGGGGCTGGTTCCGGTGCAGGCTCCGGTTCCGGGGCGAGGAAACGCGAGGGAAGCAATTCAAAGGTGGACGGTTCGGCGGCAGCGACCGGTGGCGATGGGGGAAACTCCAACAAGGAAATGGGCTCATCGTCCTTAGGTAATAAGGAAGCGGGCTCATCGTTCACGGGTAGCAGGGAAGTGGGTACATCGTCCACGGGCGATAAGGAAGTTGGCTCATCGTCCACGGCTAATAAGGCATCCAGATTAAGACGCATGCCAACCAGCGGTTCTGATGCTGATGGTCCTTTTACCGGAGAAGCATCGGCTTCAGGTTCTGGTGCCGTGGTTTTGTCAGGGAGCGCAGGGGCGGTTGCCGAAACTTCCTCGGTCCATCGCGAAAAGGGTGCTGGCAAAAAGGAATCATCCGTTACCCAATCGATCAGGGGAATTCGTTCCTTTTCGGAAAGCCAATCAAGCTCAGGAACAAGGCTAGTTTTCGGTTCCGGCTCAAGCTCGGGAACAAGGTTGGTTTTCGGTTCCGGCTCAAGCTCAGGAACAAGGCTAGTTTTCAGTTCCGGCTCAAGCTCGGGAACAAGGTTGGTTTTCGGTTCCGGCTCAAGCTCGGGAACAAGGTTGGTTTCCGGCTCCGGCTCAAGCTCGGGAACAAGGTTGATTTCCGGTTCCGGCTCAAGCTCGGGAACAAGGTTGGTTTCCGGCTCTGGCTTAAGCTCGGGAACGAGGTCGGTTCCCGGCGTCCAATCCAGCATAGGAACCGGCTTGGTTTCCGGTGTCCAGTCGAGCATGGGCAGCGAGCGTGGTTCCGGTGCAAGTTCAATGACAGGGACTGCGGTCACGCTGGGCTTGGACAAGGCCGGTGAAGGTACCGGTTTGGGCTTCGGCTCTAGCGGCAGGGCCAGCGCTTCTTGAAGTACCTGCGCAAAAGCCAGGGACCATTCAGCGGTTTCTTTTTCAATGGCTGCAGCTTCGGCTTCCAGTTCTCGGACGCGCTTTTGGGCGGCTTCCCGCCATGTACGTGCCGCCGCTTCGGCCGCCTGTTCCAGTTCCTGGGCGGTGTGTTTCGCAATCGACTGTGCTTCGTTCAGTAAGCCCAGCGATCCGTAGGGTGTACTTGAAACAGATCGGAGCTCAGCCAGCGTCCTTTGAAGTTCCTGCAGTTCTGCTTGCAGATCGGCCCATTCGTCTTGCGCCTCCTGCCACTGATCGAGGCAATCGGCCGTGACGCGCTCAATCAGATCATGAACTTCAGGTTTTTGCCAACCAAACAATTGAGAGCGCAAAGGGGATCACCTGCTTTACTTAATTTCAAAACCAGAAGCGAACCGGCCGAAGTCAACATCATCGTCCAGAAAGCCGGCGCCGACGCGGCGTGAGCGTGCCCCCCGTTTACCCGATACATTTTCGATGCGCGGGATAACGTCATCGCGTGATTCCAACAATTCGGGCTTTGCCGTGGTGGTGATTTTCACAGGCAACACTTGTTGATAATGACGAATTAAACTTTGAAAATCGCGAACAAACTGTTCGTGCTGTTTTTTCAGACGGTTTAATTCGGCCCGTTTTTGATCGACCAAAGCCTGTGCTTCCGCAATCAGCCGATCGGCTTCTTGCTTCGCTTGTGCTTCCATGGCCCGTTTTTTCTCTTGGGCTTGGATCAGAATCAAAGCGATTTGCGATTCCCGATGCTGCAGATCCTGTTGCTGTTGCTGCAATGCGTCAATTTCTTTAGTCAAGCGCTCACGTTGCAACAATCCTTCGTCAATCATGGCATGCTGCGCTTTTAACTTGCTGGCATATTCATTTTGAATACGCTCGACTTCCGTCATCACATCGTCGGGCCGAAAGCCCAAAAGCGTCTTGCGCAAATTCCATTGCTTGGTTGCGTCACCCATGAATTCATCCTCCTTGACGGTAGCACTGACCAAAATTCAGAGAAACGGCTACAGAATTCGACATGAAATACGATCTAAGTACTTCGCGAAGGTGACGCATAAATCCTGTTACACAAACATTTTATTCATATACATAGCATTCCAATTTAAATAATGCCAAGTATAAATCATGCCAAGATGAATCCGGAAGAATCGCTGATTACTGATCAGCAGGGGAAAAAAGTGCCAGGACTTCGCCCACCTTATGGCGGTTCTGACCGTCACGGCTGATAAAACGCTGTACATGGATCGTTTCGATCTGGGCACCGGCATAGAGCTGGCGGGCCAGGGGCGTATCATGGTTCGAAAGCAACACGGGAATTCCTCGGGCGGCCAGGCGACGGGCCAGGTGAGCCAAACGTTCCTGTTCGGCCAGGGAAAAGCCATCGGTTGCATAGCCGGTAAAATTGGATGTCGAAGAGAGCGGCAGGTACGGCGGATCCATATAACAGACATCGCCCGGCTCGACGATGGCTTCGATATCTTCAAAATCAAGGACGCGAAAGTCGGCCTGGGCAAAGCGCTCCACAAAGGTATGTAACTCTTTGGCCGGAAAATAGGGACGGCTATAGCGGCCAAAGGGGACGTTGAACTTTCCCTTGCGATTAAAACGGACAAGGCCGTTGTAGCCATGGCGATTCAAATAGATTAAAAGCAGCGCTCTTTCATAGGCATCGGTCGATTGATTGAAGCGATCGCGCAGTTCATAGTAACGGGCGGCATCGTTATTGGCAGGACCAAAAAGCGCCTGTGCATCGCCGATCACTTGATCGGGCTGGCGGATCAGCGTCCGGTACAAGCCGATCAAGACCGGGTTGATATCGCCGATCACATGGCGATCAAAAGGCGCGTTGAGCGATACGGCGCAAGAGCCGGCAAAAGGCTCAATCAGCCGGCGTCCCAGCGGTAACTTGGTCAAAATCGGTAGCAAAATATGATATTTATTTCCTGGCCATTTCATAAAGGGTCGTAGCAATTCGCCCATAAGCGCATCTCCTTATGCATCGCGGCTAAGGGCATTGTAACAATGGCAGGTGCGTTGTTCAACCGTAAGGGATGGGTTTTTTCGACGCCTTAGACGCAGCGCACAGAGAGGTAGCGCAGTTGACCACAGCGCGGGGATGGCAGAGGCAAGAGGAAATTATACACCTTGGCGCTTGAAGGGATTTTTCGCAAAACGTACAATGAAGGGAATAAAAAGCCTGCTCAAACGCAGCTAAAACAGGGCGGAACGTGAAGACAGGCTCCGGCAATGCGTGAAGTGCGGGCCAACAGGGCTCGATGTTGCAGGAATGAAATGAGGAACCTCATGAGAAGTACAGAAACGATGAAAAGAACGGAAACGATCCATCCATCACCGCCGCCGTTGATGTTAGAAAAACTCGTCGCCCCGGAAGCGCCGCTGGCCGAGACGCTGACCTCGCGTCAACTTGTGCCGGACAGTGACCCGGACGGTGCCTATTTTCGCGCCTTGGAGCAAGCGGGGATGCACTTGAATCGTCATCAAATCGCTGCTGTTCGCCACGGTAAAGGACCGCTCTTGCTCCTGGCCGGTGCCGGAACAGGCAAAACCACCACCGTAGTGGCCCGCGTCGGCTATTTGCTTTGGCAAGGTGTGCCGGCGAAACGCATTCTCTTACTTACCTTTACCCGCAAGGCGGCCGAAGAAATGCAAAGCCGCATCGCCCGCATTCCCGGCATTGCGCCGGCGTTGGCGCGGGGCGTTGTGGCCGGCACCTATCACTCGATTTTCCTGCGCCTCCTGCAGTCACGGGGCTATAACCAGCGCATTTTGAGCAGTGACGCTTTTCGCGAAACGATCATCAAGCGTATCCTCCGCCAGATGAAGCTGCAAGACAGTTACCCGGCTGAAACGCTGCTGGCTTTGTTTGGCTACTACAAAAACAATTTGATGACCTATCAGGATTATGGCGGTCAGGGTCAGGAAGAACTGGATCAAGAGATCCGCACGATCTGGATGGCCTATGAACAGTTCAAGACGGAAAATCACTACATTGACTTTGACGACATGATGATCGAGATGCGTCAACTGCTGTTGCGCGATGCCGCATTACTGCAAACGTTGCGGGATCGCTTTGATTTTATCTTTGTGGACGAGTACCAGGACACGACGCCGACGCAAGACAGCATCGTCAAGATGATCGCGACGCCCAAGAACAACCTTTGTGTGGTCGGTGATGATCAGCAGTCGATCTACGGTTTTCGCGGTGCCGCTGCCAGCATCATTCAGGACTTTGCCAAGGAGTTTCCCCGGGCGGCGCTCATCCCCTTGACGATCAATTATCGCTCGACGAGTCAGATCGTGGGGCTGACGGATAAGGTGATTTTGCACAATCGTAGCCGCATTGCCAAAGTCATGGAAGCGACTGTGCAGGGCAAACGGCCACCGTTGTTTTTGCGCCCCCGCGACAGCGAAGATGAAGCGGAGCAGTTGATCGCGATCATGGCGCGCGGCGTTCGTGAGCTTAATTACCGCTGGGCGCATTTTGTGATTCTCTATCGCACCACGGCCTACTGCCGGGCCATGCTGGAAAAGCTGACGGAGCGTCATATTCCCTTCGTCTATCATGGCGGCCAAGAAAGTTTCTATGAACAGCGTACGGTCAAGCCGGTGCTCGATTACCTGCGGTTGGCCCTGCGTTCTGATGATTTGGCAGCGGTGGAAGGCATTTTGCCTTCGTTATACTTGAACCGGGAAGATACGATGCGCTATCTGGAGGCGCAGATGGCCGCTTGTCCTGCCATGGCGCCGCTGGGATTGCTGCTGACACTGCCGGGGCTCAAGGAGTTTCAAGTCAAGCAGATCAAGGAGCGCATTGACCTGATCGGCCGGTTGGCGGCATTGACGCCGAGGGCGGCCATTCGCTTGGTGCGCCAGCAGTATGATAAGTATATGGAAGCGGATCAACGAAGTACCTTGACGGTGCACCGGGAAGCGATCCGGGAAGCCTTGGACGAGCTGGAAACAGCGGCGCAAAAGCATCGCACTGTGGCGGCTTTTTTGGCTTTTGTCGAACAGATGATTGCTGAGAGCAAGGGGCGGGAGCGGCAGGCGGAAGACGGTGATGCCGTGCAGCTTATGTCGATCCACAAAGCCAAGGGGCTGGAGTTTCACACGGTTTTTGTGATCGGTCTCATCGAAGGGGTGATCCCGCACAGTGCGGCTCTCGGCGCTGATCAGTGCAGCGACCGGATCAGCAAGACAGCGGGCAAAAGCAAGGTGCGCGAAGCGATCGAAGAAGAGTGCCGCATCTGCTATGTGGCGCTGACGCGGGCAAAGCGGCAATTGTTTATCAGTGCGCCAGAAATGTATCGGGGTAAGGATACGAAGGTGTCGCGGTTTGTCGAGGATATGATCAAGCGGGGCGGGAAGAAGGGGAGGCGATACTAGTAACTCCTTTTGGTGAATGATTAGCGTCCGTCTAGGAACGTAATGAAAACAAGTAGGGGATCATTTGAACTAATTTTTGAAGATCGCGTTTGGAGGGGGGGAGCCTGCATGAAGAAGATAACTTCAGTGATCATTGCATTTGCCTTACTGTTCTTATCCGGTGCAGCCTATTCCGCTGAGGGTTATACGTATACGGCGGAAGCACAGAAGCTTAATGACTTGGGCTTGTATAAAGGCATCAGCACAACGACGTTTGACCCGGATCTAGGCACTGTGCTTAATCGGGAAACCGGTGTGGTTATGCTTTTACGAATATTTGGTTTGGAAGCTGACGCGCAAGCGATTACCGATGCTGATGTGACACTTGCAAAATTTGTGGATGCTGCAACGATCTCCAGTTGGGCCAAAAATTCGGTTGCCTATGCCGTTAAAAATGGGCTAGTTCAGGGATATCCGGACGGAACTTTTGGACCGAAAGTCGCCTTGAATGGAAAAGCCTACTGCACACTTATTTTGAGGCAGTTGGGATACACTCCCGATTACAGCAATGCACCGGCGGAACTGGCTGAGAAGGGAGGCCTTACTCCTGCGGAGGCGACGAAGTTTGCCGATAACGAGTTAATTAAGGATAACTTAGTGGGGATTTCGTTTGGCGCGTTAAGTGCAGCCGATAAAGATGGTAAAACGGTAATTGAAAACCTGGTTGCGAAAAAAGTGATTGATGAAGCTGCAGCAGTAGATGCTGGCCTTTTTGTACCGGCGTCTCCGAGTACAACGAATCCACTACCCGTTTCCGGTAGAGTTTCATCCGGTAGAAGCGGTAGTAGCCATCATCATGACGATAATGACGACAATCGCGAGCAGTCAAGTGTTGGAACATTCCAATTTGCTCCGAGCACGGTGACTGCTTCGGAAACGGATGGAACAGCAACGATTATCATAATCAGAACTGGCGGAAGCTCCGGAGCAGCCACGCTGAACTATTCTGTTACCGGCACTGCTACCGAATCTTTGGATTACATGGTTACTCCCACGATTGTGGGTACGGATGGTACGATTCGCTTTGCTGACGGAGAAACAAGCAAAACGATACAAATAACCTTGTTGGATGATGGCACAGTTGAGGGCGATGAAACCGTTATCGTAACCTTGACGCATACAACAGCAGGTATTTTAGGTACGGATAAAACGGCAGTGCTGACCATCATGAGTGAAGATAAGCCGATTGTTCCGTTAGAAAGCCCGAAAAATCTATGCGTTGATGGAACCACAGTCTATTGGGACGCGGTAGAGCATGCGGAAAGCTATACCGTCGATGTCGTCAATGCGGTATACGCCGTAGTAAAAGACAATGTGGCGGTCGTTGATCCCTCCATCGACATAGCGGCGGATCTCATCGCACCTTTACCTGACGGTAAGTACACGGTGAAAGTCACGGCGATTGGGGATGGGATCACCTATAGCAACTCAGATGAATCAATGGCTTCTTCGCCAGTGACCATTGATACTACACCACCGATATTGAGTGAAACAGGAGCAAGTAACGTAACCGATACTTCGGCTACATTAAACTTCACTTCTGATGAAGCGGGCATCTATTACTACCTGCTTTATGCAGTGGAAGATGGACCGCCGGATACGGCCACAATTAAAGCGCAAGGAACATCAGGCATTGCGGAAGCGTCAGCAAACATAGCTAACATAAGTGATCTAACCGTAGGAACTAACTACATGGCATATGTGATTGTAGAGGATTCGGCCACAAATCTATCCAAGGTATCACCGATAGGATTCTCAACAACTACAGCCGCGGCAGAAGCGGCGGTATCAGCATATGAAATGGCACCGATCCGTACGTTGGTAGGAGTGGAAGACGCTGAAAAATTGAAAGCGGCAGCGGTTAGTGCAGCAGAAGTAGTGGGCGATAGTCAGGTCAAAGCAGCGTTTGAGGTGAGAATCGCCGATCAAGCAACATTGATCTCGAATGCAAGAAGTCGGATTGAAGGGGAGTTTGAACGGCTGGGAAATATTGCATCCCGAATGAATCTTTTGGCACTTAATGCAGCTATCGAAGCAGCCAGAGCCGGAGAACAGGGAAAGGGATTTGCGGTTATCGCCAATGAAATAAGAACACTTGCTGGAGAGACAACTCAAATATTAGAAGAAGCTAAAACAACCGGAATAGAAACGGAAAAGAATGAACTCGAAAAAATTGCAGAGCAGTTGAATCTTTTGGCACTTAAGGCAGCAGAAGAAGCAGACAGGGTCGGAGAACAGGGAAGGGGATTTGCGGTTGTCGCCAGTGAATTTAGAAAACTTGCTGAAGATATGACAGGCGAATTATCTAAAGCTGAGCTTGTTAAGTAGCCTACTCCATTCCGAAGAGGGTGGATTATCAGGATATATGGACGTTGCTGGGGATGCTGAAGTGATAAGGGAATGGTGGGGACGTAAAAAGACCAGGGCAAAATTGCTCTGGTCTTTGATTATTCGGTGAATATACGTAATGACTCTGCTTCAACAGCAGCAGATTAACCGGAAGTATAAAAAATTTCGTGTAAAGAAGCTTTTTATCGCGCACGCCGAAGTTCCTTGAGTTGGGCTTCCGTATCAACTGAGCGAAAGGCAAGCTCACCGACCACACGCTCTATTTGTTGTATGGGTTGAACTAAGCCGTCCATGCGTTGGTCCAAGCCATCCATACGGTTTTCCAGTTTATTCATTCGTTGATCTAATCCGTCCATGCGTTGGTCCAAGCTATCCATGCGGTTTTCCAGTTTATCCATTCGTTGATCTAATCCGTCAAACTTTTGACGCATTTCCTCTCTTGTTTCCTCGAGAAGAGAATTTGTATTGCCGACAATGCGAATTAGGTCACCCATCATTGTTTCTAAGCGATTGAGACGGTCACTCAATATAGGCACCTCCTGCATAAGGTTGTGAATTCACACTATGGGTTGCAAGCATCAATAGACTATACTTATTATAAACTTATGGTGTGTAAATTTCAATAAAAATTAAACATATTATGGGATTTGGGGATCGTCTTCAAATTGAAATCGGCTAACAATCATCTCATTGAGTTGACGGTTGGAATTGACGATTTTCAAATTAGCTTTGATGTAGTCAAAAGAAAAATCATTGAGCAATGGAATCAAAGCAGAGTTGATAAAAGAAGAAGTAACTGCACTAATTCCTGAAAATGATAGAACGACTTGAAAGCCTGCTTGAAAAGCCGAGTGGATTTGTTTATAGATGATATCCCCGTCCTGGTTCGAATAGCATTGATCAACATGATCCAGAACATTGATTGTTACCAATTCAAATCTACCCCCTCATCAAAAATATAATCTAATTTATCGGTTTTTAGTCGGATATCAAGCAGTGTACCTGGGTAATAGCCATGGTTCTCTTGTGCAAATAGCTATAGACCATGGGTTTGGGTGCGTAAGGGTCTACGCTACGCATCCCCGCACTCCGTGGAGAAAATAGCACAAGCAGGATGAAAGAGGGAATCTTGCCGATTTTGTCGAATAGAAAAACCAAAAAATCAAAACAAACGCGACAGGAGCAATAACCATGCTAACAGGCGAAGTACGCAACAAAATCGATAAAATCTGGTCCGACCTCTGGGCCGGTGGCATCACCAATCCCATCACCGTCATCGAACAGCTTACCTATCTCATGTTCATCCGCTCCCTCGATGAAAAAGACCTGGAAACGGAGCGCTTTGAAGCGGTAAGCGGCGAAACGTTGCCGAAAATCTTCCCGACCGATGATGCCGGTCAAGCCATGCGCTGGAGCAAGTTCAAAACCAAAGACGCCCGCGACATTTTTGCCATTGTCAGCGACAAAGTCTTTCCCTTCATCAAAACGATGAACGGCGAAAATACATCGGCCTTCACCCGCTACATGCAAGATGCGCTGTTTTTGATTCCTACACCGCAAGTTTTGCAAAAGATCATCACCGGCTTAGATGAGCTTTATGAACACGATATTCACGATCTGGACATGCAAGGCGACCTCTACGAGTACATGCTCGGCAAACTGGCCACGGCCGGACAAAACGGTCAGTTCCGCACGCCCAAACATATCCGCGATATGATGGTGCGCCTGCTAGCGCCGACGCCGGACGATCGGATCTGCGACCCCGCTTGCGGTACAGCGGGCTTTCTCGTTTCGTCTGCCGAGTATATCCGTGACAACTATGAGCCCACCATGACCGCCGAGCAGTGGGACCATTTTGCCGGAGAGATGTTCACCGGTTTTGACATGGATCGGACTATGCTGCGCCTGTCCACGATGAACTTGATGCTCCACTCGATTACCCATCCCCATATCGACTATGTAGACAGCGTGTCCAAACAAAACAGCATCACCGCGGCTTACGATCTGATCCTGGCGAACCCGCCTTTTACCGGCACCGTCGATGCCGAAAGCATTCACGATAACTTGAAGGCCGTCACCGATACCAAAAAAACGGAGCTACTGTTTGTGGCGCTTTTCTTGCGCATGCTGCGTAAGGGCGGGCGCTGCGCTTGCATTGTGCCCGATGGAGTACTGTTTGGCTCGACAAAGGCGCATAAAGCACTGCGCAAGGAACTCGTCGAAAATCACCAGTTGCAAGCGGTGATCTCCATGCCCAGCGGCGTTTTTAAGCCATATGCTGGTGTGAGCACAGCTGTGCTGGTCTTTGCCAAAACCGGGGCTGGCGGTACCGACAAAGTTTGGTTTTATGACATGAAGGCCGACGGTTTTTCCCTGGATGATAAACGTTCGCCGATTGAAGCCAATGATATTCCCGATCTGCTGGCCCGTTTCCATAACCTACAAGGCGAAGCCGATCGCCAGCCCACGGAGCAGAGCTTTTTGGTGGACAAGGCGGCGATTGAAGCCAACGGTTATGATTTATCGATCAACCGCTATAAAGAAGTCGAGTATGAAAAAGTGGTGTATGATCCGCCGGCAGTGATTATGGATCGTCTCGATAAGCAGAACCTGGAGATTGCAGCAAAGATGGAGGAATTGAGGGGGCTTATCGGTGAGTAAGTGGGAAAAGGTTAAGTTGGGTAGCGTTGGCCAGTTTAAAAGCGGAGGTACCCCTTCAAGAAGCAAAAATGAATACTTTGAAGGAAACATACCGTGGATTACGACGGTTGCTTTAAAGAAAACATATATTGATGAAAATGATGCCATGGCATTCATTTCAGCAGAGGCTATTGAAAATAGTGCTACAAAGATAATTGCAGCAAATTCTATCATGGTTGGAACTAGGGTCGGTATTGGCAAAGTATCAATTAATAAAGTTCCTATGTGCACCAGTCAGGATATTATCTCAATAGAGAATATTGATGAAAAACAACTAGATAAGCAATATTTGGTTCATTGTATCAAAAGTTATAATTGTTTTTTTGATACACAAAAGCGGGGAGCAACAATTCAGGGAATCAGTAGCGATGTTTTAAAATCAATTGATATTCCTATTCCTCCTCTGAAAATTCAAAGAGAAATTGCCAACACCCTAGATACTGCCACATCAGTTCTTGTCATGCGCAAACAGCAGCTTGCAGATCTAGACAAACTTACTCAATCCATCTTTTACAATATGTTCGGTGATCCTGTTATCAATGAAAATAGATGGGATACGGGCATAATTAAAGATCTGGCTGAAAAAATTCAATATGGAACAAGCGAGAAAGCTTCTGTAGATAAATTAACATATCCGATAGTAAGAATGAACAACATAACATATCAAGGTAATATGGATTTTTCGGATATGAAATTTATTGATTTAAGTGAAAGTGACAAAAAGAAATATCTTGTATATAAAGGGGATTTGCTGTTTAACAGGACTAATAGTAAGGAACTTGTGGGGAAAACTGCTGTTTACAGACAAGAAACACCTATGGCTTTTGCTGGATATTTAATTCGATTAGTGCCGAACGAAAAGGCAAATAGCGAATTTATATCTGCATATCTTAATTCATCATATGGGAAAAAGCTGCTTTTCAAAATGGCCAAAAACATTGTAGGTATGGCGAATATCAATGCGCAAGAGTTAAGCAATATAAAAATATATATTCCTCCAATTGCCCTCCAAAACCAATTCGCCACCATCGTCACCAAAATCGAAGAACAAAAAGCTCTCGTCAAACAAGCCATCGACGAAACGCGGTACCTCTTTGACAGCTTAATGAGCGAGTATTTTGAATAACCTGTAACGAGGTGAACTCAATGCCTGCAAATTTTGATTTCTTACAAGAAAAACCGGAATATGCCTTATTCGCTACCGCTTGCATCGAAGCGGAGCGCGTGCTGGCCACCTCGCCGGCCATGTCGGCCATCGGCAGCCGCAAGGCTTTTGAGCTAGCCGTCAAATGGGTCTACGCTGCCGACAACACCCTTCGTGCGCCTTATAAGAACAATTTGCAGTCATTGATTCACGAACCATCCTTCAAATTCGCCGTCGATCAGCGCACCTGGAGTAAACTGCCCTACATCATCAAGCTCGGCAACCTGGCCGTCCATACGGAAAAAGCCATCAGTTCGGGAGAAGCCATCGGGGCGCTCGCGGCATTGTTTGAATTCGTCCAGTGGATCGATTATTGCTACGGCGCGACCTATGACGATCGCCGTTTTGACGAAGCGCTGCTGCCCGCGGCCAAAGTCATCCTGGACGAAGGGGCGATCAAAGCCGGGGAAAGCCTGCTGGAACAAAAGGAAGCTGAAATCGAAGCGCTCCGTGCCCGGATTGCCGCCATGAGCGATCAACTTACGGCCGGCAAAGAAGAACATCAGGAAGAACGCCACTTCACACCGGAAGACCTTTCGGAGTTCCACACGCGCAAAAAATACATCGACGTGGACTTAAAGCTGCTGGGTTGGAAGTTCGGTGATGATGTCAAGGAAGAAGTAGAACTTCCGGGCATGCCTAATGCCCAAGGCGTCGGCCGCGCCGATTATGTGCTTTACGGCAAAGACAACCTGCCTCTTGCCGTGATCGAAGCGAAGCGTACCTCCAAAGACCCGCGGCAAGGCAGCCAGCAGGCCAAGCTCTACGCCGACTGCCTGGAGCGCATGACCGGGCGGCGACCGATGATTTTCACCACCAACGGTTTTGAAACCTATTTCTCCGACGGCACAGCGCCGGAACGCCAGGTCAGCGGCATTTTCGCCAAAAGGGATCTGGAAAAGCTGCTTCACCGTCGCGGCCAAGGCAAAGGCAGAGCGCTTCGTGATATCACCATCAGCGACAAGATCACCGATCGCTACTATCAAAAGGAAGCGATCCGCGCTGTTGGTGATCACATCACCCAGGGGCACCGCAAAGCCTTGCTCGTCATGGCTACCGGCACCGGCAAAACCCGCACGGCCGCCAGTTTGACTGATGTGCTGTCCCGTGGCGGCTATGTGACCAATGTGTTGTTTTTGGCTGACCGGACGGCGCTGGTCAAACAAGCCAAGGACGATTTCAAGCGGCATCTGCCCGATATGTCGCTTTGCAATCTCGTCAGCAACAAAGATGATCGCAACGCCCGCATCGTCTTTTCCACCTATCCCACCATGCTCAACGCCATCGACAGCATCAAAAACGATGACGGCAAGCTTTTATTTACGCCGGCTCATTTTGATTTGATCATCATTGATGAAGCCCATCGCAGCATCTTCAAAAAATACCGTGTGATCTTTGAATACTTTGATGCGATCATTGTCGGGTTGACGGCCACGCCCAAGACGGATGTTGATCGCAATACCTACGATTTTTTTGAGATGGAAAAAGGCGTACCGACCTATGCTTATCCCTACGAAACGGCCGTCGAGCACGATCATGTGCTGGTGCCTTACTACAATATTGAAGTCAAAACTAAATTCCTGGAGCAGGGCATCCGTTATGACGAGCTTTCCGACGAAGACAAAGCCCGCTATGAAGAAGATTTCACTGATGAAGACGGTGCCATGCCCGACTTCATCCCTTCGCCGGAATTAAATGAATACATTTTCAACCATGGGACGATCGACATGGTCTTGCAAGATCTGATGACGCAAGGCCTGAAAGTGGCCGGCGGCGACCGGCTGGGCAAAACGATCATCTTTGCCCAGCGCAAAGAGCATGCGCAAGTGATCGTGGATCGCTTTGCCAAGCTGTACCCGCAGTACGGTGGTGCCTTTGCCAAGCGTGTGGTCTGTGACGATAACTATGCCCAGACGATCATTGACGATTTTAAGCAAGCGGAAAAAGCGCCCCATATTGCTGTGTCTGTGGATATGATGGATACGGGCATCGATGTGCCCGAAGTGGTCAACCTGGTTTTTTTCAAGCGCGTGCGCTCCAAGACCAAGTTCTGGCAGATGATCGGCCGCGGTACACGGCTTTGTAAAAACCTTTTTGGCGACGGCCAAGATAAAAAGCATTTTGTCATCTTTGACTATCTCGGCAACTTTGAATTTTTCCGTCAGCATCAAGAAGGCTTGCCTGGCAACGAAACCGAGAGCCTTTCTGAAGCGATCTTCGCTAAGCGGGTGCGCTTGATTCATCATCTTCAGCAGGCTGCTTTTATCGATGAACCCTTTCAGGCGCTGCGCGCGGAATGGATCGCCATCGTCGTGGGGCAGATTCAAGCGTTAAATACGGAACTGGTCGCCGTCAAGTTGCAGCGGCGCTTTGTGGAGCGATACAAAGAGACCGCCGCTTTTGCTTGCTTGAGCGATACTGATAAAAGTGATTTGATCAAGTACCTGGCACCGCTGGTTTATATGGAAGATACCGATGAGTTTGCCAAGCGCTTTGACAACTTTATGTACGGCATGATGCTGGCTCAGATCGAAGGCACGGCGCAGTTTAAGAAGGGCAGGAAGCAACTGCTCACCATCTGCACGGAACTTTCCCGGCGGGCGGTGATTCCGCAGATCAAAGCCAAACTGGATCTGATCAACACCATCGGTACCGAGGAATTCTGGAAGAACGTCAATCTGCTCTGTTTAGAGCATGTCCGGGCGGAACTGCGCAGTTTGATCCAATTCATCGTCGATGAAGGCAAAGGCGGCCTTATCTATACGAATCTGGCTGATCAGGTGCTGGAAGTTAAAGAAGGGGAAGCTCTTTATCAAGCCTATGACTTTGAAGATTATAAGCTCAAAGTTAACCGCTATATTGAAAATCACCGTGACCATGTGGCGATTCACAAGCTGCGCAACAATATGCCCCTTACGGCGCTGGACTATCGGAGCTTGGAGCAGATCTTTACGGGGGAACTGGGTACGGCCGACGATTACCGGCGGGAGTTTCACGATACGCCTTTTGGCTTGCTTGTGCGTAAGATTGCTAAGTTGGAATATGAAGCAGCTTCTGCTGCCTTTTCGGAATTTATCAATGATCAGTCGCTGACGCAGGCGCAGATCGTCTTTGTCAAGAAGGTGATCGATTATGTGGTGCAAAATGGTTACATTGAAGATGTGAAGGAGTTGTTAAAGACGCCTTTTGATAAGCCCCAAACGTTTACCCGGCTTTTTGACGAGACGAAGCAGAAGAAGATCATGGATCTGGTGAAGCATATTAAGGAGAATGCTGTGAAGGTTGTGGGGTAAGTAATCATGCCTAAGAAAACGCTACTTTGTTGAAACGCGCTTATTATGGATATAATCGGATCATGGGCTGGAATATACCGCGATGAGATGCAGAAAGGGTTAGAAATGATGGCAAGAGCAGATCTATTAAAAAAAATATTTCGCGGGTATATGCTGGGTGACCGTCAGATGTTTACGGAAGCAGCCAACGATATCATTGATGAAGAACGCAAAAAAGCCCATGTGATTTTAGCCAATGAACTCACGCGTATTCTGGAAAACGGTAAGCCGCTTACGACCGGTGGTGCCTTTTATCCGCTGGAGCCGTTACCGAAAGATGTGGATCGTGGAACGGAATTATTGGAAGTCCGGCAACCGGATCGTTACTTGGATGATTTGATTTTGCTTCCGGAACAGCGAGAGTGTTTGGAGGAAGTGGCCCATGAGTTTCGAGGATGGGACATCTTAGAAGCCAATGGGCTGCGGCCACGGCATAAGCTGTTGTTTTGTGGCCCGCCCGGCTGTGGTAAGACGGCATCGGCGGAAGCCTTATCAAGCGAATTAGGGATTCCTTTGCTGTATGTACGTTTTGATGCGGTTGTGTCGAGCTTGCTTGGGGAAACGTCAGCTAATCTGCGGAAGGTTTTTGAATATGCCGCACGGGGTTCTTGGGTGCTTTTTTTTGATGAGTTTGATGCGATCGGCCGTTCCCGCGATGATGAGTCTGAACATGGTGAATTAAAGCGGGTGGTCAATTCCTTCTTGCAGATGCTGGATCGGTTTGCCGGGCGCTCGCTGGTGATTGCGGCGACGAACTTTGAACAATCGCTTGACCCGGCACTTTGGCGCCGATTCGACGAAATCATCCGCTTTGATAAGCCGGGGATTGAGCAAATTGCGCAATTGTTACGCAAAAAGCTGGCATCGAAAGGCCGCGCCGATATTTCATTGGACACGTTTGCTGGGCGGTTGAGTGGGATGAGTCATGCGGAAATCGAACGGATTTGTTTTGATGTTCTGCGGATGACGGTGTTACAAGGTGCATCAAGTTATTCGCTTGACGACCTGATGAAAGTGATCAAAAAGCAAGAGGGTCGTAAACAGCTATTAAAGAGTATTGTTGATGGGGAGAAACCGCATATCGCCAAGGAGTGAGTGATATATGGCCGTACCACCGGGACATTTTGATCACATTCGCTGGCAACGCTTACCGGAAGTAGCACCAAGGCGAACGAGGTCCGTTATGCCGCCAGGGCCACCTTTACAGGAGGATTTTGCTCGCCATGGTCGGCGTATTTTGTACAAAGTTCAAAATACGATTCAAGAAGAAATCGGCAAGCGCGAGGACTTAGGCATCGATCCATCACGGCTATTGGTACTTCAACTTTCATTTTTACATGTGAATGAAAGACAGTTATTAGAGCGCCTTGGGCTTACGATTGTTGAAGAAATCGAAAAAAAAATTGCGCTGGAAGTACCATACTACACGTTAACGGTAGCATTTAACACAGCTAAGGCACTGGAACAGTTTTTAGACAAAACGGTATCAGGCTGTTATGGAATTAGCGATACAGAACGTATACGAGCTTCCAATGGGGATATTGATCCGTTAAAGCTTACATTGACCTTTCTTGACTTGGAAGCAGCTAAAAGGTTTGCTGATGATCAACAAATTACCACAACCTACGGGTTGGAGATCAGAAATAAGCAACCCCAAAAGAAATCCTCCCGCACTGCATACCGATTGCTTGTGCAATTTAGTGATGCCCATGTGTTGCAAAATTTTCAGCGGGAATTGGAGATGTATCGGCAAGGGCAAATGAATGCCGGTGAATTGACGGCGAATCAGCGGCGTGAGTTATTTGATGCGATGGAGGATTTTCGCGGACTGACCAGGGAAGATCGAATGGGAGAGCGTATTCGCACAGAGGGAATTAAAGGCGAAGGACCTTTCTTTTTTGATGTTGATTTATGGTTCCCTGGAAGGAGTGGTGAACATCTCCGTGAAGTTGAAAGACAATTTCGCAAAGTTGTGGAGCGAACTGGTGGACAGGTAACGGATTCTCCTAGTGTAGTCGCTGAATCAATGTTGTTAACGAAGGTGCAAGGTTCATTGGCTACGTTGGAGACCCTGCTCAATTATGATCGGGTTGCTCTTGTCGATCTTCCACCTCAATTTCCTGCTGCGCAATTTAGTATTTTTCAAGATATTGAATTACCGCAAGATACACTGGAATTACCCAGTGACGCACCTTTGGCTTGCGTTGTTGATTCAGGTGTCGTTGCCGGGCACCCGTTATTACAAGGAACCGTTGTTGATGAGCGGGATTTTGATTCCGGTGAGAACACCCCAACCGATCTTGTTGGACATGGAACTCATGTGGCAGGTAGTGTGGTATACGGTGATATTGCTCGATGTGTACAGAGCAATGTTTGGAATCCGCGAGTACGACTTCTTAGCGCAAAAGTGATGAGGAGGGGCCAGCATAACGATGTAGAATTTGCTGATGAACAACGGGTAGAGACGCAAGTACGAAAGGCGATTCTTACATTTGCCCGGGAATACGGTTGTCGAATTTTTAATCTTTCATTTGGACATGCCTTTCGTCCTTATCGAGGTGGGCGACAGTTACCTTGGGCGTTGATGCTTGATGAATTAGCTAGAGCGGAGAATATTGTGATCATCGTCTCAGCAGGTAATGTATCGAGTCCGGGCATTCCGACAAACACAAGAAACGCGGTCATAATCATGAAAATAAAGCGATTCAACCATCGTTGGTAATCCGGGGTGAGGGCCGACGAACAAGCAAAATGATGCATGTTGGTATTAAGAAAACACAATCCAAATTAGGATATAATGAGCCCACAGCTACGATCGTCTGGAAGTCAATCATTGATAGTAAAAGAAATGCAACGGATATTATTTTATGGAACATATTTCCCTTTCATCCGTATAAAGATGGGTTATTATCGAATCGAACGCCATTAGATGCGGAATTAGTAGAAGGGATAAAGTATTTGAATTTGTTACGGAATTTAGTTAAAGATGCCGTGATAATAACTATTGGCAAGAAATCGCATGAGACTTTGTTGAGTTGTGAAATAGAGCATTTTGCCGTACCGCATCCGGCAAACGGTGGGGCTAATAAGTATCGACAGGAAATAGCAAAATTGCTTAAAGTAATGGTGTCCAATAACTAAACTTCATGTTGACTATAAACAAACGGTCCTACGATCGGTAAGGAGGTATTCTTATGCGAAAAATCAGGAGAAAAATTTATTTCCTCCTGCTCGCCGCCATGCTTGCCGGTACCACACCGGCCCTAGCCACTGAACCAACTACATCAACCTTGACCGCCGAACCAACCGCACCGGCCATAGCGGCCGAACCAGCTACACCAGCCCTGACTGCCACACCAGCCACACAGGCAGTAACGGTACAACTAAACGGGGTAATCATGCCATGGCAAGGCCGCATCATCGATGATCGCACCGTTGTCCCCTTGCGTGCCTTGGCTACGACCTTGGGGCTGGCCGTCGAATGGCACGAGCGTGAACAGAAAATCATCCTCCGCGATCCCAAGACCACGATACAACTTCAGATTGGCCAGTACTTTGCCAATGTGAACGGTCACAGATCCTTGCTGACGGTACCGCCGCAAATCATTGAAGATCAAACGTACATTCCACTCCGCTTTATCACCCAAAATCTTCATACCCATGCGGTGTGGGATGCTGCCACATCAACGGTTTTCTTGACAACGGTCACCGAGAATCCGGTGACCATTGAACCGGTCACCGATGACATGGAAGGTCCGCCGGCCAAGGTGGAAATTCAATATCCCCGGCTAAGAGGCTTGGCTGATCAAGCCATCGAAGCCAAGTTAAATCAACAGATCCGTGATCGCGTCATGGAATTCAAAAAAGCCACTCTCGCTCAAGCGGAAGAAAACCGGCAAGAATTGAGCGCCTATCCGGATGCGCCGATTGATCGCTTTTACATCGGCAGCAACTATGAAATCACCTTCAATCAAGCCGACCTGCTCAGTATCCGCTTTACCGATGCAACCTACTTCGGCGGCGCCCACGGCATGCATTACCTTCGTTCCTTGACGGCTAACCTTAAAACGGGACAAATCTACCAATTGGATGACTTGTTTCGCCACAAAGATTACCAAGCCCCAATCAACCAGGCGATTATGGCACAGAACAAAGAGCGCGATTGGCCTTTCGATCCACCTTTTCTCTCCATCGATGATCAACAAGAATTTTACCTGTCACCGGACGGCATCGTGATTTACTTCCAAGTCTATCGATATACACCTTACGCTGTTGGCGCACCGGAGTTCACGATCCCGTACAAGGATCTTCACCATTTGCTGGCACTGTAGCCCTAAGCGTACAATTAGCCCCACCTTGGTAATCAAGGTGGGGAACCCGGAGCGTTATTTGGTTTGTTTCAACAAGAGATGGAGGCGACTCCGGTAAGAGTAAACTCCTTCAATCACTAATGGAAAAATAAAAAGCCGCCTTGGGCAGGCAGCTTTTTTTATTGGTTACGCTTTTTTATCGAGTAAGGCACCGACAAATTCTCTGATTCTGGCCATGGTATCAAGAAATTCGCGACTGGGGATCTCCTTCAATACGCGGTTGTCTCGCTGATCCACCACTTGCACCATCAGGCGCTCGGTTTTATCATGCCAAGCAAAGCGCAGGTCCGTATTGATGGCACTTAAAAATTGATTGGCGTCATCCATCAGCTTGGAAAGCTGATCTTTGGATAGAGTTTTTTCTGCTTCGGTTGCTTGGTTGCGCGTATTCTCCGCTACTGCTGCGTCCGGTGCCTTGGTGGCTTTTACTTCCGAAGGCACAGGGCTCGGTGCTGTAACGGGGGGATTGCCTGCAGGAGGGGATACTGCAGGGTTGGAGACAGCCCCAAATCCGCCGGTGCTGGTTACGGGGGACATGGCCATCATCATCACGCTCCATGATTAAGCTCTTAACTTATGATGAAAAATCAGAAAATAACTTCGTTATAATACTATCATAAACATTTACGCTTTACTATCAGTAAACGAAGGAGTGCAGCACTTGTCGGATATATTTTTTGAATCGATTATTACAGCGAAGTTTCTTCGGCGCCCGAACCGCTTTATTGTGGAATGTTTGCTTAATGGGGAGGAACGGCGGGCCTATTTACCTAATCCGGGGCGGCTCTGGGAACTGCTGTTTCCGGGGACGCTGTTGTATCTGACGGCCAATGGACCGGAGCAAAAAACGCCCTTTACTGTCGTTGGCGTGGACCGGGACGGACAGGTGATCATGCTGCATACCCATAAGACGAATGATGTGGTGCACCGCTTGCTGCGGGAGCGTCGGATTCCGGGTCTGGAAGAATGGACGGTGGTTCGCCCGGAGGTATCGGTAGGTAAGCATCGTTTCGATTTTTTGCTTCAGCGGCAGGGCAAGCCTTTTTATCTGGAAGTGAAATCGTGTACGCTCTTTGAAGGGGCCTTGGCGATGTTCCCCGATGCGGTGACGGAACGGGGCCGGCAGCACTTGGAAGCGCTGGCGCACATGGCTGCAGACGATGGTATCGATTGCGGTGTGCTTTTTTTGGTGCAGTGGCCGCGGGCGCAATGTTTTTTGCCGGACTATCATACGGATTATGCCTTTGCCCGCACTTTTTTGGCGGTCAAGGATCGGTTGTGGATGAGCGCAGTGGCGATATCTTGGAATCAAGAGCTACGCTTGGACGAAGGGATTGGCGCGATGACGATTCCTTGGGGGTTTCTTGATGAGGAAGTGCAGGACGGCGGTTGTTACTTGCTCCTGTTGACGCTGGATAAGGAAACGCCTGTGACGATCGGGAAGCTCGGTGAACGCACTTTGCCACCGGGGCACTATGTCTATGTGGGCAGTGCCCGGAAAAACTTGACCCAGCGGGTGGAGCGTCATCTGCGCAAGCGTAAGAATTTTCACTGGCACATTGATTACTTGCGTGATCGGGCCAGCCGGTGTACGGCGCTGGCGGTGCGGACGACGGAAGACTTGGAATGTACCCTGGCCGCTGCGGTACAGGTGCTGGCGGTTGATGAAGTGGCGGGCTTTGGCGCCTCCGATTGCCGGTGTACGAGCCATCTGTTTCGCTTTGATGCGGAGCCGGTCAGGGATCGCCGCTTTATGGCCATGGTGCAGCATTTTCGCATGGGACGGTTGGAGGAGCGGTTGTTGCACCACGATGAACGGTAGGGTTGGTTTGAAGCAGGATTTGGCCAGGGTTTGTTGAATCTTAAGCGATGGATCTGTGGTTGTGTTTCTGGTGAACGCTGTTATTTTTACGCTCGTCACCGTTGTGCACAGGGAAACGCTGTCGGGACAACATCATGTAGGAGGAAACAAACATGGACTTAAAAAACCTGATCTGGGAACAAGAGGGCCGGGTCGCGATCGTTACCTTCAGCCGGCCGAAAGCGCTCAATGCATTAAACGAAGAAACGTTCAATGAGTTGGCACGCGTGATCGATCGGGTGGAATCGGATGATACGGTTGGGGCACTGGTCTTAACGGGTGCCGGTGAAAAAGCTTTTGTTGCTGGTGCTGATATTGGTGAACTGCAAGCGCTCGAAACGTCGATGGCTTTTGTGGCCAAGGCGCGGCGGGGTCAAAACCTCTTTGCTCGGCTGGAGGATTTGAGTAAACCGGTTATCGCAGCGATCAACGGTTTTGCCCTTGGTGGCGGACTGGAACTGGCCTTGGCCTGCGATATTCGTTTTGCTGCCGATTCGGCCCGTATGGGCTTGCCGGAGATCAACCTCGGGCTGATTCCCGGTTATGGCGGGACACAGCGACTGGCGCGCCTCATCGGTGAAGGACAAGCCAAAATGTTGATTTTCAGTGGGAAACCGGTGACGGCAACACGGGCGCTGGAACTGGGAATCGTGGAAAACGTGCTCCCGGCTGGTGAACTGCTGGCGGAAGCGAAAAAGCTGGCTGCTGAGTTGGCTGAGAAAGCACCGGTGGCGCTGGCCCTGGCCAAACGAGCCATCCATGACGGCCTCGCCACGGATATGGGTACGGGATGTTCCTTGGAAGCGCACTGCTTCAGTGTGGCCGGGGGAACGGAAGACTGTAAGGAAGGCATGAAGGCTTTCTTTGAGAAACGTCCTGCTCAATTTAAGGGACGCTGATACATAACTGACTGTTTCAGGCGTTACGCCTGCGTGCAAGCAGGCGGCAATGGGGAGGTTAAACGGACTGCTGACAGCTAAATAAAAGCACAAGCCTAACAGGGAATAAAATCCACGAGCAGAAAAAGCCGCCAAGCTGTGAACCAGCTGGCGGCTTTTAATTTGTCTTCAATCTTTAAAATCACCAATATTTTGGATGGAGGGATCCTGTAACCAGGGAATCACTACGAAGTGATCGTGACTAATTTGTTGCACTTTCTCGATCCATGTTTTTTCAGCCTCTGCCCGGGTGACAAGCATGGGATTATCGGTCTCGGCCGCGGCAAGGGATTGATTGACCACCCACCATTGATTGGTAATACCAGCTCGGCGTAAATCCTCGCGCAGTCGCATCGCTTCAAAAACAGGGGTTGCTTCGGGCAAGGTAACGATGACGACTTCCGTTTGTTTTTCATCGCGCAATCGGGGCAATAATCGCTGCACCGATAGGGGTGTTTCGCCTTTGGTCCGTTGCACTTCCCGGTGATAACTGAGGGTGGCGTCGAGCAGTAACAGCGTATGGCCGGTAGGCGCCGTATCGATAATCACAACTTCATTTTCGGCTTTATCGACGATTTCGGCAAAAGCGCGGAAGACAGCGATCTCTTGGGTGCAGGGTGATCGCAAATCTTCTTCAATATAGGCAATATCGTCGTCGCTCATGGTTTCGCGGGCCTTGGCGAGTACTTCGTTTTGGTAGTTTTTTAGTTCCTGCTTTTCATCGACATGGCTAAGGGTGATATTTTCAGCTCCGGCAAACACATAACCGAGATGATCGGCGGGGTCGGTGGAAGTTAAATGCACCTGAACGCCCTTCTTCGCCAGGGCGACGGCAATGGTGGCAGCGACCGAAGTTTTGCCGACGCCGCCCTTACCCATCGTAAAAATGACTTTTTTACCTGCTGCGTATAGATCATCGACGAGAGCATTGATGGGTTTCAGGTTCGTTAGTTGGCTTTCCCCGTGGGCACTGAGATAATCATCGCTGTTCAAGAACGCCCGTATTTTATCCAAGCCCAAAATGTTATAGGAGCGCAGGGGGATCATATAAGTCTTTTGCGCTTTGAGTCCTTCCGGCATCGTGGCGATAGCTTGCTGTTGCTTTGATCGGATTTTTTGCGATAGTTCATCGGATGCTTCACTTAAGATGCCGTTGATGATCAGCAGTTGATTATGGATGCCTAAATCGCGCAATTCCCGGCTGGAACGTTCTGCTTCCAGCAGCGGCGTTTCTTCCGGCCTGGAAACGAGGATCAGGGTGGTTTTAGCTTGATCGGCAAGATTGACAACGGCATGTTTATACATATCTTTTTTATCTTCCAGACCGGCCAGTTGGCCGAGACAGGAAGCTCCATGGGTGCTTTCGGCGATGAAATTACTCCAGGCGGAAGGCAGTTGCAGCATGCGCAGGGTATGCCCGGTGGGGGCGGTGTCAAAGATGATGTAATCAAATTCTTTTTCTGTCTTTTTGTCGGTGATAAAGTGGGAAAACTGGTCAAAGGCCGCAATTTCAATGGTACAAGAGCCCGAAAGTTGTTCTTCCATACTGGCAATGACGCTGTCAGGCAGTTTTCCCCGATAGGGAGCAACAACGGATTCACGGTATTCGCGGGCGGCTTCTTCCGGATCAAGGTTGGCCACGACAAGTCCGGGAACGCCTGCGATCGGCATACCCTTGCCATGTAACGCTGTATGAAAAACGTCTTGCAAATTGGAAGCCGGGTCGGTGCTGATCAGCAGCACCTTGTTACCACGGTCGGCCAAATTGACAGCGACAGCGCAAGCGGTCGATGTTTTGCCGACGCCGCCTTTGCCGGTGAAAAACAAATACTGGGTGAGATTAATTTTATTGATGTCAAAGGATTCTAATCGGGTATTGATCATGAACAGCACCCCGTCGAACCGCAGCAACAATCGTTGGCGGCGGCAGGCGGTTTGGTGTCGAGCGTGATTTCCAGCCATTTTTCGATTTCTTCATTGGTGGGGTACTCTTTGGTCTTGGCTACGGCTCCATCGACCAGTGTTACCGGTAAGATGTGGGCGCCTTCTTTTTGGAGAAGATCACTGATCACTTGATTGGCGATAAAATCTTGCGGCTCGATGGATAAGCCGTGGCGCTTAATGATAATTCCTTTTTCTTTTAAGGCGCTAATCACCGTAGCGATGCGCAGCAGTTCCGTATCGATGGAAGGTCCGCAAACTCCTGTAGGGCAACACATGGCCGGGTCAAAAATTTCGATTTTCTTCATGATCAATTCCTCCTTATTTATCGGCAGTACGCTCTGGGCGGCTGCATGGTGTACAGATACAATCAACCTTGTCATTGGTATTGGTTATATGGTTGATAAAATGTATGGCTTCATCGGTTCGGTCTCGATTAAGTGTGTATCTCATCCAGGCTCCATCGCGAACGCCATGGACCAAGCCGCTTTCGGTCAGTATTTTCATATGGTAGCTGAGGGTTGACTGAGAAATGCTGAATCTTTCCAAGATATCGCATGCGCACATCTCACCACATGACAGCATGTCAATGATCTTCAGACGTGTTTCATCGGATAAGGCCTTAAATACGGGAACATAATCGGCGTGCGCGTTCATCGAGGGTCACCTCCTGTTATATTTATATGCCTCGATTACATCTAAATGTTTCGATATGTCTAGATGCTATCACTCATATCGATGATTGTCAATGTCGTGCACGAAGAAAGAAGCCGCCAAGCGATCACAAGCTGACGGCTTTTGGTATTCATGGGTTGTGGGACGTTCTAAACAGAGGTATACTCCCGAGTCAATCGGAGATGATTATTCAATCCTTTCGAAAAAAGTATTTGATGTACTGCAAGTCCACTATGCCGGAACGATCCGGCGCAGGATTGCAAATACATGCGCCACATCCGAATGAATCGATCGTCGTATTTTTCCCTTACCTGCTCCAGGCTTTGCTCAAAGTTTTCCGCCCAGCGATCCAAGGTCATGGCATAGTGAATGCGCAGCGATTCGACGTCCAGCAGGTGAAAATCATAGTCCGGCAACATCCAAATGGTCTCACGAAGCGTAGGGATGTAGCTCCCCGGAAAGATATATTTTTCCACCCACGGGTTGGTGGGGCCTTCGGTGGTGTAGGTAATCGTGTGCAGGAGCGATACTCCGCCCGGCGTTAACATGTCTTTGACGGCTGTCATGTAGAGCGGCATGCCGACCTGTCCTACATGCTCAAACATGCCCACGCTGACGATCCGATCAAAGTGAACTCCCGTTTTTGCCAGTTCCCGGTAATCCATCAATTTCACATCGACGAGATGCTCAAGTTGCATCTCCTCAATCCGTTGTTTGGCTTTGGCAAATTGTTCATGGCTGACGGTAATACCTGTAGCCTTTACCCCATAGTGCTGCGCGGCGCGGATAATCAGCCATCCCCAGCCACTGCCAATGTCTAAAAGCCTTTGTCCCGGTTGCAGTTGCAGTTTTTGGAGGGTATAATCGATCTTTTGCAGTTGCGCTTGCTCCAGGGAATCCTGGGGAGTCTGAAAATAGGCGCAAGAATAGCTCATTGTGGGATCGAGCCAGAGGGAAAAGAAATCATTGCCGAGGTCGTAATGGTGTTGAACGTCTTTTTTCTGTTTTTCAATGGACACTTTCCGCAACAGGGAATTAATTTTTTGCCCGGTTCTGCCCAAGGTGATTTTATCTAAAAGCCGCTTGTTTAAATAGAGCAGCCTGACGACATCATCGATCTGGCCGTCCAATTCAATCAAACCATCCGTATAAGCCTCGCCAAAAACCAAGGCTGGGTTTTTCACCAGTTTTCCGATGACCGAGCGGTCGCGGATCATCAGCTTAAAAAAAGACGGGCCTTCGCCGTATTTTTCTTCCGTTCCATCCCAAAACAACACTTCGAATGCTCCTTGTTCGATATAGCCACAGAGCGTATGAAGCATTTTCTTTTCGAGTTCTCCTGTTCTTTCGAATACATATTTACTTGCGCGGCTCATGGGGGGCGCCTCGATAAAACCGGTTGGTTCAGACGCGTCACGGTTTTCAGTGGAAACAGGCATCGATATTCGCTCCTCGTTTTAAACTTTGCATTTTATTATGTACGGAGTTGCTCCATTTAATGTAAATGCGCAGGCGGCTCAAATTCCTGGATGGACCCTTTCCGCAGGGTACATACTATTTCCAGGGTAGCATCACTGGGCAAAGGGGCATTGGCCATGCTGCTGCTTTTATTGGTATTGGTAATCGGCGGATTGATCTGGAGCGTAGGCAAAGGAGTGGACTAACTGATGGCTGCCGATCGCGTATTGGCATTCATCTTGCTGGTGGTGCTTAGTTCGGCGATCATCTATGCGCTGTATTCCTCTTGGTTTGTCACCAAAACAAAGTCCTAGAACAGTCAGCGCTGGACAAGTGGGCCGGAACAAGCTATTGTAGGAGCGAGGTGATCGATGTGGGGCAACCAACACAACCAACGCTCCAGGATGTACAAGCACAGGTGGATCGCTATATCAGTCAGTATAAAGAAGGTTATTTTGACCCACAGGTACTGATTTTGCGTTTTTGCGAAGAACTGGGTGAACTCTCACGGGAAGTCTCTCACCGGTATGGGCCTAAGAAAAAAAAGCCCAGTGAAGCGGACGGGGATATGGCGCTGGAACTGGGCGACTTGTTGTTTATTCTGGTTTGTTTTGCTAACGCCCAGGGCTATGACCTGGCCGATATTTTTGAACGGACCATGGCCAAGTACGAGACGCGTGATCGTGGCCGCTGGACGCCGAAGTAAGTCTGGTATTCTTAGCGTTGGCTTTTCAATGCTATCATCTTTTTTTCAAAAGGCTGTTGACTTTGTCCCATTGAGTAGCTATAATTATTCTTGCGCTTACGGCGTATGGTTGCCGATGTGGCTCAGGGGTAGAGCAGCTCACTCGTAATGAGCAGGTCGCCGGTTCGAATCCGGCCATCGGCTCCAGTGAAATTAAGGTCTTCGGGGTTTTCCCCGAAGGCTTTTTTCGTTTTTTAAACAGTAGTACATTGTTAATTTTTCGAGACGGGGAAGGAAAGCGATAGCATAATATCCAATTGTAATATAGCGATTCGCTACCAAGTATTCCGTGGAGCTTGGTGATTTTTTTATGTATGGTAAGGAGGAACATGTTTAAATGAACAAGAAAACTGCAATTGCTCTTTTAACGGCAGGTGTACTGGTCGTAGGCGCCACCGTTGCCGGGGCGACAGAATCAATCCGCTTGGTCGTTAACGGCAAGGAAGTTCAATCGGATGTGCCGCCGCAAATCGTCAATGATCGCGTGGTTGTGCCACTGCGTGCCGTAGGAGAGGCATTAAAAGCAGACGTAAAATGGGATGGAGAGACGTCCACCGTCACTGTCGATCTGCCGACCCAGGGTAATGAGAATAACGAGGATCGCGAGAAAATGGCCAAAATCGCCAAAGGTTTTGCCGAGTGGCAACAGCATGCCAGAACTCAAATGGAACTGATCGATGCGCGTATGGAAAAATCCACAGGCATGACCGGCAAAGAAGCTGCTAAAGAGTATGCAGCGATCCAAGCGATCCTCGAAAAAGAAATCATTCAAAAAGCCAAGGAGATTTATCCTCCGTACAAACATAGCAAAGCCCATAATGAGTTTGTCGACGGTGCCTACCGTCTGGAAGCCGGTAGCCGCCTGTTAGCGATGGCGTTAGAAGAAGAGCAAAAAGGCAATACCGAAATTGGCAATACATTGGCTGAAGCGGCCGATAGCTTTTTCAGCAATGAAAGCAAAATGGACAAATTCCTGTCCATGAACTGCGCTGAATGTCATGATAAAGGGGAGAAAAAATAAGCAACCCCCCATAAATGTAGAAACACCAACACAGGAAGCGCTTGCTGTGTTGGTGTTTTTTATGTTCTTAGCGCTTTATTCGCTTTTCCTGCTTCTTTACCTAATCCGTGGAAACCGCACGGAAAAAGTAGTCCCTTGCGAAGAGCTTTGCACTTCGATGTTGGCTTGATGACGTGCGGCGATGCTGTAGCAAATGGCGAGGCCCAATCCCGTGCCCTTATCTTTGGTCGTAAAAAAAGGCGTGCCGAGTTTTTTTAGGTGTTCCGGCGAGATGCCAGAGCCATAGTCGCTTACCTGAAGCAGCACATGGCTACGGGTGGCTGATGTGGCGATGATCAACCGGCCACCCGGTGCCATGGCTTCAAATCCGTTGTGCACCAGGTTGAGGAGCAATTGACGAATCTCTTTTTGATTGAGCAGCAGTTGGGGGATCGGTTGGCAATTGAAGATCACTTGATGGGAGAACTGCACGGCATCCGTTACCAGCAACGGTTCCATGGCTTCAAGCAATTGGTTAAGATCACAACGCTGTTGATCGCCGGGATGGGTTCGTGCGATGGAAAGAAACTCAGTGATGATGTGGTTCGCGCGATCCAGTTCTTTGATCATGAGGTCCATATGATGCGAACTGAGCGGGCTGTCAGGCTTACGTTGATAAATCTGCAGATATCCACGAACGGTAGTCATGGGATTGCGAATTTCGTGGGCGATACCGGCCGCTGTTTCTCCCAACAGATGAAGTTGATCGAGGCGGTTGATTTCGTTCCTGTATTTTTTTAGTTCAGTTATATCTTGGGCAACGGCAAAGATGCAGGGTTGATCATCCACATGGATGATGTCTGCGGATAAATAAACGGTATGCTTCTCGCCGTTTTTTGCTAAGAAAGTGATTTCAGCATTACGAACGGGGCATTGGGCAAAAAGGGCATAAAGGCGTTGCAATACTTCCTGATCAAAGGTAGGGATTTCCTCGATATGCTTGCCCAGGACTTCGGCCTTCGTGTATCCGGAGAGCTTTTGCCATGTATTGTTGACATCCAGATACCGATGGTCGCCAAGAGAGACGATCGCACCCATATTCGGGCTGGCCTCAAAAGCTTTGAGGTACCGTTCTTCGGAGAGTCGCAGGGCCCCTTCGATTTTTTTTCTTTCCGTGATATCCCGTGCCACCGTCAATACGGCCGGTTGACCGTTAAACGTAATAGGCACTGAATGAACTTCGATGTAGGTGACTTTGCCCTTGGTGCTTTGTAACATAAGCTCGCCGGGAGGAAGCGGTTGTTGCTGTTCTTTGAGAAGACGTAATCGTTCATTGGCATAGGAGAGGCTCTCCGGATGAATCAACGTAAGGGGGCTTTGCCCCAGTAAGTCGTCAGGACTGGTGAGGCCGACGAAGTTCGCACATTGTTGATTGGCGAAAAGAATACGTCCCTCTTGATGGATGAGGATCCCGTCTGGTGAATGTTCCACCAGTAACCGATAGCGAATTTCACTTTCACGTAGGGCGTGCTCAAAGCTTTTTGCGCTGATATCCAAGTAGGCCAGTGCAATGTGCTTGGTTTCGGGCAAGGGAGTAATGGTCATGACGATGGTCTTTTTCTGTCCCAAGCGGTTGATAAACTGGTACACATAGCGTGGTTGTTCTTGTTCGATGGCTTGTTGCCATGATTCTTCCGCCACTTCGAGGCGGGAGCGATCATCGGGGGCGACAAAATCTTTCCAGTTCAGTTGACGCTCCATTTCCTGCTTTGGATAGCCTGACAAGGAGATAAAGCGCTGGTTGGCATGGGTGATCGTTCCTGTGTGGTCGATAAGTACAATGGGATTGCTGTTTTGTTCAAAAAACTCTTGAAACATGGTGCGACGATCCCCTCTTTAATTTCCAAACTGATTACCTCATTGTACCAAATAAAGTGATTGTTTAACCATTGTAGAGATGTAATAAAGCCGGAGTCAAGTCCTGAATGAATTCGGTTGCGTCCAAGCCAGGTCTGCGTCCAAGCCCTAGGGCTAATCCCGTCACCCTGATGCATAGGATACTAAGGATATGGTTTGCGTACTTACGACAAGCCCTCAGACCAAAAGACAGGGGGAGCTGCGATGGATTTTTTAGGGAAACTGGAACAGTACCGACAGCGTGGTCAAGAACTCGCGTGGAGCGGGTCCTTTCGTGAGTACCTCGCCCTGGTCAAAGCGCGGCCCTACATCACTCAACTCTCCCACTCGCGCATCTACAACATGATCGTCAGCGAAGGCGTCGTAGAAAACGAAGATGTCCGCCGCTACAAGTTTTTTGAACAGGATATTTTCGGCCTGGACCGGACCCTCGAAACCCTCGTCGAAGAATACTTTCACTCTGCTGCCCGGCGCACGGAAGTGCGTAAGCGCATTTTGCTGCTCATGGGGCCTGTCTCTGGCGGGAAGTCCACCATCGTCATGATGCTTAAACGCGGCATGGAGCGCTTCAGCCGCACCGAACAAGGCGCCATCTTCGCGATTGCCGGTTGCCCCATGCACGAAGAGCCGCTCCACTTAATACCCGAGGAACTGCGCGGCGACTTTCAGCGCGAATACGGCGTGTATATCGAAGGGAGCCTTTGCCCTCATTGCCGCATGCGCATGGAAACGGAATGGCACGGGCGCATCGAAGATGTTACGGTTGAACGCATCTTTCTGTCGGAAGAAAACCGCATCGGCATCGGCACCTTCAGCCCCTCAGACCCGAAAAGCCAGGATATTGCCGATCTGACCGGTTCCATCGACTTTGCTACCATCGCCGAATACGGCTCGGAATCAGACCCGCGGGCCTACCGTTTTGACGGAGAACTCAATAAAGCCAATAGAGGTTTAATGGAATTCCAAGAAATGTTAAAAGCGGATGAAAAATTCCTTTGGCACCTTTTATCCCTTTCCCAAGAAGGCAACTTCAAAGCCGGGCGCTTCGCGTTGATCAGCGCCGACGAACTGATCGTCGCGCATACCAACGAAAACGAATACAAAAGCTTTGTCAGCAACAAAAAAAATGAAGCGCTCCTTTCCCGCATGATCGTCGTCAAAATCCCCTATAACCTCAAAGTCAGCGACGAAGTGAAAATCTACGAAAAACTGATCGGCCAATCCGATCTCCAACATATCCATATCGCACCGCACGCCTTGCACACGGCCGCTATTTTTTCCGTGCTGTCCCGGCTGAGCGAATCCAAAAAACAGGGGATGGACCTCGTCAAAAAGATGCGCCTCTACGATGGGGAGGCCGTCGAAGGCTTCAAACCCAAAGACCTTACGGAACTCCAGAATGAATCGCCTGATGAAGGCATGAGCGGTGTGGACCCCCGTTACGTGATCAACCGCATCTCCACAGCGCTGATCCGCAAAGACACGGTCTGCATCAATGCCCTCGATGTGCTGCGGGCGCTCAAAGACGGCCTCGATCAGCACCCCTCGATCAGCAAAGAAGAACGGGAGCGCCTCCTTAACTTTATCGGCGCCGCCCGCCGCGAGTTTGACGATATGGCCAAAAAAGAAGTGCAAAAAGCCTTTGTCTACGCTTACGAAGAATCAGCGAAAACCATCTTGTGCAACTATCTCGACAACGTTGAAGCCTTTTGCAACGCCAGCAAGCTCAAAGACCCAATCACCGATGAAGAGCTCGATCCCGATGAAAAATTAATGCGCTCTATCGAAGAACAAATTGGCATCAGCGAAAACGCCAAAAAAGCCTTCCGCGAAGAAATCCTGATTCGCCTTTCCACCTACGCCCGCAAAGGCAAATCCTTTGAATATACCTCCCACGAACGGCTCAAAGAAGCCATTGAGAAAAAGCTCTTTGCCGATCTGAAAGACGTCGTCAAGATCACCACGTCCACGCGCACGCCCGATGGCACGCAACTCAAGCGAATTAATGAAGTAACCGCTCGCTTAATTGAAGAACATGGGTACTGCCCGGCCTGCGCCAACGAACTTTTGCGCTACATCGGATCGCTGCTCAATCGATAGAAGGAGGGAGGCTCTTGCGATCACCGATCCCGCCCGGCGGCCCTCATCCTTCCCAGTCTGTACAACTCGCCGATGAGATTCCCCTCTCCACCCAGGGCGACTTCAGCATTTCCCGGGAAGACTGGTCGCTCCATCGGAAAGGCCAAATCGACCAGGCCCGTCATCAGACCCGCGTCAAAGAAGCCCTGCGGAAAAATCTGCACCAGATCATCGCCGAAGAAGGCATCGTTCTCAGCGACGGCAAAAAAACGATTAAAGTACCCATCCGCTCGCTGGAAGAATATCGGTTTCGTTATGATCACAACAAACAAAAGCATGCCGGCCAAGGTGACGGCGACAGTGCCGTCGGCGATGTGATCCGGCGTGATCCCGGCGGCAGCGGCGGTAAAAGTACCGGCGGTGCCGGATCGGACCCGGGCCTTGACTACTACGAAACGGAAGTCAACATCGAAGAGCTTCAGGACCTGCTTTTTACCGACCTTAGCTTACCAAACCTGGAGCGCAAGCAATCGCCGGAGTTGGAAACGGCCACTTATCAGTTTGTTGATATCCGCAAAAAAGGATTAAGCGGCAACATCGATCGCAAGCGTACGCTGCTGGAAGCGTTCAAACGCAATGCCCGTTTCGGCAAACCGGGCTTTTCACCGGTCACGCAAGACGATCTGCGCTATAAAACGTGGGAAATCCAGCCGCAATACGAATCCAACGCCGTGGTGCTGGCCATCATGGACACTTCGGGGTCCATGGGCTCCTTTGAAAAATACATTGCCCGCACCTTTTTCTTTTGGATGACCCGGTTTTTGCGTACCAAATACCGCGCCGTGCAGATCCGTTTTATCGCCCACCATACGGAAGCCAAAGAAGTGACAGAAGAAGAGTTTTTCACCAAAGGTGAATCCGGCGGTACCCGTTGTTCTTCGGCGTACCAATATGCCTTGCAGTTGATCGATGCCCACTATCCACCGAAGGATTATAATATTTATGCCTTTCACTTTTCCGACGGCGATAACCTTTCGACGGACAACGAACAATGCGTACGCTTGATTCAGCAACTCTTGGAAAAAACCAATCAGTTTGGTTACGGTGAGATCGTTCGTTCCCATTTTTCCAGCAGCTTAATGAATGCCTTACGGAAAATTCAGCATCCCCATTTTACCGCCTTAACCGTCCGCGAACGAGGCGAAGTCTATCATGCCCTTTGTACCTTTTTCAAACCAACGCCAGCGGTCCCTTGACGGGTTGGCATAGTCCCAAGGGGATGTACCATCAACAAACCATCAATAAATAGGAAGCGTCCGGCTTGAACAGCAGCGGGCGCTTTTTTTTGTTGTAAGAATCCTGTAAGTAGCCAGTGGTAGCATGGGCAATAATAAGTATGTCCATGGAAGTTATGGTTCGAGAAATCGTAATTATCGCGCTCAGTTGGGGGGGTGGGGAAAATGCCAAGAATGGCCATTACCATGAAATATCAGCAAGGACAGCGGATTGCTGAAGATGTCTATATGCAAGACGGACGCTTGGTATTTCCTAAAGGTACATTGTTGACGCAAACCATATATAACCAGATTCGCCAATGGGAAAAATCTGGTTTGTTGCTTAGTTCCGAAACCACCGACAACTATGAACAACAATATACGTCCCTGCGACGCCCTGACTATTGTGAAACGTATATTCAATCGTTGCTGGAAGGTGTCGATGATCTCTTTGAAAAGATACGCAAAGGAGACGCGATCAAAGAGAATCAACTGCGTGATTTGGCGAAAGATATCTATATCAATGTACATGCGGACGAGCGGCTCAGCATGCGCGTGCCGCGGGGGTGGACGCCGGAAAACTACATCGTTCATCACTCCGTCGATGTTTGCTTGCTAAGCGCTGTGATTGCTTTGCATCTGGGGTTACCGGAAGCGGAAACCGTCGAATTGATTACCGGGGCGCTGCTCCATGATCTCGGTATGTATGATATGCCCCAGTATCTCATGAAGAAAAAAGGCAAATTATCACCGCCGGAATTGGCCAGTTTGCATCAACATCCGACCCGGGGTATTGAAAAAATCGAAAAAAGCGGCATCAAACTAACGCCGAATGAACGTGCTTGTATCCTTTCCCATCATGAGCGCACGAATGGGCAAGGGTACCCGCAGGGCTTACCTTATGCGTTGATCCCCCTAGGCGCGCGCATCGTCGCCGTGGCGGACAGCTTCTCCGCAATGACTGCCCAACGGGCCTATCGGAACCGTATGGATTATTACCGGGCCATTTATGAGATCAGTGATGGCGACGGGGGACATCTGGATCGCCACGTAGTTCACGTTTTATCGGGCCAATTGCGCCATCTTATCCTCAATACACGGGTTCGGCTCTCCACCGGTGAGATCGGTTACGTTGTCGAATTTCATGAGAACAATCCCTTGCAACCATCGGTGCTGATTACGGAAGACGCGCAAGGCCAGCCGGTAGTCAGTCGGTATTTGCGTAATCTTCAAGAAAAGCAAACCGTGTTTATCCAAGCAGTGATGGATGCACATGAAACTTGAAATTCTTTTTACAAAATCGTCAAAAACCGTTGACAAAATCACAGGGCAGGCGTAGGATATAACCAAGAGGAACAGCCAGAGGGGCTGGCCCCAACGTCTAGAAATAGACGGTGGGCAGAGGACAGCGGAACGCATGGCTGAGCCTCATCATAACCCGGTCAGCCAGACCGGAAGAGGGACGTACCTTAAGAAAGGTAGGTCCCTCGCTATTTTATGGCAGAAAAAAAGGGGAATCCCTCGCTTCGCTTGCATAGACATAAGCAGAGGAGGGATGCCTATGGCACAGGACCCAACCCAAGCGACCATGCAGCGCATGGCCGTCTCAATTCCCCAGATCATGGCCATCGCGCGCAATTTTGGTCTTGACTTTTATGATATGCGCTTTGAGATTTGTCCCGCCGAAGTGATTTATACCTTAGGCGCATACGGTATGCCGACGCGCTTTAATCATTGGTCCTTCGGCAAAACCTTTCATAAGATGAAGATGGCCTACGACTTTAACCTGTCGCGCATTTATGAACTGGTCATTAACTCCAATCCCTGCTACGCTTTTTTGCTGGAAGGCAACACGGCCATTCAAAATGAATTGATTGTTGCCCATGTTCTTGCTCATTGTGATTTTTTCAAGCACAACTGTGCTTTTGCCGGTACGGCTCGGTACATGGTGGATTCCATGGCCGCATCGGCGGACCGGATTCGCAACTACGAGTTCCAGTACGGATTGGACAATGTGGAAAAGTTCCTCGATGCAGCGATGGCCATTCAAGAACATATCGATCCTCACTATCGAACGATCAAGCAGCCTGCTCCAACGAAGCTTGGCCCAAGCCCGGCCCAAGCCGCCAGTGATCCGGCCGAATCACCGGCCGTATTAAGCCCAAGCCCGGCTGGGGCCAGTAAAGACGCAGCCGATGCAGGCAAAAAAGCTGCAGAATCCGGCAAAGATCCCGTGAAACCACGTAGACCGGCGCAACCTCAAAAAGATCTTCTCCTGTTTATCATGGAGCACGGTCATTTTCTCACCGAATGGCAGCAAGACATTCTTTCAATTATACGCAGTGAAATGTGCTATTTTTGGCCGCAGATGCGTACCAAAGTGATGAATGAGGGGTGGGCCACTTTTTGGCATTTAAGGATCATGCGGGAAATGGACGTCAGTCCTGCCGATGATTGGGAATGGGCCAAAATGCACGCTCAGGTGGTGCAACCGTCGAGGCAATCGCTGAATCCCTACCATCTGGGATTACGTATCTTTGAAGATATTGAACGACGGTGGGGGCGGGAGAAGATCTTCGAAGTTCGTGAGATGGAAACCGATACGGCCTTCCTGCGCAATTACCTTACTCGTGAACTGGTTGACGAACTGGATTTGTACCTGTACAAAAAGGTCGGCAATCAGTGGCAGATCGTGGAGAAAAACTGGGAAGCCATTCGCGATGAGTTGGTCCATCGCTTGACCAACGCCGGCTTCCCGACGATCTATGTGGAAGACGGTGACGAAAACCGTGCCGGTGAACTGCGGCTTCGTCATGCTTTCGAAGGCGTCGAGTTGGATATCCCCTATCTGGAACGAACATTGCCTCACGTCTATACGCTGTGGGGACGGACGGTTCATTTTGAAACGGTATTGGAAGGGAAGAAAGTGCTCTTCTCTTATAATGGGGAAAAGGTACAACGCAAGTACATTTAGGCGTGGGCCACTCCGCTGCAAAGAGGCAACAGGCCTTTTTAAGGCGCATCACAAGACCCATCCCAAGGAGCACTCAGTCGCAAGATGGGGTGCTCCTTGGCTTTTCTGGAAAACCAAGTACAAGATCATATCGACAAGGATTTTTTAGAGTTTTGTAGAAAAAAAGAAATACATCGCTTGAGGAGGAGGCTGTTCATGTTCACGAAGTGGGTCAAGAAAGTCGTCCTCGTTTGCGCTGTCTCCTTGCTTGGTACACTTGCTATCGGATGTGGTGGCAGCGGAACGCCCGCGTCTACTTCCGGCGGCAGTGCGGCAACCCCGAGTACGGCAACCTCGGCGAGTAGCGACATGCTCAAAACGATCCAAGACCGGGGCTACCTCATTGCCGGCGTCAAACACGATGTGCCCGCGATGGGCCAACTCAGACCGGGGGGACTAGAACCCGAAGGTTTTGAAATTGATTTGATGAAAGCATTAGCCAAAAAGATCTTCGGCGATGAAAACAAAATCAAATTGGAAAAAGTGGAGTCTAAGACGCGCATCTCCATGCTACAAAACGGTCAGGTTGACATCGTTGCCGGCACAACGACGATTACCGAAGAGCGCAAGCAACAAGTGGACTTCTCTGACGTTTATTTTCTGGCCGGTCAATCGTTGCTGGCCCAAAAAGGTGGCTCGGTCCAGAGCGTGAATGACTTGAAAGGCAAAGTCGTCGCGACGGTCCAAGGTTCTACCAGTGCCATGAACATTCGCCAAATGGCACCGGATGCGCAAGTTTTGGAATTTCCAACGTACACGGAAGCCTTCCTTGCCCTCAAGCAAGGCCGAACTGACGCGATGACCACCGATAACTCGATCCTCATGGGCTTTGCGGCCAATGAACCGGACTATGAACTGATGGGCGGCCCCTTTTCCCAAGAACCCTATGGACTGGCCTTTCAAAAGGGCCACCCGGAATGGGTCAAATATTGCAATGACTTTTTGAAAGAAATGAAAGACAGCGGCAAGTACGCTGAACTGTATAAGAAATGGTTCAAAGCCGAACCGCCGAAATAATCGAGTTATGTTATATCGAAGCCAAAAGGGAGTGGACAGCCGATTCACTCCCTTTTATGTATCGTCGTCGCTTAAATGATAGGGATTTTTTTTGCTATAAGAAGGAATCTAATCGTTGATCTAGAATAATGTTCACGTTATTGCTTATACAAATTATCAACATACCGTAGACAATGGCCGAGCCGATCGGGTACCACTCGGAGAGCATCGCTGGATGATACTCAAGGATTTGAGGTAAAGAAGGTGGAGACATGCAAATTAATGAAGTACCGGAGGTATCCCAAGATCTTTGGGTCTTAGTTATCGGTGCTTCGGCCGGCGGTTTGCGGGCAATTCAAGAAGTACTTAATCGGTTAACACCGGATGAGAATTTAGCCGTTTTTGTGGTGCAGCATTTATCCCCACGGTATCCTTCCCACTTAACATCGATCTTAAAACGAACGGCATCGATGGAAGTGAAAGAAGCCGTTCACCAAGAGATGATCAAAGGCGGCACGATTTATGTAGCGACGCCGAATCATCATTTGGTGCTTCATGATCAACGGATCCTTCTCGATGGGGAATCGGAGAAAGTCAAATTTGCCCGGCCATCCATTGATGTGCTTTTTGAATCGGCAGCGCAAGTCTACGGATCCAAAACGATCGGCTTAATTCTCTCCGGTACGGGATCGGACGGCAGCAATGGGATTATCAGCATCAAAGAGCATGGCGGATTTACCATCGCGCAGGAGTCGTCCAACTCTTGTTATAACGCGATGCCGCAAAATGCGATTAATACGGGAGCCATCGATTTTGTTCTTCCCCTCAATGAAATCCCGCGAATCATCTCCCAGATTATTAAAGATACTGATTCGGTCAACGACGAGTTAAAGCTCGATGAACACTTGGCGATCATCGAGTTATTGCGCCGCAACTTGAATGTAGATGTATTGAATTATCGGCGATCGACCTTCAAGCGGCGCGTGCGCAAGCGCATGACCCAATTACATATGGATACGATCCAAGAGTACATCGATTATCTGCGTTCCCACCCGGAAGAGGCGGAAGAACTGCATGATGATCTCCTGATCAACGTGACCCACTTTTTGCGCGATGAAGGTGCCTTCGATTCGCTGCGCGATAATATTCTTAGCCCGCTCATTGAAAAGATTGGCAATGGTGAAACCTTGCGAATCTGGTCCGTCGGGTGCTCCACCGGAGAAGAACCGTACTCCATCGCCTTTATCGTGGCGGATCTGCTGGAGCAGGCCCGTAAAAATATCGAAGTGAAGATCTATGCCACCGATCTCGATGAACCGGCTATCCTGGAAGCACGGCGCGGCATTTACAACGAAAGCAAAGTACGATCGATGCCGGAAGGATACAAAGACAAATACATGATCGCTTCCGGAGAATTCTATAAAGTTAAAAAACAAATTCGCTCCTGGGTGATCTTCGGCGTACAGGACATTACGCACTCAGCCCCCATCGCCAAGGTCGATGTGATCGTTTGTCGCAATATGTTGATTTACTTTGAAAAAGAGCTCCAGAAAAAGATTCTCACCATGTTCCATTATGCGCTCAACCCCGGGGGCTATCTGTTCTTAGGTAAATCGGAAACCACCTCGATCTTGCCGGAGCACTTTGAAGCGATTGATCGCCGGTGGAAACTGTATAAATCGCGACCGGTGTTAGGGCACCGCATTCCCTTTATACGCAATCGCAATACCTGGCTGGAACAAGCGCCAAATGAACCGCAACTGAACATGCGCAAGGTCAGCGAGATCGTCGTGGAAAATATTCCTTCGCCGATCCTCGTGTTTAATGAAACGCTGGAATTGATCCTCTATAATCGCCGCGGCCAAGATATGCTGCAAGGCATGGGCCTTTTTGATGAAACCGGCGCGGTCCGGGCCGAGCATGTGGCACTGGAGATTTTTAATACTGCTATCCAATCGGAGATCAAAGAAACAATCACAACGGGGATCAACATGGCCCCGCGGGAAATTACTTTGCCTCATAAAGACATCCAGCGCAACTATCTGCTCAGCATCATGCTGGATAACGACGAGGGCCGCCGTGCAGTGCTGATTGCGCTTTTTATGCCGCTTTCACGGCGCTCTCATACCATAAACTATGTCATCAATCACCCGATGGATAACATCGAAAAGGAACTGGAAGATGCCATTACCTTGGCCGAGGAGTTACAAGCGGCCAATGAAGAGCTCGAAACTACCAATGAAGAACTGCAAGCCGCCAACGAGGAACTGGAAACAACCAATGAAGAGCTCGAGGCATCGAACGAGGAACTAGAGACGACCAACGAAGAACTGGAAGCGGCGAATGAAGAGTTAGAGACGATCAACGAAGAACTGGAAGTACGAACCTTAGAACTGCAATCAGTCTCGGGACTTAAGAATTCGGTGTTGTCGAGTATCAATGTAGCCGTCATCGCCGTGGATATGGAAGGCAGCATTCTGGAGTGGAATCCGGCGGCGTCGCAGCTTTTTGATGTGCCTAATTACAAAGCGCTGCAGCGCAATCTTTTCAGCATGCCTTTACCACCGGAATTTGGCGATATGAAGCTGTATCTTGAGCGGTTGGCCGCCGGCCATGCCGAAGCGCTTAATCACATTGTAACGACGTGGCACAAAAAAACGCTCCATGTGGATTACGTACCGCTGCACAATGAAGAGCTCGATGTGGCTGGTTTGCTGATTGTCGCTTATGATATTACAGAACAACATGCACTGCAATTAAAAATTGAAGCGGCCCTCAGCACCGAACGGCGATTAGGCGAAGAACTGATGCTGGCCAAAGCCGATGCTGAACGGGCCAATCACATGAAGACGGAGTTTATCGCGGAGTTATCTCATGACCTGCGCAGTTCCTTGAATGTTGTGCTGGGAATGAGCCAGATGGGGCAAGAGCGAGTTCGGGAAAACAGAAGCGACGACGAAGAGTTCAGTAAAGACGTGGATGAGTATTTCGTGATCACCCAACGAGCGGCAGAGAATCTGTATAATCTCCTGGCGCAGGTACTTGAACTTTCGTCGATCGAACTGGGCAAAAAAACAATTGAAAACAAAGTATTTTCCGCGAACCAGCTGATCGATCAGATTAGTTCCGTCATTGCCTACAAAGCCCGGCGTGCCCAACTGCAATACTTCGTGCAAAATGACATTGAGCCTCGGTATATGATGGAAGCGGATTTTGCCAAGCTTTGTCAGGTGCTGATCAACATGCTGGATAATGCCATTAAGTACTCACAGCCCGAGGGCACGGTGCGGTTTCAACTGATCCGTGAAGGCGATTTTTGTGTGATTACTGTTGCTGACCAGGGGATGGGGATGACGCCGGAAACGTTGAAACGTGTCTTTGATCCCTTTTATCGCGGGAAGGAAGTCAAAGCGGTGGCGGGTACCGGTCTGGGAATGGCCATCACGCATAAACTGGTCAGTGTGTTAGGTGGGGAAATTCGTGTGAGTTCGGTGCTCAACGAAGGAACCCAAGTGGTGGTGCGCGTTCCGGTCCGGTTTGTCCAAGTGCCGCAAGATCCTGTTGCACCGGGCGGGTCGATGGCCGCCAGTTTGCGTGAAAAGTTAAGGGATCGTCATGTACTGATCATCGACAGTGACAACATATCGCAGATCATCTTGCGCCGAGCCATGACGGCACTTGGGATGCATGTCATGGCAGCTATGACAATTGAAGATGCCCTTGTCCAAGCTACCCAACAGCTGCCCGACCTCGTGTTGATGGAGAAAGAATGCGATGACGGCGAAGGAAGCGATTTTGTCGATCAGTGGCTAGCCCGCCATGGCAAGCGGCCACCGGTGTTGTTGGTCACGAGTGATATTTTCCATGTAGGCCTTAACGACGAATGGCGTCAGTATGCCGACGAATTGCTCGGTAAACCCTTGACGCTGGATGAATTACACAAACGCCTGTGGTATATTTTTCAAAAAGAACAAGAGGGATAAACCCCTATAAAGAAAAATGCGCTCCCTGCGTGAACGATGGGCCTTACAGGTCATCGCTTATGCAGGGAGCGCTGTTTTGGGGTGAAGACAGGGGATGTGCAGCACGGGCCGAAAAGTGAGGATTGCGAATCATGAGGATTGCGTATCATAGGGATTTGTTTTTTTGAGCTATGGCCCGTTGTTTGGCAAAAACGTATTGAACGATGCGATCTTGATCGTGGTGTAGGATGTCAAGAAACTCGACACCGGCAACATAGGAGGAGCTTTGCTCCACACGCCGGATTTCTCCCCAGAGGCGCAAGATATCTTGCTCCAGGGGGACATCGATGACGATTTGCTGTCCTATTTCCAACTGAGTTTCACAGGAGAGGCAAACGCCACCACCGGATAAGTTACGCAAATAGGATGGTTCCCACTGCCATTCATTCATCGGTTTGTCTTCTTCGACTTTGGCAAACTGAGTTTGCACACTGAGGGGCAAACGATAAAAATTGCGCCGTTGCAATTTCTCAACTTTCAGCGGCAGTTTTACGGTCATGAGCGGGAGCGGCGATCCTTGTCGTTGGATAATGGTCCCGCGGTAAAGCCAAATGGCGCTGTCAGTGATCTTGCAAAACTCGACCTTCTCACCGATATGCAATGGGATGATTTCGCCTTCTTTGAGGGGCAAGCTAAGAACAATCCCCTCGTCGGTAAAATCTTCGACATGGCTATAATATCTTCCAGCATAGAGACTTTCGTCACTGATCATGATTTGAATCTGATCGTTGATTTTTAATGTTTGATCACTCAATTGTAATGCCTCCCGTTATTCGATTATTCACATCATAAGTTATAAAGAAGCATGACTGTAAAGGGTTGAGTTATATCCTTTTATCTGTTAAATTGTAAACAATAGAAAGTCGAAATACTGTTATTTTATCATGGACGATATCCGAATATAAGTCAATAAAAAAATAATGTTATGTTATAGAAGTTGGTAATGAACGGATCTCATCTTCGGTTAAAATTTTAGTTACAAATACAGTGAGAGCTTTCATCAAATTGACCTCATATTTCTTCGGGATGATCATCCCGCTTTGATCAATGAAGCAGCGCACCACCGGGCGTGTTGGATAGGCTTTGGGCACATCGATGATAACACCAATTTCGCCGGTACTGAGCGAAACGGTGCTGCCGATCGGATAGATGGCGATATTCTGTAAAAAGAGCCCCGTGATTTCCGGATCCAGTTCGCTGGTGCTGATCGCCATGACTTTTTCATAGGCTTCATAGGGAAAAAGACCGCGATGATAAACACGATCCGAGACAAGTGCATCATAAATATCGGCAATCATCACGATGCGGGCATATTCATGAATGGCCGAGCCTTTTAAGCCGCGGGGATAACCGGTACCGTCAAAGCGTTCATGATGTTGAAACGCCACATGGGCGGAAAGGAGGGAAACCTCGATGCGCTGTTTGCGCAAGATGGAAAAACCGTGCTCGGCATGCTTTTGGATTGCAAGGCGCTCTTCCGCGGAATATAAGCCGGGCTTATTGAGCAACTCAATGGGGATCAGCATCTTGCCAATATCGTGGAGCAATGCACCGCAGGCCAGATCGTGCAATTGCAGTTCATTATAGCCCATGGTAATTCCGGTCATGAGGGCAAGAATGGCGACATTGACGGAGTGACCGAAGGTATAGGAGTCAAAGGAGCGAATATCGGCAGCATGGTAAAGCATATTAGGATTGGCGAGCACTTCATCGATGATATCGCAAACGACTTTTTTAATTTGTTTTGGCTCAAAGGCGGGATTTTGGGTAAGTTGGATCTTTTGAAAGCTCTTGCGAATTTGATCGTCTGCGTTGCGACGAATTTGTTCGCTGACTACTTCGGGGATTTCAAGGTCATTTGTCCAAGCAGATTTCACATAAATTGCGGGGATTCCAAATTCATGCAGTCGGTGAATAAAATTGGGTGTGAGTGTTACACCGGCACTGAGAAGAATGCGCCCATCGGAACTGTAGATATTGCGAGCAAGAACAACGCCAGGCTCGGCAAAATCGAGTGAGATTTTGTGCATGTTGCTACACCTGCGCTTTCTGGATACCAACTAATACAAGTGTACGATGTCCATTTCTTTTTGCCTAGGGGATTTCCCTACCGGTAGGGTAAAATAAGCCAATAGTCTAAAAAAAGATTATTCTGAATTTTTAAAAAACGGTATTGACAGAGAGGTGGTGAGACGATAGAATTTCATTACGTCGTACAGCAGTACAGACAGCACGCTCAGAACAGATAATTATCCAAATTATCTGAAGATTGGGCCAATAATGGGAAAGGAGTTGTGTCTAATGAGTGAAACAAAAGCGGTTCCTGTAGGGGATGCTCGTTGGGCGCACCCCACGAAGGCGCAGGGGCCGAATGAGATGGAATCTCAATGGAAGGAAATCAGTGAAAGTCCAGAGTTCAAAGGATTGATGTCGGCGAAGGCTAAATTTCTGATTCCCGCGATTCTTTTTTCTTTCGCTTACTATTTTATGTTGCCCATCAGCGTCGGGTATTTCCCACAAATCATGAACAAGAAGATTATTGGACCGATTAACCTTGCTTATCTGTTTGCGTTGTCTCAATTTTTTGTCGCTTGGGCCGTTGCTTTTGTCTACGCACATGTGGCCGGCAATCATTTTGATGTTACCGTCGATGCGATCAAAGCAAAATATCGGGGGAGGAGCGCACGATGAAATTAATCACCTATGGGTTGTTTGGATTAATTGTTGCCATCACTTTAGGAATCACCTACTGGGCAGCACGGCGTACCAATTCGACTTCGGAATTTTATGCGGCCGGCGGTAACTTAAACGGTGTGCAAAACGGTTTTGCCATTGCCGGCGATTATATGAGTGCGGCATCCTTTCTCGGGATTGCCGGTTTGATTGCCTTGAATGGTTATGATGGTTTTCTTTACTCTGTCGGTTGGCTGGTTGCTTATATCTCCGTGTTGCTGATTGTAGCCGAGCCGTTGCGTAACTCCGGAAAATACACGATGGCCGATGTGCTGGCTTATCGTCTCAAGCCGAAGCCGGTGCGGACGGCAGCAGCCCTGAGTACATTAACCATTTCCACGGTGTACTTGATCGCCCAAATGGTCGGTGCCGGTAGCCTGATTCAATTACTTATGGGGATTCCTTATGAATGGGCCATTATTATTGTCGGCACGATGATGGTGTTATATGTAGCTTTTGGTGGTATGCTGGCGACCACGTGGGTACAAATCGTCAAAGCTGGCCTTTTAATGACCGGTGCCACGATGATGGGGATCATGGTCATGTGGAAGTTCAACTTTAATGTCGTTGATTTCTTCCAAGTGATTTCGAATAAATACGGTCAAGACTTCCTTGAGCCGGGTAAACTGTACAAAAACCCGATTGAAACGATTTCGCTGGGCCTGGCGCTTGTACTGGGTACGGCAGGTATGCCGCACATCTTGATGCGCTTTTACACGGTGCCGACGGCCAAAGTAGCGCGGCAATCGGTGATCTGGGCGATGGTGTTGATCGGTGCGTTCTACATCCTGACGACCTTCCTCGGTTTTGGCGCAGCCGCTTTCATGACGCCGGAGTTTATCAAGTCCTTTGATAAAGGCGGTAACATGGCAGCGCCGTTGCTGGCCCAGTTCCTCGGCGGTGGCGCCGGTACCGTCGGTGGGGAAGCGATGCTTTCGTTCATCGTCGCGGTGGCTTTTGCAACGATCTTGGCCGTTGTGGCTGGTTTGACCTTGGCCGCTTCCAGTGCCTTTGCTCATGACTTCTACGTCAACGTGCTCAAAGGCGGACGCGTCGATGAAGCATCGCAATTGAAAGTGGCCCGTATGGCGACTTTCGGTGTTGGTGCTGCAGCTATTGCGTTGGGGCTCTTATCGAAAGGGCAAAACGTGGCGCACTTGGTGGCTCTGGCCTTCGCTGTTGCTTCGGCAGCCAATGTGCCGGTTGTCGTTTTCTCGGTCTTCTGGAAAAAGTTCAACACGGCCGGTGCGGTTACGGGGATCATCGTCGGCTTAGTGTCCTCGATTGGTCTCGTGGCTGTCAGCCCCAACTACTTCCCGCCAGAGCAAGCCTTATTCCCGCTGAAAAACCCGGGCATCGTCAGCATTCCGCTGGGCTTCCTCGCTGCTTATGTCGGTGCGTTGCTTTTCCCGGATAAGGAAGCGGAAAGCAAATTCGACGAGCTTTATGTACGGGCCAATACGGGGATCGGTGCTGAAAACTAACCAGCCGTAAACATGATATGGAATTTTTTTCGGTCCCCTGATGACTAGCAGGAAAAAGCAGCGTTGATGAAGAAGCTTAGTCCGTGGTATCAAGGGGATAACCAAATAGTGCACCGCTGGGGGAGCTCGGGTCGGACCGGGCTGAGAGGGAACAGTTGGCGATTGTTCCGACCCTTTTAACCTGATCTGGAAAATACCAGCGTAGGAAAGCGGGAAAGAGCTCATCGTATGAACAAACATGTATATGAGGCCCTTCCTGTCTTATGCAGGAAGGGCCTTTTGCATGGAGCAAATGAAGGAGGAGCAGTCGATGGCGAAGCGGCAGTGGGGCGAGACGTTATACGTGCTTGCCCAAAAAGGTGTAATGACGGAAGAAATGCAACAGGTCGCTGAAAAAGAAGGGGTTTCCCCTGAATATGTGATGAGTGAAGTGGCGGCCGGGCGCGTCGTCATTCCGGTCAATATTGTCCGTCCCCGGGCGCAGTATGACGGGATCGGCAAAGGCTTAACGACTAAAGTCAATGCGAATATCGGTACGTCGTTGGGGACGTCCGGCGTGGAACGGGAGATTCACAAGCTGCAACTGGCGGTGGAGTGTGGTGCTCACGCGGTGATGGATCTCAGTACGGGACCGGATATCGACGGTGTACGGCAAGCGTTGATCAAAGATTGCCCGGTCGCTTTCGGTACGGTGCCGATCTATCAAGCTACGGTGGAGGCCTTGGAAGCATCGGGTGCTTTTATTCACATGACGCCGGAGCAGATGATGGATGCGGTACGTAAGCAAGCGGAAGACGGCGTTGACTTTATGACGATTCACTGCGGATTGACCCGAGAAGCGATCGAGCGCTTGCGTAGCCACCCACGGATTGCCGATATTGTATCGCGGGGCGGATCGTTCTTGACGGGATGGATGCTGCAGCATGACAAAGAAAACCCGTTCTTTGAGCGATTTGATGAGATCTTGGAGATTGCGCGGCGCTATGATATTACGTTAAGCCTCGGTGATGCGTTGCGTCCCGGTTGTGTGGCCGATGCGACTGATCGTGGCCAGATTCAGGAGTTGATCATTTTAGGTGAACTGGTTGATCGCTGCCGTCAAGCCGGCGTGCAGGTAATGGTCGAAGGCCCAGGCCACATGGCACTGCATCAGATCGAGATGAACATCAAATTGCAAAAACGACTTTGTGAGGATGCACCTTTTTATGTGCTTGGACCGCTCGTTACGGATATTGCACCGGGTTATGATCACATCACGTCGGCCATCGGCGGGGCCATTGCGGCATCGGCCGGTGCGGATTTCCTTTGTTATGTCACACCGGCAGAGCATTTGAGTCTGCCGAACGACGAAGATGTGCGTATGGGTGTCATTGCCTCGCGGATCGCCGGGCATGCAGCCGACTTGGCCAAAGGAATTCCTTCGGCTGTTCAACGGGATCGCGCTATGGGGATGGCCCGTAAAGCCCTTAACTGGACGAAACAGCGCGAATTAGCCATCGATCCTCGGCCCTTTGAGGCGCATCCTCATACCCGTACTGAGGAAGGCTGCTCTATGTGCGGCCCCTACTGCGCCATGCGTATCGTCAGTGATCATTTAGGAAAACCGATGACGCATTGTTAGTGAATGTGGAGTAGTTTAATCATCTAAAAACTGTATTAAGAAAAAGATTGACGGCGGTGAGGAGACGTGTTAAGATACTCCTCGCCGCCGAAAACGGTGGTAGCAACTTGGTTCGAATGCCGCTTCTAAAGAGAGGATAAAAAAACCTCTTGCGTAGCACGAATGAGTATGCTAGAATCTATAAATGTCGCCGCGAGTTGAAACAACACGAACGAAGTCGGCACAACTTGGTCCTTGAAAATCAAACAGTTGAAAAAGCGTGATAACCTTTAATTCATTTATTCCAGTTAGTAAGTAAACGAGCTTGACTCGAACACTTCATATTTTATGGAGAGTTTGATCCTGG
>NZ_SLXT01000023.1 GCF_004341395.1 Heliophilum fasciatum
CGCGACGGACACCCTTGCCTTAAGCTACACCTACTGCCACCTTCGGTGTTCGGGACTTGCACCCTAGAGACAGCGCCCATGCCGGGCGCACAAATTGAAAAGCCGGCCTTACGGCCGGCTTTTATCGAAAACCCTTAGCGTCCGGATTCATTCGTCACACCTTGGGCAGCCTCTTGACCCGCCGATTGAGCGAGTTGAGCGGACGTGGCATTGTTGTTTGCCAATTGTTGTTCCGCCAGTTGAACCAGTTTCTTCGTCATGAAACCGCCGATGGAACCGACCTCACGAGTGGTCATGTTCTCCCAACCTTGACTTTGCACTTTGTTGCCCAAGCCAATTTCAGCGGCAACTTCATACTTGAAGCGGTCAAGGGCGGATTGGGCACCGGGGTACACGGCACGGTTGTTGTTTCTCGGCATGTTATTGTTTCACCTCCCTTCGTCGTTGTCTGGTCATAGAATGCCTCAACCTCTATGGTTTCATATTATGAACCTTCTGGTTATTCAACATAGGCTCTGGTCGTTTCTCCATCTGATGACAATAAAGCACCGAGTTCATCGTCAACACCATCAAAATCTTGATAAAACATACCGTCTTCGCCTTGTTCAACAGCCATTCCATCAATATCCTCAACCGCGCCTACCGATTCTTGCGCCCGCGGTGCAATGTCGGGGTAAGCAGAAAACGTATCGACATCGCTGGGTGTATCGGAACTGCCATAACGCCCAAGGATTTGCCAAGTGTCTTCACCGTCAAAGGCAACACTGTCCAGGGTCGGTTCCTCTTGCCGGGTGTCATGACGGGTAAACAAGTGGTCACCGCCATAGGCAGGGATATAAGGCGGTATGGCTTCTTCCAAAGGTCGCGTACGAATCGGATGAGTCTCTTCGTACCGTTGCTGGCAGCCCATGCAATAGCGCGCTGTAGGCATGGCCAGCAACCGTTCCGTCGCAATTGCCTCGCCGCAATCGTCACAGCGGCCATAAATTCCCTCGGTGATTTTTTTCTTGGCCCGCTCGATCGAATCTAAAGTCAAGCTGGCATAATCGCGCAAAGCCAGATCTTTCCCGCGTTCAAAAACTTCACTGGCTACATCGGCCGGATGGTTATCAAATACACTCAGTTCTTGAATCGATTCGCGCAGCGAATCGCCTAACCCATCTTCAGTGATGTCGCCCATGAGATCTTGAGCGTCTGCTTCCATCTGCTGTAATCGCTGCCAAACGGCTTCATGGCTCAAAGCCGGATCTTGTTCCGCACTACTCCATATTTTTTTTTGCTTTTTTTCCATCGCGCTTCCCCTCTTCATGGTTGAATTGGTATGGATGAGAAATGTGATATGCATGAGTAACGCTGTGGTTTTTTGATTTTATTGTCCGCTACACTCGTCCCTGCATTTGTACCAGGCGTACAATTTCCGCAATTAATCCGCCAATCAAGGGCAAATTAAGTACAACCAGTTCACGCAAAATCATCAAAATCACCGCGCCTAAGATCGTAAAGCCAATGGCCGTGCCCACGCCTCGCGCTAATCCGGCGATAAAGTTAAGAAAAAAAAGTCGTCTCGGGTTGTTGAGCATATCTACATATTCAGCAACTTTAATTTTTTCCAGCTCCACAGCGAGACTTTCCACTTTTTCCTGCAATGTCGCCAGCAACGCGATCTCTCCGGTGCGATTTTTGCTGTTCATGTTCTCACCCACCTGGCGATAGTATTTGAAAAAACTAGAAAGAAAAACCGCACTTTGCTTGGCAAAGTGCGGTTGGTAACGCTAGGGCCTTTTTAACTTGTGTAAGGTGGGCGAATTAATGCCGGCTATTTGGTTGATGCCAGCTAATTATTTAGCGCTTGTAAAGGCGCCGGAATGCGCCCGCCACGGGCGATAAAGGCAGAGGAACTAAAGTTATGCACGCTCATCACCGGTGCATGCCCCAGCAAGCCGCCAAACTCCACATGATCGCCCACTTGTTTGCCTGGTACCGGAATGATCCGTACAGCCGTCGTTTTGCGGTTGATCATGCCAATGGCCGCTTCATCGGCGATGATAGCCGCAATCGTTTCGGCCGGCGTATCACCAGGTACGGCAATCATGTCAAGGCCGACAGAACACACGCAAGTCATCGCTTCCAGCTTGTCCAGGCTCAACGCGCCCACTTCCACAGCGGCAATCATGCCGGCGTCCTCACTGACAGGAATAAAAGCGCCGGAAAGGCCGCCGACGTAGGAGGACGCCATGGCGCCGCCTTTTTTAACCGCATCATTGAGCATCGCCAGCGCCGCCGTCGTACCGTGAGTACCGCAACGCTCCAGGCCCATCGCTTCCAGGATATCGGCGACGCTGTCACCGATGGCCGGCGTTGGTGCCAGCGAAAGGTCAACGATGCCAAAGGGAACGCCTAACCGCTCGGAAGCAGCACGCCCAACCAGTTCACCCATACGGGTAATTTTAAACGCCGTCTGCTTGATGATCGAGGCCAGTTCACCAAAGTCACAGTTGGGCTTTTTGCGGATTGCATTAAGGACCACGCCCGGTCCGGACACACCGACATTGATGACACACTCGGGCTCACCGACGCCGTGAAAGGCACCGGCCATAAAGGGATTATCTTCCGGAACATTGCAAAAAACCACAAGCTTGGCACAGGCCAGGCCGTCTTGCTCTGCGCTGGCGGCGGCGGCCGCTTTGACGATATGCCCCATTAAAGCGACGGCGTCCATGTTGATGCCGGCTTTGGTCGTAGCAATGTTAACAGAAGCACAGACGCGCTCCGTCTGACTGAGTGCCTGTGGCAATGATTCGATCAGTGCCCGGTCACCCGGTGTCATGCCTTTGTGGACGAGCGCCGAATAACCACCGATAAAGTTGATGCCCACTTCCATAGCGGCTTTATCCAGCGCATGGGCGATCAGGGCATAATCATCGACACCACTGCTCTCCGCGACCATCGCGATCGGCGTCACGGAAATGCGTTTGTTGATGATCGGGATCCCGTACTGTTGCGCGATCATTTCCCCGGTAGGCACCAGATCTTGACCAAGGCGGGTGACTTTATCGTAGATCGCTGCTGCTGTTGCTTTGATGTCGCTGCGGCAACAATCACGCAGGGAGATGCCCATGGTGATCGTGCGGATGTCCAGGTTTTCCATCTGGACCATGCGAATCGTTTCTAAAATTTCTGAGGTATCCACGTGATACATGTTGGCCATGGTCGCCCATCCTTTCTCACTGAACCTGTCCCGTTCTGTTGCCGGCCAACAAAACTAAATCCGGTGCATGAACTTAAATACATCTTCGTGCTGGGCCATGATCTGTACGCCCAGCTCCTGACCTTTATCTGTCAAATCTTTTCGCAAGGTATCAAAACTTACCGCTGCTCCCGACATATCAACGACCATGATCATCGTAAAGATTTGTCCTTGCATGATGGTTTGGCTGATATCCAAGATATTCGCTTCGGCTTTGGCCAAAATGGCTGTAATCGCGGCGATGATCCCAACGCGGTCCACACCAAGTACACTGACGATGATGCGATTTTCTTTTTTTTCGGTCATGGGAACTTCTCCTCCCTATTGCGCGTTTCGTTGTTGTTCTGATGCTGCGTCGGACGCCCGATCAACCAGATGCTCCGTACAACGGGGACACACGGTAGGATGGTTGGGATGAGTGCCCAATTGCGTACTGTACATCCAGCAACGTTCACACTTGATACCCGTGGCCTTGGCCACATCTACCGCCACGGCGCCGTCGCCGTAAGCGGTTGTCGGCACTTCACTGCCCGGAGCCGCCAGTTGAACAGCCGAAACGATGCAGATCGTCGTCATGTCTTGCTTCTCAAGCAAAGCATACAGATCTTCACTCGTCGTGTAGATGGTTACGCTCGCTTCTAAGGAATGACCGATCACTTTGGCTTGCCGCGCTTGTTCTAGCGCTTTCGATACAACAGCGCGCACTTCCAGCACACGGTTCATCTCTGCTTCCAGTTCCGGGTTAATGTAGCGCTCTTCAAAAGCCGGCCAGGGCATCAACTGAACCGAGCGAGCCCGTTCTTTGGCGCCCGGTAAGAACTGCCATACTTCTTCCGCCGTAAAGGAAGCAAAGGGTGCCAGGATACGCACCAGTGCATCGGCAGCCGCATAAAGCACCGTTTGGGCCGAGCGGCGGGCCCGGGAATGGGGTGCTGACGTATAGAGGCGATCCTTAATGATATCAAGATAAAGAGCGCTCATTTCCACGGTGCAGAAGTTATGGACAGCATGATAAACCACATGGAATTCATAAGCACGGCACGCCTCAGTGACGCGGCGAATCAGCTTATGAAGATTGTTCATCGCCCAGCGATCAAGTTCCAGTAAGTCCTGATCAGCCACCTTGTCCGTTTCAGGGTTAAAGTCATAAAGGTTACCCAGGAAATAACGGAAAGTATTGCGGATCTTGCGATAGCCGTCAGCGACCTGGCGCATGATTCCCGGCGACGCGGCCACGTCGTTGCGATAATCGACCGAAGCGACCCACAGGCGCAAAATGTCGGCGCCCATATCTTTGATCACGGCCAGCGGATCGACGCCGTTCCCGAGGGATTTGGACATCTTGCGGCCTTGTTCATCGACGAGGAAACCATGGGTCAGTACCGCGCGATAGGGCGCTGTTCCCCGGGTGGCTACCGATGTGGACAAGGAAGAGTTGAACCAACCCCGGTGCTGGTCAGAGCCTTCAAGATAAAGGTCCGCCGGCCAGGAAAGATCGTCGCGAGTCTCCAGGACCGCCGCATGGGACGAGCCGGAGTCAAACCAAACATCCATGATGTCTGTTTCTTTACGGAACGAGCCATGGCTACAGTGCGGGCATTGAAGGCCAGGCGGTACCAGATCGGCCGCGTCACGGTCAAACCACACATCCGATCCCTGTTCACGGAAAAGTCCTTGGATGTGGCTGATCGTTTCGTCATTGATGATCTCTTTGCCGCATTGTTCACAATAGAAAATGGGAATCGGCACACCCCAGGTACGTTGCCGGGAAATACACCAGTCACCGCGATCGGCCACCATGTTATAGATGCGATCACGGCCCCAAGCCGGAATCCAACGCACTTGATCGATCGCTTCCAGCGCTTCCTGACGGAAACCGTCGATGGAAGCAAACCACTGCTCGGTTGCGCGGAAGAGAATCGGGCTCTTACAGCGCCAGCAGTGCGGGTAGGAGTGCACGATCTTGGTCATCTTAACGAGCAGTCCCCGTTTTTCCAGTTCGGCGATGACGGCCGGGTTGGCATCTTTCGTCGACATGCCGGCGAAGATGCCGCCTTCTTCCGTAAAGCGGCCGCGGAAATCGACCGGTGAAATGACCGGTAAGTTATAACCCCGGGCGACGATAAAGTCGTCTTCCCCGTGGCCCGGTGCCGTATGCACGCAACCGGTGCCTTGCTCTAACGTGACATGTTCACCGACGATAAGCAGCGATTCCCGCTCCACAAAGGGATGGTAGCAGGTGACACCTTCCAGTTCACGACCGGTGAATTCCTGCGCGATCATGCCGGCCGTCCGCCCCGTTTGGGCTAAAAACTGACCCAGCAGTTCTTTGGCCAAGATCAGGCGGTCACCGTTGCTTTCCACAAGCACATAGGTATACTCGGGATGAAGGGAGATAGCTACGTTGGCCGGCAACGTCCAAGGCGTCGTTGTCCAGATCACCACAAAGGTATTGGCGCTTTCAAAGCGTCCTTGGCTATCTTTGACAGGGAATTTCACATAGATCGACGGCGATTCCTTGTCAGCATACTCCACTTCTGCTTCGGCTAAGGCTGTTTCGCAGGAGGCACACCAATAGACCGGTTTGAGGCCTTTGTAGATATAGCCTTTTTTGGCCATTTCACCAAAAACACCAATCTGCGCCGCTTCAAAAGCCGGGTCTAAGGTCACATAGGGATGATCCCAGTCGCCGCGTACACCGAGGCGCTTAAACTGTTCTCGTTGAATATTCACGTATTTCAGTGCGTAATCCCGGCAGCGTTGGCGGAACTCAACGGCCGACACTTTGTGCCGATTCAGTCCCAACGCTTTGATCGCTTGCTGCTCGATCGGCAGGCCATGGGTATCCCAGCCGGGGACATAGGGAGCATCATAGCCGTCCATACTGTGAAACTTGACGATAAAATCTTTGAGCAGCTTATTCAGCGTATGGCCCAGATGAATATCGCCGTTGGCATAAGGAGGCCCGTCATGAAGGATGAATTTGGGCTTACCGGCGTTGGCTTCGGCCACCGTGTTGTACAGATCGATCTCCTGCCAGAAGGCCAACAGTTCAGGTTCCCGTTTGGGCAATCCCGCTTTCATCGGAAAATCAGTTTGGGGCAAATTCAGCGTCTTACCATATTCGTTCGTCGATTTTTCTTTCACTTTTTCCACCTCGTCAAAATATAAAAAACTCTCCCCCAGTAAAGGGGCGAGAGTTATTCGCGGTACCACCCAATTTTATCTTGCTTGAACCAAGACCTTGGTTTGGAGATAACGGTTGCCACCGGCCACGCCTAACTTCACTTCAGCGCGCAGTTCCCGGGTGATATGATCCATGGTCTTATCTGTCCTGGCTTCCACCCTCCCAGGTTCGCTGTCAGTAGTTTCCATGACCACTTGTCCCGTTCCATACTTTTGGACACTATTCCACCATGTTCGTATTATAACGATTGGATGCGGACGATGTCAAACCATCCTTCGTTGTTGCTTATTCCTGCTCATCTTTGATGTTTAACAGCGGGATGCGTACATAATCAGGTTTGGGCTCATAGGTCGCTGCTACCTGAAGCTGCACATCATCATCATCAGGAATCGCTTCCAGTTGGGCGATCAACATGGCCCGGTACTGTAGGCGATACTGACGAACAGCGTTTTTCAGCCATTCATATTGCCGTTCCAGGGTATGTTTTTTTTCTTCGGCTTCTTTTATGATCTTCTCAGCTTCCAGGCGAGCATTGCCAATACATAGATCAGCCTGTCGATCAGCCGTTTGCCGAACCTCTTCCGATGCTTTTTGGGCGAGGAGCAGTGTTTGGCTGAGGGTTTCTTCGAGCTTACGATAGCGAGTTACCTGTTCCTCTAATTGGGCAATTTTTTCTTTGGCATCTTGGCATTCTTTGAACAGGCCTTCATAAGCATAAGCAACGTCATCAAGAAAGGCGTCTACTTCTTCGATTTTATAACCCAATGCACTTCGTTTAAATTCCTTTTGACCGATATCAATCGGTGTCAACATGGCCGATTCCACTCTCTTTCCATCAGCGCTCTGACGATTGCCATAAAATTACCTGAAATCGTCCTTTTTTACTGACTCCTGCCACTTGACGAACAATCGCCCTTCCATGACCGCGCAATGATAGAATATCGCCCTCTTGCACTGCTTGCGCAATTTCTTTGGTTTCACGACCGTTGATGCGCAATTGCCCCGCCGTAATCATCGCCGATGAACGACCACGGGACACATGCCAGATAGCTGCAATCAATGCATCAGCACGCAACGAAGCTACAGAAATTCGTTTTTCTTCGCCACCGGCCACTTGCACCGGTTGTTCACCTTCCGGTAAGCGTCGGACCTGTAAAGCGACTCGTCCCGCTTCACTCCAGTGGGCAAGAATAAAATCGGCCATTTCTTGATCCAGCGCTACTGCACACCCTGATTCCGTCAGCAAAAGATCACCAATCTTTTCCCGCCGGATCCCTAATCCCAGCAAGGAGCCCAGATAATCACGATGACCTGGCGGTGATGCATTGCCTACCGGTACTGCCTGTAGCCAGACAATATGATTGTCACCGCTTGCTTCATCGTAGGGTAAGAAGATCAGTCGCCGGCGCTCCGCTTCCCCATGTCCCCCATCCAACCGGTACTGGATTCTCCGCTCACCCCGTAAGATGGCTTCGGCCAACTTTTGAATATAAGGCTCCAAAAAATCAGTCACCTGGTACCTGTCACAGGCGAGGCATCGATCAGCAACATCTAAGATACGACTGATCTTTTCTCGTTCCTCACTGGTACGCAGGTGACCTAATTGACGCTCTCTGGCTTTGCTCATAGCAACTGCAGCACAACCCTTTCCACTACATAAAGCAAGAGCAATGCGACCATCGGTGAAAAATCAAAAGGCATCGAGGAAGCAGGCATCATGCGGCGAACAGGGCCAAGCAATGGCTCGGTAACCTCGTAGATAAAGCCAAAAATCGCACCATTAGGGTTATGAGGAAAATAAGAGATGAGTACCCGGGCAAAAATGAGATATTCCATGACGGTGAACACTACGCTTACGATCTGATAAAGGGACAACTTGATTCCCTCCGTTCCGTCTATCCACGGTTGCTACTTGCCGGCCAGTTCCCGTGAGCGCTTGGTCGCAGCTTGTACCGCAGCAAACAAAGCTGCACGAACACCGCCGTCTTCTAACGCTTTTACACCGGCGATCGTCGTTCCTCCGGGGGAGGTTACGCGATCCCGCTCCACGCCGGGATGGTGGCCTCGCTCAAGTAAAAGCGCTGTGGAGCCACGAAACGTTTGCAGGACAAGCCGCCGAGCCAGATCGCGCGGTAACCCTTCATGAACACCGGCATCGATCATCGCTTCGATCATCAAGTACACATAAGCGGGGCCACTGCCACTGAGCCCAGTCACTGCATCGAGATAAGCTTCACCAACTACATCAGCCGTGCCTACAGCTTCCAAAATCGCCACAGCCGTCGCCATGTGCGCCTCTGTGGCATAGGTTCCGCCGGCTAAGGCCGAAGCACCTTTGCCGATCAGCGCCGGCGTGTTCGGCATCACCCGCACCACCGGTACACCATCGGCAAGCCATGCAGCCAACTGTTCCAGGCGAATCCCGGCAGCAATGGAAATTACTAACTTATCGGGTGTCAACCGATCCCGTAGTGCCGTTACTACGCTCGCCATTACCTGCGGTTTTACCGCGAGGATAACCACATCGCTTTGGGCACAGACTTGCTGGTTATCTTCTGTCGTGATCACTTGTAATGATTCTCGTAAAAAATCCAGTCGTTCCTGGGAAGGATCAGAAACGGTCAGTTGCGCTGGCGGTACGACCTTCACCAAACCGCGTAACAAAGCTTCCGCCATGGCCCCGCCGCCAATGATACCAATCCGCTGGTTGCCGAGATTATTTTGATTCAAGCTGCTAAGCCCCCTAGCCGTTGGTCATCCAAGACAACGTCGCACGCAGCGGCGAGTCTTCTTTTTTAATATCCCCAATAATATCAATATTGCTTGGTGCGAAGATAAAAATATTCGTACCGACTTTTTCTTGGGATCCACCTAAGGCATAGGTCGCGCCACTGACAAAATGAATGATCCAGCGCGCCATCTCTTTGTCAATCTTCTCCAGATTCAAGACTACCTGGCGACGATCTTTGAGATGATCAACAATACCCATGGCATCTTCAAAGGCTTTCGGCACAATGACAACCACTTTATGTTCTTTTTTCTGGCGCTCAGCGCTTAAGTTAACTACCGATGCAGCGGAACGCTCCGGATTGCGACGAGGAGGAAAAGGAATTTCTTTTTCCTCTTGCGGTGGCGGCGTTGTTTGTACGGGGATCACTGTCCTCGCTTGGTTATGTTGTTTCACCGTTGCAGCCTTTGGTGTTTCAACGGACTCCACAAACTCCTCATATTCATCGCTCATACCGATGATGTTATAGATTTTATCCATGATTTTCGCCATCCAAACGTACCTCCCTAATTTCGCTCACCAAAAATCTCAGACCCGATGCGCACAATGGTCGCACCCTCTTCAATCGCTACCTCAAAATCATTGGACATACCCATTGACAAATGTTGCATTGACACGTTCGGAAAGCCTTTATTAGTTACACGATCAGCCAAACGGCGCAGATCACGGAAAACATGGCGCACCTCTTCGGGATCATCGCAGTAAGGTGCCATCGTCATCAATCCACAAACCGCAATACCTGGCATTTGCGCAAGTGTTTCGATAAATCCTAACGCTTCATGAGGTACGATGCCGTGCTTAGTTGGTTCCTCAGCTACATTTACTTCAACCAGGCAGGCAACCGCCTTTCCCCAGTGCTGTCCCCACTTGTTGATTTCCTCTGCCAACGCAAGCCGATCCAGTGAATGAATAAGGGCTGTTTTGTTCGCAATACTTTTAACTTTTCTCGATTGAAGCGTTCCAATCATGTGCCATTGGATATGGTTCGGAAACTGTGGTATTTTCGCCGTCAGTTCTTGAACCCGGCTTTCCCCAAGCATGTCCACGCCGGCTGCGACAACCGGGGTGATGGCCTCGACGGGAACCGTCTTGGTCACAGCCAACAATTGAACGTCCTGGGGGTTACGACCGGCACGCAATGCTGCTACCTGCATGCGTTGACGCACTTGGTTCAAACGAACAAGAATTGGGCTCATGATCGCTCGTTCCCCTTCAACTTGTAGCGTATTTCGCTATTCTATAGCGATTTCCTGCTTTTCTAAAAAATATCTTGCACATTTTCTTTATTTAGTTTGTACAAGCTTTCTACACTTTTATTCCGTAGCTTTTTTCATGCACAAGCATTATTTAATTTCTTGCCCGGGCTCTAACCAAGACGGGTTTTGTACAACCAAAGACTTTTCATCCAATGTGGCCGGATCAACGATCACTTGCTCATTGACTGTCGCCGTCACCGTGACAGGATGCCACTGGGCACGATTTTTTTCGCTGAGCCAAACGCCTTTTTCCCCTTCGCGCTCGACGATCGCTTCCAAGGGCAACAAAATCCCTTTATGCGTTTGTTCGACATACAACAAGGATGCTTTGCGTTCTTTGATCGCATCCAGGCTAGGGTTCAGCAACTGGATTAATACCCATACGTCATCGACACCGCGCACTTGCACAACTTTACCGGAAATATTAGGGCCTGTTGGCGACATGGCCAACGTGATGCGCATTTGCGGTACCAGTGGTTTGGGCAAATCCGTCATCACATAATGAGTTAAATAATAAGCTTTTTCAATGTTATCGATGATTTTGAAGATTGGCTGTCCACGATTGACATAATCATCATTTTGTACTTCTGTCGGCTTTTCTGTCAATGCCTTCAACTGCCCCGGATCGAGTGTATCAAGGACACGTGGCGTTAACACCGACTCTAAGCCATCCATGCGAAACTCCAGTAATCCTGCCCGTGGTGCCGGCACACTTTGGGCCCCCCCCTCATCGCCCTCGGCCGCATTGCCGGACTGGAGCCCTGCTACCGGGGCACCGAGCCGCACACGCTCGCTGTCCTTGGCAATACGTTGGAATCGTCCCGCTGCCGGCGCAGAAATGATCACTTCATCACGAATAATCCATCCCGGCAACGGTCGTGTTACCGACAGTTGCCCTAATTTTGCTGGTTGCACCTCGACAACCGCTTTCACGAACAAATGCTGCAGCTTTTCTTTGGCCCACCATACACCAAAACCACAAAGTATAATTACCGCAATAACGAGCAAAAGGCGCAGCCAAAATTTTCGGCGGCGCTTTTTGATTGCATCTTTACCTGGAGGAACCATTGTCAAACGGGACATCCCTTTGTAGTGCCACCCTTCTTACTTGCAGTTACGGTTACGCAGTCCCGTGCTTTCAACCGTTATCTGCAATAAGTGCTTATGTTAGACCAAGTATACCATTAAAACCTGTTTCCGCCAAATAAAAAACAACCCCTATCCGGTAGGAAACCGGAAAGGGGAATTTGTACCCAATAGCTTCATGTCCTGATTACGGGTTGAGTTCTTTACGTTCACCGGTGACGAGATAGACGACCGTTTCAGCAATATTGGTCGCGTGATCACCAAAGCGCTCCAGGTAACGAGCGATAAAGATCAATTGTGTCGCTTGATTGATTACCGAAGGATCTTTCAACATCAATTGCAGGAGATCATTAAAGATATGCTTGTAAAGCGCATCGACCTGATTATCGAGGTCACTCATCTTGATGGCCAGTTCAATGTCCTCTTGCAAGTATGCGTCAAGCCCCATTTTAACCATTTGCTGACATACACTGGACATGATCGGTGTATTAACCAGCGTTTTTACATAGGGTTGTTCCGCAATCCGCCGGACCGATTTAGCTACACCGCAGGCATTATCAGCCATTCGCTCCAATTCCAGAGATATCCGCCAAGCACTGCTGATCTTGCGCAGATCTTTAGCCATCGGCTGCTGTAAAGCGATCAGCTTCATGCAGCGTTCTTCCACGTCATGCTGTAATCGATCGATGCGATCATCATTGGCAATGACCTGGCTTGCTAACTGGCGATCTTGATCAAGCAACGCCTTCGTGCTTAAGGAAATCGCCTCTTCCACATAAGATCCCATCCGGAGGAGGTCTTGTTGCAACGTCTCCAAGGCATGATGAAAATCACTGCGTACGGACATTTTATCCACCCTTTCTGCGCTTAGCCAAATCGTCCTGTAATGTAGTCTTCAGTGCGCTGATCTTTCGGGGTAGTAAAAATGACTTCCGTATGATCAAACTCCACGAGATCACCAACTAAGAAAAAAGCTGTTTTATCAGAAATACGGGCCGCTTGTTGCATATTGTGCGTCACAATGACGATAGTATACTGGGCTTTCAGTTCCCGGATCAGCTCTTCGATCTTTAATGTCGAAATCGGGTCCAGAGCCGACGTAGGCTCATCCATGAGCAAGACTTCCGGCTGGATCGCCAACGCGCGAGCGATACAAAGACGCTGTTGCTGGCCACCGGACAAACCAAGGGCCGGCTTATGGAGACGATCTTTGACTTCATCCCACAACGCTGCCTGTTTCAGCGACTTCTCGACGATCTCTTCAAGCTTGGTTTTGTCTTTCAAGCCATGTAATTTCGGCGCATAGGCCACGTTATCAAAGATGCTTTTGGGAAAAGGATTCGGTGCCTGAAAGACCATGCCGACTCGTTTGCGCAAGGCCACCACATCGGTTGTCGGCGCGTAGATGTCAGTGTCCTCAAACATCAATGTACCATCGACACGACAGATGGGAATAATATCATTCATACGGTTGAGACAACGTAAGAAGGTCGACTTACCGCAACCGGACGGACCGATCAGCGCCGTTACTTCCCGGTCTCTAATCGTCATATCAATGCCATGAAGTGCGTGAAAATCACCGTAATATAAGTTCAAGTCTTCAGAAACAATTTTTGCCTTATTCATTGGCTCCTCCTATACCTTACGCATCCGGCGGAAATAGGATCGCAACACAACGGCGATCATATTCAGCCCCAGCACAATCATCAATAAGATCATTGCCGTTCCATAGGGTATCTTGGGATCGGCATTGGGCACTTGCGTTGCAATTACGTAAAGATGATAAGGCAAGGCCATGACTTGGTCAAAAATAGTCTTCGGCAAGTGGGGCAGGAAGAAAGCAGCTGCCGTCAACAAAATCGGTGCCGTTTCACCGGCAGCCCGAGCCACGCCCAAAATCGCCCCCGTCAATATCCCGGGAAGGGCGTTGGGTAAAACGATAAATAAAATGGTCTGAAGTTTCGTGGCGCCCAGCGCCAGGCTGGCTTCGCGATACCCGTTCGGTACCGTGCGCAGTGCTTCTTCTGAAGTGGTGATGATGACGGGCAAGGTCATCAACGCTAACGTGAGTGAGCCCGCTAAGATGGAAACACCCATCTCCAGATAAAGCACAAAGAAACCGAGCCCAAACAAACCAAAGACAACAGAAGGAACACCGGCCAAGTTAACGACAGCCAAGCGGATCAAGCGCGTGAGCCATGATTCGCGGGCATATTCTACCAAGTAAATCGATGTCATCACTCCGATAGGCAGTGCCAGCATGATCGTACCTGCGACGAGAATCATCGTACCAACGATGGCCGGGAAAATTCCACCTGCCGTCATCCCTTTGCGCGGTGCTTCAGAGATGAACTCCCAATTCAGTGCTGGGATTCCTTTGATGGCAATTTCACCAATGACGATCGCCAGCGCCAGTACGATCAACGCCGCCATAGCTCGCAGGACATTAAAGGCGATTTTCTCAGTTGTTTTTGGTGACATCTTACTCAACCTCTTTCATACGATGACGGATAAAATCAGCGATCAGGTTGATGGCCAATGTCATGGCAAAAAGCACAGCTCCGACGATGAATAAGGCATGATAATGCTGACTGCCCCGGGCGACTTCTCCCATTTCAGCGGCGATGGTCGCAGTCATGGTTCGTACCGGTACAAGCATGGAATCTGGCAAAAGCCCGGCATTGCCGGTAACCATCAATACGGTCATTGTTTCCCCAATGGCCCGGCCGATACCGAGCATGATCGATGCCGTGATTCCCGACAGCGCTGCCGGAACAATCACCGTAACAATCGCTTGCCAACGAGTCGACCCCATGGAAAGAGCCGCTTCCATATAACGCCCTGGAACGGCCGAGATAGCATCCTCGGAGATCGATGCGATCGTCGGCAGCGCCATCAAGGCCAGCGTCAATGCGCCGGTCAACGCCGTTAACCCGGTAGGAATATCAAAAAGGCTTTTGATCTCCGGTGCCAACACAGCCAACCCGAAAAAACCAAGTACAACCGAGGGAATGCCGGCCAGCACTTCAATCGTTGGCTTAAGGATCTCCCGCACCGTAGGACCGGCGACCATCGACAGATAGATGGCTGCACCCACGCCAAGAGGCACGGAAATCACAATCGCCCCGGCCGTAACGATCACTGACCCAGCAATCAATGGTAATAAACCAAAAGTCGGCGGATCCGAAATGGGATACCAGTTTTTCATTCCCAAGGTAGCCAGTGATGCATCGTTCAGCAATAACGGCACGGCTTCTTTAAATAAGAAAATAAAAATCATGAATACGGTCAGTACGCCGATAAAGGCGGAAGCAAAAAGCATGACTTCTACAAGCTTTTCGGTGATGTACCAAGCCTCACGCTTCTTGGACTCCCCTTTTTTCAATGATTCGCGGGGAATAGAAATGATGCCGTTACCCGTGTGCTCCCCAGTAGGAATCATCGTAAACCCTCCTTAAATAACCCTGCCCAAATAGTGTTACCGGTCCTACAAAAAAGGGCAGAGCGTTTGCCGACTCTGCCCTTGTGTGGGTTATTCATCGATATACAACAATGACGGTGGCGTACTACTATGCCTATTTTACAGCGATGAAATCCATTTTCTTCACAATCGCCTGGCCTTCGGCGCTCAGCATGAAGTCGACAAAACTTTTGCTCAAGCCTTCCGGCTCACCAGCAGAATAAACATAGAGTGGACGCGATACGGGATAGGTTTTGTCTTTTACTGTAGCTTCTGACGGCAACACTGCCGGCGATCCCGCATCCTTTTTCACAGCAATCACTTTGACTTTATCGGTGAGATAGCCCATGCCGACATAGCCGATCGCTTGTTTGTTCGTTTCTGCTTCTTTGGCAATGGAAGCACTGGAGGTTTGCAACAATGCATCAGCTCGATATTCCTGATTTTTCATCAGATGTTCTTTAACGAATACGTGGGTTCCCGAAGAAGCTTCCCGTGCCAGAGCGACGATTTTTTCATCGTTGCCACCGACTTCTTTCCAGTTCGATATTTTACCTGTATAGATGTTCGCCAATTGCTCGTTCGTCAGTTCGTTAACCGGATTCTCTTTGTTCACGATAAAACCGATGCCGTCCATAGCAATCGCGTATTCCTTGACATCCTTGCCTGTAGCTTCCTTGATTTTGGCCTTTTCTTCAGCTTTGATTTCACGGGAAGAGTTAGCCAGGTCACAAGTTTTGTTGGTCAGCGCAGCGATCCCTGTCCCCGAGCCACCACCGGTTACGGCAATCGTTGCTTGGGGGTTTTTGGCCATGAAATCTTCCGCCATCGCTTGACTCAGGTTAACAATGGTATCGGACCCTTTAACTTGTAAAGAACCTTTGATTCCAGAAGTGGGCGCACCGCCGGTGTTTTCTTGTTTGGCACCACCGCCACATCCGGCCACCACTGTACCGAGCATCCCGAAAACAACAGAAACAGCCACTAACTTAGAGATCTTTTTGAAGTTCATTGGTCTCTAATTACCTCCTTAAATTTAGCCCCTGCTCAGGTAAGCCGCTCACCAAAGAAAGAATACAAAAGAAAAATTAGGGCACAATGAATATTCCGTTAAGAAAGTGTTAAGACCTTGACTTCCTCGACGACGTATCCGGAGCCCGGCTGTTGCTTGGCTCTTTTTTTGACCCTGGCCGCCACTTCACCAATCTGTGATACATGAGCAAATCGACCGGTAACAACCGATAAAGAAATGGACATCACTGGATAACGGCAAGGGTTTCCTTGCCGATCACGACCGTCAATATATCCGGCTTGTCGGTCACGCTCCAGATATAACTCGCCAATGCGCCGGTCAAACTCACAGACAATACGATCGCACAACTCCTGATAAGATGATGTGGTAACGATGATCCAATCATCACCGCCGATGTGGCCGACAAAATCATCAGGACAACCTTGATTCTGCACGGCCGTAGATAGAATCTGCGCCGTCAACTTAATGGCTTGATCACCCTGTTCAAAACCGTAATAGTCATTAAAAGCCTTAAAATGATCGAGATCAGCATAGATCACGGTAAACGCCTGTCCGGCTTCACAACGCCGCTCCATATCTTCTTTAATCTGAAGGTTACCGGGCATCCCCGTTAAGGGATTGGCCCCCAGTGCCCGCTCGATCTGCAGGCCGGTCATTTGATCAAGCAACGCGCGCACTGAAACAACGCCAACGCACACCTTTTCTTCGTTCACTACGATGATATGATCATAAAGGCGCTGCATCTGTCGGGCTGTAGCCAGATGGGCAACGCGATCAATACGCATCGCCGTGTCGACAATTAAAGGATTGCGATCCATGATTAAAGAAACGGGGCGCTGCCCATAGAGCGCCAAGCCATATTTATTGACCATTTGCCCATAGAGCTTATCACGCATCAGCAAGCCTACCGGGCGCATCCCATCGACAATCACCAAGCTGAAAGCATTGCTGTTGGTTTGGAAAAAATCAAGTGCCTGATGGGTTGGTGCATTCTGCGCGAGCCCATGAAAGGCCTCAACCAGTTCCCCTACCGGCATCATCGTTCCCATCTCATCAGCGGGCTTCTGTTGCTTGAGTTCCCCTAAAACTCGCTGTGCTTCGCCGGTCAAAGCTTTTTTCTCAGGGCTGGGACGACCTAAAAAATAGCCTTGGCCAATATCAACTCCTAAACGATGCAACCAGCGTAACTCCGCTTCCGTTTCAATCCCTTCGGCAATGATCTGTATACCAAGGCGCTTCGCAAAAGAAACAAAAATCTCGGCCATGGCTTGTTTGATCACCGATGTATCAATATGATGAATCAACGACATATCAATTTTTATATAATCAGGGATAATTTCGGCAATCGATTGCAAACTCGAATAGCCGGCACCCGCATCATCAACAGCTACTTGAAAACCGACGTTGCGAAACCGTTCCAACTTCTTATCAAAACTGCGAAAATCGTCGATACTCTGACGTTCGGTAATCTCAAAGACGATCTGTCCCGGATCGCGACCAACCGAATGGACAAGCTGAAGCAGATTTTCCGGTGTAAAATCAGGATCTTGGATGACCTGGGGACTGATATTGACAAACAACCGCACGTCCTTAGGCCAATTCACAGTGCCCTGAACTGCTTTCTGGCGTAACAGACGTTCTAGCGGAAACAAAAGATTCGACTTCTCAGCCAAATCAGCGAGTCCTTGGGACCACTGCAGAGAACTTTCGCTGGGCCCACGGCTAAGCGCTTCATAACCCATGATTTTTCCGCTTGCCATATCGACAAGCGGCTGATAGTGAATCGAGAAGCGCTCCTCTTTGATGGCTTCCCGCAACTCCCAGACTTGGCGAGTCCATTTTGCGTCCTCGTTCCCCTTTGCCATTTGACGGGCTTCTTTTAGCCCTTTATAAATTAAAGTTTCCAGGCTTAACTCCGATGATGCAAGAAGTATCGACCAGCCGCGGTGTAAATCAAGCGGTTCCTGCAACACACCCTGCAATTGACGGTTAACGCTGCTCAGCACCTGCGTGCAAAGATCTTCAGCTAAGCATTCTAAAAAATCCAACCCTTGTAATGTCCCTACCGAAGGCAGTGAGTAATACAACACAAAATCATCGCCACCGACGTTATGAACAAACAACGTACGTCCCACACTCAGTAGGGGCCGTGCCTGCAAAATTGATCGTGTCACCGTTTTTAACACACGACGGGCAACCGGTGCCCCATAATGCTGTTCGATATGAGTCAATCCCACGATATCGAGAAAAATGATTCCAATACTTCGACGCCGTTGTAAATTCAACTCAACTTGCTCAAATACTTCACTGCCCGATGTTGTGGCCGAGTAAAACCGATGTTCATCAGGTATTTTATGCTCCTGTAGCCAATTCATCCATGACTGTTGTGAACGCACCCTGCGGTCCCTCCTCCTCGCTGCTCATTGATGATGTCACCGCCGTGGTAGCGCTTTCGCCTGCTGTTTTCTGCGCCTGTTCAACCAAAACACGGATCGCTTGCAGTAATTCTTCCGATTCCTGAGCAATATCGTGGGCAAGACCGGTAATGCCGTTTACATGCTCTCCTGAAATCTTGATGGCACCAAATATCTGTATCCAAGCATTGTGCACCTGATCAGCAACCTTGCGAGTACTCATGCTACGGTTTTTCGCTTCTTGTGCACATCGATCGGCCTCATCGATCTTGATCAACACTTGCCGGAGTAATGATGAGATTTGACGGGCTGCCGTATTGGTCTCGTCAGCTAATTTTCTAACTTCCTCAGCGACAACAGCAAAACCACGACCATGAACGCCGGCCCTTGCTGCTTCAATCGACGCATTAAAGGCCAGCAAATTGGTTTGATCGGCTAACTGCCGAATCATCTGTGAGATCGGTTCAATTTCTTTAGATTCTTCCAATAATTGATTCATGATCTCCATCTGATGATCAACCGTTTGATCGATCGTATCAATTTCATGTAATGCTTGGTTTAAAGCAAGCCGTCCCTCATCGGTATAGCCATTCATCTGTTCAGCGTTGCGGTGTGCCTCAACCGATAGATCGGCGATTGCTTGCGCTTGATCGGTAATGAGTGCGATCCGTTCCGATGTTTGTGTCAAGAGACTGGCCTGTCCACGGGCCACATTGACTTGATTGCAATTCATCAATGTTAACAGCTTTTTGATCGTGATCATCCCTACACAGCGACCTTGATTCGTAATGATCACATTATCATAAAGCGTCGCTGCCTCCCGTTGCGTAGCCAGTTGACATACGTCGATCACCAGTGCTTGCTGATCGACAATAATACAATCGCTGGTCATGATCCGCCGAACCGGTCGATCATAATACACCGATACACCATAGCGCTTACCTAAATGAGCAAAAAGTTGATCACGCATCACCAATCCCAGCGGTTTTTTTCCCCCCGAGACAATAACAACACCATTATAATTTTGATTTTCTTCAAGAAACGCAACAACATCTCGTGTTGCCGAATTCTCACCCAGCATCGGTGCCGGTTCGGCAAAACGGCCAATCGGCATCAACGCAATCGACTCGGCTATTTTCAATTGCTCTTTCTCGCATTGCATCTTTTGTCCGTTGCGTAGCTCCTGATAGCTCATTCTTTTCTCCTTTATATTTTGTAAATAATTTTCATCTAAACACTATCTGTTTTTTATTAATGCCATATAAAAAAAAGGTTATGTTGCTATTAAGTTTTACTTAATAAGCAGCATAACCTTAATTTCACTTTAAAGGTAATGTAACCCTAAAAGTACTTCCTTGTCCAAATTTTGATGTTACAAGCACATGACCACCGCATCCCTCGACCAAGTGCTTGACAATGGCTAAGCCTAGTCCGGTCCCGCCCATCTCACGGGAACGAGCCTTATCGACACGATAAAAACGTTCAAAAATACGAGGCAAACTTTCCTGAGGAATGCCGATTCCGGTGTCAATGATCTCAACGACTACACCTTCAACGGTTCGGTTGGCCGTTACACTGACTTGACCTCCGGCCAGGGTGTACTTAATCGCATTTTCCACTAAGTTAACCAACACTTGTCGCAGCGGATCCGGCCCCAGCGGTACCGGCGGCAATGCCTTTTCTACATGAAAAGTGATCGCGATATTTTTTTCGTTGGCTAAAGGCTCCAACAATTGTTGCACTTGACGTAAGGCAGTCTCCAGCGATGACTTTTCTGCGAAAGGTTGCTCCCGCTGACTTTCAATACTCGATAGCTGTAACAAGTCTTCAATCAAACGCTGTAAGCGGCAAGTCTCTTCTTCGATAATCGATAAAAAACGGTAAGCAACTTCCGGTTGTTCCACCGCTCCGTCGCGCAACGTTTCGACAAATCCTTTAATGGAGGTTAAGGGCGTTCGCAACTCGTGCGATACATTGGCCACAAACTCTGTCCGTACTTGCTCTAACCGGCGAACTTCCGACACATCATCAAGCACCATGACAGCTCCGCCAAAACTTTGCTGTTCACTCCAAACCGGCACAATCTGCACCCGGTAGGTTTGACTGCGATGGGGCCATAACTGCAGTTCTCGCGTATTGGCTTCTCCCGTTTTTAAAGCAGCCAGTAACATATCGTCTAGGGCACGAAGGCGTATGACTTCGACAAGTTGCTTACCCAATACGGCTTCTTCTCGGGCAAGCAGCATCTGTTCTGCCGCCCGGTTGAGCAAGATGATCCGGCCCAGATGATCGAAGCCAACTACCCCTTCAACCATCGACCCTAAGACCGTTTCAAACTTGCTTTTTTCATTGCGCAATTCCCCGATTTGACCACGCACCTGCTCCACCGTTTGGTTGATCACCTGTGCCAGCGTCGTTAATTCCGAGCTGTAGTGGACATCATACAAACGCACTGCCTGCCCTTGGGCTAACTTCTGTACAACTTCGACCATCTCATTGAGGATATTGGCAATGCGGCCGGCCCCGAGAAAAATAATCGTCGCCGAAAAACCCAGAAAAAAAACAAACACCGCATTCAATCCTACATGGGCGTCGGGATGAACATATCCCGCCCCCAGAAGATAGAGCCACAACGTGGGTAGCAGCATCAGCACAAAGAACGCCAAGGTTAACCGCCAGCGCAAGCTACGCCAGCCCTGCCAGGCCATCATACCGAGGGAGCGCGAAATTTATAGCCGACACCGCGCACCGTATCAATGTACTGTGGATTTGCCGGATCCTGTTCAATTTTTTGGCGCAAATGCCGGATATGCACATCGACGGTGCGACTGTCACCATAAAAATCATAGCCCCAGATCCGCTCCAACAGAAATTCCCGCGTAAATACTTTCCCCGGGCGAGCGGCCATCCACCGAAGTAACTCAAATTCCTTCGGTGTTAGATCTTGCTTACGCCCATTGACCAACACTTCATACCGCTCGGCGTCAATATGTAGCTCGCCGATTTGGATCGGCCCAGTCACTTGCGCATCCACACGATTCACCCTGCGTAGCAGGGCCTTGACACGAGCCGTTAACTCACGGGGACTAAAGGGCTTGGTGATATAATCATCGGCCCCCATTTCCAATCCCAGTACTTTATCGACTTCTTCTCCCTTGGCCGTTAACATGACGATCGGCAAGTGGGCCGATCGCGAACGACCGCGTAATGCGCGGCAAACTTCCAACCCATCCATTTTGGGCAACATCAAATCAAGGATGACAAGATCAGGAGGATCATCACTGATCAACTGTAGTGCCTTTTCCCCATCCATGGCGCTAATTACTTGATGTCCCTCTTTTTCTAAATTAAAGCGCACTAATTCCAGAATATGACCATCATCTTCGATAACAGCGATCTTAGCCACGCTTTCCACCTCCTTCTTCTTCCAACCAGATCAATGCACCATGGCGACCGGTACGACCGTCCCGTCGATAGGAAAAAAACTCCGGTGAGCAACAGGTACAACGATCGAGCATGGCGATCTGCCCTGCCGGTACACCGGCAGCTTCACACTGCAACTGCTGTGCCCGCGCCAGGTGCAACGTTCGCTTGCCTTGATGATCAACCTCATGCCCAAGAACCGCTGATGCAAAGGGCCACCGCGCCATAAAAAGTTCAACGACCTCCGGACCGACGGGATAACAACAGGGGCCAATAACCGCCCCAATGGCGACCCAGATATCACCAGTATTACTGCCGGCAGCAACCATCTGCTGAATCACTTTTTCCGACAAGCCCTGCACGGTACCGCGCCAACCGGCGTGAGCGGCGGCTATCCGCCGTGCTCCGGCATCAAAGAAAAGCAGGATTCCACAATCAGCGCCAAAGACAGCCAGCGGTACACCGGTTTTGGCGGTGATCATTCCATCGGCTTCTCCCAAAGGCCGCTCCGGAACCGGCGTTGTCACATCCATCATTGCCGTGCCGTGAACTTGATCTACCGTCGCCCATGGTTGTTCCCCCATGCCGGCGGCCTGACTTAACTGGCGGCGATTGAAGGCAACCTTTTGCGCATCGTCACCGACATGAAACCCCAAGTTCAAACGATCATAAGGCGGTTCACTGGCGCCGCCGCTACGTGTAGTCATGATCGCTTGACAACCGGGTGGCCAAACCGGCCGGTAAACTACCATATCCCCTAACTGCTGCCGTTGCCATTGGCCTTGTGGCATCTTTTCACGCCCCTTACACATAACCCTGCACAGTCACAACTCGCCCCTGCCGTAACGATGATGCTACATCGACGATCCGTTGATTGCGGGAACCGCGAAAAGCGATCGCCAAATCTCGCTCCTCTTCCCGGTAAGGTCCGTCAATCAGCCAGTCACAGCGCCGTAACAGCATCATGGCATCTTCTCGTAGCTGCAGTTCCTCCCAGCGATAACCACTGTACACAACGATGTGCAGTCCCATCGCCTTCACTTCATCAGCTAACAACGCTAACGTCGCCGCTTGCTCAAAAGGCTCACCGCCGGAGAAGGTAACGCCGGAGAGATAGGAGGTGCCTTGGCGGATCATCATTAGCACTTCTTCGATGGTTACCTCCCGGCCTCCTGCCGGATCTTGCGTATCCGGATTATGACAGCCAGGACAGCTACGATAGCACCCCTGAACAAAGACAGTAAACCGTACGCCCGGCCCATCGACAATGCTTTCCGGCACCAAACCGGCGATACGTAATTTCATGATCATCACCTCTACAGAAAAGGCCTCCTGCCACTGGGCAGGAGACCTTGGTAGCTTTATTCCTCACGGCTCGTCCCTGAGAAAATCAACACATATTTGAGCAATTCCACAACGGCCACCAGTGCCGAGGCCACATAGGTCAAAGCGGCGGCACCTAAGACTTTCTTGGTTAGCTTCAATTCATCTTTACTGACATAATTGTAGTGCTGGAGCATCTGTAACGCACGATTGGAAGCGTTGAACTCAACCGGTAAGGTAATCACTTGAAACAAAACGGCTGCACTGAAAAACAAGATACCGGCTAAGATCAAGCCACTCCAATGAAAGAAGAAACCTGCCAAAAACAAGGGCATCGCCAGCATCGAACCGGCATTGGCCACCGGAACAAAAGCATGACGCAGCGCCAGCGGCGCATAGCTTTGGGCATGCTGGATCGCGTGGCCCACTTCGTGTGACGCTACACCTAACGATGCAACGGAGTACCCATGATAAACATCCTGCGACAAACGAACAACTCTGGATCTGGGATCATAATGATCGGAAAGCTTGCCTCCGCCGCTGAGTTCAACCGGAACATGATGCAAACCGTTGGCATCCAAAAGCCCCCGCGCCACCTGGGCTCCGATGATCCCGCTTCGCGCCGGCACCTTCGCGTACTTGGTAAAGGTACGGGATACCTTGAACTGCGCGTACAGTGCGAGCAAAACAAAAGGAAGCACCAAAAAATCGAGGGGATGGAAAAACATCGATTCACCGATCCTTTCAAATATTAGGGAGAGGTTACGCCTTCATTGTAGTATAGGGCTGATCGGCTGTCAATCATTTGTGGCAAATGCTGTCACATAGTTTTCCTATTTATTTAATGAAGTTTTTATTTATTAATGAAGTTCTTTCCTAATGAAGTTCTTCACACTCACGTTGGTGGCAATGGGTTGCCCGGTTGGCTTCTTCCGCTTTTTTCGCATCATTAAAGTTATCCAGCGTCGACAGGTAGCCGGTGATGCGCCGCACCCGGGAAATGGCACCGTGACCGCAGCGGGGGCAACTCTCTTGATCGATGACCCCGTTAAAGCCGCATTGCTTACAGATATCAACGGGGAAGTTGACCGCCGCATAGCCCATATCGGCATCATACATGGCTTTGATCAACGTCTCAAAAGCCTGCATGTTGTGCTGTGGCGCTGACGGCAATTCCACGTAAGAAATATGCCCGGCATTACAGTACTTGTGATAGGGTCCTTCCAGACCGATCTTGGCAAAGGCATTGATCTGGAACTCTACCGGTACATGGAACGAGTTGGTATACCAGGGGCGATCGGTCACACCAGGAATTACCCCAAAGCGGTCGCGATCTTTCTTGGTAAATTTGCCTGAAAGCCCTTCCGCCGGTGTCGCCAGCAACGAAAAATTGAGCCCATACTGCTGCGAAGCTTCGTCCATCCGGTCACGCATGTGACTCACGATCTTCAGGCCCAACGCCTGCGCTTCCGGCGACTGGCCGTGATGGTGCCCCGTCAGCGCCACTAAACATTCGGCCAAGCCGATAAAGCCCATCGACAGCGTGCCATGGATGATGGCCGGCTCGATTTTATCAGTCAGTTTCAACGACTCACTACCCACATAAAGACGCTGCCCCATCAGGAAGGGAAAATCACAGACCCGTAAATTCTTTTGCACGTCAAATCGCGTCAAAAGCTGCTTGATGATCAAGTCGATCGTTTCATCAAGCATCCGCCAAAAAGCATCCAAATCGCCTTGGGCACGCAAGCCGATACGCGGCAAGTTCAGCGAAGTAAAGGAAAGATTACCACGGCCATCGGTTACCTCAGCGCCGTTCACATTGCCGATCACGCGGGTCCGGCAGCCCATATAGGCCACTTCTTCGTTATCCTGTTGATAGGAGCGGTTAAAGGAAGCATCTTGAAAAGCAAAGTTGGGGAACAAGCGCTTGCAAGCCACCTGCATCGACAATTGGAACAAGTCATAGTTGGGATCACCCGGCGCATAGTTGATGCCTTTGCGAATCTTAAAGCACACATTCGGGAAAATCGGTGCCTCGCCCTTGCCTAAGCCTTTTTCATAGGCCTGTAAAAAGGTCCGCGTGATCAAGCGGCCTTCCCAGGTCGTGTCGGTACCAAAGTTAATCGAAGAAAAGGGAACCTGCGCCCCGGCACGACTGTGCATGGTGTTCAAATTATAGATAAAGCCTTCCATGGCTTGATAGGTTTCACTCTCAACGCGCTCCCGCACCATCGCGATCAGCTTGTCCTCGGGAACGGTAATCTCAAAGCGGGCGATGGCTTTGCGCAGATCCGCTTCCTGCCGCCGGTATTCCGCTTGTACATAAGGAACCATATCACGTTCAAAGTAGGCGAAAGACTGACCGCCATGCATGTCGTTTTGATTGGACTGCAAGATGATCGCTGCCAACGCGGCAGCCGTCTTGATGCTTTTCGGCGGGCGGATATAACCGTGACCATTATCAAAGCCTTGCGCCAACAGGCGCTGCAAGGGAATTTGCAAGCACGTCAGGGTTTTGCCATACCAAGCCAAGTCATGAATATAAATATCGCCGTCACGATGCGCATTGGCTTCATCTTCCGGCAGCATGCGGTTCAAATAGTAGTTAACCGACGCTACTTCGGAGATCTGCAACACTTTCGCCGAAGGGCTGTTCGATACGTTCGCATTTTCCCGGTTGGTTTCACGTAAGATCTCACTGACAGCATCCATCAAATCAGACTGAGCATCGCGGATCCGCGTGCGTTGGTGGCGATAGAGTATGTAGGCTTTCGCTGTACGGGCATGGCCGCTCTCAATCAGGACTTTTTCCACCGTATCTTGTACATCTTCCACCGAAAAAATATCGCCGTTATAGCGCTCTTTCAGCAACCGCAACACACGAAGCGTTAACTCCATGGCCATCTGGCGATCTTCACCGCCAACAGCTTTTGCGGCTTTAAAGATGGCATCGGTGATTTTGCCTTCGTGAAAAGAAGCAATACGGCCATCACGCTTGCGAATCTGATTAAACATACCTATTTCCTCCTCGAATGGGGACCTAGTTTTTTCTGGCCAGCAGCCCCTCTAACTCTTCCAAAAAGCGGCCAATATCTTTAAATTGGCGGTAGACCGAAGCAAACCGCACATAAGCTACCTCGTCGACATCACGCAATCGCTCCATGACCAATTCACCGATCTGCACCGTCGGCACTTCTCGTTCACAACGATTACGCAAATCCCGCTCCAAAGCTGTCACCAAGGCTTCCAATTGTTCCAGCGGGATCGGGCGCTTTTCACAAGCTTTGACGAGACCAGACATCAGTTTATGACGATCAAAAGCTTGCAGCGTTCCATCCTTTTTACGCACAATCAGCGGTGCTTCTTCTACGCGCTCCAATGTAGTAAAACGACGATTACAAGTGAGACACTCCCGACGCCGCCGAATCGTTCGGCCTTCCTCCGCGGCTCTTGTCTCTAACACTTTTGACTCGGGATGTCCACAGTAAAAGCACTGCATTTGACGTTCCTCCGCATAACCCTATATCTAGTTGCTTTGAAATTATACAACCCTAGATATTGGTCGGTCAAACGCTCTTCCCCCATGTTAGGTAAACTATGCCGACATTTTAGCCTGTTTCCTGCGTTTTCGCCCCTCTTCCTGTGCCTTCTCCTGTCCGATTCGATTTTTTCAAAGGGCCATAAAAGGGCCATAAAATAGCAAAGCCCCCTAACCGCTTAGCGGTTAAAGGGCAGGTTTTCGCTTCCATCTTGATGGCTTGATAATTCATTATAATTATTGAGTTCGACCAAAATTACATCGACACCGATTTTCTTGATCCGGTCCCAGGGGACAATCACATCATCACCGCGCCCGAAAAGGCCCATAAACCGTCCTACGCCTGGCAGAACGATCGCACGTACTTTGCCAAGTTCCGGGTCAATATCAATGTCCTTGATCACACCGAGTCGCCGTCCATCAGTGACATTGACAATATCCCGGATGCGCAGTTCGGAAATCTTAATCACCTGCCGGCCACCTCCCTCTAATGCTACATAGTATGAAGGAGGGGTAGTAGTTGTGACTATTTCTCCAGCATTTGGCACGATTATCTAGACATATTTTTTCATGTGGCCCAAAGCCGCTTTTTCGAGTCGGGAAACTTGGGCCTGGGAGATACCGATCTCCTCGGCCACTTCCATCTGCGTCTTGCCTTCGAAAAAGCGTAAATTGAGGATCAGTTTCTCCCGGTCATTGAGTTTGCGCATCGCTTCCCGCACAGCCAGTCCTTCCAGCCACTGACCGTCTTGGTTTTTTTCATCACCGATTTGATCCATCACAAAGATCGGATCGCCGCCATCATGGTAGATCGGTTCGAACAGGGAAATCGGTTCTTGAATCGCATCGAGGGCAAAGACAACTTCCTCACGAGAAAACCCTAAGGCTTCGGCGATTTCCGCCACGGACGGTTCCCGTGAAAGCCGGTTCACCAGTTGGTCGCGAATTTGCAATGCTTTATAAGCAATATCACGCAATGAGCGACTTACCCGGATGGGGTTATTGTCTCGTAAATAGCGGCGAATTTCGCCAATGATCATGGGCACGGCATAGGTAGAAAATTTGACATTCTGACCAAGATCGAAATTATCGATCGCTTTCATCAAGCCAATACAACCGACTTGGAACAAGTCATCGACATATTCTCCTCGATTCGTAAAGCGTTGTATGACACTAAGTACAAGTCGCAGATTGCCGCTAATCAGCTTTTCCCGCGCTGCTGTGTCACCTGCTTGCATGGCCTGAAACAAGGTTCGCATCTCCACATTGGTAAGCACGGGCAGCTTGGCCGTATTCACCCCGCAGATCTCCACCTTGTTGACCATCATGGGCAACCCTCCCGACGGTGACGAAGTTACATCTTCTAGTATTGGCTTCGTCTTTTCGGGTTATACCGGGTTGCCGCGACATCAAATTTTATTCCAAACGGTGAAATTCCTTGCGCAGCCGCTTGATGATCCGCTTTTCCAGACGTGAAATGTAGGATTGCGAGATGCCCAACAAGTCGGCCACTTCTTTTTGCGTTTTTTCCTGAGCATCACGCAGTCCAAAGCGCAATTCCACGATACACCGCTCGCGGGTGGTTAATTTGCTCATCGCCGCTTGCAGCAATTTGCGGTCGACTTCTCCTTCAATGGATTTATAAATAATATCGTTCTCCGTCCCCAGCACATCGGAGAGCAATAATTCATTGCCATCCCAGTCAATATTGAGGGGTTCATCAAAAGAGACTTCCGAGCGGGTTTTATTGTTGCGCCGTAAGTACATTAAGATTTCATTCTCAATGCAGCGTGACGCATAGGTAGCCAGCTTGATTTTCTTTAAAGGATCAAAGGTATTGACAGCTTTGATTAAACCGATCGTACCGATCGAAACCAGATCTTCGATACCGATCCCTGTATTTTCAAATTTGCGGGCAATATATACGACTAACCGCAAGTTGCGCTCAATCAAAATGGACTTGACCGAACCGTCACCGTTTTCCAGTAAAAGCAACAGATCGCTTTCTTCGGCAACGGTCAACGGAGGCGGCAACGCTTCACTCGATCCTACATAATGAACTTCCGAAACCAAATTCAACCGTTGAAGCCAGTATAAGATGCGGCGTTCCACTTTTTCTTTTAATCCTTTCACCGGTCCATCAGCCAAACCTAAGGATTCCACACCCATTCCCCCTACGTTTCCATTGTCCAAACAGCCGGCACCAAGGCATGATACTGCTTATTCGGATCTAAAGGCTGATCTGTAACGCCGATCCAAGCATCAGTGCAAACTTTCCAAGGGTGTTGGGCAATTCTTACCATCGCCTGGGACGGTCGAAAGCCCGGCATCACACCCTGGCTTTGCCCCAATGAAACAAAAGGTATGTAACGCACCGGTAATGCCAGTGCCGCTTCCTCTCTTTCTGCCGGCCAACCTTCCGGTAAAAGATGAGCAATCGCCTGCCGCTCCACAACGATGACCGGGGAACGCGTTAAGGGATCCCGTAACCCATTGCCACTGTCAATTAAGGCCGGAATTTCCGTCTTACCGCTGGCCAGCATCACCAGCAATTGTGCTTGCCAGCAGGCCCTTTCCCGCGAACCGCGCCATAGATGTAAAAAGCCAAATGCGATCAGCGCCCCAAGCAAAAGCAATAACCAAAACTGCCAGGGTGTACTTCCGGTTTCAATCGGTACAAAAGCGTACATTAATCCGCCAATTACCCAAGCACTGACATAAAAAACTCCTCCATGACGGAGGCGGTTGTGGGGAAAGGCAATCCACACGAGCACACCGCTGAGCAATAACTTATACAGCCAGGCCATCCACCAGAGGGGCTGCCACCACAAAAAGAGAAGCGACCCTGTCGCCCCTGCTGCTGCCGCTACCATATAACGTTGATAAAGGCAGGGGCTGCGCAAGAGACTGGAGGTCAACCATAATAGAAAAAAATCGATGATGAAATTGATTAACCAAGCTAAATCCCAGTAGACAACCCCGTGATCTTCCATCGACTTCACCACCATCATCTTGAACAAGTACCATTATAGCGCAGCCCTTTTACAAATATTGTCACATCATGGCCGGTTTAAAAAATAAAATACCTGAGGATTTCCTCAGGTATTTCTCCAATATTCATAAGATTAGCGGCGATGATTGCGAATAAAATGGGGAATATCCACATCATCATTAGCAGAATTTTGTTTGCCTGTTGCTGTCGGCTCGACAACCGTCATCGGTGGATGAACCGGTTGCGGCTGAACCGCCGGTTGCATCGTTGGCTGCATTACCGGTTGCATCGTTGGCTGCATTACCGGTTGCATCGTTGGTTGCATCACCGGCTGCATCGTTGGTTGCATCACCGGTTGCGCCACAACACGCTCCGACGGCACGTTGACTACTCGCCCGGCAACTCCGATCGCCGGCTGTTGATCGAATCCAGTCGCAATGATCGTTACCCGTACGCTGTCTTTCATCGATTCATCAATGACAGCACCAAAGATGATGTTGGCTTCCGGATCAACGACTTCATTGAGCACTTCGGCGGCCTCATGAACTTCCAGCATCCCCAAGTTGGAACCACCGGTGATGTTCAACAAGACACCGCGAGCGCCTTCGATGGAAGTTTCCAGCAGAGGACTGGAGATCGCTTTGCGCACCGCATCAACCACACGAGTTTCACCGGAAGCTTCGCCAACACCCATTAAGGCCGAGCCCGTATCCGTCATGATCGTCTTGACGTCAGCAAAATCCAAGTTGATCAATCCTGGGACAGCAATCAAGTCCGATATACCTTGTACACCTTGACGCAATATATCATCAGCTTGCTTAAAGGCTTCGTTCATCGGTGTATTTTTATCGACAACCTGTAAAAGCCGATCATTGGGAATAACGATCAGCGTATCCACAGCCTTGCGTAATTCCTGGATCCCTTTTTCAGCTTGCGTCGCCCGCCGCCGGCCTTCGAAGGTAAAGGGACGGGTTACCACGCCCACAGTCAAGGCGCCCAATTCCTTAGCCACCTCAGCGACGATCGGTGCTGCGCCCGTTCCTGTTCCACCGCCCATACCGGCCGTGACAAAGACCATATCAGCACCTTTAAGCGCAGCCGTTAACTCATCGCGGCTTTCTTCCGCTGCTTTTTTGCCAACCTCAGGATTGGCACCGGCGCCTAACCCTTTGGTCAGTTTCATCCCGATCTGCATCTTTTGCTCAGCCCGGGAAAGCTGCAACGACTGTGCATCCGTATTGACGGAGATGAAATGTACACCGCGAACTCCATGGGCGATCATACGGTTAACAGCATTATTGCCGCCGCCACCGACACCTACGACTCGAATCACAGCTAATTGGTTTAATTCCGTATCCAGTTCAAACACAGGGCGACCTCCTTTTAACTGCCTGGGGGTTATTGTATTTTCATCGCCACATTTGAATCCTTTTGGTACCCTTGATTATAACCGAAAAGAAGCGCTGTCTGATAATTTTATTTGCCTTTTTCGTTTTTTCTGAACTGTAATCCTTCCCAAAGAGTCGCCGTTAACCTGACGGCGTTTATGTACGTGGTTTGCTTAAAGCTTGATAACCGGTGAGGTATGGGACGTTACATCAATATAACGAATTTTACCCAATCGTTGTTCACGCGTGAGTTCAGCGAAAATATCAGCCAACGCATCGCCTTTGGCAGCCACTTGGTCAGGCGTGCCGAAGCGAACTTCGACTCCTTCCACAGTATATAAGGTTAAGCGGCCCCCTTCACGGACGTGCACTTCCGCAATCCGCGTCATTAACGTCGGCGCGAACTCGCGACAGAACCGTAACGCCGCCGCCATCTCATCACCGGTAAAAGCTTGTCCAGGACCGACCTGAGAAGACACGGGAATCCCCGTCAACAACGGCAAGGGAATCCCGGTTAAGGCATTGACCGTCTGCAAAAAGGTACCCTGATGATCAACCAGAATAAATCCCCGGGGACCGTGCACCACAGCTACCGGTTTACGTTCTTTGATCTGAAGAATTACCGTAGAGGGCCACTGCCGCTCTAAAGCAATCGCTTCGACCTGAGGGTGAAACAAAAGCTGTTGTACCACGCGCTTTTCATCAAGACGCCAAATATTTTCACCCAATTGAATACCGGAAAGTTGCACCATCTCCGCTTCCGGCAATAATGAAGTACCTTGCACACTCACATGGGTAATTCCAAAGAAGGGGGAACGAAGAAAAAAATACGTAGCCACCAGCGCCATGGCGATAAAACTAAAAAGTAACTTGCTGGCACGCTGACGTAGCATAATCATTCTCCTTTTGTTGGAAAAAATGCAACAGCGTTATTATAACAAAAAAGCTTGCTCCTGACCATCATCGCTTTGCTCTTTTTATGATTATCCTCTTTCACCTAATGATCAATATTTTTTAGCCCCCTGGAATGCGTTCAATCTTGGCCCCCAGTGAAGAAAATTTTTCAACCAGCCGTTCATAACCACGATCCACATGAAAAATCTTTTCTACCGTCGTGCCGTTTTCAGCAGACAAACCAGCCAAAATCAAGGCCGCTCCTGCCCGTAAATCGGTCGCCTCCACCACAGCACCACTGAGCCGGGGCACACCTTTGACAATCGCTACCCGTCCTTCCAAACGGATATCGGCTCCCATCCGCCGCAATTCATCAACGTGCTTGAAGCGATTCTCAAAGATCGATTCGGTAATAATACTGGTGCCTTCGCTGATCGTCATCAGAGCCATCAATTGCGGTTGCATATCCGTCGGAAAGCCAGGATAAGGCATTGTTTTCAAGTTCACCGCTTGATGGGCTTGCTGGGCAAAGACACGAATCGAGTCCCCCTCATCAATAATCCCTACACCGACCTCACGCAATTTGGCCATGATCGGTTCCAAATGCTCAGGGATCACATTGGTCAGCCGAATATCACCACCGGTCATGGCGGCACCGATCATAAATGTTCCGGCTTCAATTCGATCAGGAATAATCGTATGCTGGCAATCATGCAGTTCGTCAACACCTTCGATGCGAATGACATCCAGCCCGGCCCCCCGTACCTTGGCCCCCATGCTGTTCAGAAAGTTTTGTAGATCCACAATCTCCGGTTCTTTGGCCGCATTGCGTATCACTGTGGTACCTTTCGCTAAACAAGCAGCCATCATCAAATTCTCGGTAGCACCGACACTGGGAAAATCAAGGTGAATTTCTGCCCCTTGCAGTCGTGTGGCTTCCACCTGATAGTACCCAAAGCGTTCTTCAAAGACAGCACCCATTTTGCCCAGGCCTTTTACATGCAAATCCATGGGCCGGCTGCCGATGGAACATCCACCAGGATGAAAAAGACGGACCCGGCCAAAGCGCGCCAGCAAGGGGCCCAGGACCAGATTGGACGCCCGCATGCGCCGCATCAAATCGGAAGAAACTTCGGCCGTCGTCGCTTGCCCGGCATCAATCACCAGTGAATTACCCTGACTTGTCACCGTTGCACCCAGATGCCGTAACACTTCACACATAACCAGAACATCCTGCAATTGCGGGACTTCTTGGAGCTCACAGCGCCCCTTGGACATCAGCGCCGCCGCCATGATCGGCAATATGGCATTTTTGGCGCCGCTGATTGCCACCGTTCCCCGTAAGGGGGTGCCCCCCTTGATTCGAATACAAGACTCCGCCACCATCACTCGGCCCTCCCGGTATCACCGACGAGTTGAATCTCTGTGCATAACTCGACACCGCTTGCTGCCAGGACTCGTTGTTGGATCAAGGCAATCAATGCCAGCACATCCGTTGCCGTAGCGCCACCGGCATTGACGATAAAATTAGCATGACGATTTGACACTTCCGCGCCGCCGATCCGGTATCCCTTTAAACCTGCCGCTTCAATCAATCTACCTGCCGAATCGCCCGGAGGGTTCAGAAACACACTTCCCGCATTCGGCCACTCCAACGGTTGGGTTGCCCGACGCCGGGCCAATGCCTTGGCCATCGCAGCTTCCATATCGGCCACCACACCATCAGTCAGTTGCAGTTGTACTTCCGTAACAATACATCGACGCTTTTGCAAACGGGAATGGCGATAAGTAAATTGCAGTTCTTCTGCTGCTACCGTTTCTATCGCCCCGTGCTCATTGACCAGTTCCACCGCGAGCACCCGTTCACCCACTGCCGCCCCATGGGCTCCCGCGTTCATCATTACAGCTCCACCAAGGGAGGCTGGAATGCCTGCGGCAAATTCCAAACCGGCCAGCCCTTGCCAGACCGTCCAGCGTGCCAATCCCGGCAGACCAACTGCGGCCCCAGCCGTCACCTGATACCCGGAACGTTGCTTGTAGCGAAAGCCATCAGCCAGCCCGATCACAACTCCACGAATCCCCTGATCAGCGATCAGTACATTCGATCCGGCCCCAAGCACCGTCCAAGGTACACCACAACGAAGACAGTTCTGCACGATCAGCACCAGATCTTGACGATCAAGAGGCAGCACATAAAGATCGGCGGGCCCACCAATCCGCCAGGTTGTATGACCTGCCAGGGGTTCCTGTTCGCGCCATCGACCGCGAAAGCCCTTCAGCACCTCGGTGACCGGCATGACTATTCCTCCTTGCCGCCGCGCTCCTTCAGACAGGCCAGCAGATCCGGTCCCACCGTCCATATGTGGCCGGCTCCCATCGTCATGATCAGATCGCCAGGTTGAGCAATACCCGCCAAGTAAGCGACAATCTCTCCCTTATCAGCGATCACCGGTACCGCTTTTCCAGAACGATTCCCGATGCCGTCAGCAATCAATGCTGCCGCTACACCAGGGATCGGCGCTTCACCGGCAGCGTAAATCTCATTAAGTACCACCAGATCAGCATCATCAAAGGCCGCACCGAAGGGAATATATTGCGCCTGCGTCCGCGTATAACGATGGGGCTGAAACACACAAATTAATCGTTGTGGAGACAGTTGGCGCGCTGCGGCCAACGTGGCCTTAACCTCCGTCGGATGATGAGCATAATCATCAACCACCCGAACCCCTTGTTCTTCACCGATCCATTGAAAACGGCGTCCGGCACCGCGGAAAGAAGCCAGCGCACCGGCGATCAAAGCAAAATCCAGGCCAATCCGATCGGCACAGGCAATGGCGGCTAAGGCATTGCTCACATTATGCAGCCCCGGCACCGGCAGCATGATCCGGCCAAGGCAACGTTCCCGGTGATACACCTCAAAAGCGGTTCCCGTCGATGTAACCGTAAGATCGCGGCAGTGATACTCGGCCGTGGGATTTAGCCCATAGGTGATGATCGGTGATGACGATCGCCGGCAGGCCATTTCCCGCAGACGCGGATCATCGTCGCAAAGAACGAGCCAACCGTCTCTGGCCACATTATCCGTAAACTGTTCAAAAGCTGCCTCAATGGCGGCTACCGTTTGATAATGATCCAAGTGATCATCTTCAATATTAGTGATCACCGCCATCCACGGATGAAGTTTCACAAAGGAGCCGTCACTTTCATCGGCTTCGGCAACCAAATAGTCACCTTGCCCCCACTTACCGTTACCATCAATTTCTTGCAGTTCACCGCCAACGACAATCGCCGGATCCCAGCCGCTTTGCTCAAGAATTACGCTGATCATCGCACTGGTCGTTGTTTTGCCATGGGCACCGGCTACAGCGATGCCTTTTTTCATCGCCATCAACCGTGCTAACAAATCAGCCCGGTGCAATATTTCCAGACCTCGCTCACGAGCTGCCACCAGTTCCGGGTTATCGGCCCGAACCGCCGTAGAGACGACTACCGTAGCTACATCATCAGCCAGATTCGCTGCTTCGTGACCTTGAAACACCTGTGCCCCTAACCGTACAAGCCGACGCGTTGTTTTCGAATCGGCTAAATCAGAGCCACTGACGGGACAACCTTGTTCCAGTAGTACCTTGGCTAAACCGCTCATACCTGTTCCGCCGATACCCAGAAAATGCACTCGATCTTTTTCAATTTTCAATGCTGAATTCAGCTCCTTTCCCAAGTTGCACTGATGGCGCAACTTGTTCGGCTGAGAATGTTACATAGTATGCAGTTGCCCGCATCCTGCTCCTCAGCTTGTCCCCTCATGAATCCAAGAAAAGATCAGCCCTTTTGCAGCAGCTGATCAATTTCATCAATGATACTCGTTAACGCCGTTGGTTTCCCCAGCGTCAATGCCGCCTGCCCCATCGCCGTTAACGTCGCCGGTTCGCGCAAGAGTTCCAGCACCAGCGGCGTCAACGTTTCACCGGTCAATTCGCGATCGACGATCATCCGAGCCGCCCCGGCGTCGACCAAACTCCGAGCATTGGCTTCTTGATGATTTTCGGCAGCAAAGGGATAGGGAATCAAAATCGAAGGCAACCCACGTACCGTTAGCTCTGCCAAAAAAGCAGCGCCTGCCCGGCCGATGCATAGGTCGCAAGCAGCCAGCGCTTGTTCCATCCGCTCCAGGTACGGCAAGATCCGCAGGCGGCTTTCATCCATACCTACCTGCCGGTAGGCTGCTTGAACAGAGGCCAAGTGCGGTTCACCGGTCACATGCACAAGGTACGCATCAGGCAAAGAAGCCAGTGCCTGCGCAACTACAGGCATGGCCTCATTCAGCCGCTGAGCGCCACGACTGCCGCCGACCGTCAAGATCACCTGGCCCTTTTCCGGTAACTGAAAAAAACGACGACCGGCCTGGCGTTCGGCCGTCATGATCTCCGTTCGCACCGGCAGCCCCGTCAGCACCGTCCGCCGCGCCTTCAGCCGTTTGGCCGCTTCGGCAAAAGTCAGCATGACCAGCGCAACGCGCGAAGCCAGCAGACGGTTGGTGATACCGGGATAGGCATTTTGTTCATGAATCACCGCCGGAATGCCAAGCATCGTCGCCGCCATCACCACCGGCAGCGCGACAAAACCGCCGGTACCGATCACCAGATCGGGACGGCGGCGACGTAACAACCACAGCGCTTCCGATAACCCCCAGGCCGTTTCGCCGAGCGCACGCACCGCTTGCCAACTGATGCGACGCTCTAAGCCGCGACAATGAATCTTCGTCAAGGGTAACCCCGCGCGGGGCACAATGGAAGTTTCCAGGCCGTGATACCCACCGACGTATTCAATCCGGCAACCAGGGTAACGCTCCGTCAAACCGCGGGCAATGGCCAGTGCGGGATAAATATGTCCACCGGTCCCTCCCCCGGTAATGACAAAGGTCTTTACCTTGGGCTGCCTCATCATCTTCGACCTCCTTCATCGTGGTGAATATCGCGATACACTGAGCAGCAAACCAATTCCCGCCAGCGTAAACACCAGCGACGAACCGCCATACGATAAAAAGGGCAACGTAATCCCCGTAACCGGTAAAAGCCCCGTGACTACACCCATATTGATCACCGCTTGCAGCCCCACTTGCGCCGTTAGCCCCACCGCTAATAAACTGCCAAAGGCATCGGGACAAGTCACACCCACACGAATACCCCGCCAGATCAACAGAAAAAACAAAGCGATCACCACGGCCGCTCCGAGCGTCCCGAATTCCTCACCTAAAATCGCAAAAATAAAATCGGTATGATGCTCAGGAAGGTAAAAAAACTTTTGCTTGCTTTGGCCAAGTCCCGAACCAAAGAGACCCCCTCCGCCCAACGCATAGAGCGATTGCAAGAGTTGATACCCTGCACCTTGCGGATCCGCCTCGGGATCAAGAAAACCCGTAATCCGCCGCATGCGATAGGGCTCAATATAAGCAGCCAGCGCGACGAGGCCAACGCCCGCCCCGAAAAGCCACCCCATGTGCTTGGTCCGTGCACCGGCCACAAAAAGCATCAAGAACATCGTCCCACAAATCGCCAGCGCTGTGCCGAGATCCTTTTGCACCACCAACACCAGCCCGATGAACCCCATCAACGCTAAGTACGGCCCTAACCCCTTGAACAAATCGAGCAATTGATGCTGATCACGGGAAAGTGCTTTGGCCAAAAAGAAGATCACCGCTAACTTGACCAGTTCGGAAGGTTGAAACGACGCCGGGCCAAGATTCAACCAACGCGTCGATCCCAATACCTTTTTCCCGACACCGGGAATAAACAGGGCCAACAACAAGATCAAACTGACGATCAAAAAACCATTGGCAATCGGCGACAAGCGACGATAGTCAAAACGCATCAAGACCACAAGTACGGCAAGTCCCATGACGGCAAACATCATCTGCCGCTTGAAAAAGAAAAAAGGATCCTCATACTCATAGGAGGCACGAACCGAACTGGCACTCATCACCATGAGCAGTCCGATCATCAAAAGCAGTACGACCGCCAGTAAGATCGTCACATCGGGCGATTTACGCTTGAGACGCATCTGTCTACCCCCTTAAGCCCATACCGGTCAGATCAATGCGCAAGTACCTTTCCTGCAGGTAAACTGCAAACCAATTGCTTGAAAACCTGACCACGTTCTTCATAATTCCGAAACATATCCATACTGGCGCAAGCAGGGCTCAATAAGACCACATCGCCCAAGGTGGCTTGGGCTTGCGCCGCCTTGACGGCCTCCGGATAGGTAGCGACCCGCGTAATCCGGTCAAAACCCGTTGCCCGTACCGCCGCTTCGATCAGATCGGCGGCCTGCCCGACCAGCACCAGCCATTTTACACGTTGGGCGACAACCTGGGCCAGATCAGCAAAATCGCTGCCTTTATTCTTGCCGCCAGCGATCAAGACAACGGGCTGCCGGTATGACTCAATCGCCTTGATCGTTGCATCGGGGTTCGTCCCTTTGGAATCATTTACATAAAGCACACCGTCAACGGTAGCCACCGGCTCCATCCGGTGTTCCACCGGTTGAAATGCTTGCATGGACCTACCGACAACGTCCGCCGCAACACCCAAGGCCATCGAACCAGCACAAGCGGCCAGCGCATTTTCCACATTATGAGCGCCTTTGATCTGCAGTTCATCAATGGAGACCACCGGTCGTTCGCCCTGGTCATCACGAAAAACGATCCAGCCCTCCCGTACAAAAGCGCCGACCGCTACCTCTCCCAGACGGCTAAACAAAAGCACTTTGCCAGGGCAGTCAGAGGCCAGCGACGCCACCAGCGGATCATCAGCATTAAGCACGGTTATGTCCGATGGTTGCTGACGGGCAAAAATCCGTGCTTTCATAGCCCGGTAATTTTCCATCGTTCCATGGCGATCCAGATGATCGGGCGTAATGTTCAAGATCATCGCCACCCGAGGCTGAAAGCGCTCGACCGTCTCCAGTTGAAAGGAGGAAACTTCAGCAACAACACTTTTGTATTTCCCCGGCAATTGTACTTCTTCAATCAGTGGTTGCCCAATATTGCCGCCCACCAAAGGCTGCCAGCCGGCCTCCGCCAAAATCGCTCCGACCAGCGATGTCGTCGTCGTTTTACCGTTCGTTCCCGTAATGGCGATCCACGGCTCATGGCTCAGCGAAAAGGCCAATTCCAATTCTCCCGTTACCTTAATTCCCAGTTGCGCTGCTTCCTGGGCCAGCGAACCGAGAATAGACACACCGGGACTTAAGACCACTTCGGCAAAACCCGACCGGGCCAGTTCCGGGTATCCGCCACCGTAAAGCGTTACCCCTTTCTCCGCCAGATCAAGTGACGTTGCCCACTGTTCCAGCGGCTTTTGATCACACAAGGTCACGGCTGCGCCTTGTTCAGCCAGGGCACGAGCAGCAGCGATCCCACTTTTCCCCGCACCAACGACCAATACCTTTTGCTCTTTTCGGTTCACCCTGCACCATTCCCCTCAACAGCGTTTCCTTGCTACAGCTAAAAGCGAATTTGAAAAGCCAACATCGTACCAATGGAAGCGGCCACCAGCGATGCCGCCCAAAAAGAGTAAACCACCGTCTCCTCACGCCAACCGGACAACTCAAAGTGATGGTGCAAGGGACTCATCCGAAAAATTCGCTTGCCCGTCAGTTTAAACGAAAGCACCTGCAGAATGACCGACAGAGTTTCCGCTACAAACACAGCACCTAACACCGGCAAAATCAATTCCGTTCGCGTCAACATGGCCAGCGTGGCCACCGCTCCGCCCAGCGCCAGAGAACCTGTATCTCCCATAAACATACGAGCAGGATGACGATTAAAGAAGAGAAATCCAATACAACCGCCGGCCAGTGCCGCCGCAAAGACAGCGGTAGTCATGGTGTTTTCAGCTACAGCGATCACTAAAAAAGCCAGGGCTACCCAAAAGGTCATACCTGCCGCCAGTCCATCTAACCCATCAGCGAGATTCACGGCATTCGTCGTACCGACAATGACCAACATGGCCAACCCATAGTAAAGCCAACCGGCATCCCACCAAGTATTCATCAAGGGTATGTAGACCAGCGTTCCCCGATCCAAACCAACGACAATCCCATAGATCAACAACACCGCTACCACCGTCTGGGCAACGATTTTTTGCCACGCCCGCAACCCAAGAGAACGTTTGAGTACAACTTTAATAAAATCATCAAGGAACCCAATCAATCCAAAGCCCAGTGTTCCTAAAAGCAGCATCGCCATCGTGAGGGAAAATCCCTGTGCCAAAAGCGCCCCCGCCGGAATGGCCAACAAAAACAGAATTCCTCCCATCGTCGGCGTTCCGGCTTTTTGCAAATGCGCCTGTGGACCATCATCACGAATGTGTTGGCCAAATTTCAATCGCCGCAATAGCGGAATTAACCAGGGCCCAGTGATCAGTCCCAATGCACCGGCAATAATAAACGCGTAGATAATGGCTTGCATCGTTACTCTTTCCCTTCCAACTTTACCCCTACTTCCCGGCCAGCAGACCGATCACCCATCACAGACCTGACTACCATATTTTGGCCAAGTGGTAATAAAACGAGTCATTTAACCGCCAGGGATCATCGCCGGATCATGGACCGTAACCGAGCTTTGCTAACTCGGATTGCGCAACTTGCCGGTCATCAAAATCATGCACTTCCCGGCCAATGATTTGATAGGTCTCATGGCCCTTGCCGGCAATCAACACCAAATCACCGGCCTGCGCTTCCTGCAGCGCCATGGCAATCGCTTGCCGTCGATCCGGTTCCACGCGATATTGGACTCCCTCCACCGAACGAACACCGGGCAAGATATCGTCAATGATCGCCAGCGGTGCTTCCGTACGAGGATTGTCGGAAGTAACCATCGCCCAATCACTCCAGCGGGCTACCTCGCGGCCCATGAGGGGGCGTTTGGTCCGATCACGATCGCCACCGCAGCCAAAGACAGTGATGATCCGTCCGGCTGTGATGGCCCGCGCTGTTTTCAAAACATTTTCCAATCCATCGGGCGTATGGGCGTAATCAACAATCACGCTGAAGGGCTGATTTCCCCCTACCGGTTCAAAGCGCCCCGGCACGCCCCGGACCTGCGCCAATGCCGCTACCATCGTTTCGCTGGGGACACCCGACGCCACCCCGACCGTAAATGCCGCCAAGGCATTGGCAATATTAAAGTGACCCGTCAGGGCCAACTGCAACGTTGCCGTTCCCCCCGGGTAATCGACCTGGCAAGCAGCACCCCGAGGCGTTACTTCCACATCTCGTCCGTGAACATCGGCCGCCTGTGCACTGCCATAGGTCAATACTTGCACCGCCGAAGTATTGATGAAATACGACGCTTCCGGATCATCGGCGTTGATCACGGCAAATTTCGCATTGTTGCCGGCCGAAAGCTGTTGAAACAAGCGGCCCTTGGCCTGGCGGTAGTTTTCCAGAGTGTGATGGAAATCCAGGTGATCCTGCGTCAAGTTCGTAAACACAGCCACATCAAAGTCGACTCCGGCAACACGACCCAATTCCAGGGCATGCGATGAGACTTCCATCACCACCGCATCAGCCCCGGCGGCGCGCATCGTTGCCAGGAGTGCTTGCAAATCTAACGATTCCGGCGTTGTATGGGCTGCCGGCCACACCTGATCGCCTAAGCGATTGCCGATGGTGCCGATCAAGCCTACTTTTTTACCGTGACGGCGCAAAACAGCTTCGATCAAGTGGGTTGTTGTTGTTTTCCCGTTCGTACCTGTTACGCCAATCATCCAAAGATGGCGCGACGGATGACCATAGAAACAACTGGCCGCCTGCGCTAAGGCACTTCGTGCCGAATCGACGAGAATTTGCGGCACATCGAGCGGTAAGAACCGTTCGACGACCAGTGCTGCCGCCCCCTTGGCGACAGCTTGCTGCGCAAAATTATGGCCATCAGCCTGATGACCGGGAACACAAAAAAAGAGAAAGCCCGGCGCCACCTGCCGGGAATCATAAGCCAAGCCCGCGATCTCCATCGCGGGCTGGCCATTCTGACTCCAGCTTTGCACGGGTACCTCAGCCAAGATCTCCTCAAGTTTCAAAACGTTTTTCCCTCCCCGAATCACTCGCAGGAAACCCTTACGGCCCTTCCTCAGGCAAAGGTGCAAATTCGACTTGCACAACGGTTCCGCGCGGTACGGCCTGACCGGGCTGCACACTTTGTTTGTGCGCCAACCCTGAACCCACCGGCTCAAAGGACAAACCAGCCTGAGCCAGAAGCTCTCCGGCCTGGCGAATTCCTTTGCCTCGAACGTCGGGGCAAACCGCCGACGCTCCGGCAATCACCGGTGCAGCCTTGGGATCGTCGCCTAAGTACAAAATCACGGCTGTGCTGATGGCTAACTTTTCACCAGGTTCCGGTTGCTGGCGAACGACCTTAGTTCCAAAGCCCTCTGTGGCCGCAGCTAAGCGGACGCGGCCTAATTGATCCTGCGCTTCCAGGAGCGACAAGCCGGTTACTGACGGAACGATAACTTCTTCCACCGTATCACCTGCCGCCGGTGTTTCCTGATGTTCGGCCTGCGGTTGAATCCCTAAATGACGCAATACATCGGTCATGACTAACTTGAAAATCGGTGCAGCCACCAAACCGCCAAAATGCGGTTCTCCTTGCGGCGCATCAACGACAACCAAACAAGCGACGACGGGATCATTGGCCGGGGCCAACCCGACAAAGGAAGCCACATATTCCCCTTCCATATAACCGCCGCCGGACTTGATCTTTTGCGCTGTACCGGTTTTGCCGCCCACCCGCTGTCCGTCAATGTAAGCATTCTTCCCGGTGCCTTTGGATACGACTGATTCTAAAATCAAATTTAAATGCTGTGCTGTTTCTTGTGAAATCACTTGACGGATAATTTCCGGCGCATAGCTTTTGAGTACCCCACCTTGCGCATCGAGTACTTTTTCCACCAACTGCGGTTTCATCAACTTACCGCCGTTGGCCACCGCCGAGACGGCCGTGATCAATTGAATCGGTGTCACCGCATTGGCCTGCCCAATCGACATGGTCGCCAGATCGATCGGTTTTACGTTCGCTTGGGGCACCAAAATCCCCGTCGCTTCACCATTTAGACTAATGCCGGTCGGTTGCCCAAAACCAAAAGCTTTTAAATAACGATAAAACTTTTCCGCACCAAGGTTCAACCCAATGGCGATAAATCCAGGGTTGCAGGAATTTTGGACCACTTCTTCAAAGGTCTGATCGCCATGGCCGCCATCTTTCCAGCACCGGACCCGGCGATCGCCGACCTTGGCATAGCCGGGATCAAAAAAGCGATCACTGTTCTTGACGGTTCCTTCCTCCAGCGCTGCGGAAGCCGTCACAATCTTAAAGGTTGAACCCGGTTCATAGACATCGCTAATCGCCCGGTTACGCCGAGCAGCATCGCTAAAATTCGTGCGATCATTGGGGTCAAAAGTGGGGCGGTTCCCCAAGGCCAAAATACGGCCCGTTTTGACCTCCATGACGATAATCGTTGCACCTTTGGGTTTGCGTTCACGTTCCAGTTTATCCAATTCCCGTTCCACGATATACTGAACGGTCTCATCGATCGTCAAAACCAAACCGCGTCCATCCGTCGGGCGAATAAAGGCATGTTCAGCTTGCGGTAACTGCCGGTTCTGCCCGTCATACTCCGAGACCAGGCGCCCCGGAATCCCCTTAAGTTGCTGATCAAAAATAAATTCTAGCCCTTCCAAACCGCGGGCATCCGTATCGGTAACGCCAAGCACGTGGGCAGCCAGCTTGCCTTTTTCATAATAACGCTTGCTTTCAGGCACATAGCTGATGCCCGGCATCTTGAGGTTTTTCTCCTGCACATAATTGCGCAGATTCGTGATTTTATCGGGGTCAACTTTACGTTTTACATAAACAAAGCTCACATTTTCCTTGGTGATCAGCCCATAAACCTTCTCCGGATCCATCTCCAAGAACTGCGCCAGCACTGCTGCCGTCTCACGTGCCCGCCCCGGTGCTTCCCGCTCCCCCCGCATCACTTCGGAAGGATTGGCAACGACCGAATCAACACTGATCGACACCGCCAAAGAATGCATATTGCGGTCATATATCGTGCCGCGCTTTGCTTCCACCACTAACTCACGCATTCGCATATTTTCTGCCTTTGACGCATAAAAAGCTCCATTAACCACCTGTACCCAAAGCAGTCGGAACAGCAGGATGGTCAAAAGAGCACCAAAGAGTAGAAACACTGTCGCGGAGCGCTTGCGTACCTGAACCGGCGTGGCAAACACGCAATCCTCCCCTTACCCCCAAAAAGTAACCCCTCTCAATTCCCCACAGGCATTACCCAGAAATCCTTCAACCATTATAGGTTTCGCTGCCAGTGATGACAAGCATCTTACGAAGGATCTTGCTGAAACCAAGCGCCTACCTGGCTGAAAAACCGCGTCACCGAAGCGACCATGGGATGAGCACCGACGACCGGCGGTTGGCTTTCCTCCATTACCGGTGCTGTCACCGTTGTTCCGGCCAAGGTTGGTATGGTGACCCGTGGCTGCATGGGAACCGAACGTGCCTGTTGGACATGGTGCATCCCCAAACGCGTTGTGGCAACTTGCTCAATGCGCTCTAACGATTGCAACTGGTTAATTTCCACATGCAGGTAATCAATCGCCTTTTGCTCTTTTTCTAACGATTTGCGCAGTTCCTGCACATTCTTACCTGCATGAGCCAGTGATGAGTACTGCACCGCGATCAACACACCACAACAAAGCAAGAGCAATGCGCCGAAAGCCAGTTGACGATGGCGGCGGCGGCTGACACGCCGTCGACGAATCACATATAACTGACCTGGCTTTTTTGTATTTCCAGGCTGCACCTGATCGTGAAGTACACGAGCAGTCGCTTGATTCAATGGTATTCACCCTCTCCGGTATCAAGAACTAGCGCCGACAAAACAAAGGAATTCTTATCGCCCACCTCGTGATCACTCCGGTACGCGAAGGGCCGCCCGTAACTTAGCACTTAGCGCCCGTGGATTGGCTTCCGCTTCCTCGGCCGAACAAACAACGGGCTTACGTGTCAAGACCTTGACCTGCGCTTTTCGACCACAACCGCAAACCGGCATGGCCGGTGGGCAAATGCATCCCTTAGCTGCATCGGCGAAAAACTGCTTGACCATCCGATCTTCCAGCGAATGAAAACTGATGATGACAAGACGTCCCCCCGGAGCCAGCACATCGAGCGCATCAGGCAAGACCTCCTGCAGTGCGCCCAGCTCGTCATTCACAGCAATGCGCAATGCTTGAAAAGTTCGCTTGGCCGGGTGTCCGCCCTCTTGCCGTGCTCCTTGCGGAATAGCCGCACGAATCACATCGACCAACTCATCCGTTCTTTGTAACGGTGACGCTTGGCGCCGTTGCACAATAAATTGGGCGATCCGTTTGCCCCAGCGCTCTTCACCGTATTCCCACAAGATCCGGGCAATTTCCGCTTCCGGATAGAGTCTGTCTAAAAACCTCCGCATCCCAAGGGTCGATTCATAAAACTCAGTATTCAATGGTATTTTGTGCCATTTAAAGGTATTTTGGCTTCGCTTGTCGAATCAAATGAAGA
>NZ_SLXT01000024.1 GCF_004341395.1 Heliophilum fasciatum
ATCCTCTTTTTGACATGTTTGTGGCAGAGGCTGTGGATCCGAATGTATTCCGAAAACGCATGCTCGATCCTTGGTCGAAATGATGCGGCAACGCCTCTATGCGATGTTGCGTTACTTTGTTATTGTGAACTTATTTTTTCCAATTTATAGTTAACCGATCACCAATGAAGGAAGCTACTGATCAACGTGCCGATTCGTTGGACAAGATCGCATGGTCAGAAGAACAGGAGCAAAAAGCAAAAGCAGCCCTGGTGGACATGCAGCGAGTAATGGAGCAGAAGCTCGAAGAGGCAGAGCGGCGAGTCCGTTCTGCGGAAGCGGCCGCAGCGCTGGCCCGGGAAGAAGCCAGCAAAGAAGTTGCAGAAATGCGCCGTGAGCTGGAGCGAATTCGGGAAGAGAAGGATCAGATGAGCCGGCTGGCTGCCATGGCAGAAACAAGTTTGGCCACGGCCAAGGCGCAGGTCGAGTCCTTCGCTGAAAAAGCGAGTCAAGCGGATCATTTACATAATCAACTTGCTGAAGTCAGGGGTAGAAATCAAGATATCGAACACGAGCTTGTCCGGATGAAAGAAGATTTAGAGTTGGCCAAGCAGCACCGGGATGCAATGAAGGTAGCACACAACAATGAGATCGTGCAGCGTTTACAGGCTGCCGCCGAGCGGGCGCAACTGGATAAAGAGCGGGCTGTTCTGGAAGCGCAACGGGAAGGCATGGAGCTATTAAATCAACTACGGGAAGCGCTGGCCAAGTGCCGTGAGGAAAAAGCGGCATTAGAAGTACAGATCATTCAGGGCAAGTACCAGCCTAAAGAATAATGTGCATCGATCTGTAGATAGTGATTATACAAAGGAGCGTGAAGTAAAGAATCGATGACGATAAATCGAACCAGTCCATTAGCCCCGTACTTTTGGGCTATCTACGGCCGCAGCGTCGAAGCACAATCTGGATGGGCAAGTACGCCTTCGGAATGGTGGGAAAAAGTAATTCAAGTATTTAGCTTGAAAGAGCCGAAGCAGATAACATAATCAAACCACTTCGAATGATAATACATAAGGAGAAGTAAACATGACGAAGAATAAGCCAGGCTTGAGCGCAAACAAGGAATATATCAAACAGCTTAGAGAGAACGAATATGTCTGTGAAACCAAGGGGTTCATGTTCTCCAGCGAAGATGAAGTATGGCGAATCGTAAAGATCCGCGTACAGGATGGTTCCTTCAAAATCGGGATGGCCCGCATGATCGATTTTGGTGACATGCCAGGACAATTTGATTTTGAGCAGGACGAAATACCGCTTGAAACTAAACTTTACAATGAACCAGATGCGCTGGAGCGTGTCGCGTACTGGGTAGAAAAAACGGGTTTACCAGAGTTCTGCCCCACAGAGGACAGGACGTATTCATTCGATAAAGACTTGAACTAATCATTAATAGCAGAAAAACAGCAACTATAATTTATGGCTGCTGTTTTTTGCTTATATTACATCTGTTGGTCAAATATTCGTGATTGCGGTTATCCATTCGATATGCAGATGGGTCACCCAAAGATACGGGGGAAATACCGATATCGGAACTAAGTAGTAAATCGGCTTGCGATATTCTTGGTTTAAGGCATAGACACATGCCATCAGCACATAGGACACTACCACTTTCCCGACAATCACGGGAATCGGAAACTGGGTCACGGCCTGGATCATAAACGGGTTTGCTTCCACGATATATCCCTGTTGAATACCCCATACCGAAGCCACCCCATCAATTACATTCAGCAAAGTGATAAATAATGCGGCCGCCAGCCAGCCAGCATTTTCCCAAATATCGTGTTTAGCCAAAATATATAAGTCGTTGATGCTATATTCCTCCTGTGTCATTTATGAACTTGACATTTTTGATTAAAATAACTTTCTCAAGACAGTGAACAAGAATAGCTCGTTGCTGTGGCAACGAAAACGCCGGAAGACCAGAGGTCTTCGTTCCTATATATGCAATTACGCGACTTTTTTTATTAATGTGTCCATTTCGACAAAAAATAACGCCCCAAAGTCGATTGACCTTGAAGGCGTAGTGATAGCGATAGCTGGTTTTTGTTAGATTTAACCGCTGTGGTTGAAGGCTTTTTAAACAGCCACGATCCAGAATTTGATATACTGAAAGCCTGTGTGGTATAAAGAAATTTTGCCCCAAAAACAACTTCGCATAAGATGCAGCCGAACGGGCGCAACTGGGACAAAGAGCGAGCTGCGGCGAGAAGATGAGGACAAAAGCCTTACAGCAGATGGGCCGTCGGACGATGCGAAATGCCGTAGTTGTCGAACTGACGCAGAAGGACTGTCGGCTCGCTTGGACAGTGAAGCCCTGGGTGGGCATTGTTAACAGTGCCGATCGGCGCTGGAACCTGTCAACCTACGCGGAGAAGGGTGCGCACGAAGCTCATGCGGGCCCATATCGCGGGAACCCGCGAAGGCTCCTGAACATCAGATTCCCAAAGCGCGATTTGACGAGGTGAACGCGAAGTACAAAGAAGCCTAGACCCAACTGGAGCAACTGCTTACCGAGCGCGAAGCCCAGGCTAAGACTGCGAAAGAACAGCAAGGCAAATTTGAAGAACTGTACAAGTCAACTGCCGATGAACTGACGAAAGCGAAGGACGGTCACAAGGTTTCCAACGCGAGAGTGCAGCAGTTAGAATCTGTCATTCAAGGGTTTGCTGAACGTGAAACTCGAAGGCATCCCGAAAGAATTTCACGACCTCGTTCCTGCCAATCTCCCGCCGAAGCACCGTTGGAATGGTTGCGTCGGCAGAGAAAAAAGGACTGTTCGTCAACCTGCGTCAAGAACAGCCCGTCAGTCAAGCGACCAATCCTGCCAAAACGCAGACCGTCGACCTTGACCAGCTAACCCCGCTACAACTGTTGAAAATCGGATATTCCCAACGAGCGTAATCATGGCGGTTGCGCTCTCTTTTTGCATAAAAACAGGAGGTAAACAACGTTGGCACTAAACAGTCTAAAACTAGTAAATTAGCGAAAAATCAGCGTATACGGTCTTTTTACATGCCAGAATGGGCGATAAGTACCATTAGAGCTGCTTGTAGATCCCGACCTACCAAGATCGCGTTACCCACACAAAACAGCGAAGAACCTTTTTTTATGAGGATAATTTGTAAGGTTCTTTCATGTGAAATATATGCTCAAGTTTTCTTATGCGAATGTTTTCAGCGATTAAAGAAGGAACATTTACTAAATTGAAAATTATATTTTTTGATAAAGAGATTTGATATAAGGCCAAAAGGAAGCGAAGGCCGTGTTTATCGATGAATGTAGTTTCCGAGAGGTTAATAACGAGAACGTTTGTATTTTGAATAAGAAATGTTAGATGTATTATTGCTTGATTGCACAAGTAGTCAAGATTAGATTTTTGTAAATTCACGATTGGCTGAATCGTAAGTTGATTATCCTCAAATCGTAGATTGAACTGTCGTGACAGGCAGCAGAATGAGGGATTGGTTGGTCTCCTGCAAGAACGGGAAACTTCTTCACGACGTAGTTCCTTTTTCATAAACAATCCCTCCTATAATTCCATTAATTCAATATTAATGGAAAACAACTAATAATTCAATAGTAAACAGAGTGGTTTTTGTAAAATTAATTTTAAGGAGAGAGGGTTTTGACAAAATATCTCATCAAAACGCCCAGCCCGATTTATAACGGGTGACCGCGGGCGTGCTGTTTGCGAACGGTGCGGCGGGGCTTTTGTGGAAGATGAGCGTACCAAGGATTTGCTGGTGCATGACTACGGCTATGAAGCTACGGAAATCAAAGAACCGGCAGTAGACGATAGAAAAGCCCAAAGCAGTGGTGAAGTAGGTGAGGATAGATGGTTGTTTTACAACGGCTAACACTTATTTCGCCAAACACGTCCTCCATAACGAAAAATGGTTCAACGCAGACGATACGACCCGTTAACGGGCACCCAATGGGGCTACCAAGCAACTCTATCGGCTATTTCGGGGCTACACACCGGATGTAAAACCACTGCTCAACTGTTTTAGCTAACGCAAAATGCCCAAAAGCTGACGACATTGCCTGTCCGGAACCTGCTGTATATAATGGCCATAGGAAATACGGAAGGGAAAAAGAAGAGGCACCTCCACAGGTGTACTACCGGCAAGTAGTACGGGAGGTGCCCTTCACTCAAAAACATGATCATCATATCAGAATACGAGCTTGTTGAAAACCCGGAAAAAGGTTTTTTTATATACGGAGCGAGGAGCACCATACTTGTCCTTGTTGTACGGGACCGTTACGAGTGATCGGCAGCCGGCGGCGCCGGATCATTCAGGAAACGGGAGAAAAACGGGTACTCATGGTTCGTCGACACCGGTGTTGCCACTGTCATCGAATTCACCACGAACTTCCGGACATCGTGGTTCCCTACAAACGCTATGGCAGTGCCAGCATCGAAGCGGTGGTTACGGACGAAAGGCCGCTGGCCGTTTCCTGCGACGAATCGACCATCATCCGTTGGAAACAGTGGTTTTTCCATCAGGTGCATCATTTCCTCGGATGCTTTGGTTCGATTGCGATTCAGATGGGCAAAAACACCGCGGCAGCAGCATCATCCCCGCTCCAACGGATGTACCGGTTCGTCGGTGATGCACCCGGCTGGCTGGCCCGTGTTGTCCGACCCACCGTCAATTTGAATTGTTGGATACATACCCATTCTGCGTCCTATGCTACGATCCGGCAGCGGATCGATCTTCAGTGTAAATTGGGCCACTTGGATCGTGCCCAAGTCGGGGACGATATGAAGCGGCACCTGGTCTATGCCGGCGCCGACCATGAGATCTTCTCCGATGGAGCGATCGATGAGATTTACCGATTTTCCAGTGGCGCTGCCCGGTTGATCAACAAAGTATGCACTCATTGCCTGCTCTACGGTGCACAGAACCAGCGCCGAATCATCGATGACCATATGGTAAAGCGCGTCATTCAGGGGGAGTTAGCATGAGCCATACGGTAGAAATGAGCTTCGATCGCGAACAAGATCGCTGGGTTGTTCCAATCGGGAATTGGAATTATGGACTTCATTGCGGGGAGTATTTTCAATTGCATTTGGGGCGCCATTCATGGCCATGCCGGCTGGAGTTGGATACCCAGTGGTATGTAGTGGTTCATAATGAAGTACGATTCAATTTGCGGACAAACGACAAATACCGGGTGACGGTGTAACGTAAACAGGGGAGGCTCTTCACCTCCCCTGTTTTATTTGGACACCATATCCGGCAATTTGCGGACATTTTATGACGTCAAGTTTTGGCTATTATACAGTAGCAGTAACAGCGAGACTATCTTGCCGAAATGCGGGAAGAAGTACACAAGGCAAGTACATCAAAGTTAGTTGAGTATGGATTGGCCTTAGCAAATAGTTTTGAGGAATGGACGGAGGGTAAAACGTCCGGGACCGTAAGCACTTCATTATTTTGGAGATTGACGTAAATGCCGCTGATATATCGAGTGGCATAAAATTTGATAATGAATTGATTAACAGCGCTCTTTTGGCAATGCCAAAAAAGAAACTCGAACGAGAAGATGCTTGGGATTTAGCACGACAGGAACTCGAAAATTACGCTCATACCCTGGCAGGGATGTTGGGCGGGAGCGACGGCATGACAGTACATAGGCTGGAGCGGGCAGGAGTTTACGATCTGCTCTACAGTACCTTTAATCGGGATATGGCCCCCAGCGCACGGTTTAACGATGCCGTAGCGCAGGGGGGGCATGGATACCAACCAGCGAAACACCCGCATTGGCTTTGGGAGGGAGGATAGAGAACAACGAAGCTCTGGGATAGAACGAAAAAGAAAAACATAAAAGATAACCCAAAGAAACTGCCCAGCAAAAATCAGCCGCACCCGGGAGATTGGCAAACCAATATTGCTGATCTCCTGGCGCTTTCGGTTCTCCCGCAATCAGCAGTGGTTTTAGGTTTATCTATGTATTGATAAACTTTTCCTGTGACTCAAAAGCTTGTTCCAAGACATTCTTTTGCCTGCGCGACTCTTTTCATGCATATACATTAATGTTGGAAGGAGGGGAGCGGAATCATGGTTATTCGTGTCAATATTCAGCGCGGTAATGCGAATGGCGATAAACGGGCATCGAGAGCATGGTTGCCTTCAGTGCTCCCAGCGGCGCTCATCCGGGAGAATGTGGTGGAGCGGGATCTAGGAAAGCTTACAAAAGAAAAAAGTAAGGATAAAGATAAAAGCAAATCAGCACGGATTGAAGAAATTATCGATGAATTGAATCGGATGATCGGATTGACAGAAGTAAAAGCGCTTATCCACGAATTGCGGGCTTTTGTTGAAGTTCGCAATTTACGCAGTAAAGAAGGCTTGTCCAATGATGCGATGACGCTGCACATGATTTTTCGTGGCAATCCAGGCACTGGCAAAACCACAGTGGCTCGGCTTGTAGGGCAATTGTATAAAGAATTGGGTGTGTTGCCCAAAGGACACCTCATCGAAGTGGAACGAGCTGACCTGGTAGGGGAGTACATCGGACACACTGCAATTAAAGCACGTGAGCAAGTGAAAAAAGCACTTGGTGGTGTGCTTTTTATTGACGAAGCGTACTCTTTGGCCAGGGGTGGGGAAAAAGACTTTGGCAAAGAATGTATCGATTGTCTTGTGAAGGCCATGGAAGATCAGCGAGCCAATCTGATTTTGATATTGGCCGGGTATAAAGATGAGATGGATCTGTTTTTAAGATCCAATCCGGGCGTCAGGTCACGGTTTCCCATTCATCTAAACTTTCCTGATTATACTCCGGCGGAATTGTTGGAAATCGCCGAAAAAATGCTCTATGATCGCCAGTATTGTTTTTCTTCTGAAGCGAAATTAGAGTTGCGTAATTTTTTGATCTCGAATCAAGAAGCGGGTCATCCCTATCGTGGCAATGCGCGCATGGTTCGCAATATCGTAGAGCGGGCGATTCGTCGTCACGCCGTACGTATCATGGGAGCAATGACCGTATCGGTCAATCGTGAATGCCTTATGACCCTTGAACAAGCTGATCTTATCGAAAGCTGTCGTGAAGCTTCGATGCAACAGCGCCATCTTTGACGAGTAATCTATGTTGACATAAGGTTTGACATAACGTTCGCAATGACACTGTGACAACCAAGGTTGATTATGATATAGTAGATTCATGAGTACACAAGAAGTAAAAGGAAACCTACAAGGCTTAGCCAACGCTTTGATTCGGCGCGTAGAAAATCTTTGGCAGTTTCAAGGGGAGCGGGAACTGTTATTTTCGCCGGATTTGGGCCGGGAAATGGCGGCCATTACAGAAGCATGTGGGCGCGAGATCGCCGTTTTTATTGATCGTCGCGGTCAAATCCGTGATGTTATTGTGGGAGATGCCATGACGGTCGCCTTGTCGGCAACGCGCGATCGTCGTTCATCTTCCCGTTTATCAGGGATTCGCTGTGTGCACACGCACCCGGGGGCAAGTCCCGCGCTGAGCGAGGTCGATCACTCGGCTCTGCGACAACTTTCATTAGATTGCATGGTCGTTATTGCTGCGGCACCACCTCATGCTGGTTCCGTGGCTTTTCTCACGTCCGCAACAGAGAGTTGCGAATTTGGCCCCATGTCTTTTCATCGCTTAAGTGCTTATGATTGGCTCCAACAAGTGCAGGCGCTGGACAAACAGTTTATTCCACCGCCGCAAATGACGGAAGCTGCTCAAGAAAAAGCTTTTCTCATCGGTGTTGGAGAGGAAAGCCTTGATGAACTAGAACAGTTGGCTTTGTCGGCCGGTGCTGTTGTTGTCGGCCGCTTAAGTCAAAAAATTGCTAAACCCTTTGCCGGCACCTATTTAGGTTCGGGTAAAGCGCAGGAGTTATCGCTGGCATTGCAAGTTACTGATGCTGACTTACTAATCGCCGACGATGAACTGACACCGTCCCAGATTCGCTTTCTGGAAGGATTGGCACCGGTTCGGGTGATCGATCGCACAACGTTGATTCTTGACATTTTTGCCCAACGTGCCTGTACCCGGGAAGGTAAATTACAAGTGGAATTGGCGCAGTTGCAGTACCGGCTGCCTCGATTAACCGGAAAAGGTCTGGCGTTGTCAAGGCAAGGTGGCGGTATTGGTACGCGTGGTCCCGGTGAAATGCAATTGGAAACGGACCGTCGACATTTGCGATCTCGTATGACAGCGGTGGAACGCGAATTGGATCAAGTACGCCAACATCGCCAGCGATTGCGCAGCGATCGCAAAAAAGCGGATTTACCGGTGGTCGCTTTGGTAGGATACACGAACGCTGGAAAATCGACGCTTTCCCATCATCTGGTCAATGCCTATGGTACGCCAGGTCGGACAACGCTTAATGGTGAGGATAAATTATTTGCGACTCTCGATCCGACAATGCGCAAAATCAATATTCCTGGTGGACGTACTATCTTACTGGCAGATACAGTAGGTTTTATTCGTAAGTTGCCCCATGCGGTCGTCAAAGCTTTCCGCGCGACACTGGAAGAGGTGGCTGCAGCCGATCTGATCCTCCATATCGTTGACGCGACCCATGAAGAGGCAAGCCAACAGATGCAAACTGTTCTTCAAGTGCTTAAGGAAATTGAATGCGATCATAGACCCATCGTTACTGTTTTTAACAAGATCGATCGGTTAACCGGTCCGATCGATCTTTTGTCTTTGGGCGTAGCGCCTGCTGTGGAGGTTTCGGCGCGCACCGGGCAAGGAATTCAAGAACTATTTGATTGTATTGAAGGCCAATTAGCGCCGCAAGGACAAATCATACAGGTGCTGGTACCTTATGATCATGGTGAATACGTAGCACAGATCTATGCGCAGGGACAAGTGTTTGCCAGCGAATACCGTCCGGACGGTATTGCGGTTCAGGCACGACTTCCGGAAAGGCTGATTGCTCCCTGTCGGGAACGCGGCTGGATTACAAGTGATGGAGGGACAATCGGCAGTCATGGTTGATTTATTTGACGTACTCGTACATGAAGGAAAACTGGATACTGATTTAGCTGCCTTAGCCCGGCAGGCGGATCAAGATACCAGGCCGATTTTGAATCAATGGGCAGCGCAACGAGATGCCCATCAATGGAAAATATTGCAGGCTTTTCAAGCAGAACGCGTTTCCACAGACCATCTTGGCGTATCGACCGGTTATGGTTACGGTGATGATGCCCGCGATACGTTGGATGCGGTGATGGCGCGGATTTTAGGTGCGGAAGCCGCGTTAGCACGGGAACAATTTGTTTCCGGTACCCATGCGATCGCTACCGCTCTTTTTGGTGTCTTACGGCCAGGTGATGAGTTGCTTGCCGCAACCGGCACTCCTTATGATACGTTGATCGATGTGATCGGTTGTGGGGAAGAGGCTGTAGCGGGAAGCCTAAAGGAGTGGGGCGTAGCCTATCGCCAAGTGGAATTAACGGAATCCGGTCATATTGATATCTCGGCAGTTTGCCAAGCTCTAAAACCGCAAACACGTGTTGTGTTGTTACAACGTTCCCGAGGATATAGTATGCGGCCATCCTTGTCTGTGCGCGAAATTGGCGTAGCTTGCACAGAAATTAAACGTGTGCGGCCCGATGTGATCGTTTTTGTTGACAACTGCTATGGCGAATTAGTGGAAGCCGATGAACCAACCGGTGTTGGCGCTGACTTAATCGCCGGTTCGTTGATCAAAAATCTGGGTGGTGGCTTGGCGCCAACCGGCGGATACGTTGCCGGGCGCAAGGAAATGGTGGAAAAAGCGGCTACCCGTCTTACGGCGCCAGGCATTGGCTCTCATGTGGGGAGCAGTCCGGCGGGACGACGACTTTATTTTCAAGGTTTATTTCAAGCACCCGGTGCTATTTATGAGGCTTTAGCCGGCGCTGTATTCACTTCACGTCTCTTTGAACTGCTCGGATTTGAAGTGAATCCTCGATTCGATCAACCGCGTTACGATATCATCCAAGCCATCACCCTCGGTTCTGCCGAAAGGATTGTTGCCTTTTGCCAAGGAGTACAGCAAGCCAGTCCCATTGATGGGCATGTAGTGCCCTATCCTGCACCGATGCCTGGCTATGCGGACCCGGTGATTATGGCAGGAGGGACCTTTGTCCAAGGATCAACGATTGAATTAAGTGTGGATGCGCCGATACGTCCGCCTTTTTCGGTTTATTTTCAAGGGGGACTGGCCCAGGCCTATGTGCGAATCGGTGTATTGAGAGCAGCTCAATTGTTGCGTGAACGAAAGTTATTACCTTAAATAACACGATAGTTGACATAATACTTGGGTAAAAGGGAGCGAGGCAAGGTGCACGATGCTTGGTTGATTGGAACCATATTGGTCATGTTGGTCGGTGTATTAGGCACCGTATTGCCGGTGCTTCCCGGAATTCCGTTGATTTTTATAGCCATGGTGGGCTATGGTTATGCGGAAGGATACCAGCAGATGAGTTTGGCTTTTTTAGGGGTTAATCTGCTGATCGTTTTGATTTCGCTGGCATTGGATTATGCTGGAACAGCCTGGGGCGCACGTCGTTTTGGCGCCACTTCATCAGGAGCTACTGCTGCTGCCGTTGGTGGACTTGTCGGTGTTTTGGTCTTGGGACCTTTTGGCTTAGTATTGGGTCCTTTTCTCGGTGCCATTGGCGGAGAGGTGCTGCAAGGGCGAAAATTAGAGGATGCTCTGGAAGCCGGGATCGGTACAATGCTAGGTTTGGCTGGTGCATCAGCGATACGTTTTATTTTATCGTTGGCCATGGTTGCTTTTTTTGTTTGGCGAATCTGGTAAGTTGGTTTTGATTTTATCATTATTTTCACAAAAGATGGATAGCGGCCTCATGCATGAGATACTCCGGATTGCGCAAGCTATGTGGCAAGGGGAGTTTATCTGCAGGAGGTGACATTCTGGCAGTGCGCTGTCAGAAAACCTTTGTATTATCGAATGAATAGAAATGAACGCAATTATCATCATCACGCTACCGAACCTCATGTCGCATACTTTTCGATGGAATTTGGTTTGCATGAAGAGTTACCGATCTATGCCGGTGGTCTTGGTGTACTTGCTGGTGATTATTTAAAGGCTGCCCATGATCTTCATATGCCTGTTGTCGGTGTAGGAATTCTATGGAAACAAGATTATACTGAACAATATATAGGTGATGATGGTCGCCCCTATGATGTGTTTCCTAACTTTGATTTTAATAACGTTAAAGACACAGGAATTACGGTTCCGGTTCGCGTGCGCGGTGCCGATGTAACTTGTAAAGTGCATATGGTCGATCGCTATGGCAATGCTCCTTTATACCTATTGGATACCAATTTTCCTGGAAGTGAACATGGTTGGATGACATCACGCCTTTATGGGGGTGGTGTACAAGATCGTGTAGCCGCAGAGATTCTTTTAGGGATTGGTGGCGTGCGGGCATTACGGGCTCTTGGCATTGATGTTGATGTCTATCACTTGAATGAGGGTCATGCTGTATTCGCAGGCATTGAGTTGATTCGCGAAAAAATGGAGCGTGGTCATTCCTTTGAGGATGCCTGGCAATTAACACGCCAAACCATCGTGTTTACCACGCATACACCGATCGCCGCCGGTAATGAAGTGCATGGTCACGATCTCCTTCAATTGATGGAAGCCTATAATGGACTCCATTATGAGCAAATGAAGCGCATCGGCGGCGATCCCTTTAATATGACGGCGGCTGCTTTGATGCTTTCTTACTTGTCGAATGGGGTTTCCAAATTACATGGACAAACTGCGTGCCGAATGTGGAAAAATGTCTGTGATGCTTCCGGGATCATCTCGATTACCAATGGTGTCCATGTAAAGACGTGGCAAGACGAAGGAATTCGCGATGCTTTCGACCGCCGCGGTGATCTTTGGCAAGCGCATCAGGCCAATAAAAAACGTTTGCTCCGTTATATTGAGCAACGCAATGGTGTTAAGTTAAACCCGGATGCTTTACTGGTTGGTTTTGCGCGAAGGGCAGCTCCCTATAAGCGCAGTGATTTAATTTTCCGTACGGCTGAGGTCATTGAGCCGCTTTTGAAGGAAGGTAAGTTGCAACTAGTTTTCTCAGGTAAGGCTCATCCCAATGATAAAATTGGAAAAGATATTATCGCCCAATTAGTGAAAATGGATCGTAAATATGGTGATAGTGTAACCTTCCTGGAAAACTATAACATGGAAGTTTGCCGGATGATGATTCGAGGATGCGATGTCTGGCTGAATAACCCTCGACGTCCTTTGGAAGCCAGCGGAACATCAGGGATGAAAGCTGCAATGAACGGCGTTCTCAATTTGAGCGTTGTTGATGGGTGGGTTGGGGAAGGCTTACAGCACCAGGTAAGCGGTTGGTTGATCAACACACCGCCAAGTCAGTTGATGGATGAAGCTCAGCAAGATGAGCATGACTTACGCGAACTGTATCGTATTTTATTAGATGAAGTGATCCCCACCTATTACAACCGTCATGATACATGGGTTGAAATGATTCGGGCAAGTATCGACATGGCCCGCTGGCAGTTTTCTTCACATCGCATGATGCGCGAGTACTTTGATGTGATGTACCAAAAAGTGTTCTCTAAAGATCATATGTTGTCAACAGAACCGCAGATTCAAGAACAGGAAGAATGGATTTCACATGTGCCTCCAATCGTTTACGACCCACAGGAGCCTGCTCCAAAATATCATTAAGAATTTGTGTGATAATAGCGTGAGTACCCCAGGAGATTCTTGTGGTGCTCATGCTGTTTTTATTGTTAGAAGAGTCACTTAGGAATAAAATTAATTTGAGCATCTTTAACTTCGCATAATCAATATTATGTTAACTAATAAAACAGGCAGCGTCCTTTTGCATTTGCTAACGCTGCCTAAGTAGTAATTGTCAAAACCCAAGTTTGCTTACCCATTGAAACCATTTGCTTGGAATCTCCTTCTCAGCAGTCGCCCCCGATTGAACACTCTTTTGTTTTTCTTCCGATTCTTTTGGTTGCCATTGGATGGTCATGTGTGCTTCGATTTTTTGATCGGATTTATCCGTATCGTTATAATCAATCATCGCTGTTATATGGTATTTCCGATTAAATGAAAATATTGAATCTGTAATTTGTTGCTTTCTTTCTTTACCAAAGAAAAATTCTAGCCATGTATTGATATCACTTGAACCGATTATCGAAGATATACTTATAATAATTATAAGTAATATTTTTTTGTTTCGCATCATTTTTCTAAACATTTTATCATCTCTTTCTGAATAATCTAATAATTATAATAATATATATCAATCTTCCTTTTTACAAGCTTTTTTTTATTAAAAACTATACGAGTATATCTACCTTTTATAACCTACCAATATAACAGTAAGTTTTTTCTTTAGATTACCAGCTCGCAGAAACGATCAAAAAAGTCAGTGCTCCTAATCAATTTGGGAATCACTGACTTTTTATAACTAGATTGTTTGTTTATACTCTTGATTAATACCAAGCAATTTAACTTCCCGATTAGCTTTCGAGGCCACCGTTGGATCATGAGTTACAACAACTAGAGTCAATCCCGCTTCCCTACATAAGTTCTGAAGCAATTCCATCAGCTTGTTGCCGGTATCCAAATCCAAGGCGCCCGTCGGTTCATCCGCCAAAAGAACTTTAGGACGCCGAATTAGCGCCCGAGCAATGGCCACCCGCCGTTGTTCCCCACCGGAAAGCGTACCAGGCAACGAATCTTCCCGGTCAGATAAACCCACTTGAGCAAGCAACTGTCTTGCCCAAGAACCACCGTCATCGAGAGCTTTCCCAGCCAGCGTAATCGGTAAAAGTACATTTTCCATCACAGTTAACGTGGGAATAAGCGCCGGGAACTGAAATACAAAACCGATTTTTTCACTCCGGATACTTGCCCGTTCATTTTCGGTTAATCCCGAATCAACACGCTGCCCATCCATATAAACTTCTCCACTTGTTGGTTGCAGCAACGCTCCCATGATGCAAAGCAGTGTGGTTTTACCGCTACCGGATGGGCCGGTAACCGCCACAAATTCACCGGCTTCAATTTTTAGATTAACTTGCGCTAATACTACCCTTTGTTTATTTCTTTTTCCATAAGTTTTACCGATTGCTTTGAGTTCAATCATACTCGCCGTTATTCCCCCTCCCTGACAGCTTCATAGGGATCGAGGTTCATGCTGCGTGAGATTGGCCATACCGCGGACAGCAACGTGATCATAATCGCAACAACCATTGTGCAAAAACTCACAATCACCCCATCACCAAACCAAGGAAAAAGTAACGGTAACGGAATCAGATCTTGAATGACGTTCCGCATGTCTACTAATAAAATCAAGGCGATAAAAAGCCCAACACCGCCACCGATTAAGGATGCCCAGAATCCTTCCCACAAAAAAAGTTGAAACACCTTTCCTTTGGTAGCACCCATCGCCCGCAAATAACCAATTTCCCGCCGCCGTTCATGAACGATCGCTGAGAAAATGGACATAACTTGCAGCGAGGCCATCAACAAAACGAATCCAGTAATAGCATAAAGTAGTATTTTGATTGGTTTTAATTGTGCTTCGACAAATCGGGAAAGTTTATTGCCTGTAAAAACTTTGACACCTGGAACGGCAGCTTCAATGTCACGGGCCACATCTTCATACGCACTACCAGGCTTGACTTTAACCATGACTACGGAAATATCGCCTGGTTTAACACTATGACGATCATCTCGGGCAGCGATCGCCCGAGCATCATCAATATGCATAAAAATCGTCTTATCGACACCAAGATTTGTCCGGTGCAGTAAATTCTTCACCCGGAAATTGGTTCCCAATAATCGAACAGATTCAGACCATGTAGGAAGATAGGCCATTCCCCAGGCATCCCAGGCACCGATATCGGCACCGATAGCCACTTCTTTGCGCTCAAGAGGACGATCATTCAGCAGAAAAGGACGTATGGTAAAGTCCGCTTCGGGATCGATAGCAATAACGGGAAATTCCCCGTAAACATTACAGCATTCACCGATAAAGGTTTGCATGTAGAGCTGCGGTGAGACTTTTTCCACCCCATTAACAACAGCAACCTTTTCGCTATTCTCTTTGGGCATGCGTACTTGTGCAGGTATCCCGCTTAAAAGTAAGTTCTCTACTGATGATTCGAGGCCAACAGGGGTAACAATCAAATCAGCACCCATCCGCCCAGCACCGGCATCAAGACTGCGTTCGATAGAATGGATAAAGTAATAGGCACCGAATAATATAGCCGTTGTTAATGCGACAGAAAGTGCCAGTAAACCTGCCCGTAAACGGTTTCGTTGTAGGTTTCGCCAAGCGATGTGATAAAGTCGGCAAAGTTGAGTCTGTTCAATGCTCATAGTACACCTTCTACTCTATTCCTAAAAAGCGTCCTTTGAATTTAAGGAATATTGGAGGGCATAACAAAAATCCCTTTTGCTTCTGCAATCGGGTCATCAGGATTGGAACTGTGAACGCGAATAGTAAGGGGGATGCTATCGTTTTCAATGTATGTTCCTTTCGGCACCTTAACGGTAAGCCGCACTTCCTGATCAGTCCCGGGAGATAAAGTAACGGGATTTTCATTAAAAAAGATAAACGAAGGATCGACACCGGTAACTTCAAGCCGATACGTCCTAACTTGATTGCTGCCATTGTTCACATAGATCTGATAATTATTGATCCCCATTCCCGGTACAACAGCGATCGCTTTACTCCATTTGGCCGGCGCCATAGCAATGGCTACACTTTGATGCTTAATAACGCCCAGCAATAGGCCGGAAAACAGCAGAACAACGATACCACCTAAAAAAAGAAACCGGAGATCCCGAAAAAACCGCCCCACCGTGAGATGATCGTTATCGCCAAACCGATACCGCAAGGGGATCGGCTTACCTCTACGAGAAGTCACTTTTTGGCAAGCTACTGTACAGTCTCCACAGGCTACACAGGTTAATCGTGCTTCTGATTTGGGATCGATATGTAGAAAACAAGCTTTTGTACAGGCGTTACACTTAATACACCCATCAGAATCAAAGTGAATGGCCATGGTCTTTTCATCACCAAGGATGCTTTGCATTAGGCCATAAGGACAGGCGACCTGGCAAAAGGTATGATGAAACACAAATACATCAATAAAGGACAAAACCGTCAGCGCCAGTGTCAGCGATGCCGGTAAACTGAAGGTGAGGCTAAATACATCCTGGAGTATGACCTTCCAGTCAAAGAAATAAGAAAAAAAGGTAAAGCCTACAAGAAAAGCAAAGATAACTTGTACAACCACTCGTAACATTACATGAATAAGACTTTTGGGTTTGGCAACACCCAGTGATGGAGCGATCTTTTCCAGCAATTCGATCATCAGGTTACGTGGACACATCCAACCGCAGGCAACACGTCCGAGAATTTTGATCACACCGATAAGTACAAACAGAAAAAAAAGCAATGTCACAATAAGTAAATAGGTCTCTTGAAACCAAAGTTTCTGGCCAAAGACGACAAAGCTTTTGCTGGGAACATCTAGACGAAAGATTCCTCCGATGGGGGTTACAATCAAAATGAATGCCGTAATCAATTGCATCAGACGGCGGTACATTAAATGGCGATTAGTCATCGCCGCTCATTCCCTTCTTCGTTCTCAGTGAGAACATCGCTGGAAATATCATCGATATTATCACTAAACATAATGTGTAAAACCTTGCCAAAGGTGCCCAAGATAGCCGCAACATACAGTAAATCAAATAGGTTTTCAGGTTTCATCGGGAATCCCCCCGTTTCTGCAAGCAGGAGAAGAAAGCTTATAGAAGCCTCTTCCCCTGCAACAGATACCGTAAAACTACTTTTTATTCGCCAGATAATCTACGATAGCTGTTTTTTCACTGTCTTTTAGCATCTTAAAACTGGCGCCCATATTCGCAGCTGAGTTAGCATTTCGGCTACCTGGATCGTTTATGAATTTTTCTAAAGCTGCTCTATCCATACGTGCACCCACTTGATCTAAAGCCGGACCTACGGCACCGCCCTTGCCATCGATTATATGACAAGCGGAACATTTTTGGCTGATCACAAGCTTAGCATCCGTTTGTGGTTCCGCCGGACGGCTATAGGAAATGGTTGGACTATCAATTAACACATAGTAAAAAGCCCAAATAAAAAGTCCAATATAGACGGGATAAAGAAATTTAGGAATTGAACCATGGCCGACTTTCATTCCCCCAACGTTGTCGGCATGTTCTTCTTTTTTTGCCATGTACGAGAGCCTCCTCCCGATTTGGTGATGTAAGTACATAACGGTTTTTCTTACGGTATAGCAAGCTACTACTTAGTCATCGTGTAACATCCGGTATTTGATATCTTCCACATTTTCAAACTGACCGTCCCGTTTGGCCCACCAGAACACGCACAGGATGCCACCGAAAGAACTAACCAGAAAAAGCGTGATGAGCCACATGCTCGCTGTCATAGGAACTTCTCCTTCCTGATTCCGATTACTTGGGTCTCACCGGAATCTGGAGCATTAATAGCGATATTGAGGATCACTTTGATCCGTAGGGTTGTCAATATGTTTTAACGTTACCAGATACTCTGCCAGTGCATCCAACTCTTCATCGCTTAAAAACTTATATGGCGGCATAATACTTCCAGCTACCACCGATTGAGGATCTTTCAAATGTTTGATATGCCATGCCTTGTCGGGAATCCGGTCACCCACCCAAAGCAAATCAGGGCCTGTCCGGTTTGATCCATGTAAGTGGGGCGAATCATAGTAGGTATCACCGGCACGGATAACGGGCCCTAATTTTTCATCCGTCTTTGTTGGCCGGACCCATTGAGTGTGACAGTACATACAGCCGTTTTGCATATAAAGCTCTCGTCCTTTAGCCGCTTTGGATTGCGGATTATCGTTAACGACTTGCTTACGGTATTCGGCTGTTGGTGTTGGGGTCATCAAGTTCTCTTCTGTGAAAGGAATAAACATCGTAGCTACAGTACCTACCGCGAAAAAGAAAATAGCGACAAATACAAGTAAATAAGGATTACGTTCCACAGTTGTCCCTCCTTCTGCCCATGCATCGATTAAGCTTGAACCGGTTTAGCTGCCTTTGTATCTGTTAATTTAACTGGTTTTTTATTTTTTGACGTCTCCATCGTAACAACCTTGCCAGAGGTTACGGTCTTCATAATATTCCAGATGAACACCAACATCGAGGCAACCATTAACACACCGCCAACAATCCGGATCATCATGAAGGGTCGCATGGATTCAACAACAGTCATGGCATCTTTGCCATCGGCCCACGCAAATCCTTGCAAAATACCGGCTGTCCAAAGGTCAAGGGCCATGACTAAAAAGCCGATCGTTCCCAGCCAGTAGCTCCAATTCGCTAAGTTCCAACTGTAGAGCTCCCGTCCGGTTACTCGGGGAATAATATAGAACATTCCCGCCATCCCGATGAACGAAAATGTAGCATACGGTGCCATGTGCGCATGTCCTACCGTCCAGTGAGTAAATTTAAGAACAGCCGATACTGTCATCAGTGAATGAAAAGGTCCTTGCAAACAAGCCGCTACATAGAAAATTGATGCGGTCAGAATAAACTTAACAATTACATTTTCTTTAACCAAATGCCAGTTCCCCTTAACGGTAAGGAACATATTCGCCACAACCGACCAAACAGGAATGATCAACAGCAAAGAGGGAGCAATACCGGCTTTTTGTAGCCACGCAGGAATCGGACCATTCGAGAGATGGTGTGGACCATTCCAGACATAAAATATAGCAATTGTCCAGAAGCCGATTAAGGAAAGGCGATGACTGTAAATCGGCAGTCCGGTGACTTTAGGGAGCAAATAATAGGCCATGGCTACGCCCATCGTTGTAAACCAAAGTCCCAATACGTTATGCCCATAAAACCAGTTAAAGTTCAACTGGTGGACACCGGGAAGATGAAGAAATGGTTCAGGAATATTACCGATAATATAGACTAAGGGCAACCAGAGGATGGAAGCGACAAAATACCACACGGAAACATAAAATTGCTTTTCTTTCCGCTGGGCGATTGTCATAAAGATATTCACAATTACGAGAATTACCATAACAGCGATATAAAGATCAAGCGGCCAGAGTAATTCGGCATATTCAACACCGGAAGTGATGCCGGCCAAAAGGGTCAAAGCCCCTACCAGCAGACCTACGTTCCACATCCAAACAGTAAAATTACCGAGTTTTTCACTCCAGAGCTTGGTTCCAAGCAGTCGTGGAATCATGTAATACATTGCTCCGACTTGAACCATCGATAACCAACCTAACAGTTCACCGTTCGTATGTACCATCCGCAAGCGTCCGTATGTTAAGAAGGATGTGTCTCCCAGAAATGTGGGCCAGACCAATTTAATTGCAACAAAGAGCCCACCAAAGAGAGCAGGAACAATAAACCAAATCATCGATGTAAGAAGCATATTTTTGGCGGCACTGTTTTCAGCAGAACTTAACATCAGAATGGACAACTCCTTTCGCACAATAAACTTCAGGTAACCATATGGGTTTGCTCTTAACCGCTCACCCCCTCAACGCATTCCTTATAACCTTAACTGATATTCCTTCTTGGCCCCCATTTCAGTTACAGTTTATTTAATAGTAACGTTTCCTTTTTCAAGTATTCAACGTACTTCAACTTGATCCTCCTGAGCAAGTATTTTTTTTCTCATTCAAATACTCCGGGTTTAGAAATAAAAAAACGCTCGCTAACCCAATTATTTCTCAGGGTTTGTGAGCGTCTTTACAAGTTGATCAATTTATGATTTTCCGGAAGCAAGATCATATTGAAGATAAAAAAAGACACCCACAATGCCGTTGCACCCAAGGTTTCAAAACCTGCATCTCGCAGGTGGGTGTCTTACATAAAGTTTTTGTCTTCCCACCCGTAGTGGGCATGACAGCCACCGTATGAATCTTGACTCCCGTTCATGTTACGTAGGTTAGAAACATGAAGGGTCTGACGTGCATTGTAGGTGTCTCTTTTGTATTGATTATAGATCGTCAAAGAACAATTTGCACTGGAAATTTAAATCCAATTTTACGATTGTTATTGAGCACGCGTTCGACGTTCCAAATCTTCAATCAATCGTTGTAGCGCTTTCATTTTCTCACCATAGCCTGACCAATCTCCCGCCTTCAAGGCATTTTGGGCATCGTCAAAGGTTGTTCTCGCTTGTCCGGCCAAGTCAGCAACCGTAACTGTCATGGTTTCGATTTTGTTTGGTTCTGCTGGCACAGTTCTATCTGTAGATAATCGGGTTAGACCGAAAATCTTCTGTAACGCCAAGTCGAGCGTTTCTTCCATTACAACTTGCTCACCATAGATAGCAATGACGCGACGAAGAGCCGGTAGTTTCCCCTGTTCAGACTGTAAGAAAAGCGGCTGAATATAAAGCAAGGAATGATTGATCGGTAAAACAATCAGATTGCCACGAATGACCGATGATCCTCGCTGATTCCATAGGGTAAGGTTTTGTGAAATTTGTGAGTCTTGATCGATACGCGCTTCGATCTGCGCCGGCCCATAAATTAATTCTTGCTTAGGAAAGTTATATACCAGTAATTTACCGTAATTGTCCCCGTCCATGCGTGCCGCCATCCAAGCAATCATGTTATCTTTTTTTGATGGCGTATATGGCGTCATTAAGATAAACTCCGGCTTTTGTCCGTCCGGCAGTCGCATTACGGTATAATAGGGTTCCATCGTTTGAGCTTGTTTATCATTGGCCAATCGTGGCAAATTCCATTCATCTTCCCGGTTATAAAAAATACTGGCGTCATCCATGTGGTACGTGGCATACGTTTGCGACTGAATTTTAAATAATTCTTCAGGATAACGCAAATGGGCTTTGGTATTTGAGGACATCGCCTCCAACGGTTGAAACATACCGGGAAAAATGTGCTGATAACTGGCAATGATCGGATCGTCAATATCGCTCACATAAAAGTTCATTTTGCCTGTATAGGCATCCACCGTAGCTTTGACCGCATTACGAATGTAGTTAACTTGTTGCCCTTTCACCGGTTGTGCAAAAGGATATTGCGTAGATGTAGTATAGGCATCAGCGACCCATAACAACCGCCCCTGGTCGATAATCAAGTAAGGATCACTGTCAAAGTCTAAAAATGGCGCTGTTTTCTGCAAGCGGTCCATAATATTCCGTTCCATCAGCAATTGGCTTTCAGGCAGAATCTCTGATGATAAAAGCAATTTTAGATCTTTGAAGTGAATCGCATAAAGCAATTTAGAGAAAAATCCACCGACCGGAAGCCCTGCTTGTTCTTGGTACGTCGCATATACGTTATCATCGCCGGCAGGATAATCAAACTCTTTGGTCGCAGTTTTGACGATGACGTAGTCGTTTGCCGTTTCTCCAAAATAGATTTCCGGACGTGTAATGGCTATGTCAGATGAAGACGGCTTTGGAGGAATATCCTTGAGAAAGAATTTAGGCAATCCTTCGCTGGTAACTTCATTGACCGGACTCATTGCCACACCGTAACCGTGCGTGTAAATCAATCGTTGGTTAATCCATGTTTGCGCGGTTGTTGGCAAGGACGCCCCATCAAACTCACGAGCCGACAGCATTACTTGCCTGGGTTGACCGTTAATCATATAACGATCGATGTCGATATTCTTGAATTTGTAATAAAGACGAATCTCTTGTAATTGAGAGTAAGTCTGTTGTAAGGGTTGCCAATCCCAAAGCCGGACATTACTTAAGGTATCGGTGTTTTTCGTTAGATCAGCTGCTTGCAAATCATTTTTAGCATTAAAGGGAACATGTTCGATGCGCTCCAACCCGAAAGCCAGTCGCGTGAACTTAATGTTCATGTCAATATAGGGTTTTTCCATGACAAATTCATTTGGTTCTACCTGAAAACGTTGAATCAGCGTAGGATAAACTTGTCCTACAAGAATGGATGCCATAAAAAGTGTCCCAATACCATAAATGGCCCACCGAATTTGACGACGTACTAAGGCAAATCCAATCATGGCCGCCGTCAGCAACGCGATGATCATCAGAATGTTGTATGCCGGAAGTTGGGCATGAACATCGGTATAACCGGCACCAAAGGTTACTCCACTCGGGGAGTACACAAGGTTATAAATATCCAGCCGGTAACCTATCGTTTTGCCCAATAAAAATAACGCAACAATGCCAGCCAGGTGGAACCGTGCCCGCGGCAACTCCCGCCATCCAACACGCTGAAAACCAAAAGAATTGGCAATTTGATAGACCGCTACCAACAAAATACCGGTGATGATCACCAGTCCCTGCCAAAGCAAGTACGTCCACTCCAACAGGGGTAGTTGAAACACATAAAAACTAATGTCAATACCAAATAAGGGATCGAGCACACCAAAGGGCTGAGGATTAAGTGCTAAGAGAACCCGTTGCCATTCGCCGACTGCCGCTTGCGATATAAAAAAACCGATGGCTATGGATACAAAAAGAAATATCTTGTTGACATTTTCGATTTTTAACCATTCGGCAAGGTTGATCAATCGTGGATTGGTTACCTCGACTTGTGCAGCATATTGCAGTGCCTGGCTAACCACACCTTTCGTTAGGCGTAAGTTAAGGTAAACAAAGAGGAAAGCAGCTAACCAAAGAACTCCTTGCAAAGCAATTGCAGTACCCCATTGAGTCCACCAAACAGCTACATAGCCTTCCGTTGAAAACCAGCGATAATCAATCCAAAGGTCAACGAGCCACTTGATGAACGGAATAAGTACCCCCACCAGTAACAAGAGCAGCACTGGAACCGGCGGTTTTCGAAATTCCATTTTTTCTTCATCCTTTTTTGTGTACCCATTAATGAATTTAAAGTCCGTAGACTTCTTCCCCACTTAACACCGTAATTCCCGCTTCTTGAAGCGCAATGATCGCATCATCGACGCGTTCAACCCGGAAAATCACCAGCGCTTGATCAACCGGTTTCTCCGGCAATGCGTAAAGATATTCGATGTTGATATGGGCCTCGGCTAAGACCTCCATAATCTGCGCAAGGCCACCCGGACAATCAGGAATTTGAACTCCGATAACGTTGGTTTCACTGGCCGTAAAGCCGGCTTCTTTTAAGACTTGGTACGCTTCGTCGGGACGATCAACGATCAACCGGAGAATACCAAAGTCAGTTGTATCTGCAATCGATAAAGCTCGGATATTAATATTTTTTTGAGCCAGTGTTTTGGTCAGCATCGCGAGGCGCCCTGATTTATTTTCTAAAAAAACAGAGATTTGCTTTACTTTCAAGGTTCTTCTCTCCCTACTCAATTACATTTTTCTTTCGAGTTAATAGCAATGGAAAAATTAAAGTCGGCGGTTATCAATCACACGCTTCGCTTTGCCTTCACTACGTTCAATCGATTTAGGTTCGACAAGGCGCACACGGGAAGACACACCAAGTAAACTTTCCAGTTCTCGCTGAATCGTACGCTCCACTTGTTCGAGATTGGCAACCTTATCGGAAAACATTTTTTCTGATACTTCAACCCGAACTTCCAATGTGTCCATTGTACCTACCCGATCGATGACGAGTAAGTAATGAGGTTCCGTCAATCCTAATTGCAGCAATACGCTTTCAATTTGCGATGGGAAAACGTTGACACCACGAATAATGACCATATCATCGGTGCGCCCGCGAATTTTGCTCATCCGCACATGGGTGCGACCGCATGCACAAGGCGTATCATCAAGAACGGATATGTCACGGGTCCGGTAACGAATCACTGGAAATCCTTCTTTGGTTAGCGAGGTAAAGACTAACTCACCGGGTTCACCGGGAGGCAAGGGTTCCTCGGTAATCGGATCAATAATTTCCGGAATAAAATGATCTTCGAAGATATGAAGCCCCTGACGTACATGACAATCGGTTGATACACCCGGTCCCATAACCTCACTAAGCCCGTAGATATCAATCGCCATGATCTGTAGTCGATATTCCAGTTCTTTGCGCATCTCTTCTGTCCATGGTTCTGCGCCAAAAACACCGGCTTTAAGCTGTAACTGTTCTCGAGGAATTTGCATTTCTTGGATCGTTTCTGCTAAGAAAAGAGCGTACGACGGTGTACAAGCCAAAATCGTTGTACCGAAGTCCTGCATTAATTTAATTTGTCGTTTGGTATTCCCGCCGGAAATAGGTACAACTGTTGCCCCTACTTTTTCCGCTCCATAGTGAACGCCCAGTCCTCCGGTAAATAAGCCGTAACCATAAGCGATCTGAATCACCGATTCAGGACTGGCACCGGCGATCGTCAATGTACGGGCCATTAATTCTGACCAATGATTTAAGTCAGAGCGGGTATAGCCGACGACGGTAGCATTCCCTGTGGTGCCGGAGGATGCATGAACTCGGACAATGTCTTTCATCGGTGCAGCAAATAAACCGTAGGGATAGGCGTCGCGTAAGTCTTGCTTTGTTGTAAAGGGTAAACGACGCAAATCTTCAAGAGAGCGAATATCTTGGGGAGTTAAGTGGCGCTCTTGCATTTTTTGACGATAAGCAGGGACATTATGATAGACCCGTTCTACCGTTTGCTGTAACCGTTGCAATTGTAATTGCTTGATTTGTTCACGTGGTAACGTTTCCATGGGACGATTCCACATCATCTTCGCTTCTCCTTGTTTTTTTATAAATACCTGCTAAGCAGGGGTTACGCGAGAACGATAATTTTTTTGCGCAGCATTTATTGCATCTTGCAATGATGACCATACGGACGGTGGAACCGGAACTTCCCCCGGCTGAAACACCGAATAGGGACCATGATAATCGGTTCCTCCGGTCATAAGACAATGATGTTGTAAGGCGATTTTTTCTATCTCATCTACCCATTTCTTTCTTTGTTCGCCAAAATACCCATAATAGACTTCGATACCGACATCATGGGAATGCAAGAGCTGCGGAAGCACATCAGGCGATTTAATTAATGCCGGATGTGCAATTACCGGAACACCGCCTGCCTGACGAATCAGCGCAACACCTTCAGTAAAGGATAGCGCGCGGTATGGTACATGAGCAGGTGCGCCGGGATCAAGATAGCGCTGCGAAAAAGGTCGCGTTTGGGGCGTCAACGCTCCTCGTTGGTGTAATGCATAGATAATATGTCCTTTACTGATTGCCCCCTGGGGATTTGCCAGGCGAACGACGGCATCCCAAGGTAAATCAAATCCCAAGTGTTGTAGCTTGGCAACAGTTTCTTGGGCAGCCTGATTGCGCAAGTCACAAAGACGGCGTAATTGTGCTAAGAAGGCTTGATTTTGCACATCCATGCCGTATCCAAGCAGATGTACTTCCCATTCATCGTGATATACAAGTAATTCAACACCGGCAATAAGTTTAAGCCCGAGTGTAGCGGCGGTTTGCTGTACCTCACAATATCCATCTACTGTTTCATGATCCGTAAGCGCCATTACTGATACTTGATGGCGCACTGCTGCCTGCAAGATCTCCATCGGGGATTGAACCCCATCGGATGCACGGCTATGGAGATGTAAATCGATTCGCATCGTTTTCATCCTCAAGGATAATAGATAATAGACAGGCCTGATTAGGTCTGTCACTTATATTTTATTATTCCATAAGGAAAGTATAAAAACCTTTTTCTCTAAAAAAAAGCCTGAGATAAAAAGCACATATCACCGCCTGACAATACAGAAGGGAAACCCCCACGGTTTCCCTTCAAAATTTATTTCTTTGCCGCTTCCATTACTGCTTGCGCTAAGCGTGGTGGCAATTCTTGATAGGAGTGAAAAGAAGATTTTACTTTCCCACGCCCGTGTGTACTTGCTTGGAGCTGAATGGGAAACTGGATGAGTTCTTGTAACGGAACTAAGGCTTGCACAATTTGACGGTCATTGATCATTTCGCTACCGAGAACACGTCCACGTCGCCCATTAAGATCGCCGAGAATATCACCAAGATATTTTTCGGGTATATCAATTTCTACATTCATGACCGGTTCCAGTAAGTAGGGATCCGCCATTTCCATGCACTTGCGAAAAGCAAGATGGGCAGCAAGTTTAAAGGCCAATTCCGATGAGTCTACCGGATGATAGGAGCCATCGGATAAATTGATCTTGATATTGGTTACCGGATAACCTGCTAAAATCCCCTCTTGCAGTGATTCGCGAACCCCTTTTTCTACGGCCGGGATGTAGTTGCGCGGTACAACACCACCAAAAATGGTCTCGATAAATTCGAACTCACCATCATGCTTCGGTTCCATCGTTAACCAGACATGACCATACTGTCCGTGACCGCCGGTTTGCTTTTTATGCTTGCCTTCTGCCTTAGCTGATTTTCGTACACTTTCACGATAGGCAATCTTGGGCCAACTGGTCGTTACATGAGTCGCATATTTTCGCTGTAGGCGTTCGACAAGCACCTCAATATGCAATGGTCCCATTGCGGTTAACAAAGTTTCTTTCGTTTCCAGGTTGCGCGTGATGGTAATGCAAGGTTCCTCTTCCTGAAGTCGTTGCAAACTCACGCCAAGTTTATCTTCATCAGCTTTGCTCGCAGCATGAATGGCCATCGCTAAGGTAGGTTTTTCAAAAACTAATGGTTCTAACGGTTCTTGCGGTGTGGTTTTAACCGTTATGGTATCGCCGGTATGGGTATGTTGTAATTTGACCAGGGCGATGATTTCTCCTGGACCGGCCATCGTAAGATGGTGCTGATTTTTTCCCAGCATCTTAAGTGGCGGGGCGGGCTTTTCTTCTTTTTGGACCGATACATTGAACAGTGGTGTATCGCTCTTCAAGGTTCCCTGATAAATGCGTGCAAAATGAACTTTACCTAAGTAAGGGTCAATAACGGTTTTAAATACTTGCGCTTGTAATGGTGCTTGCTCGTTGGCTTGATTCGGTTCCGGAAACAGTTCGACAAAACGATCAAGTAAATATTTTACCGTTGCATCGGAGGTGACTGCTCCTGCAAAAACCGGGATAATCGTGCGCGCTTGAATGGCCTTAGCTAAGGCGGCTCGAATCTCCGACCCAGTAATCGTTTCTCCATCTAAATAGCGCATCATCAATTCTTCATCGATCTCCACGACCGCTTCGGTAAGGCGTTCACGCCATGTTTGAATCAGATCTGCTTCTGCTTTGCTCGGACTAGGCATATCTTTGAGCTGAGGGCTAGCAGGATAAAAAGTGTCATCGAGGATGTCAACAATCCCCTGCCACTGTGATGCAGTTCCAACGGGCCACACCAATGGGAGTACACGATCACCGGCCATAGCGCGCAGTTGCTCAAGCGTTTGTGCAAAGTTCGCGTTTTCTCGATCTAATTTATTTACATAGAAAGCAGCTGTTTTTGATGCTTGTTGGCTCATCTGCCATGCCACTTCTGTCTGTACTTGGACGCCACTGACGGCACAGGTGAGGATCAAGACAGTTTCAACAGCAGATACAGCACCGATTACTTCGCCGATAAAATCGCTGTAACCCGGCGTGTCAATGATGTTCAGTTGAACGTCTTGCCATCGCAGGGGAGCAAAGGCAGCTTGAATGCTGACTTTGCGTTTGATCTCTTCCGGAAGATAATCGGTCGTTGTGTTACCATCCTCAACTCTGCCTTTGCGTGTAATCAGCCCGGCATTACACAGCATGGATTCTACCAATGAAGTTTTACCTACGCCAGTATGAGCCAGCACTGCGATATTGCGGATGGAAGTTGCTGATGATGTCAAATTGAACCCTCCTTTGTTTGTGAAAATTCGAATCAAAGTATTAATTATACGTAAAGGGCGGAACTCCTTTTTATCTGAGAGTTTGCTTCAAGACTTTTACTGAAGAGGTGCGTATGGCTACAACCTTAGCTTATGGCACGGTCATTCTCTTTATTGCTACGATACTCAATCGCGGCATGGCTTTTTACAACCAAATTGCCTTGATGAAGTATGTCGGGGCCGAGTCAATTGGTTTATTTCAAATGGTCTATCCTATGTATCTTTTTTTTCTGGTCGTAGCTACCGCCGGGTTACCCTTCGCATTAACCAAACGTATTGCCGAAGAATCAGCTCATAGCCAATGGGGTAATGTACGTCGATTAATGAAAGTAAGCACCTTAGTGATGGCTACGTGTGGGGTACTGGTCACGATGGGTGCTGTACTGATCATTCCTTACCTTTTTCCGACTTGGATTGTTGACGTTCGTGCTGAAGCTGCTTTATGGGCTTTGCTCCCGAGTATTTTGATTGTTTGTGCTTCGTCAGCCGTACGTAGTCTCTGCCAGGGTTTACAATCGATGGAGCCCAGTGCTTTTGGTTCTCTGGCCGAACAAGTGGTGCGAATCGCTTCAGGTCTTTGGTTAGCCCTTTGGTTATTGCCCCGCGGACCGGCGTGGGCGGCAGCAGGTATTGCTTTGGGGATTACTTTTGGTGAGTTCATGGGCCTAATCGTCATTACGTTGCTTTCCGGTCCCTTCCTCTTTCAACGGCTTGCGGCCTTTTGGCGTGGTTTTCGGATGCCCACTTCCCTAAGTCACCGCGCCGCCTGGTGTACGCTTTGGCCCTTGGCTTATCCGATTGCCCTGTCTCGGATGGTTCTTTGTCTGATGTTCGCCGTCGATGCTGTACTGATTCCGCGCGTTCTCCAAGAGTCAGGGCTTACCCAAGCAGAAGCAACATCGGCCTTTGGTCGTTTTAACGGGGCCGCTGCACCGTTGATTTCGATTCCGACCGTCTTTACCATTCCTCTTTCGATCAGTTTAATTCCGAGTATTTCCGAAAATTATGTACTTAATCAAATGGAAACAGTGAAGCATCGTACCTTAAAAGCGATTCGTTTTACAGCGATCATCGGTTGGCCAATGGTCATCATGCTTTTTCTTCTTGGTGACGAGTTGTGTCGACGCATATTTGGCATTACCGATCTTGGTTCAGCTCTTTCCATCTTGGCTTTTGGTGCACTTTTCTTGTATATTCAACAAACAACCACAAGTATTCTTCAAGGAATTGGACGGGTGCTATTTCCTCTGGCTGTAACTACAGTCGCTTTTTTCTTACGAATATTTATTTTTATTTATGTTGCTTCCTTGCCCCAGTTTCGTTTAGACGGCATTGCTTGGGCCTATACGGTCAGCAATGGAATTACGGCAATCTTACACCTTCTCTGGTTTCGTTATCGTTTACACTGGTCATGGAAAGCATTGCTTCCTGCGGTAACACCGGCTTTAGGTGCAGTTGCCTTTATCATCGTTTTCTTTTTATCAAGTACGTTTTTTAGCAGCAATTCTTTGGTATCTTTAATGGCATCATGCTTATTAGGCTTGTTGGCATATCTGTTAATGCTTCCTTGGCTCGGTTGTTTGAGTATCGATGATCTTCGCTCTTTCCCGGGTTATCATCGCTTTCGCAAGTATTTCCCTTTTTAGTCCATCTCTTCCGGTAATGTAAGGGCACACAAAAAGGAAGGCTGTTAACCTTCCTTTTTGTGTGCCCCAACATATGCTTGCCAAGCTACAGTTTGTTTCTGTAACCATGCAGCAACATCTGTAATTTTAGGTTCATCGGTAAGATCAAAATGTAACGGTGTCACTGAAATATAAGAATCAGCCACAGCAGCGATGTCCGTTCCTTCCCCGGCTACTACATCTTCCACTTCGCCGGCAATCCAGTAGTAAGATTTGCCGCGTGGATCGATTCTTTTTTCAAGTATATTCCGGTACCGCCGTTGTCCCAAACGAGTAACACGGATTCCTTTAATCAACTCATGAGAGCATACCGGAACATTGATGTTCAACAGGGTATGGGGCTCAACCGTATCGGCCAATAATTGTTGGGTAATAAAGCAACATGTCTTTGCAGCCCACTGATAATCTAAAGAATCATGTCCAGCCATGGAGATGGCAATGGCCGGGACCCCATAAATTACGCTTTCTACTGCTGCAGAAACGGTACCGGAATAAAGAACATCAGTGGCTAAATTGGGGCCACGATTAATACCGGAGATCACCAGATCTGGCGGTTCCGTCAAGATGGCTTCGAAAGCAAGTTTAATGCAATCAGCAGGTGTACCGTTAACGGACCAAGCTTGCACTTCTCCTTCATACTGTTTTAACGACTCTACACGCAACGGCTTATGCACGGTAATGCCATGACCGGTAGCACTGCGCTCTTCGTCCGGCGCAACTGCGATTAAATCACCTTGCCCGGCAAAAGCTTGCCATAAAGCGCGAATCCCCGGTGCATGAATACCATCATCATTGGTAAATAGGATACGCAATTTTGTTCCCCCTATCGCTTTCGCTCCTTCAGCGGTCGCTGCGAAAGCCAAATCTGACCTGACGGATTCAATGAATAAATGGCACGACAACGGGGACATTGGAGAATCTGCCATTGTCCCCGTGTCATTAATGTATTCCATTGGTCGGGTCGTAAGTCCAAATAACATTGCCAACAAAATAACGGACAACTCATGTATATCCACCGCCCCAAGAAAAAAATGGGAACTTACTTTAGTTTATACAGAACGTTGTCGATTGTCCGTTATTTTGATAATTATGGCAGTTTTCCTGTGTTGAGCAAAGCAATGGCTTCACTGCGCGTCGCCTTATTCTTCTGAAAAATACCACGAACAGCGGAAGTGACTGTTCGTGAACCCGGTTTTTTTACGCCGCGCATCGTCATGCACATATGCTCCGCTTCAATGACCACCAAGACCCCTTGCGGCTCAAGCACATCCATCAAAGAATTGGCAATTTGTGCAGTAAGACGTTCTTGCAATTGGGGACGTTTGGCAAAGCCTTCAACAGTCCGGGCAATTTTACTGAGCCCTGTAATTCGACCGGCTTGGGGAATGTAAGCAATATGGGCCACTCCGTAAAAGGGCAACAGATGGTGTTCACACATCGAATAAAGAGGAATATCTTTGACCATTACCATCTCTTCATGTTCTTCATTAAACATCACATGAAGATGACGTGACGGATCTTCTTCAATCCCGCCTAAAATTTCCTGATACATACGCGCTACACGTTTCGGAGTATCAAGTAATCCTTCACGTTGCGGATCTTCGCCAATTGCTTCTAAAATCATCGTCACAGCTTGTTCGATTTTTTTGAGATCCATAGACTGTATCTCCCCTCCATTATAAAATTTCCAGCCATTTATGAGTTTGCGGAATCACACGCACATCCTGGTGCCACACCATAGCGGCATCCTGAAATTCAAGCAACCGGTTCCCAGGTACTAGCGGTATCCCTCGCTTATCGCTAACAGGCTGCAAAATTAAGGGATAATGAGATGCTTCTGCTTTGACCAACCGAGCAGCTTGTTCAATATCGTCATGAGTTGTACTTGGCAAGACAACCGTTTTGACATAGCCTGGCTTTTGGGCGGCCACACGCAGAAAGCGACTATGGTATTCCCAAAGTAGTCCGGTACAGTGTGAGGGCATTTTAAGATCCATACTTATAAAGTCGATTACAGGTAACACTTCTTTTAAGGCATCTACAAGCGTTCCATTGGTCTCCAAATAAAAAAGGGGACGTTCTGCACCAAGTACATCGGCTAATTCACGAATGAAGGGAACATGAAGCAACGGTTCACCGCCGGTTAAGCTGATTGAATGTAGCGAGCGGTTTAGTAAAGGACGAATCTGGGCCGCCAGGTGAGTTACTGAAAGTGGATTCGGAAGATAATCGAAAACAGCGCTACCCGGTTGTCGCTCGATTTGGCATGGCCCTGGTTGCTCACTTTGACTGGCCGGGGTATCACAGTAACTACAGTGAAGATTGCAACCGAAAAAACGCAAAAATAACTGACGATGGCCTACCCAAGGACCTTCACCCTGCGCAGAAACCATGATATCCATAATTTGTGCTTTTATCTCTGACAAATCAATTTACTCCTCGCACTTTACACCGGGCTAGATAGATATCGGTCGACTCAGCAACATACTGTTCCATTACACGACGGGCAAAAGCTTCGGGATTTTTTTCGCCCAATTGACTTAATGACGCTGTAGGTACCGGCGTTCCCTCCGTTTGAACGTTCAAACCAACATGGATCATGGTCGATACGGGTGTCCTCGTGGCGATGGAAACAGAAAGCTTTTTATCGATGAGATAGAGATCATCACCGCTACGAATCAATGAACTACTGTAAACTTCTTCGAGATCTTCTTTAATAATGGTCATGAATAAACGTTGTCGTAAGACAGTCTTTTCTAAATCCATATCAAAATGCTCGACAATAAAATGCAACATTTCCGGACTGTAAATGGTATCCCCTTTCAAAACGTCTTCGAGATCAACCATTGTACGAAGACCGACCTTACAAGGACCGCGAAAGGCAACAATGCTGTCTCCCATGATTTGAAAGGTTCGATACGCCCATAATGAAGCGAGTTGTGTTCCATCGTATCCCATCAATTCGGGATGAAAATATTTTTTGATCATGAGGGGACCCCTTTCTGGAATCTATGTTGATATTTTATCATTAAACCAAGTATAAAGGGAAACCATGCAGAAGGAAAAAGAAAAAACGAAACGAAAGAAGATCATCAACAAAGCAATGTTCATGCTCTTTAAGGATGTGTTGAAATGGCTACACCAAATCCACTTTTTGCGCAAACCAAAGAATGTCCTCTCTGTGGACAGTCATTTTCGATTACTCGGATTCGCAGTTCTGCAGTTCGCGTCCAGGAACGGCGCCCAGACTTTCAGGTCATATATCAAGGCGTTAATCCCGTCCATTATCAAGTATGGGTTTGTCCGGCTTGTCATTATGCTAATTTAGATCGTGATTTTGATCAACCCCGCCGAGCTTCTCAGTTGCTTGGGGAGTTAAAAAGCCGCTATCGCGAAGAGCCTGACTTTCAAGGTGAGCGTAGTTTGCCGACAGTTCTTCGTGCTTATCAACTGGCCATTCAGACGGCACTTTTATCGGAAGCATCAAACGGGGTCAAAGGATCCCTTTTCTTAAGAGGCGCTTGGGTTGCTGAAGAAAGTGGTCAACATGCGCTGGCTCGACACTATGTGGACCAAGCGAGGCAGTTTTATGAGCAGTCTTTTGCCTCCGATCGGGATCCCGGAAAATTATCAGGTCCGTCTTTGCTTTATTTAATCGGGGAACTGAACCGCCAGTGTAGTCGCTACACTGAGGCGATACAGTGGTTTTCACGAGCTGCCCAACATCGTGATATGCGACGCGAACCGGAAATTGATCGTTTATTACGTCGCCAATGGGATTTAACGAAGGAACAAATGGCTGACGGCAATACAAAGACAACAGTTCCCTCAAAAACCGCGGTCAGTGCTGTCGCTTCAACATCTGCCAGTACAGTAACTACTACTTCATCTTCACCTGATGCCACATCCGCTCTGCTTACTTCCAATCGCAACCCGGTACCAGAAGCAACATTGGAAGCCAAACCATCTTCTTCAGCCAAAGTACAAGCTAAAGAGCCATCGAAAAGCCTAACGATAAAACTTACGGAAGAACAATATAAATGGCTGGTCGAAGTTACCCGAGTAGCACTGCGTCAAGGAAAGATGATGACACCGGACGCCGTCATCCGCGCAATGATTGATGCTGCCAACGAAACATCTCCACCGTTAACCGGCTTTGATTCAGAACAAACGCTTAAAACGATTTTTACTCGTCTCTGGACTCATTGCTAAAGAAAAAACCCGGGCTACACCCGGGTTTTTTCTTTTTGACAAGCTTGGCAAATCCCATAGAACTTCAGATGATGGTTAAGAATTTGAAAGCCATTTTTTTCGTGAATCACTTGTTCTAAGGAATCCAGCATATCATCTTCAAATTCTATTACTTTGGCACAATCGGTACAAATGAGATGGTGGTGATGGTGCGTCTTTTGATTGGCAAATTCATAGCGTAATCGCCCATCGCCAAAGTCCAATTTATGAAGGATCTCCAGTTCCGCTAATAACTCAAGCGTGCGATAGACAGTAGCCAGTCCAATTTCAGGGTGCTTTTGTTTAACAATCCCATAAATATCTTCAGCGCTCAGATGACTGTCAGCATGCATGATGAAGGCTTTAATGACATTCTTACGTTGATTCGTTAATTTATAATCATTTTTCTGCAGTTGATCACACAAGTCTTCAAAACGATCCATCAAGAACTCCCTACCTCACCTACGTTTCAATTCTCTTATTCCGCTAGAATTTTAAACGATACACAACAGAAACTTTCACCACTTCAGGAGACGTTACTTTTCCCTGTTCGGAAGTAATTTCCGTCACGGAAACGGTATCACCAATCTCTCTTCCCATGGTCACGGCGATTACCCCGGCCCGTGCGCGTGCATCATCCATGGCCGCCTTAAACGCTTGTTTACGTGACTCCCCATCAATCATATCCATGTATTGAGTATCGATGATCTGATTGGCCCCGGCCCGCAATAGGGTTTTAATAATATCTGTTTCGGAATTAGGATTCCAGTTATTGATTTCGAACTGCGTTGTTGCCAAATACCCTTGATTTACGCTTCCCTCCCACTGGGCTTGTATCGTATGGTTAATCTGGCGAATCATCATCTCCGATATTCCCTGATTGGTAAGAGCTGTACGCATTTTGTCCGCTTGTTTTTGAATTTGTGTTTCCGCTTCCAATGCCGACCAAGCTGTTTGCTGAATCCCAAAGCGAACACGCAAATGGTTTGTCGATGCCTGTACCTTGCTTTCACCGGTTACCGTAATTTGAATATCGCGAGGATCAAAAGCAATGGCTGTATCCAACGGTGGCGGCGGTACGCGATGGGTAGACAGGTAAAAAGCGGTCATCAAAATAACACCTAAAAACACAGCCACGACTTTGTTGGCTGCTGAAAAATTACGAAGCATGCTTCAGCCTCCTTGGAATATAGAAAAGACGTCTTAAATTGCTTGCACGCTGAATAAAGTGGTGACAAGGAGGGAAATCGCATGACAAACAAAGAAGATCAAAGTTCTATTACTTTGTTGCCCCTCGTCTGGGGAGTCAGTCAAGCAGTTGCTTTATCGTTAGTGATTACAGCACTTGTGGGAACCGTTTATTACTTTACCAATGTAAGTGAGCCAGGAATGAACATGATGGTGCTCGGCGGTTTTGGCCTTTGTGCCAGTTGGGCCGGTTGGTCAGCAGCTCGCCGCAGCAGTTCCAAAAGTATTATTTATGGCATTATGGCTGGCGTGCTTTTTTTCGTGATTACTTGGTTGCTTGGGTGGATCGTGTCTGCACCAACCTTAGCAGCAACTGCTTGGTGGAAAAAAATGATTTACGCTGTTGTCGGCAGTAGTTTAGGGAGCGTCGTCAGTGTTATAGGGAAAGATTAAGTTAAGGATAATAATAGCATAGGCAAAATTAAAAAGCCAACGGGAAGCTGAGCAATCCCCGTTGGCTTTTAGCAACTGCTATTTCCATACTTTTAAAAAAAGAGAGCGAAGAAATTTAGGAAGTCGTACATAATAGACTTTCATGCGTTTCACTCCTTTACTGTTTTTTTGTTGTGCTCCTCTTTCCTTATTCTATTTCTGCCGGACGGTGAATGTGCCTGCAGAATTTTCGGTTTTGCCCCATCTGCAGACCAAGGCACCCTGCAAGAACCAAAAGTGCTGCCGATGAATAGCCAAGGAGTGCTGCTGTAACTGCAGTAACGGCCAAAGCGGCAGTGGCACTGATCCATTGTCTCTTCGTCAAAATAAACAGCGCACAGGCGGTTGCCAAAGAAAGTTGTCCGAGCACAGGCACAAAAAAAACGATATATCCTGTCCAAGCAAGCCAGAGATCACTGTTATGTCCACCCAATACCGGTGACAAGCGATGGCCAAGGCTAAGCCAAAATAATCCCCACCAGATCACCGGATCATCCAGTGCGCATAGTTCAGCTCCGTGAGCCAGCAAGCAACCTTTGGACAATTCACCAAGCAAGGCCAAGAAGAACGCTTCCGGTTCCGCTAAACGAAGTAATTTAACCGGTCCAATGGAACCTGGGCCATAATCACCAGCATGAATTCCATAAAAGATTCGGCCAATCCAGTACGTCACGGGTAAGGCTCCGATTAAAAAAGCACAAAGAAAAAAAAATAAGGCGGGCATAGCATCTCTCCCTTTTCCCGAGGGTAGTAATGTCTATGCTTCCGCCTTATGGTCTATGCTTCCAGCAACTAAAGCTCTTCAATCGGTACTTGAGTACACCGATCCATGCCCACACGACAAGCAATACAAACAAAGCGACCGCAAACCTTACAGACAATCATGTTGATCTGTTTTTTTTCCATGCAATCATAACAGTACATCGAGTCACAATGTCCGCAGACCACTCCTTGCGTGTCTTTCGCCCCACACGATTCACAATAGGGAATACGCACAGATCGTTCACCTCCGGATGTATATAAAGCGAGCTTCCGGTTAAACTAGTACCAAGGAAGTTCCTGCCGGCGAGATGGTTCCTTTCCGGCTAGCTTAACCAGCGAAGAGAACTTCCTTTTTACTTTCTCCAAAATCAAAGCTTTGGCACTTTAATGTTCGAGACCATAAAGGCGGCAAGACCAAGCATCATCGACGGAAAAATTAACTGGGGCAACCGGTGGCTAAATAACGTAAGGATAACCATTAACGGTCCAGCTGCAGTGATAGGAATCCCCATAAAATATGTTGTAATATTAAGCACATTAAAGCGAGCAAGTCGAATCGCTCCACACAAAACAAAAATGATCGCGACGGCAAGACCCCAGATGGCATAGGGTTCTTTCATCTGGGCTTGATAGACGAGTAGTGCCGGTGCTACGCCAAAGGAAACCAAATCCGACAAAGAATCGAGTTCTTTGCCAAAAAGCGAAGAGACATCAAGCTTACGGGCAACTTTTCCATCCATCGCGTCAAGCACCATGGCAAAGAGAATCCAGATGGCAGCATTATAGAAATCATGCTCCATCGTGCTAATCAAAGAAAGGACACCCAACATTAAGTTGGCCAATGTGAAAATACTTGGTATAGCTGCCTTTGGATTCATACATACCTCCGCATCATCGCATCATCATTGTTATCTCATTGTATCATTTTTCATTACATGACAAAAGCACAAACCTGCCATTCCGCTAATGATACTTCCCAAGTATAGTAAATCACCTGCCAAGGCTGTTTTGCGATAAGGCTTTGGATGCGCGGCACATCTTCCAAAAAGATCCGTAAAGCAATCCCACAACCGGCCCGTAAGGATGGAGGCAAAGGCACAACCAAACAGGGAATCTGCTCTTCGATCAGCAAATATTCCGCAGCGATTGCTTCTTGATAAGATGCAAAGGTGATAATCGGACACATCGCGTTTTTCCATAAACGCTTTTTTGCTTCTTCCATAAGTGATAACCCCATTAATTAACCAGGAAAGGTCGTCCATCGACGACCTTTCCTGGTTGTACGCTACTTATTCTTGCCAACTGCTCAGGTAATGAATTTGTTCTTCTGTAAGTTGATCCATGGAAACTCCGAGCGCTGCGAGACGGAACTGGGCCACTTTGCGATCGATATCTTCCGGTACCGAATAGACCTTTGGTTCTAACGTATCCCGATGAGTAAAAACATATTCCAAGGACATCGCTTGAAGTGCAAAGGTCAGATCCATAACCTCCGCAGGATGACCATCGCCGGCAGCCAGATTGACGAGACGGCCTTCGCCTAAGAGATAGACACGTCGACCATCGGCGAATGTATACTCCTCAACATTATTACGAGCTTTCTTTACACTTGTGGCCATGGCCCGCAAATCATTTTTATTGACTTCTACGTCAAAATGCCCTGCATTCGAAAGAATCGCTTTATCTTTGATCACTTCGTAATGTTCGCGCCGGATGATATCGCGGTTTCCTGTAACAGTAATATAGATATCACCGATTTTAGCCGCTTCCACCATCGGCATAACTTCAAAGCCATCCATCAACGCTTCATTGGCTTTGATCGGATCGATTTCCGTAACCACCACACGGGCCCCTAATCCTTTCGCCCGCGCTGCTACGCCTTTACCACACCAACCATAGCCGGCTACAACTACAACTTTACCAGCGACCACCAAATTGGTTGTCCGCATAATCGCATCCCATGTCGATTGGCCTGTACCATAACGATTGTCAAAAAGATACTTCATTTGGGCATCGTTAACGGCCATCATGGGAAAGAGCAACCGACCTTCCTTCGCCAATGCCCGTAAGCGTAAAATACCTGTGGTTGTTTCCTCGGCACCACCAATGATCTGTCGGGCTTGCTCCGGTCGTTCTGCATGTAAGGTCGCAACCAGATCGCCACCGTCATCAATCAAAATATCAGGCTGAAAATCGAGAGCTCGATTGAGATGCATTTTATATTCGGCATCGGTGGCCCCGTACCATGCAAACGCCTTTACACCGTTAGCCACTAAAGCAGCTACCACATCATCTTGTGTCGATAAGGGATTGGAACCACAAACGGCCACTTCAGCACCGGCAAGCTGCATCGTTAATGCAAGATAGGCTGTTTTGGCCTCCAAATGCAAACAAATGACTACGCGTTTACCGGCGAGAGGCTTACGTTTTTCGAAGTCTTGGCGCAATTGATTCAGGATCGGCATGTGTTGAGCCACCCAATCAATTTTCATCTGCCCCTGTGGCGCTAACTGAATATCTCGAATCATCGAGTCCATGATAACTCCCCTTTTTATTTTTTTTCTATGTCATTCGGTGTATTCCCAGTCGTCTCAAGATGATTACCATCTTGACTTGGGGCACCTGGAATGATTCTTCCGGAAGCACGTGGATCAAGCAACGTTGATTGTTGAACCTCATGTTCTGTTTCCTTAATTTTCGTAGTATCCGAAGAAGAAGTTTGACCGTTGAAAGATGATGTTGTACTCCGGTTATCCTCTGGCGTCTTCGATATCTCCGGAGTTTTTCTTGCAGGATCTATCTCGTTCAACGAATTCGTTGTTTTATCAACAGAATCGATAGCTTGGCCAAATTCTGTGGCCTTATTAGCATCTGCTGTTTGGTTAATTTGATCGGATGTACCGTCTTGTTCGGCAGGCTTGGCTACTTCTTCCTTGTTCTTAACCAATGAACGATCACTTTGCACAAGAATTGATTCATCAATCAGAGGAATATCGGTTTGACCACCGAAGAATTGGCTCACCGCTAAGGGAATCCGCGTTGGTTGTACATACCAATAACTTATTCCATGTAATGTGACAAAATTTCCCGGCAAAGTATGCACCAAGAGATGTTCGTTAGAAAAGTTACTGAATGCCATCGTCAACGCGAGGAGATCACCTGCATCAAAATTGGTTTCCACAGTTTTCGCCAATTGCGGTATTAACGCCGGTAACTTCCATACCGTATTCACACGAAAAGCTTGTGTAGCCAAGGCCTGTAAAAATTTTTGTTGTCGCTGTGTGCGACTGATGTCACCCAATTCATCCGAACGGAAACGTACGTATTGTAACGCCTGTTCTCCATTCAAGCGTTGCTTACCTTTTTTTAGGTTGATGAAATCCCCAGGATCGCCTTCATTATGATACATATTTTTTTCGACATCAATCTCAATGCCGCCTAACGTATCAACAATTTCTTTAAAACCATCAAAATTGGTTTTCATATAAAAGTTAATTTGTTGGCCCGTTAGTTGTTCAACGGTTTTGATGGTAAGCGGTATCCCGCCATGCATATGGGCAGCGTTGATCTTATCTACCCCATGTCCATCGATCATGACCCTTGTATCGCGAGGAATCGAAAGCAAATAGGCCATTTGTGCTTGTTTATCAACATTAGCTAAAATCAGTGAATCAGTGCGAGCATCCGTTTCTCCTGGACGGGCATCAACAGCCATTAACAAAATATTAAAGCGGCTTTTATCAGCTAATGGCGATAAGTGTTCATCCCTTTCAGGGGCAGTATCCCAGTTCGTGCTCAACCACGAATAGACGCCGGTCGATGTCAGGTACATAAATAGAAGAACAACTACACCAAAGAGTAACGTTTTCAACGGTTGTTCACGCCATGGGGGCAAGTGCCTCACCTCAGCCTCTTATCTTCCTAGCCATTATAAAGGTTTGTACGATACAACGCAAGAAATGTGCCTTATGAATGAAAAAGGCCCGTCCTCCAACAGGAGCAACGGGCCATCCATGTATCTTGGGCTTAGTACTTGACGAGGTACTCGTCGAGTTCCCATTGGTGAACGGAGATCCGGAAAGAATCCCATTCTTCCCGCTTGGCGCTGGTGTAACGCTCGGCTACGTGTTCGCCCAACGCCTCTTTGACAATTTCGTTCTTTTCCAGTTCCTCAATCGCTTCGATCAAGCTGGACGGTAAGTTATCGATGCCTTTTTCGGCACGACGAGCAGCATCCATGTGGTAGATGTTTTCATCGGTCGGTGCAGGCGGATTAATTTGATTTTTGATACCGTCTAAGCCGGCTTTGAGGCAAACAGCCAGTGACAAGTACGGGTTGCATGAGGGATCGGGACTACGCAGTTCAACACGGGTAGAAGCACCGCGTTTTGCAGGAATACGAATCAAAGGACTGCGGTTGGAGCAAGACCATGCAATGTAGCAAGGTGCTTCGTAACCCGGTACAAGACGTTTGTAAGAGTTGACAGTGGGGTTCGTGATGGCTGCAAAGGAACGAACGTGTTTCAAGAGACCACCAATGTAGTATTTTGCTTCTTGGCTTAGTTGATCTTCTGTCGAAGGATCATAAAAGGCGTTGCTTCCATCCTTAAACAGCGACATGTTGGTGTGCATACCGGAACCGGCAATTCCGAAAATTGGCTTCGGCATGAAGGTCGCATGCAGACCATGACGTTGGGCGATCGTACGAACGACGAACTTAAAGGTCATAATTTTATCAGCTACGTCAAGAGCATTGGAGTATTTGAAGTCAATTTCGTGCTGGCCGGCAGCCACTTCATGGTGCGAAGCTTCGATTTCAAAGCCCATTTGTTCCAGCGTCATGACCATATCCCGGCGAGCATTTTCACCGAGGTCGATCGGTGTCATATCGAAGTAACCGGCTTTGTCATGAGTGATCGTGGTGGCTTTGCCTTCCGCATCGGTTAAGAAAAGGAAGAATTCCAATTCCGGACCAACATACATGGTATAACCCATGTCTTCAGCTTCTTTGATTGCTCGCTTCAGGACATTGCGAGGGTCTCCTTCAAAAGGTGTGCCATCGGGATTATAGATATCACAGATCAGTCGAGCCACAGCGCCATCTTGCGGACGCCAGGGGAAGATAACAAAGGTATCCGGATCGGGACGTAGATACATATCAGACTCTTCAATGCGTGCAAAACCGTCAATGGAGGAACCGTCAAACATCATTTCACCATTTAACGCTTTTTCCAGTTGCTCTACCGGCAAAGATACGTTTTTAAGTATACCGAAAATATCAGTGAATTGCAGACGAACAAATTTTACGTCGTGCTCACGAGCTAAACGCAGCACATCTTCTTTGGTTTTGGCCATGTTTTGATCCAACCTCCTGAATATTTTATCTTATTTTGACAAAAAAAAGACGCCTTTATCCTTTGTATTACCACTAGATAAAGGCGCCTTTGCCTCTTGGTAAGCAGTTACACCGTCGTAACCGCTTATTCAATTGCCTTCATTATACTCATGTCAGTAGAAACTGGCAAGAGTCTTCTTCGTAAGAGAACTCGTTTTTTTAAGGATTTTTAGCGCAAGTAAAATTTTCAAAAATACGCATAAAATTGCTTGGCCATTGGCACTCTACTTTTATTATATGCTGAATTATGTTGAGAATATGTCGGTAAAAGTTTGGAAAGGAGTTACCGGAATGCCAGACCCATCCCCCTGTTATGAGATAGAAACATCATTCAAATCGTCATTCCCTAATTTTCGCAACCTTCTCCTCAAGCGTTTAGAGGATCAACAATGCCAAGAAAAAAAATCACTGGAAGAAGTTATCGATATGGTAGAAGTTATGATTGTAGCCGTAGAGCGTCTTGGCTTAGAATACCAACATCTTCAACATCGTCTCCAAGAAATCGAAAGCAAACTGGGGCAAGCGCCATTGTCAACCGCTATACCTCCAGGAGTCTGGGGAACAAACCGGCGTATTCGCTGGGGCAATTCGCCGGAAGAAATTCGTCAATGCGTATTTCATCAATTACTTCGTTTGCAAGCTACAGGAAAACCGATCTGTGTGTCTACGATTAAAAACGAAGTTCCAGGTATGTTACGATGGCTTTACGGAGAAAAAGCCGTATTTCGTGGATTAAAAGGATTACATCAAGAGTTTCACCGACAACTGTCATCTTCCCCTTTGCCGCTCCTTCACCGCAATTAATTCAAGTACCTTGGTCATAACCTACAAGGGAAAGAACTTATCAACGTCGAACAAAGAGAAGAAAGAGTCTCACCAAGCTGATTTAAGGAGGATCCTCTTTTGTTAACCAGTCTCGTTCTTCCCTTGTTCATTTTTCTTTTGTTCAGTCTGGTTTTTTTACTTTTATGGCAAAGTTATTTGTGGTTAGCCCCTTCCCTATCGCTTCGCCAAGCATTACAAGATGGCAATGTGTCCATTGCCTTGGCGCAAAGTGGAAAGATGATGGCCAGCGCACTGATTGTTCATCAAGCGATCATCCGCAATGATACGATCGGTCAAATGCTTGGGTGGACCGCTATCGGCATCACCTTCCTGCTCATTTCCTCTATTTTGATGGAAAAAGCCATGCTCCGCTTTTCGATCAATAAAGCGCTAAACAACGATAACCGAGCCGTTGGTCTAATCGTTTTGTTTCTTTTCCTCTCATTTGGTTGGATAATCAGTGCCGTAATGATATAAGCATAATCTAATAGAGTCCGTCCAGGAACCCAATGGAACCAAGTATGGTATCCGTTGAAACCGTGTTTTTTCCAAATTAATCAAGAAAATAGCCGCAAACCGTACC